>DASXYG010000071.1:0-1657 GCA_036502625.1 Streptosporangiaceae bacterium
GAGCAGATCGCGGTGATGCGCGAGGCCGGTCTTGTGGTCGCGCGGACCCTGCGGGTCCTCGCAGACGCGGTCCGGCCCGGCGTCACCACCGCGGAGCTTGACGCGATCGCCGAGGCCGAGATCCGTACCGCGGGCGCGACCCCGTCGTTCAAGGGGTATCACGGCTACCCGGCGACGATCTGCACGTCGGTGAACGAGGAGATCGTGCACGGCATCCCGAGCCCGCGGCGGAGCCTAACCGACGGCGACATCATCTCCATCGACTGCGGTGCCATCGTCGGCGGGTGGCACGGCGACGCGGCCCTCACCGTCGGCGTGGGCACCATCTCCGCTGCGGACGCCGCCTTGCTCGAGGCGTGCGAGACCGCGCTGTGGCACGGACTGGCCCAGGCCTGCACCGGGCGCCGCCTCGGCGACATCTCCCACGCGGTGCAGGCCAGCGTCGACCGATCCGGCCGGTACGGCCTGGTCGAGGAGTACACCGGCCACGGCATCGGCAGTGCGATGCACATGGACCCGCCGGTGCCCAACTACGGGCGGGCCGGCCGCGGGCCGCGGCTGCGGCCGGGCATGGCGCTGGCCATCGAGCCGATGGTGGTGCTCGGCGGCGCGGAGACCGTCCTGCTCGACGATGACTGGACGGTGATCACCGCCGACGGGAGCCGGGCCGCGCACTTCGAGCACACGGTCGCGATCACCCCCGACGGACCTTGGGTGCTGACGGCCGAAGACGGCGGTGAATCCGGATTCGCCGGGCACCCGGGCATAACGGAAACACGCCTCGGCGATACTAGGAAGAAGGAGAAAGACCCGGAAAGCGTTCCGCCGACCTAGGAGGGTGCCCGGTGCCCGGTGACCCGCGAATCCGCGCCTCGGACGCGGATCGCGACCGCGTGGCAGCGCTGCTGCGCGAGCACCACGCCGCCGGCCGGCTGACCGCGGAGGAGTTCGGTGAGCGCATGGACCGCGCATTGGAGGCCAGGACGCTAGGGGAACTCGACGAACTGCTGGCGGACCTGCCCGCCATCGACCTGTACCAGCTGCCCGACGCCTCGCTGCGGCGCGCTCCGCCGCACCTCGGGCAGTCGCTGCTGCCGACCGACCTGGGCGGCCACGGCCCGGCTAGGTTCACCCCGGGGACGGTGGCCATGGGCGTGTGGGCGGCGGTGACGTCCGCGCTGGTCGCCATCTGGGCGGTCGCCGCCGTGGTCGGCGGCGGCACATGGTTCCCCTGGTGGGCGCTGATCGCGCTCCCGTGGATCTGGGCGATAGTGCGCCGTTCGCAGCGTCACGGGGAATAGCGGAGCGCCCTGCGGTGTCTTATAACCTGGACGGTTCGCGCCGGGGCGCGGGGTCGAGTACACTCGTCTCCGGCCCATCTGCTGGGTCCTGCCTGGCCGGCGTTCGGGGGTTCGCGTACGCGACCACGATACCGGCCTAAGAATGCCCTTCCGGTCTTCTCGTCCGCTGTCGTAAGCCAGCACGGCGTGAGCCGGGCCGGACGGGCGAGCAGAACACAGTACGGCGAAGAACACAGTACGGCCAGACCAGACCGCGCTCAGGCGCGGGCCATCACCACAAAGCGAAGCGCGGAGGACATGCCCAAGAAAGACGGCGCCATTGAGATTGAAGGCACGGTTGTCGAGTCACTCCCGAA
>DASXYG010000072.1:0-48906 GCA_036502625.1 Streptosporangiaceae bacterium
ACGCAGAACCAAGGTCGCGGGAAAGCAGTCGCGCGCCAGCGCGGCCTTTGCGCCCCGGGGCAAGCCCACCCCGAACCACCGCACGCCCCAGAACACACCCAGCCCCCGCCAACCAAGAGCGGCAGCCCGCGGCCCAGCAAAGAAAACGCACAGCCAAGGTCGCGGGAAGGCAGTCGCGCGCAGCGCGGCCTTTGTCCCCTGAGCCACGTCTCCCCCGGAACACCACGAGCACGCCCAACCACGAGCAGCAGCCCCGCGGCCCAACCCCGAACACGCACAGCCAAGGTCGCGGCAAGGCAGTCGCGCGGCAGCGCGGCCTTTGCGCCTCGCGACAAGCCCCGTCCCCAGAAACCCCCAGGCCCCGCCTTGAGAGACAGCCCCGCCGCCCAGCCGGGAGTCCGCGATGCGGCTACGGGAGCACGGCGGAATCAGGTTGCGCGGAGGGCGGTCGCGCGGGGGGAACGCCCGGAGGGAGGTCGCGGCACGGAGGCGGCAGGGCGTGTGGAGAGCCGGGTGGCGGAGAGAGGTTGCGGCGGACGGCGAACCAGCGGACGGAGAGCCGGGTGGCGGAGGGCCGGGCGTACGGAGAACCGGCGCGCGGAAAGAGGGCGGGCGCGGAGGGAGAGTTGGCTTACGGACGGCCGGGGGCTAGTGGGTTAGGCGGCGGATCTCGGATAGGCGGGTGGGGTCGAAGTCTGCGGAGCGGACCCAGGTGAGGAAGCGTTGTTCGGAGGCGATGACCTTGTCGGCCGCCTCTGGGAGGGACGCCGCCAGATCGTGGGGGATCAACAGGACGCCGTGCTTGTCGGCGTGCAATAGGTCGCCGGGCTCGACCGTCAAACCCCCGACCGTGACCGGGACGCCGATGTCCACGGAGCGCTGGTACGCGTGGGAGACCCCGGCTCCGCGGGCGAAGAAGCGGAAGCCGATGGCGTGGGCCTCGTCCAGGTCGCGTACGGAGCCGTCGGTCACCACGCCCAGGCAGCCGAGCGCGGTGAAGGTGGTCGCCATGACCTCACCCCACATGGCGCCGTGCGCGGGCGGGTCGTCGAGGTCCTGGACGACCACGACGCGCGGGCCCGGCACCTCCTGTACGTGGCGCCACAGCGGCTCGGGGTCGCCCTGCCCGGGGCCGCGGGCGCGCATCGTGGCGGTCGCGGCGTAGCCGACCATCACCGGGAGGTCGGGGAACATGCAGCGCACCTCGTGCGACGCGAACCCGGTGTCGCGCGGGCGTACGTCGAACGTCTCGATGGCGTTGGCCATCGTCGGGGTGTCGTAGCCGCGCAGCGCCTGGAGGACGGCCGGATCGTGCTCGCGCATGGCGTCCCCCTCAGGCGTACGAGCCGGTGGCCGACGGCGCGGACGCGGTGTCCTTGAACGTGTGCACCGCCGCGGACGCCGCCTGCCGCATGAGCACGGCGTCGGACGCGAGGGTCATCATGCGGAAGCCCATCTCGCGCCAGCGCATCGCGTTGTCGATGCCGTCGGTGTGGATGCCGGGGATGACGCCGTGGCGCTGGCAGGCGTGCAGGATCGACTCGATCAGCTCGACGTGCGCCGGCTCGGTGGCGTTCAGCGTGGGCGTCATGCCGTGCGCGAGCGCCAGGTCGGACGGCCCGATGTACGCGGCGTCGACACCGGGCGTGGACAGGATGTCGTCCATGTTCTCCACGCCCTCGCGCGTCTCGATCATGGGCACGAGGATCGTACGGGCGTTGGCGAGCTCCGGGGCATAGCCCGGGACGTCGAGCGACGCGCGGATCGGGCCCCAGCTCCGCGACCCCTCGGGCGGGTAGCGGACGGCCTCGACGGCGCGCCGCGCGTCCTCGTCGGAGTTCACCATCGGCACGATGACGCCCTGCGCGCCCGCGTCGAGCGCCTTCATGATGTGGTCGGGCTGGTTCCACGGCACGCGCACCACCACCGGCGTACCGGTGATCGACAGCCCCTGGATCATGCCGGTGAGCTGGTCGTACCCGATCAGCCCGTGCTGGGTGTCGATGCACACCCAGTCGAAGCCGCAGCGGCCCATCAGCTCGGCGGAGAACACACTGGGGATCGCGCACCAGCCGCCGATCGTTCCGGTGCCGGCGCTCACGCCGGCGTCGAGGGTCTCGCGCAGCGACGTCATCCAACCTCCTGTTGGTTCCATGCGGTGCCGTTCACGACGTTCAGCGGCGCCTGCCCGGCCAGTACCCGGCGGATGTTGATCTCCACCGCGTGGCGCAGCCGGTCCAGCGCCTCGCGGGTGAAACCGCCCACGTGCGGCGTCATCAAGACATTCTCCATCTCCCGGAGCGGCGACCCGGACGGGAGGGGCTCGGCGGCGAACACGTCGAGGTACGCGCCGCGCAGCCGGCCGGACCGCAGCGCGCCGGCCAGGGCGTCCTGGTCGACGACGGGCCCGCGGCTGGTGTTCACGAACACGGTGCCCGGACGCATCCGGGCGAACTGGTCCTCGCCGATGAGCCCGCGCGTGGACGCGTCGAGCGGCACGTGCACGGTGACGACGTCGGCGCGTGCGAGCAGGTCGTCCTGCGAGACGGGCTCGGCGCCGGAGACGCCGCGCGCCGCGACGTCGTGGTAGATGACACGGCAGCCGAACGCGCGCATGCGGGACGCGACGGCCGTGCCGATGTTGCCGACGCCGATGATGCCGACCGTCATCGCGCCGAGCTCGCGGCCCTCCCGGGAGAAGTCGATCCAGCGCCCGGCGCGGATGTCGCGGTCGCCGCCCGGCACGTTGCGCAGCAGCGCGATCGCGCCCATGACGACGAGGTCGGCGACCGACTCCCGGTTGTAGCCGGTGGCGTTGGCGACGGGGATGCCCAGCTCGGCGGCGGCATGTTCGTCGATGACGTCGAACCCGACCGCGGCCTGCTGGAGCAGCCGGCAGCGGCGCATGACGGCGAGCTCGTCGCGGCCGACCGGGTGGCGGTGCTTGTTGTCGCTGACCACGATGTCGGCGGCGGCGCAGATCTCGCGCATTTCCGCCGGCGCGGGCGCCGGCGGCACGAGCCGCAATTCGACGTCCTCGGCGGCGGCGAGATCGCGCAGCATCGTTTCGACCATCGGGCTGAGGCAGGCGATCGTCATCGGCACGGCATTCCTCCGTCGAGCACCAGCGAATCTCCTCAAGGAACGGCGGCGGGCAATTCACCCAGCACTTTTCCGAGCGTCCGGATGAAGGGCACCGGACGCTCGGTAATTGACCCCGCAATAGCGGAGGCCACGCGGGATCGGGGACGACACCTCGGATGTCTTGCCTGGAAGCGGGGTTCGTTTGGGGTCGGGGGTCGCCTTCTACAGTGCGGGAGGCGGCTCCAGGCGTCAAGACATCGGATGTATCGGGATGATCCGCTATCGACGAACGCGGGCCGGACGTCTATGCTCCCGCACAACACAACGCACCAATGGACCGTTTCCCAGGTACGCGAACATCCCCCATTTCGCGAATCCCCCATCCGGGAGGCCCCCCATGGCGCCAACCCAGAACGACCTGCTGATCAGACGCACCACCGGTTATCTGATCGAGAAGTACAGCCCGCGCGGCAACAAGGTCGGCTGGCTCATGATCTCCTCGATCCTCATCGAGGCATGGGACCTGTACTCGATCTCCTTCATCCTGATCTTCCTGCAGGACCAGTTCAAACCGTCCGCGCTCATGCTCGGGCTCGTCGCCGGGAGTGTGCAGCTCGGCGCCGTCATCGGCGCGCTCGGCGGCGGCTGGCTCTCGGACAAGATCGGCCGCAGGTTCGTGTTCCTGTCGACGATGGTCGTCTTCGTCGTACTCGGACTGGCCCAGGGCTTCGCGCCGAACATGGCCACGCTGATGGTGATCCGGTTCCTGCTCGGCATCCCGCTCGGCACCGACATCGCCAACGGCTACACGTACATCATGGAGTCCATGCCGCGCGGCAAGCGCGAGATCATGGGCAACCGCTGGCAGGGCATGTTCGGCCTCGGCTCGGTGCTCGCGATCCTCGTGACACTGATCCTGCTGCTCGCGGGCGTCGACCACACCCTGCTGTGGCGGATCGTGCTCGGCTTCGGCGCGGTGCCCGCGGTGATCCTCTTCGTCCTCCGCCGCGACCTCCCCGAGACGGCCGTCTGGCTCGTCCAGCGCGGCAAGTGGCGCGAGGCCAAGCAGGTCACCGCGCGCATGTACGACGACCGGCTCGACTGGCTGCCCGACCAGGACGTCGACATCCCGCACCCGAAGCTGCGCCAGTTCCTGAAGGAGATCCGCCCCAAGCCGCTGGCGTTCCGCTCCACGATCTTCGGGTGGATCTCCTGCTTCGCCCAGGGCGCCGAGCACGCCACGTTCGGCTTCTTCGTACCGATCACGTTCGTCCTGGTCGGCGTCTCCGGCGTGCTGGCGACCAACGTCACGAACCTGATCATCTACGGCATCGGCGCGGTCGCCGGCTTCATCGGACCGCAGCTCACACCGAAGCTCGGCCAGCGCGGCCTGTCGATCACCGGCTACTCGATCACGTTCGTCGCGCTGACGGTCACCGGCCTCGCGATCCTCACGCACAACCTCGTCGTGGTGCCGATCGCGGTCTGCTTCTACCTCTGGGGCCACTACTGGGACGCCTCCAACGCGATGACCGTCGCCTCGGTGGTCGCGCCCCCGGCGTACCGGGGCACGGCGAGCGGCTTCTCCTACATCTTCACGAAGGCCGTCTCGTTCCTCGGCATCACGCTGTTCCCGCTGATCTTCGACGCGATCGGCCAGGGCTTCGCGACCCTCCTGACCGCGTGTTTCTCCCTGGTGGGACTCTTGTCAGCGATCTTCATCTTCCGGGAGATCTACGGATACGCCGAGGTCGAGACCGAGGAGGCCGTCGAAGGTGCCTGACGAACAACCGGCGCGGGCACCGCGGAACGTCGCGGTGTTCGCGTCCTGCATCGCGGACCTGGCCGCGCCGGGCCCCGTACGCGCCACGGTCCGCGTGCTGGAGGCGATGGGCCTGGACGTCGCGCTGCCCGCCGGGCAGACGTGCTGCGGCCAGCCCGCGCTGAACTCCGGCTTCCCCGGCCCCGCGCGCCGCCTGATGCGCCACTGGATCGAGGTGTTCGAGCCGTACGACGCGGTGGTCAGCCCGTCCGGGTCCTGCACCGCGACGGTGTTCCACCAGTACCCGCGGGTGCTCGGCGGCACGTGGGCGGCGCGCGCACGCGAGGTGGCCGCGCGGACGTACGAGCTGTCGCAGTTCGTCGCGGCGTACGGCGCGGACCTCCCGATGCGGCTCGACGCCACCGTGACGTACCACGACTCCTGTCACATGCTGCGCAGCCTCGGCGAGAGGTCCGCGCCGCGTACGGTGCTGGGCCGGGTGGACGGGCTGCGGCTGGTGGAGATGGCCGAGCACGAGACGTGCTGCGGCTTCGGCGGCACGTTCGCCGCGAAGTTCCCCGAGGTGTCCGTGGGCCTGGCCGACCAGAAGATCGCCGCGGCCACGGACAGCGGCGCCGGGCTCCTGGTGTCCGCCGACCCCGGCTGCCTCACCCACCTCACCGCACGCGTCGTGGACACCCGCGGCGCCGTACGCACCAGGCACATCGCGGAGCTGATCGCCGACGCGGTCGAGGGGGCGCAGGAGTGAACGCCGAAACGCCCAGGTCAGCGGCGCTGCGGAACCGGGACAACGTGCAGGTCGACCGGCCCGAATGGGCGGCGGCCGACACCCCGCCGCACCGCCGCCCGCTGCCGCTGGTCACCCGGGAGGCCGTGGCCCGTCCGCAGGCGCGCGCCACGAACGACCGGCTGATCGACACCAACCACCGGCGCAACGACGACAAGTGGCCGCCGCACATGGCCGCGCTGCGCGAACGGGCCAGCGTGATCCGCCGCGAGACCCTGCGCGACCTCGACGGATACCTCGGGCAGCTCACCCGCAGCGTCGAGGCGGCCGGCGGCCACGTGCACCGCGCGGCCACGCCGGAGGACGCGCGGCGGGTCATCGGGGAGGTCGCCGCCGCGCATGACGTCGGCCTCGTGGTGAAGTCCAAGTCGATGGTCACCGAGGAGATCGCGCTCACGCCGTACTTGGAGGAGCGCGGCGTCGAGGTGGTGGAGACCGACCTCGGCGAGTACATCGTGCAGCTCGCCGACGAGCGGCCCGGCCACATCATCGGCCCGGCCATCCACAAGAGCCGCGAAGACGTGCACAAGATGTTCAACGAGCTGGCCGGGGAGGAGCTGCCCGGCCGGCCGGAGGAGCTGACCGCGTTCGCGCGCGGGCGCCTGCGCGAGGACTTCCACCGCGCCGACATGGGCATCTCCGGCGTGAACTTCGCGTGCGCCGACACCGGCACGCTGACGCTGGTCACCAACGAGGGCAACGGCCGCATGGTGACGTCGCAGCCGCGGGTCCACGTCGCGGTGATGACCGTCGAGAAGGTCGTACCGCGGCTGGCCGACCTCGGGGTGCTGGTCCCCCTGCTGTCCCACGCCGCGACCGGCCAGAAGGTGTCCGGCTACCAGTCGATGGTCACCGGCCCGCGGCGCCCCGGCGAGCCGGACGGCCCCGACGAGCTCCACCTCGTCATCCTCGACAACGGCCGCACGGACATCGTGGGCACCCGGTACGAGGAGGCCCTGGCCTGCATCCGCTGCGGAGCCTGCCAGATCGCCTGCCCGGTGTTCCGTACGCTCGGCGGCGGCCACGGATACGACTCCGTGTACGGGGGCCCGATCGGCGCGGTCCTCACCCCGCTGATCGGCGACCGCTCGGAGGGCGCCGACCTCCCGTTCCTGTCGTCCCTGTGCGGCGCGTGCGCGGACGTGTGCCCGGTCCAGATCCCGCTACCGGACATGCTGGTGGACCTCCGGGCGGACTATGAGGCGGGGGGCGGCCGCGCTCCCCGGGTCGCGTGGTCTTTGTGGAGCCGGTTCTGGGCGTGGCCGGCGGCGTACCGGATATCCGTACGCGGGGCGCGGGTGGCGGCCCGGGTGCCGGGGCTGGTCCGTGCGCTGGCCGGGCGGTCCGCGCTGGGCCGCGGATGGGCGCGCGGGCGGGCGCTGCCACCGCTGCGCCGCGCGGGAGACGCCCGCCGCTGGTTCGCGCGGCGCTCCGGGGACGCCGGAGGCCGTACGGAGGGAGGTCGCGGTGAGCGCTGAACACGATGACCTGGCGGAGCGGTTCGCCGCCGCGCTGAAGCTGGTCGGCGGCGTGACCGTACGCGCCGTGTCGCATGAGGCCGCGCTGGAGGAGGCGCGGCGGGTGTGCGGCGACCGTCCCGTGGTGGTCGACGACGACCCGGTCCTGTCCGGCGCCGCCGACGGGCTCCGCACCGTGGACGACCCGTGGACCGCCGAGGTGGGCGTCTCCACGGCCCGCGCCGCCGTAGCCGAGACCGGCTCCCTAGCCGTGACCAGCGACGCCGCCCACCCCCGCAGCACGTCCCTGGTCCCCCCGGTACACGTCGCGGTGGTCCCGGAGGACCGCCTGGTCAACGCCTACCCCGACGCCATCAACGTCCTGGCCGCCCTGAACCCCACCCCGTCCGGCATGTCCATGATCACCGGCACGAGCAGCACGGGCGACATAGAAATGATCCTGGTCCGCGGCGTCCACGGCCCCCAGGAGGTCCACGTGATCCTCTACCCGGCGGGGTGAACCCGCCGTGACCCACCGCGATCCTCTGCGGAGCGGGGCGCGCCGCCACGCCCGTGACCTTCCCGGCCGCGGCCGTGATCTGCCCGGCGGGGTGAGCCGTACGTGAGCCGTACGGCCGAGGCGATCGAGCGGCTGCGGGGGCTCATCGCGGACGGCACGCTCCCGCCGGGGGCGAAGCTGCCGCGCGAGCCGGACCTCGCCGCGCAGCTCGGGCTGTCGCGCAGCTCCCTGCGCGAGGCGGTGACCGCGCTCGCGCACGCCCAGGTGCTGGACGTACGCCGCGGCGACGGCACGTACGTCACCAGCCTGGAGCCGAGCCTCCTCCTCGAGGGCATCGGCCTCGCCGTGGAGCTGGTCCGCGACGACACGCTGCCCGAGGTGTTCGAGGTGCGGCGGCTCCTGGAGCCCGCGGCGACCGCGCTGGCCGCCCGGCGCATCGGCCCGGAGGACCTGGCGGCGCTCCGCGGCCACCTGGAGGCCATGCGCACCGCCGAGACCGCGGAGGAGCTCCTCGTCCACGATGTCCGCTTCCACGACCAGGTCATGGCCTCCACCGGGAACCGCTCCCTGGCCTCGGTGATCGGCGGCCTGTCCGCCCCGACCGTACGCGCCCGCATCTGGCGCGTGAACATCGAGTCAGGCGCCCGCTCCGAGATCATGTCCCAACACGAATCCATCTACCAGGCTTTGGAATCCCACGACCCCCTCCTAGCCCAAGCCGCCGCCCTAGTCCACGTAGCCGAATCCGAACGCGGCCTCCTCCGCTCCCTCCCCATCACACCCCCCGGCCCATAACCCCCAGGCCCGCGCCTCGCACCCCCCCTCGCGTCCCCCTCGCGTCCCCCCTCGCGTCCCCCCTCGCGTCCCCCTCGCGTCGCGCTAGAGCGCGAGGCTGGGACAGGGGGAGAGCCCGGGGCGCGGAGCCAGAGCCGGGCGTGGCGGATCCGGGCAGGGGAGCGCCCCGGCCCCTGGAGACATGAGCCGGGAGCGTGGAGGGCTGGGGACGCGCTGAGTAAGGAGCCCGGGAAGCACGCATGCACAGGGCAGAGGCCCTGCGAGTTGGGGTGAAGCGCTGACGGCACCGGGGGCGGGAGGTTAGTGGGTTCGGGTTAGTTCGGTGGGTTCTGTTATTACGTCGACCATGGCTCCGTTGCGGATGACCGTGATGGGCAACGGGGTGCCTATCGCCTCCGTGAAGAGCTCGCGTTGGAGGCTTTGGGCCTCCACCACTGGGTGGCCTCCGGCCGTCAACACCAGGTCGCCTCGGCGGAGGCCGGCGCGGGCCGCGGGGCTGGCCGGGATGACCTCGACCACCCGGAGGGCGCGGCGGGCGCCCACCCGGTCGCGGAGCGAGCTCGGTACCGGGACCGGGGACGTCACCAGGCCCAGGTACGCGCGGCGTACGCGGCCGTCGCGCATCAGCGCGGCGATGATCCGGCGGGTGGTCGCGTTGATCGGGACGGCCATGCCGAGCCCGACGCCCGCGACCGCCGTGTTGACGCCGACCACCCGCGCCTCGGCGTCGGCCAGCGCGCCGCCGGAGTTGCCGGGGTTCAGGGCGGCGTCGGTCTGGATCACGTCCTCGATCAGCCGTACGGCCTCACCGTCGCGCGCCGGGAGCGACCTCCCCAGCCCGCTCACCACCCCGGCCGTGACCGACCCCGCCAGGCCGAGCGGGTTCCCCACCGCCACGACCAACTGCCCCACCACGAGTTCGTCGCTGTCGCCGAGCTCCGCGGGCGGCGGCGTGCCCTCGGCGACCCGGATCACCGCCAGGTCGGACAACCGGTCGGCCCCGACCACCGTGAACGGCGTATCCGTACCGTCGGCGAACTCGGCCTGACCGTCACGCGCACCCCCCACGACGTGCGCGTTCGTCAACAGGAACCCGTCTCCGGTGAACGCCACCGCCGAGCCCGCACCCTCGCGGCCGCGCCCGTCGCGCACCCGTACGCCGGCCACCCGCGGCGCCAGCTCCCGCGCGACGGACGACACGACCCGCGAGTACGCGTCCATCGGCCGGCCCGGTTCCCGAGCTTCAGGGACCATCGCAACCTCCCCGCAAATTACACGATTACATGGCAACACGTACAAGCACATCCATCTTCCACCACAGCGCAAGGTAATCGACTTGTCACCATTTCGGAGATTCGCCCTGAACTCGATCAATTACCGAGAGCCACCAGATCGGCCCGGCCATTCGCGAGAAACATTCAACTTGGGCCTTGTCGTACAACCGGTGGCCTGCGAATACTTCACGGTGACCCGGACCCGACGCTCCGTCCCCCTGGTGGCCGGCCCTCGACCCTCACGAACCGGCCGCCGGGAGTCGCCGACCGGGTTCTCCCCCGCACACGTCACCAGGACGTGTCCCCGAGTCCTCAGGGAGGCTCACAATGAGGGTTGGCTCTGGTACCCGGCGCGCGGCACTGATCGTCGCCGCGGCCGGCCTGCTCGGCGGCGGACTGCTGACCGCGGTCCCCGCGCAGGCGGGCATCACATTGGCCACGGCGCGCGGAACGCTCGACAGCGCGTCCGTCCCCGGCACGGCCATCGCCACCGACACCGCGTCCAACCAGGTCGTGGTCACCGTCGACAAGACGGTCACCGGCGCGAAGTACGCCAAGCTCGCCTCGGCCGTACGCGCACTCGGCAAGACCGCGCGCATCCAGCGCACCAACGGCGTCTTCCGGCCGTACATCGCCGGCGGCGACGCGATCTACGGCGGCGGCTACCGCTGTTCGCTGGGGTTCAGCGTGCAGGACAGCAGCGGCGCGTACTACTTCCTCACCGCCGGGCACTGCGGCAACGTCGCCTCGACGTGGTACAGCGACTCGGGCCAGAGCGCCCAGGTCGGCAGCACGCAGGCCAGCACGTTCCCCGGCCATGACTACTCCATCGCCAAGTACACCGGCAGCGGCTCGCCCTCGGGCACCGTCGACCTCTACAACGGCAGCAGCCAGGACATCACGTCCTCCGGTGCCGCCACGGTCGGCGAGTCGGTCAAGCGCAGCGGCAGCACCAGCGGCGTCCACAGCGGCACCGTGACCGCGCTCAACGCGACCGTGCAGTACGAAGAGGGCACCGTCACCGGCATGATCCAGACGAACGTGTGCGCCGAGCCCGGCGACAGCGGCGGTTCGCTGTTCGACGGCAGCAAGGCGCTCGGCCTGACCTCAGGCGGCAGCGGCGACTGCACGTCCGGCGGCACCACGTTCTTCCAGCCCGTCACCGGCGCGCTGAGCGCGTACGGCGTCCACGTCTACTGATCCTCGCTCCGGGGAGGGCGCCGCGCGCGCCCTCCCCGTTCTCATGCCCGCGGCGGGTCCAGGTACGGCGCGAACTGCTCGGCCACCTCGTCCGCCACCGCCGCGGCGTCGCGTGATCCGTCCACCTCGATGACGCGGACGCCCAGCCGGCGCGCGTTCCGCACCGCGTCCTCGGCGACCAGGCGGTCCCGCGCGACGCGGTTGGCCTGGGCGCGGTCCGGATCGCTGACGGCCGCGTGCAGGGCGCCCGCGCGCGGGGTCGTACGGAGCTGGTGCCGCCGGAAGTCCTCGGTCGGTACGAGGACGACCATCCGCTCCGGCGCGTCGATCAGCGGCGCGACCAGCTCCGGGCGCAGCCCCCAGCCCTCGGCGATCGCCGGGCGGCCGGTGAACAGGGCGCGCAGGTCGTCGAGCGCCCACTCGAAGCGGGCCGGGAATCCGGCCAGCGTGTCGGCGGCCATCTCCTCCGGTTCCGGGTCCACCCAGACCCGGTCCGGGTGCCGGTCGCCGACGGGCTCGCCGCGGGCGAGCCGCCCCGCGATGCGGCGATCGTTGTGGCCGCGGGCGTCGTGGTAGTCGTAGTGGTACACGGTCAGGCCGTGCGCCGCGGCGATGAGCTCGGCCACCGTGGTCTTGCCGGCCCACTGCGCGCCGCCGATCCACAGCATGCGGTGCAGGCTGCCGTGCGGGTCCCAGAAGTCGGCCATGCCGTCAGTCGTTGAAGCGGGTGACGCGGCGGATCTTGTTGATCGCGTCGAGCGCCGCGACCTTGTACGACTCGGCGAGCGTCGGGTAGTTGAACACGGCGTCCACGAGGTAGTCGACGGTGCCGCCGTTGCCCATCACGGCCTGCCCGATGTGGATCAGCTCGGTGGCGTACGAACCGAACGCGTGGACGCCGAGGATCTGCCGGTCGTCCGGCGAGACCAGCAGCTTGAGCATGCCGTACGTGTCGCCGATGATCTGCCCGCGCGCCAGCTCGCGGTAGCGGGAGATGCCGACCTCGAACGGCACGCGCGCGTGGGTGAGCGCGTCCTCGGTCTCCCCGATGAAGCTGATCTCGGGGATCGTGTAGATGCCGATCGGCTGGATGGCGTGGATCGCGCGCGGCGGCTCGCCGCAGGCGTGGTGCGCGGCCAGCCGCCCCTGCTCCATGGAGGTCGCGGCCAGCGACGGGAACCCGATCACGTCGCCGACGGCGTAGACGTGCTCCACCTCGGTGCGGTAGTGCTCGTCGACGCTGATGCGGCCGCGCTTGTCGGCGGCCAGCCCGACGTTCTCCAGCCCGAGGTCGTCGGTCATGCCCTGCCGCCCGGCGGAGTACATCACGACCTCGGCGGGGATGCGCTTGCCCGACTCCAGGACGGCGATCGCGCCGCGCGGGTGCCGCTCCACGCCGTCGACGACCTCGCCGAACCGGAACGTGACGGCCAGGTCGCGCAGGTGGTACTTCAGCGCCTCGATGATCTCCAGGTCGCAGAAGTCGAGCATCCGCTCGCGCTGCTCCACGACCGTGACCTTGGTGCCGAGCGCGGCGAACATCGAGGCGTACTCGATGCCGATCACCCCGGCGCCCACGATGATCATCGAGTCGGGGACGTTCTCCAGGCTGATGATGCCGTCGGAGTCGATGATCGTACGGCCGTCGAAGTCGACGGTGTCCGGCCGCGCGGGCCGGGTTCCGGTGGCGATGATGATCCGGTCGGCGCTGATCTTGGACTGCCGCCCGCCCTCGTCGGTGATCTCGACGACGTGCGGCTCGGCGAACTTGGCGGTGCCGGTCAGCATGGCGACGTGGTTGCGGGTGAGCTGGCTGCGCACCACGTCGACCTCGCGGCCCACCACGTGGCCCGTACGGATGCCGAGGTCGCCGATCGTGATGTCTTCCTTGAGCCGGTAGCTCTGGCCGTACATCTCGCGCTGGTTTAGGCCGGTGAGGTAGAGCACGGCCTCGCGCAGCGTCTTGGACGGGATGGTGCCGGTGTTGATGCAGACGCCGCCGATCATCTCCCGCTGATCGACGATGGCCGCGCGTCGTTCCAGTTTGGCCGCGGCGATGGCGGCCTTCTGCCCGCCCGGCCCGGACCCGATGACGAGCACGTCGTAGTCGGACACGCCTCCCATTGTGAGCGCACGGGACCGGAAATGTCAGTAACGGGGAGGCGCCGCTTGATCAGCCCGCCGCCGGGGACCCGATTCCGGCGGGTTGGCGGACGAGCGCCGCGCCGAAGAACGCGTCGAGCCGGGACACCAGGCCGCGGAACGTGGGGTGGTCGTCGTACATCCACTCGGTGTGGCCCGCCCCGGGCAGGAACACCAGCTCACGCGGCTCGCCGGCGCGTTCGTACATCTCCCGCGCCTCCTCCGGCACGTGCAGCCGGTTGCGCTCGCCGTGCACGATCATCAGCGGCCGCGGCGCGATGCGGTGCACGACGTCCTGCGGGCGGAAACGGAGCAAAAGGTCCGCGGACTCCAGGGTCACGCCCGCGCCGAACCCGGGCGCCTTGTACAGCTCCTCGCCGACGTAGCCGTCGGTCGCGGTGTCGAGGTCGAGGCGGACGACGTCCCACGGCGAGGTGATCTCCGAGCGGCCGCCGAGCGCGCGGCGCCCGCGGTCGGCCTCGACCCGGTCGAGCAGCGCGGACCACGTCGCCGGGTCGTGCATCGCGCGGGTGGACCGTGCGCCGTCGGCGATGCCGTTGACGCAGGCCACCGCACGTACGCGGGGGTCGTCGGCGGCCGACTGGACGACCACGCCGCCGCCGAGGCCCCAGCCGAGCAGCCCGATCCGCCCGGCGTCGACCTCGTCGGCCGCGCTGAGCCGGTCGACGGCGGCGCGGACGTCCTCGGCCCAGTCCTGCGGGGCCAGCCGGCCGCGCTCGCCCTCGCTGAGCCCGAAGCCGCGGTAGTCGAACGCCAGCACCGCGTAGCCGAGCGGGTTCAGCGCGCGGGCGAACCGCTGCGGATGGATGACCTTCAGGCCCTGGTAGCCGGAGCAGGCGATGACCACCGGGGGCGGCGCGCCGCCGGGGTCGGTGTCCGGCAGGTGCAGGTCCGCGTCGAGCCGGAGGCGGCCGCTGAAGAAGGGCAGGTGGATGGGTGTCACGACGCTCCTCGTGCGTTCGTTGGGTCCTCGTGCGGCGGTTCGGTCAGTGCCCGGGTGAGGCGGTCCGCCGCCGCCTTCACCTGGCGTCCGGCGGCCTCCAGGCGGCGGCCGAGCCGGAACTTGGGGGCGGAGAGGTTGACGGAGGCGACGATCCGGCCGCCGACGTCGTGCACGGGCGCGGCCGCGGAGACCAGGCCCGCCTCGAACTCCTCGTCCGCGAGGTCGTAGCCGCGCGCCCGGCTGTGGCGCAGCCGGTTCAGCGCGCCCTCCGCGGTGCGCGGCGCGCGCGGCCCCGCCGGGGCGGAGGGAGCCGCGCCGAACAGCTCCAGGATCTCCTCGTCGTCATGGCCGAACAGCAGCGCGCGGCCGGACGCCGTGTTGAGCAGCGGTGTCGTACGGCCCACCCAGCCGACCGCCTGCACGGCGCGCAGCGGGCTCTCCGACATCACGGTGAGCACCGCGTCGCCGTCGAGCACGTTGAGGTGGGCGCGTTCCTTCGTACGCGCGGTCAGCGCGCGCAGCACCGGCCGCGCGGCGGCGAGCAGCCGCTGGTTGGCGGCGCCCGCGGACAGGGTGTACAGCCGCCAGCCGAGCCGGTAGCCGAGCGTCTCCGGATCGCGGTCGACATACCCCGCGTCCGCGAGCAGCTTCAGCGTGCGCGACACCTGGCTCTTCTCCCGGCCGACGAGGTTCGCGATCTCGACGACGCCGAGCGAGGGCCGGGCGACGGCGTCGGGCGAGCCGAGCGCGTCAAGGATCGCGATCGTCCGCTGGATGCTGGTCGATGCCTCCGAGGCCATGCGTCCAGCATCGGAGCCGCGCCCGGCTCGCCGCAACCCGGGTTGCCGCATGTGCAACCCGGATGATCTCTACAGGTCGCCGCCCTCCTGGATGAGCCGCTCCACCTCGCGGGAGACCAGGCCGAGCCGGAACTCGGCGAGCAGCGGCACCTGGCGCCGGCGCCGCCGCACCTGGCCGAGGTCGACGTCCGCGAACACCAGGGACGGCTCCCACAGCGGCGCCTCGGCGACCGTACGGCCCAGCGGGTCCACGACCCGTGAGCCGCCCCAGAAGTCCATGCCGGCCTCCTGGCCGACGCGGTTGCAGAAGAACACGAAGCACTGCTGCATGCGCGCGATGAACACCAGGAGGTCGCGCCAGTACTCCGCGGTGTCAAGCGCGCCGGGGGCCAGCCCGGACGCGCTGTTGGTCGGCACGACCATCACCTCGGCGCCGTCCTGCGCGGCGATCCACGGCAGCACCGGCTGCCAGGCGTCATTGCAGATCAGCGTCGCGACGCGGCCGTACTGCGTGTCGTACGCGCGCATCGCCTGGCCGGGGCTCGCGTGCTTGCGCTCCTCCCACGCCAGGTACGTCGGGAGGTACAGCTTGCGGTGCACGTGCCGCACCTCGCCGCCGGACAGGTACACGGACGAGTTGTAGCGGCGCAGCCGGGCGTCCTCGTGGAACCCGATCTGCACGTCCGGCCCGAACCGCGACAGCCGCGCGAGCCGCGGGTCCGCCGCCGGGATGGACAGGTCGTCCTCCAGCAGCCCGAGCGCGTAGCCGTGCACCGCGAGCTCGGGGAACACCACGAGGTCGGCGTCGCCCGCCGCCGCGTCCTTGACCAGGCTTTCCGCCGTCACCAGGTTCTTCTCGACATCACCGAGCAGACAGTTGGTCTGCGCCAAGGCGACCCGCATGGCGCCTCCTCTCACACGATCGTGGACCGCCGGACACGGGTGGCAAGCCTCACCACCTTCTGGGCGTGCACCGTGGATAACATGAACGTGGGCACTCAGTCAGCCCCCGGACGAGGTGCGTCGTACCCGGCTCGACAAGACGACGCGTTTACGGAGGCTGACATGGCATGGCTCGTCCTCGCCCTCTCCGGTCTCATGGAGACCGCCTGGGCCACAGCACTGTCCGAGTCCAAGGGCTTCACAAGACTCTGGCCATCGCTGATCTTCATCGTGACGCTGGTCCTCAGCATGGCCGGCCTGTCCTACGCGTTGCAGTCCATCCCGGTAGGCACGGGCTACGCGATCTGGGTAGGCATAGGCGCCGCAGGCACGGCAACAATAGGAATGCTCTTCCTCCACGAAGGCATCACCACAGCCAAGATCGTCTGCCTCGTATTGGTAATCGCAGGCGTCGCAGGCCTAAAGCTCTTCCACTAAGCCGGGCACCCGCTCCCATGAGCCCAGAGCCCCCACTCCCACCATGCCCAGGCAAAACCCCCCACCAAGAGCACCAGCCTCACAGCCCAGGCAATCACTTAAAGCGCCAGCCTCACGGCCCAGGCAAACACTCAGAGCGCCAGCCCTCGCGGCCCAGGCAAGAACACGGATGCCTTAGGACGCGGGAAATCTGTCGCGCGCAGCGCGGCCTTTGCCCGGCGGCGAGCCGCACCCCACCCCACGCGCGCCCCCGGGAGAACCCCGTACGCAACGCCCGGGGTGATCAACACCCGCGCCACGAACATGCGGAACGTGAGGCGCGGGACGCGAGGCGCGAGGCGGAGGGGCGCAGGGCGCGGAGCGAGGGGCTGCGAGGCCCGCGGCGGAGGTACGTGACGCAGGGGACGCGAGGCGCGGGACGCGGGACGCGAAGCGCGGCGCGGGACGGGGGGCGGGGGCAGGGCGCGGAGCGAGCGGTTGCGAGGCCCGCGGGGGAAGCACGCGACGCAGGGGACGCGAGGCGCGAGGCGCGGGACGCGGAGGCGGAGGGGCGCAGGGCGCGGAGCAAGCGGCTACGAGGCCCGCGGGGGAAACACATGGCGCAGGGGTTACAGCGCGCAGAGGGGACGCGAGGCGGAGGGGCGCAGGGCGCGGAGCGAGGGGCTGCGAGGCCCGCGGCGGAGGTACGTGACGCGGGGGTTACAGCGCGCAGAGGACGCGGGACACGAGGCGGAGGGGCGCAGGGCGCGGAGCGACCGGCTGCGAGGCCCGCGGGGGAAGCACGTGACGCAGGGAACGCGGGACGCAGGGGACGCGAGAGGGGGCAGGGCGCGGAGCGGGCGGCTGCGAGGCCCGCGGGGGAGGTACATGGCGCAGGGGGTTACAGGGCGGTTAGTGGTCGCGGTGGGCGGCGAAGTCGCAGAGGGACGCTAGGACGTGGCGGGCGGGGATGTTCGGGAGTTCGGCGATTTCCTCGCGGGCCGCTGCCGTGTAGGAGGCGATGGCCGTACGGGTGCGGGGCAGGGCCGGGGAGGCGCGGAGGAGGTCTAGGGCCACTGCGAGACGGGACGGGTCGTCTACCGGGCCATGGGTGACGATGCGGCGCAACTGGCGGGCCGCGCGGCCGCGTTCGGCTATGGCGTAGCGGACCGGCAGCGTGAGGACGCCCTCGCGCAGGTCGGTGCCCGGTGTCTTGCCGGAGTCGCCGGGGGCGCCGGTGATGTCGAGCAGGTCGTCGGCGAGTTGGAAGGCCACGCCGAGGTTCTCCGCGGCCCGCCCGAGCGCCGCGACGTACGCCGCCGGCGCGCCCGCGACCAGCGCGCCGAGCTTCGCCGACATCGTGATCAGCGCGCCGGACTTGTCGGCCATCACGGAGAGCGCGTGCGCGGCCGGGTCGGCGCCGGGACCCGGGCCGGTCGTCTCCCGCACCTGGCCGCGTACGAGCCGGTCGATGGTCTCGACCTGGAGGTCGATGGCCGCCTGGCCCAGCGACGCACCCGTACCCGCCGCCTTGGCCAGCAGGTAGTCGCCGAGCAGCACGGCCACGCTGTTGCCCCAGCGCACATTGGCGCTGCGCACACCGTGCCGCAGCGGCGCGTCGTCCATGACGTCGTCGTGGTACAGCGACGCGACGTGGATCAGCTCCACCATGGCGGCCGCCGTCACGACGCCCGGCGCCTCCGGGTCGCCGAAGTCCGCGCCGAGCAGCACGATCAGCGGCCGCATCCGCTTGCCGCCCGCGTTGATCAGGTACGTCGCCGCCTGGGTCAGGAACGCGTCGTCGGCCGCGACGATCTCGTGCAGCCGTCGCTCCACCTCGGCGAGCCGGTCGTGCAGATGGTGCCCGAGTTCCGGCGCGACGCGCTCGACGGCGGCGAGCGCGCTCCGCTCCCGCCGGTACCCGGCCGTGGCCGTCTCGGCCATGGGGACTCCCGATTCTCAGGGGTTGATCGGAAGTCCACAGTCGCGCGCGTACCCGCCCCGCCTGCTCCCCCACCGGCGCGAACCGGCTCCCCCGCCGGAGGGAACGGCCGCGCCCTACAGCACCTCAGGTACGACGACCAGCGCCAGCCACGTGCACACCGGCGCGATGACGATCATGCTGAACCCCCACGCCATCAGCCGCCGGAACACCATGTCGCGCTGGTCCTCCGGCGCCGCGGCGACGGTCAGCGCGCCGCTCGTGGAGAACGGGCTGGAGTCGACGATGGACGACGACAGCGCGAGCGCCGTCACCACGCCCACCGCCCCCACCGCGCTGTGCTGCAGGAACGGCACCGCGAGCGGGATCAGCGCGCCGAGGATGCCGGTCGTGGACGCGAAAGCCGAGACCCCGCCGCCGATGAAGCAGATCACCAGGGCGGCGAGCAGCGGCACCCCGATGCGCGCCACGCCGTTGCCGAGCCAGTCGACCGTGCCCATCTTCTCCAGCAGCGAGATGTACGTCACGATCCCGCAGACCAGCAGCACGGTGCTCCACGCGACGCCGTTGACCGCGTTCTTCGTGGTGGACGGGGAGATCAGCGAGAGCACCAGCGCCACGCCGAGCGCGGTGACGCCGACGTCCAGGTCGAAGAACAGCGATCCGACCGCCAGCACGACGACGCCGAGCACGGTCAGCGCGCGGTGCAGGTCGAGGGTGGTGACCGGCGCGTCCTCGGCCGGCTCCTCGGCGGGAGACGGCGGCGCAAGCGCACCCCCGACCCCGCCCGTACGGCCCTCGCCGCCACCGGCGGTCACGGTGACCGGCTCGGACTCGGCCACCGTACGGCGGTCGCGCAACAGCTTCCGGCCCCCGAACAGGAAGAAGCTGACGACGGTGAGCAGGAGGTTGGCGACGAACGAGGCGAGGAACAGCGTGATCGGACTGCCGTCCAGGTGGTTGCGGCTGACCACGCCGTTGGTGATGCCGCCGAAGATGCTGATCGGCGAGAACCCGCCCGCGGTCGCGCCGTTGATCACCATCAGCCCCATGAGCACCGGGTTGATCTTGTACCGGCGCGCGAAGCCCATGCCGATCGGCACGATGATCGCCACCGCGCCCGGCACCACCGCGCCGACCGCGGTGAGCAGCGCCGTCACGAAGAACATCACCCACGGGATGGCCACGATCCGCCCGCCCACCATCCGTACGGACGCGTGGACGAGCCAGTCCACGGTGCCGTTCGCCTTGGCGATGGCGAACAGGAACGTGACGCCGACGAGGATGACGAACAGGTCGCCGGGGAAACCGGCGAAGATGTCGTCGGCCTTCTCACCCACCGCTCCGACACCGAAGATGAACGCGGCGACAATGGCCAGCGCGCCCATGTTGATCGAACGGAGGGTCGCGACGAGGAAGATCAGGACGAGGACGACGATCGACACGAGTTCAATCGACATGGCCACTCCACCGTTGGGGGGACGGGATTCACCATGCGAAACGATGATCTTGCTTGCCGGGAGTATCCGTGCGAGCCCGCACCCCGTCAAGGCCCATTCACACCGCGTGATCGCCGCCGCGCCGGCCCTTCCGCCCGGCGGACGTGCTTTGTTATGTTTTCGGGGAGCGATTCCATAATTTCGCCTAGCGAACGGAGCGGGATGTGATCCATACCGGTCGCCACTTCCTCCAGATCCCCGGCCCCACCAATGTGCCCGACCGCGTGCTGCGCGCGATCTCCGCACCCACCATCGACCACCGCGGCCCGGAGTTCGCCCGCCTGACGCGCGAGGTGCTCGACGCCCTGAAGCCGGTCTTCGGCACCACCGGGCCGATCGTGATCTACCCGTCGTCCGGCACGGGCGCCTGGGAGGCCGCGCTGGTCAACACCCTCGCGCCGGGCCAGAAGGTGCTCTGCTTCGAGACCGGCCACTTCGCCACCCTCTGGCGCGACATGGCGCTGCGGCTCGGCCTCGAGGTCGACTTCGTGACCGGCGACTGGCGCCGCGGCGTGTCGCCGGAGGCCGTACGGGAAAAGCTCGCCGCCGACACCGACCACGAGATCAAGGCCGTCATGGTCGTGCACAACGAGACGTCCACCGGCGTGGCCAGCCGCATCAGCGAGATCCGCGCGGCCATCGACGCCGCGTCCCACCCCGCGCTGCTGCTCGTCGACACGATCTCCTCGCTCGGCTCGATGGACTACCACCACGACGCCTGGGGCGTCGACGTCACGGTCTGCGGCTCGCAGAAGGGCCTGATGCTGCCGCCCGGCCTGAGCTTCAACGCGATCAGCGAGAAGGCGCAGGCCGCCGCGTGGCGGGTCGACCGCGCCCGGTCGTACTGGGACTGGGAGCCGATCATCGCGGCGAACAAGTCCGGCTCGTTCCCGTACACCCCGGCCACCAACCTGCTGTACGGGCTGCGCGAGGCGCTGGCCATGCTCAACGAGGAGGGCCTGCCGAACGTCTTCGCCCGCCACTCCCGCCACGCCGCGGCCACCCGCGCGGCCGTCCGCGCCTGGGGCCTGGACCTCCAGTGCGCCGACGAGCGGGAGTACTCCTCCGCGCTGACCGCCGTCCGCATGCCCGGCGACTCCGGCGGCGACAAGCTCCGGCAGATCATCCTGGAGAAGTTCGACATGTCCCTCGGCGGCGGGCTCGGCCGGCTCGCCGACGCCGTGTTCCGCATCGGCCACCTCGGCCACTTCAACGACCTCACGCTCGCCGGCACCCTGTCCGGCGTCCGCATGGGCCTGCACCTCGCCGGCGTGCCGATCAAGGACGGCGGCGTGGACGCCGCGCTGGACCACCTCCAGGCCAACTGACGGGAGCGCACGTGACGATCGACCCCACGTACGACACCGCCGCCGGCCCCGCCCTGGAAGCCGACCTGCGCCGCACGATGGACGGCGACCTGGCGTTCGACGCCTACACCCGGCGGCTGTTCGCCCGCGACGCCAGCATGTACGCCATCGAACCGCTCGGCGTGGCGTTCCCCCGCCACGCCGGCGACGTCGCGGCGGCCGTGCGCGCGGCCGGCGCCGCGGGCGTACCGGTCGTGGCGCGCGGCGCCGGCACCAGCCTGGCCGGGCAGACCGTCGGCCCCGGCCTGGTGCTCGACCTGTCGCGGCACATGCGGTCGATCGTCGAGCTCGACCCGGAGGCGCGGCAGGCGGTCGTCGAGCCGGGCGTCGTCCAGGACCAGCTCAACCGCGCCGCGGGCAGGCACGGCCTGATGTTCGGGCCGGACACCTCCACCAGCAACCGGGCCACGCTCGGCGGCATGATCGGCAACAACTCGGCGGGCAGCGGGTCGATCCGCTACGGCATGACGATCGACCACGTACGCGCGCTCGACGCCGTCCTCGCCGACGGCTCCACCGCGCACCTCGCGCCGGTCGACGCGGCCGAGCGCGTACGCCGCGCGTCCGGCACCGGCCTGGAGGCGCGCCTCTACCGCGACCTGCCCGAGCTGGTACGGACCCACGAGGCGGCCATCGCGGACGGGTTCCCGCCGCACTGGCGGCGCGCGGGCGGCTACCGCCTCGACCGGCTCGCCGCCGACCCGTTCGACCTGGCCACGTTCGTCGTCGGCAGCGAGGGCACGCTGGTCGTGGCCACCCGCGCGGTGGTCGGCCTGGTGCCGAAGCCGGCGCGTACGGTCATCGCCGTCGGCCACTTCACGTCCACCGAGGCGGCCATCGCGGCCACCGAGGACGCCCTGCCGTACGACCCGGCGGGCGTCGAGCTGATGGACCGGACGATCCTCGACCTGTCACGCGAGCGCATCGAGTACGCCGAGCTCGGCACGATCCTGGAGGGCGACCCCGACGCGCTGCTGTTCGTCTCGTTCAGCGGCGACGACCCCGCCGAGCTCGACGCCCGGCTGGAGCGGCTCGCCGCCGACTGGGCCCGGCACGGCCACGGCTATCACACGCTGCGCGCGACCACGCCCGCGCAGCAGTCCGCGCTGCTGAAGGTGCGCAAGGCGGGCCTCGGGCTGCTGATGGCCGCCAGCGTCGGGCCGCTGCGCCCGCTGGCCTTCGTCGAGGACACCGCGGTGCCGCCGGACAAGCTCGCGCCGTACACCACGCGCTTCCGCGAGGTGCTGGACCGCCACGGCATGCGCGCCGGCTTCTACGGCCACTGCTCGGTCGGCTGCCTGCACATCCGCCCGTTCGTCGACCTCACGCAGCCGGGCGCGGCCGAGCGGATGCGCGCGGTCGCCGAGGAGGTCAAGGACCTGGTCGCGGAGTACGGCGGCGTCAACTCCAGCGAGCACGGCGACGGCCTGGCCCGTAGCGAGTTCAACCGGGAGATCTTCGGCGCCGACCTCTACGACGCGATGCGCGCGGTCAAGGCGGTCTTCGACCCGTCCGGTGTGCTGAACCCCGGCAAGATCGTCGACGCCCCGCTGATGACCGACAACCTCCGCGACGCCGCGCTGCCCCCCGCGCCGGAGCTGCGGACCACCCTGACGTTCGCCGAGGGCACGATGCGCGACGCGGCCGACCGCTGCATGAACATCGGGGTCTGCCGCAAGGGCGACGCCGGCGTGATGTGCCCGTCGTACATGGCCACCCGCAACGAGCAGGACTCCACCCGCGGCCGGGCCGGCGCCCTGGTGACGGCCCTCTCCACCCCCGACCCCCGCCGGTCCCTGGGCGACGACCGCCTCCACGAGATCCTCGACCTCTGCCTGATGTGCAAGGCCTGCAAGTCCGAGTGCCCCCTGGGCGTGGACATGGCCTCCCTGAAGTCCGAGGCCCTGCACCAGAAACACGCCACAAGCGGGGTCCCGTTGCGCTCCCGAGCCTTCGGCGCCATCCGCACCCTGAACCGCCTGGGCGCCGCCACGGCCCCCCTGTCCAACCTCCCGATGCGCCTGGGCCCCGTACGGGCGTTCATGCAGTCCGTATTGGGCATCACCGCCCGCCGCCCGCTACCGAGTTTCGCCGCCCGCGACCTGGTCCGCTGGGACCGCCGCAGGTCCCGTACGGCCGGGTCGGGGTCACCCGGGTCGCTCGGCACGGTCGTGTTCCTGGCGGATTCGTTCACGACGTACACCGAGCCCGGGGTCGGGCGGGCCGCCATCGAGCTGCTGGAACGCGCGGGCTGGACCGTACGCCTGGAGAGCCGCGGATGCTGTGGCCGGGCCAAGATGTCCAAGGGCCTGCTGGACGGCGCGGCCGCCGAGGCCCGCGCCCTGGCCGCCCGGCTGGCGACGGTCGCCCCCGGCGCCCCGATCACCGGCTGCGAGCCGTCCTGCCTGTTCATGCTGACCGCCGAGCACCGCTCCCTGCTGCCGGGCGACCCGAACGTACGCGACGTAGCCGCCCGCGTCCGTACGGTGGAGGACCTCCTGGTCGAGGCCATCGACGCCGGCCGCCTCCCCCTCCGCACCGACCGCGCCCCCGCAGGAAGCCGCATCCTCTTCCACGGCCACTGCCACCAGAAAGCCGAGGTCGGCACGGCCGCGACGGTCGCCCTCCTGCGCCGCGTCCCCGGCGCCGAGGTGACCGAACTCGACGCCGGCTGCTGCGGCATGGCCGGCTCCTTCGGCTTCGAGTCCGAGCACTACGAGGTCTCGATGACGGTAGGCGAAGACCGCCTATTCCCCGCCGTACGCGCCGAGCCGGAGGCCACGTTCATCGCCGCCACAGGCGTCTCCTGCCGCCAACAAATCCACCAGGGCACCGAACGCACGGCCCACCACCCGGTAGAGCTCATCCGCACCCTGATGGACTGACCCCGAGCCCGCCAGCCTCCCGCGCCCGCCCTGGAGCCGCGGAACGCCAGGTCACCCGGGGAGGCGGTCACACCCGGCGCGGCCTTACTGCGGGTACGTCGGGCGCCCCGGTCCCGGGGGTCCCGGTTGCGGTCCCGGCGGCGGGCCCATCCCCGGTACGGACGGCGCCGGGCCGTGCACCGGACGCGCGGGCCGCACCCGCTCGGCGACCCCGAACGCCACGGCGATGACCGCGCACCCGAGACCCACCAGCCCGGCGGTCTGGGACGAGGACGCCATGCTCTGCGCCGCCATGATGCAGGGCGTGTCCTTCGCCTGCGGCGGGTCCTCGCCGAGCGAGGACGTCCCCGGCGACACCGCCGACTCGCAGCCGTTCACATGGGAGAACACAAGACTGATCGCGTACACGAACGCGACCACGCTGAGCACAGTGAAGGCAATCCGTCCGGCCATGCCCGAAATCGTAGTGTCCGACGCCAGCCCACGGAGCCTTTCCAACCGAACCCGAGATCTTGAGATCCTCACCCCTGGCGCCCTCCCGAGAACACAGCGATCCCCGTCCCCCACGCCTTCCGCCGAGAACACCTCGAACCCCACCAGCCAAGGGCGAAGCCCCGCGGCCCAACCACGAGAACGCAGAACTGAGGTCGCGGGAAGGCAGTCGCGCGCAGCGCGGCCTTTGCGGGGCGGCACGCATCACCCCCCACCCCAGCCCCAGCCACGCGAGGCGCGGGGCGCGGCGCGCGGGCGCGAGGCGCGAGGCGCGAGGCGCGAGGCGCGAGGCGCGAGGCGCGAGGCGCGAGGCGCGAGGCGCGGCGGAGCTTACGGCCGCAGCGCCGCCCCACCCGAGAACACCCCGAACCCCACCAACCAAGAGCGAAGCCCCGCGGCCCAACCACGAAAACGCAGAACTGAAGACGCGGGAAAACAGTCGCGCGCAGCGCGGCCTTTGCGGGGCGGCACGCCCCATCCCCCACCCCAGCCCCAGCCCCAGCCACGCGGGGCGCAGGGCGCGACGGGCTGCGAGGCCCGCGGGGGAGATACGTGACGCACGCGGCGCGAGGCGCGGGCGCGAGGCGCGGAGCGCGGGGCTGCGAGGCCCGCGGGGGAGGTACGTGACGCGAGGGTTACGGGACGCAGGGGGCGCGAGGCGCGGAGCGAGGGGCTGCGAGGCCCGCGGGGGAGATACGTGACGCAGGAGGCGCGGGGCGCGGGCGCGAGGCGCGGAGCGAGGGGCTGCGAGGCCCGCGGGGGAGGTACGTGACGCAAGGGTTACGGGACGCAGGGGCGCGCGAGGGCGGTTACGGGAGGATTTCTGAGCGTAGGCGGGTTTTGAGGATCTTGCCGCCCGCGTTGCGCGGCAGCTCGGATTGGCGGATCCATAGGTGGGAGGGGATCTTGAAGGGGGCTATGCGGTCCTTCAGGTACGCCCGGAGCGTCTCCAAGGTCAGCTCTGTACCGGGGTTGAGGACCAGGACGGCGCCCACCTCCTCGCCGAGCACGTCATCGGGGACGCCGATCACCGCGGCGTCGGCCACCGCCGGATGCTCGTACAGCGCGGCCTCGACCTCGGCGCAGTAGACGTTCTCGCCGCCGCGGATCAGCATGTCCTTGGCGCGGTCCACGATGTAGACGAAACCCTCGGCGTCCACGCGGGCCAGGTCGCCGGAGTGGAACCAGCCGTCGGTGAACGCGGCCGCGGTGGCGTCCGGGCGGTTCCAGTAGCCGGCGACGATGTTCGGGCCCTTGATCCACAGTTCGCCGACCTCCCCCTCCGGGAGGTCCGCCCCGTCGGCCCCGACCACCTTGACGTCCACGACCGCCACCGGACGCCCCACGCTCTCCGGGCGCTGGACGTAGTCGACCCCGGAGTTGTACGTCGACACCGACGACGTCTCCGTCAGCCCGTATCCGTTGGACGGCGTCCGGTTCGGCAGCAGCTCCCGAATACGGTCGACCAGCTTCGGCGGCGCCGGCGCCCCGCCGTAGCTGACCCCCGTGAGGCTGGACGTGTCGTACGCCGCGAACCGCGGCGACGACAGCATCTGCCACGCCATCGTCGGCACGCCGCTGAACGTGGACACCTTCTCCTTGGCGATCAGTTCGAGCGCACGCTCCGGGTCCCACTTGTACATGAGCACGAGCGTGCCGCCGGTGAACACGGTGGTGGCGAGCACGGCGTGGCAGCCGGTGGCGTGGAACAGCGGCACGGTCAGCAGCGTGACGCGCCGCCCGGAGCCGAGCGCCTCCTCGACGGTGTGCCCGTCGCGCAGCGCGCCCGCGAGCATGCCGTACGCGAGGCACAGGATGTTGCCGCAGATGTTGCGGTGCGTGCCGAGCGCGCCCTTGGGACGCCCGGTGGTGCCGGACGTGTAGAAGATCGTCGCGTTGTCGTCGGGCTCGAGCGCCACATCCGGCAGCGCGGCACCGTCGTCGCCGTCGTACGCGCCGATCACGGACGCGAACTCGCGCGCACCCGGCGGCAGCTCCCCGTCCGGCCTGGCCACGATCACCGCGACGTCGAGCCCCGGCAGCTTGTCGCGCAGCCGCTCGGCGCGCTCCCCGTCGGCGATCAGCACCCGGCTCCCCGAGTCGCGCAGCCCGAACTCCAGCTCGTCGGCGGACCACCAGGCGTTCAGCGGCACCGCGACGGCCCCCGCGCAGGTGGCCGCGAAGAACGCGATCGTCCACTCGGGGAAGTTGCGCATGGCGATCGCCACCCGGTCGCCCTTGCCGATGCCGTACTCGTCGATCAGCCGGTGTGCCAGCGCGGCCGTACGCGCGAAGTGCTCCGTGTACGTGAGGCTCTCCCCCTCGTACACGCTCATCGGGACCTCGCCGTGCAGCTTCGAGATCTCCACCAGCGTGCGCAGGGACTCCGGCGCGTGCACCCAGGTGCGCAACGGCACCCCGCGTACGTCGCGCGTCCGCATCTCGAAGAGCTGGCCCTCCCCCGTCAGCTCCGCGACCACGTCATCCCAGGACTTCGCCGGCTGCTGCGCGCTCAGTTCCTCGCCCACGCGACACACCTCTCACGGACGCCCGTACGAACGGATGCGGAGATCCTAAGCCGAACCCGACTCGGCGGTAACCCCGTGGGCGTCGGGAAGCGCGCCCAGTTCGTCGTAGCACTCGCGGGCCAGCTCACCGAGGCGTTCGGCGTCCGGTACGAGGGCCTCGTCCGCGGTGATCCCGAACGAGAAGTCGGCCCCCCACGTCATCGCGCCCACCGCGAGGCCCACCTCGGACGCCAGCGGCAGGACGGGGAACACCTCGCTGACCCGCGACCCGAACATCGTGCGCGGCACCCGGTGGCCGGGGAACACCGAGACGATCATGTTGAACCAGTTGCCGTTGTAGATCGCGCGCGACGCGGCGGAGTGCACCGGCGCGGGCAGCACCTTCATCGCCCGCATCACCCAGCTCGCCGCCGACGGCACCCCGCTGGCCAGCATGTCGTCGAACCGCTTCTGCACGGTCGTCAACCGCTCCCCGCGGCTCATCGGCCCGACGGGGAGGTCGACCGGCACGGCCGCGGTCCAGTTGCCCAGCTCCTCACCGGCACCGGACGGCCGCACCGTACGCGGCACCATGACGCGCACCGTCGTGCCGGACGGCCCGCCGCGCTCGGCCAGCACCCGCGACACGGCGTCGCCGACCATGGTGAGGATCAGCGCGGTCGAGCCCACGCGCTGCCGCCTGGCCACCGACATCAGCTCGCGCGACGGCACCGTGAACGACACGAACCGCCGCTCCGGCCCGTCCATCCGCCCGCTGACACCGCTCTTCGGCGCCGGGCCGTTGAACGCGAGCCGGGAGAACCCGGCGGCGATGCGCCCGGCCTCGCGCGCCGCCGCCACGATCCGCTCGCGGCGCGGCGCGGGCGGCGCCGCGGCCACGGACGGGCGGCGCTTGCGGCCGCCGTCGACGGGGTCGAGCAGGCGGATCAGCGTGGCCGCGACGGCGAAGCTGTCGCCCACGGCATGGTGCACCTTGACGAGCACCGCCGACCGGCCGCCGGGCAGGTCGCGGGCCAGCCAGATGTCCCACAGCCCGTGGATCGGCACGGAGTAGAAGGCGTCGATGATGCCGTCCAGGTCGCCGGGCATGCCATCGCGGCCGGGCCTGACCTCGCGTACGTGGCCGCCCGCGTTGCCGTACGGACGCTCCTCCCACACCGGCCGCGACCACCAGTGCGGCCCCGGCGCCAGCTTCCTGCGGTGCAGCAGCGTCGCGGCGCGGGCGGTCAGCTCCGCGCGGTCGACGTCGCCGTCGACCTTCAGCACCGCGCCGATCTGCTGGCTGACCCACGGCGTCTGCGTGTACAGGAAGAACGCGTCCTCCGCGCGCAGCGGCTCCTCCGGGCGCGGCAGCACGCGCACGGGCCCGCGCGGCGCCTGCCACGTCGCGAGCTCCCGCAGGTCGTCGGCGCGCTCCCGGCGCTGCGCCGCCTCCCGGGCATGCCGCTCGGTGGCCGCGCGCCGGGCCGGCTCCGCGCACAGCCGGGCGGTCGTGATGGCCAGCTCCTCCGGCGTCGCGCACAGCAGCGCCAGCCCGGAGTCGCGCATGAGGTCGGCGTTCGCCCGGCCCTGACCGGCGATCGGCTGGTACATCAGCACGGTGCGCTCGGCGGCCACCGCCTCCAGGGCCGTGGCCCCGCCGGCGTTCGTGACCACGACGTCGCTCGCCGCGATGTAGCCGGGCATGTCGTCCACCCAGCCGAGTACGGTCAGCCGGTCGTCCGCGCGGCGCGCGCGCAGCCGGCGCAGCAGCCGCTCGTTCCGCCCGCACACCACGACGACCCGTACGGACGGGTGCGCGCCGAGCAGCGCGTCGACGGCGGTCTCCACACTGCCGAACCCGTAGCAGCCGGTGCTCAGCACGGCCACGAAGCCGTCCTCCGCCAGCCCGAGCCCGCGGCGCGCCCGCGCCCGGTCGGCGCCCGCGAAGCCGTCGCCCACCGGCAGCGCCGCGACCTTGACGTTCGCCCCCGGGTCGGCCGTACGGGCGAGCGGCACCGCGTGGTCGTCCATGACGTACGTGAGGTCGAGGTCGCCGTACACCCAGAACGGGTGCGGCGCGAAGTCGCTGACCCAGGCGGCCAGGGCGGCGTTCAGCCCGCGGTGGCGGCGCAGCCACGCCAGCCCGGTGCTGCCCAGCGGATACGTCGAGATGATCACGTCGGGGGCGTACGCGGTGATCACGGGGGCGAGCCGCCGCCCGCACCACGCGCCGATGATGGCCTTGGTGACCGCGGTGAACGGCCGCGAATCGCGGGTGGCCTGGTAGAAGAAGTCGTACACGCCGGGCGTGGACTCCACGCCGCCGACGTACGCGCCGCGGGCCAGCGAGCCGAGGCCGGGGGCCATCACGTCGAGCGCGTCGATCCACCGGACGTCGCACTCCGGCCACAGCCTGCGGATCTCCTGTTCGAGCGCGCGGCCCGTGGCGTTGTGCCCCTCGCCGACCGTTGCGCTGACGATCAGCACCCGGCGCGGCGGTACGGGATCGCCCGCCCGCGTGCGTGCGGGCGCGTCGGTCACGAGTGCCACCGCACCACCTCCACCGGGCACACCGCGACCCGGGAACGCCGATCGTCCGACAGTCGCACGTTACTCGCACGGCAACCGCGCCGCCCGCAACGGCCCACGGCCGCGCGCGGCGTGTGAGCGCGGACTCGCTCGGGAACAGCATCCGTTGCCATGCCGTCTTCGCAGGTCAATCGGTTCGGGGACGCGGTCAGGGCGGCACGCGACACGTTGCTCGCCCCGCCGCGCCTGTGGCGCGAGCTGCTCCTCATCGGCCTGGTCTTCGGGGTGTACCGCTGGGTCCAGACGATCGTGAAGGTCGATCCGGGCCCCGCGTACGCGCGCGGCCGCGCCCTGCTGCACGCCCAGCAGGCGATGGGCGTGGACGTCGAGCATCCGCTGAACGCGTACCTCGCCGCGCACCCGGTCCTGGCGTTCACCGCGAACTACTACTACGTGATCTGCCACGGCGCCGTGACCTGCGCCGTGCTGGTCTGGCTCTTCCTGTGGCACCCGCGCGTCTACCCGGCGGCGCGGCTGGCGCTGGCCACCGCCACGATCGCGGCGTTCGTGGTCTTCGCCACCGCGCCGACCGCGCCGCCCCGGCTGCTGCGCGGCGCGGGTTTCGTCGACACGCTGAGCCAGTGGCACACGATCGGCGGCTACGGCAGCGGGATGATGGCCAGCACCGCCGACCAGTTCGCCGCGATGCCCAGCCTGCACATCGGATGGGCGGTGTGGGCGTCGATCTGGTTCGCCCGGGTGGTGCGCCGTACGTGGGCCCGGGTCGCGGCGGTGGCGTACCCGCTGGTGACGTCGCTGGTCATCCTCGCGACGGCGAACCACTACGTGCTGGACATCGTGGGCGGCGCGGCCATCGCCGGCCTCGGCGAGCTGGTCAGCGCCGGGATCGTCCGCCTGCCGGGGCGCCGGCGCGATCCGGGGGCGCGGCCGGTCGCCGAACGCGACGACCTGGCGGCGTTACGGTCAGGCCGCGTCGCTCTCGTCGTCGGAGGTGGTGGCGCCCGGACGGCGGAGCAGGCCGTGCGACCGGACGTAGGACTCCAGGGAGTCGCGGAGCTGGCGCCGGCCGCGGTGCAGCCGCGACATCACGGTGCCGATGGGCGTGCCCATGATCGTCGCGATCTCGGCGTACGACAGGCCCTCGATGTCGGCGAGGTAGACGGCGCGGCGGCGGTCCTCCGACAGCCCGGACAGCGCGTCGACGATCACCGCGTCGCCGATGCGGTCGAGCGCCTCGTTCTCCGCCGAGCGCCCGCCGTCGGAGGTGTGCCCCTGCGCGCGCGAGACCTGCCAGTCTTCGATCTGGTCGCCGTGGCGGTTCGGCTCGTTGTGCGGCTGGCGCTGCTTCTTGCGGTACGTCGTGATGTAGGTGTTCGTGAGGATCCGGTGCAGCCAGGCACGCACGTTCGTGCCCGATTCGTACTGGTCGAAGGACGCGAAGGCCTTCGCGTACGTCTCCTGCACGAGATCCCATGCGTCGTCGGCGTTGCGCGTCATCCGCAGCGCGGCCAGGTACATCTGGTCGCGGCACGGCAGCGCCTCCCGCTCGAAGCGCTCGGTCCGGTCGTCGATCCGCTCGATAACAGCAGCCATCCCCGTCATGTCTCCCGCGTGTAGCTCGGGGTCCCCTCTACCCGACAAGACGGATCCAGCGCGTTCAGATGACGCGGGTTCCGTCCCGAGTCGCCCGGGTGGCCTGTCAGGCCCCATTCGGCGAAGTGAAGGCCGAGGACGCTTCCCCCGTGTCCGTCGGCCGCGATGCGTAATACCACATCGATCATCATTCTACAGACAAGTTCGTGATCATTGGACTGTGATGTCCGCCTCATGGCCCTGTGATCAGGTACGAATCCCTGTCACGCGTAGCGTTCGCGTTCGTACGGTGAGATTTCCAGTGAGGGAGGCAACATGATCGTCGCGTTCTCGGTCGCGCCGGGCGGAGTCGGCGAGTCGGTCGGCGCGTACGTCGCGGAGGCGGTGCGGGTGGTGCGCGAGAGCGGCCTGCCGAACCGCACCGACGCCATGTTCACCACGGTCGAAGGCGAGTGGGACGAGGTCATGGACGTCGTGCGCCGCGCCGTCGACGCGGCCGGCGCCGCGGCGGGCCACCGGGTGAGCCTCGTCCTCAAGGCCGACGTACGACCGGGCCACACCGGCGAGATGGACGGCAAGCTGGCCCGCCTGGAGTCCCACCTCGACGGTTGACCTCGATCGCGGTTGAGGTTGTTCACTGGGCGCACGACGAGGCGAGGAGCGGCGATGCGCGCGGTGTGGTTGACCCGGTTCGGCGGGCCCGAGGTGCTGGTCGCGGGCGACGCGCCCGACCCGCGGCCCGGCCCGGGGCAGGTGGTGGTGGCGGTCGCGTACGCGAACACCACGTTCGTGGAGACGACGATCCGCGCCGGGCGGTTCGGCTCGCTGACCGCCGACGACCTGCCGGTCATCCCCGGCAACGGGGTCGGCGGGGTGGTCGCCGAGGCCGGCGCCGGGGTCGACCCCGGGCTGGTCGGCCGCCGGGTGGTGACGAGCACCGGCGGGAGCGGCGCGTACGCCGAACGCGTCGCGGTCGACGCCGGAGCCGTGTTCGCCGTGCCGGACGGGCTGGCGATGGACGACGCGGTCGCGCTGCTGGCCGACGGCCGTACGGCGAAGCTGCTGATCGCGCAGGCCGCGCCCAAGCCGGATGAGCGCGTGGTCGTGGAGGCCGCGGCGGGCGGCGTGGGATCGCTGCTGGTCCAGCTCGCGCGGGCGGCCGGGGCGCGGGTCGTGGCCGCGGCCGGCGGCGCGCGCAAGCTGGCGGTCGCCCGCGACCTCGGCGCCGATGCCGTCGTCGACTACCGCGAGCCCGGCTGGGCCGACGGGGTGCGCGCGGGCGGCCCGGCCGACGTCGTCTTCGACGGCGTGGGCGGCGAGATCGGCCGCGCCGCGTTCGAGCTGCTCAGGCCCGGCGGGCGGATGGTGCGCTACGGGCTGGCCAGCGGCGCGTGGGCGGAGATCACCGAGGACGACGCGGCCGCCCGGGGCGTACGGCTGCTCGGCATGGGCGCGACGCCGGAGGAGATGCGCGCCTTCACCGAGGAGGCGCTCGGCGACGGGGCGGCCGGGCTGCTGCGGCCGACGATCGGGCAGCGGTTCCCGCTCGCCGGCGCGGCCGCCGCGCACACCGCCATCGAATCGCGCGCGACCGTCGGGAAGACGCTCCTCGAAGTGGCGCCGTAAAAGCGATCCAGCGCACCGGGTGAATTACCGGTTACGTACGGGTGTTATTCACGTGTACGCGAATTCAGTAGCCGACGGTGAATCGGCGCCCGGCGAATTTCGGGTCCTCGATTTCGTCGAGGAGCGCCATCGCGTAGTCCTCCATGGAGATGTGGCTCTCGCCGTCGTCGGCGACCACCGGCCGGTCGGTGCCGGTGCGGTAGCGGCCGGTGCGCTCGCCGGGCGCGATCTCCGCCGCCGGGCTGAGGTACGTCCACGGCACGTCGGTGACCGTACGGAAGAAGTCAAGCGCCCGCGCGCCCGCCTCGGCCTCGGGGCGGTAGGCGTCGGGGAACCCGTCGGTGTCGAGCAGCCGCACACCGGGCGCGGCCTCCAGGCTGCCCGCGCCGCCGACGACGATGATCCGGGGCGGGTCGCCGCGCCCGCGCACCGCGTCGACCAGGGCGTTCCCGGCGCGTACGTACATGTCCTTGTCGCCCGACGCGCCGGCGCCGCCGACCGCGAGCACCACGGCGTCCTGCCCGGCGACGGCCTCGGCGACCGCGGCGGGGCCGAAGACGGTCCCGGTGATCACGCGGAGGTCGTCCGGACGGTCGGCGAGGGCGGCCGGTTCACGGACGACGGCGGTCACCTGGTGGCCGCGGTTGAGGGCTTCTCGTACGACGCGCGAGCCGATCCTGCCGCTCGCGCCGAACACAGCGATCTTGGCCATGCCGGGGATCCTGCCCAAAAACCACGAGGCCCCATCCCCCGATGGAGCCTCGCGTCCCCCTGCTCCGCGGACCTTGACCCCCGTCGTCCGCGAGCGGGCAGAGGCGGAGATTTCCCTGCGGAAACCCACCGCCGTACGGACAAACTAGTGCAAGATCGCCCGCCGTGTCGTCCGATTTCCAGATTGCCCGCGGTGAGGAGTGCCACATGACCGGGATCGGAATCCGGGGAACCTTCGCGGGCAAGTGCGCGCGCGAAGCGCGGCGATTAGGGCGGTGGTTGGGTGACGGGTGGGAGCATGCGGAAAATGATGGACGTTCGCGCGCTGGCATTCGACGTATTCGGCACGGTGGTCGACTTCCGGTCGACGATCATCGACGAGGGCCGCGCCATCGAGGCGCGCACCGGCGTCGCGGTCGACTGGGCCGAGCTCGCGGACCGCTGGCGCGGCCGCTACGCACCGAACCTCGCGCGGGTGACGCGCGGCGAGCTGCCCTGGACCCCGCTGGACGCCCTGCACCGCATGGCGCTCGACGACGTCCTCGCCGAACTCGGCGGCGACGCGCTCGGCGAGGCCGACCGTGCGGAGTTCAACCTGGTCTGGCACCGCCTGCGGCCCTGGCCCGACTCCGTAGCCGGCCTGACGGCGCTGCGCCGGAACCACATCCTCACCACCATGTCGAACGGCAACGTGGCGCTGCTCGTCGACATGGCGCGCAACGCCGGGCTCCCGTGGGACTGCGTGCTGAGCGCGGAGCTGGTCCAGGCGTACAAACCCGACCCGCGGACGTACCAGATGGTGCCGCGGCTGCTGGCGCTGCGGCCCGACCAGGTGATGATGGTCGCCGCGCACGTCCAGGACCTGCGCGCGGCCGCCGCCGAGGGCCTGCGCACGGCGTTCGTGCCGCGCCCGTACGAACACGGCCCGGCGACGGTGCTCCCCGGCCCGGAGGAGCTCGCCGGCATCGACGTGGTGGCCGACGACCTGGCGGACCTGGCCGTACGGCTGGGCTAGAGCGCGGCGGCCAGGGTGGAGCCCGCGCGGTCCTTGGTGACGACCAGGCGGGCGGTGATGCGGGCGCGCAGCTCGGCGACGTGGCTGACCACGCCGACCGCGCGGCCGCCGTCGCGGAGGTCGTCGAGGACGTCCATGACCTCGTCGAGGGTGTCGGCGTCGAGGCTGCCGAAGCCCTCGTCGACGAACAGCGTGGCGATCTCCGCGCCGCCGGCCTCGGCGGTCACGACGTCCGCGAGACCGAGGGCGAGGGCCAGCGAGCAGATGAAGGTCTCGCCGCCGGAGAGGGTGGCGGGCTCGCGGGGGCGCATCGTCCACGTGTCGACGACCTTCAGGCCCAGGCCGCCACCGCCCTTGCGGAGGTCGCCCTTGGTGCGGTCGGTGGTGTGCTCAAGGAGGTAGCGGCCGCCGGACATCCGGGCCAGCCGGGCGTTCGCCGCCGCCACCACCTGTTCGAGCCGCGCCGCGAGGACGTACGCGGACAGCTTCATGTGGTCGCGGTTCTCCGCGGCCTTGCCCGAGGTGAGGTCGGCCATCCGGGTGGCCACCGCGTGCCGGTACGCCGCCGGACGCCACTCGGAGACGCGGTCCCCCAACTCGGCGCCGAGCTCGACGAGCCGGGTGTGCCGTACGCGCGCCCGGTCGCGCTCCGAGGCCGCGGCCGTACGCGCGTCGGTCGCGGCGACCAGCCCCGCCTCGATGGCGTCAAGATCAGGCGCGGCCATCTCCGCCGCGGCGACCAGCTCAGGGTCACCGAGCAGCCCCCGCACCGTAGCCTCCTCGGCATCGAACACCCGCCGCCTCTCCTCGGCCTCGGCAAGCGCCGCGTCACTCAGCAACGCCCGCCGCACAGCGTCCACCGCGGCACGGCCGCGAGCGTCCTCGTCCGCGGGCTCGGTGCCGGGGAAGCCCGCGGCGAGGGCGGCCTCCGTTGCGGCGTGGTGGGCGTCGAGGAGTTCGCGGTGGGCGGTCGCCGCGCGGGTGATCGCGTCGGTGGCCGTGCGCAGGGCGGTGGCCTCGGTGGTCAGGCGGTCGGCGCGGGCCTCGATGGTGGGGTCGTCGCCGCGCGCGGCGTCGAGGATCGCGGCGACGCGGTCGGCCTCGGCGGCCAGCGCGGCCGTACGGGTGCGCAGCTCGGCGACGGCCGCCGCGATCTCGGTGGCCCGTAGCCGCGCGCCGTCGAGCTCGGCGGACGCGGCACGGAAGCGCGCGTCCAGCCGCTCGGCCTCCGCGCGCGCCGCCTCGGCGTCGCGGTGCGCGGCGCGGTGGGCGTCGCGTTCGGCGGTGGCGTCCGCGACCGTACGCTCGCCCGCCTGCGCGGTGGCCGCCTCCAGGGCCGCCCGTACCTCGGTGACCTGCGTGTCCGCGGCCTCGCGCGCGGTGCTGGCCCGCTCGTAGCGCTCCTCCGCGGCGCGCTCGACCTCCTGGGTGGGCGCGTCGGAGGCCGGGTGCGCCGGGTCGGGATGCTCGGCGGAACCGCACACCGGGCAGGGTCCGCCGGCGGCCAGGCCGGTGGCGAGCTCGGCGGCCATCCCGGCGATGCGCGCCTCGCGTACGTTCTGGAGGCGCTCGCGGAGGTCCTGCGCGGTGTCCGTGGCGGCGGTCGCCGCGGCCTGCGCCCGGACCAGCCGCCCGCCCAGGTCGTCCCGCCGTACGGCCGCGGTCAGCCGCGCCTCGGCGGCCTCGATCGCCGCCGCGATGCCGGACCCCGCCGCCCCCTTCTCCCGGGCCGCGTCCCGTGCCTTCTCCAGCTCCGCACACCGCCCGGGCAGTTCCTGAAGCGCCTTCGCGACCCGCGCCTCCTCCGCGCCGAGCCGCCCCCGCTCCCCCTCGGCCTCCCGCACCCGCTCCCGCACATCCCGCAGCCGCGCCGCCTCCCCCCGCAACCCGTCAATCCGCGCCGCCTCGTCCCGCCGCCCCCGCTCCGCATCCTCGAGCAGCCGCAGCAACGGCCCCACGTCCCCGCCCAGCCCCCCGGCGCCCTCGCCCGCCCCCAGCACCTCACCCGGGAGGTCCACGAACGCGGCGACGGCGGCCAGGGACCGGGTCGCCGCCGCCGTGGCCTCCTCGTAACGGCGCGTACGGTCGTCCGCGGCGTCCAAAAGGGGCCGGACTCCTGCCGCGCGGCGGGCGTTCTCGATGGTGGTGGCCAGGGCCGCGCGTTCGTCGGCGCGGGCGGCCAGGGCCGTGGCGCGGGATGTGGCCTCGGCGTGGCGGCGCTTGCGGTCGGCCAGGGCGCGGGCCGCGTCGGTGTCCGTACGGGCCTGGTCGGCGCGTTTCGCCGCGGCGGCGAGATCGGCCTCCGCCGTGCTCAGGGCGTCGCGGGCGGCCACGTCGAGCAGGGCGGCCCAGGCCGGGAGCGCCTCGGGGTCGTCCGGGCGCTCGTCCGCGCGCGGCGGCTCGGGCGCGCCGAGCTCGAGCTGGGCGGGCTCCTCGGGCGGCGCGATCTTCAGGTCGCCGGCGACCTCCGCAATGAGGTCCGCGACCCCGAACGCCGTACGGTGCAGCGCCTCGGACGTACGCCAGGTGCGCGTGCGCTGCTCCGCCAGCCACCCCTCGACCAGGGCGTACACCTCCGTGGCGAACAGCCGCTCCAGCACGCCGCGGCGCTCCTCGGCCCCGGCCCGCAGGAACCGCGCGAACTCCCCCTGCGGCAGCAGCGCCACCTGGCAGAACTGCTCAGCGGACATCCCCATCAGGCCGCTGAGCAGGAGCCCCGCCTCGTCGAGCCGCGTCGTCAGCGCGGACCACCCGCCGTCCGCGAGCTCCTCGACGGTGACCGAGGCGTGCTCCCGCGTCTCCCCCTCGCCGCGCCGCTTCGGCCGCGCCCACTCCGGCGACCGCCGCACCCGCAGCCGCCGCCCCCGGATGGTGAGCTCCAGCTCGACGCGGGGCCCGCGGTCGCGCGGCGCGTGGTCGCTGTGCAGCGTCTTCGCCTGGTTGCGCTGCCCCGGCACCCTGCCGTACAGCGCGAAGCACACGGCGTCCAGCACGCTGGTCTTGCCCGCGCCGGTGGGCCCGTGGATGAGGAAGAGCCCGGCGTCGGACAGCTCGTCGAAGTCGATCTCCTCGGTGCCCGCGAACGGGCCGAACGCGGTCAGCGCGAGCCGGTGCAGCCGCATCAGCCGGACGCCTCGGCCTGCCGCACCGCCTCGAACGCGCGGAACAGCAGGTCGCGCTCGTCGCCGTCGGCCTCGGACCCGCGCATGGCCGCGACGAAGTCCAGCGCGATCTCCGTCTCCGAGCGCTCGGCGACCCGGCTCGCCCAGGAGCCCTCGCGGAGCCGTTCGCCGCCCTCGGGCTCGAACGCCAGCACCAGGGTGTGCGGGAACCGTTCGCGCAGCCGCTCCATCGCGGCCTCGGGCCGTACGGGATCGGTGAGCGTCACCTGGAGCCGGTGGCCCTCGTACGCGGCCCAGTCGCCGCCGGTGAGCATGTCGTCGATGCGCCCGCGCACCCGGGCGATCGGGCGCGGCACCGGCGCCTCGACGAACGTGGCGTCCTTGATCCCCGACGGCCCGATCTCCACCAGCCAGCCGCCCTTGACCTGGTGCTCCTCGGAGAAGGAGTACGCCAGCGGTGACCCGGAGTAGCGGACGCGGCCGTCGTCGCCGAGCGTCTGCCGGCCGTGCAGGTGGCCGAGCGCCGCGTAGTCGACGCCGTCGAACGTGGCGGCGGGCACGATCGCGGACCCGCCCACGCTGATGTCGCGCTCGCTGTCGCTGGCCTGCCCGCCGGTCACGAACGCGTGCGCCAGCACGATCGACCGCGTGCCGCCGGGCCGTTTCCCGAGGTCGGCGCGCACCCGCCCCATCGCGTGGCCGAGCGCGGCCGTATGGCTCCGCTCGCCCAGCCCCCACGGCACCCGCACCAGCTCGGGCTCGATGTACGGAATGCCGTACACGACCACGGGCCCGTACTCGTCCTCGCACTCCACGGGCGCGTCGAGCGCCTCCGGATCGGTCCGGATGTGGATCCCCGCGGCGTCCATCAGCCCCGCCCCGAACCCGAGCCGCCGCGCCGAGTCGTGGTTCCCGCTGATCAGTACGGTACGGACCCCCGTGTCCCGCAACCGCTGCAACGCCTCGTGCAGCAGGGCCACCGCGTCGACGGACGGCAGCGCCCGGTCATAGACGTCCCCGGACACCACCACAAGATCAACCCGCTCGCTCCGCACCACATCGACCAGATGATCGACGTACGCCCCCTGAGCCCCGAGCATGTCCTCCCGATGGAACGACCGCCCCAGATGCCAGTCAGACGTGTGCATCACGCGCATGTCGAGACACGCTAGCGAGGAGTGGCCCCTGGTACCCGTGGTTCCCCCGGCGCGCCGCAAAGGATCTTCGACATTCCCCGCCATTCACGCTATGTACGGCTCACCCGGAAGATCACGACCAGGACGCGGAGGGCGAGGACGGCGGCCACCACGAACAGGCTGTAGCCGAAGAGTTGGTACAGGGTTACGGATGGGGCTACTCGGGGGCCGCCTGTGGTGCCGAGGAGTTGGGCGGCCATTACGCCTGTCGTGGCCGCCAGGATCGTTAGCAGGACCTGGTGGAGGATGCCGGTTACGTAGCGGCGGTCGCGGTCTTCGGAGAAGAGGCGGATGTTCATGGTCAGGCGGCCGCTTTCGGCGGCGCTGGCGATGCGGTCGATGCGGCGGGGGAGGCGGCGGAGCATCGGGAGCAGGGTGATCAGCTCGTCCGTCACGGCCTTGCGGGCGGCTTGCGGGGTGAGCTGTTCGGTTACGTGGCCGCTGGCGAAGGCGCGGGCCTCGGCTACCAGGTTGAAGCCGGGGGCCAGGGCGGCGAGGGTGCCCTCGATCGTGGCGAGGGCGCGGAAGACGGCGGCGATGTCCGGCGGGACGGACAGGCCGTACGTCGTGATGATCCGGAACAGGTCGGTGAACATGCGGACGCTGGGCGGGGTGCCGGGCGCGAGGTAGCGGGCCATGAACTGGCCGAGTGCGCGTTCGAGGCGGGCCTCGTCGATCTCGTCGGGACGGGACACGACCTCCAGGAGGGCGTCGCTCACGCCGAGCGGGTCGCCGCGGTCCATCGCGAGCAGGAGGCGCTGCAGGGCGGCGCGCAGCGAGCCGTCGAGGCGGCCGACCGAGCCGAAGTCGAGCAGGCCGAGGCGCCCGTCGGTGAGCAGCAGGATGTTGCCGGGGTGCGGGTCGGCGTGGAAGACGCCGTCGATCATGATCTGCCGCAGCAGGCAGCTCAGCAGCGAGCGGGCCAGCGCGTGCGGGTCGAGGCCGCGGTCGGCGATCTCCGGCGCGGCGGCGGACAGCGTGACGCCGTCGAGCCGCTGCATGACCAGCACGCGCCGGGTGCACATCGGTTCGTACGGCGTCGGGTAGCGCACCGCGGACGCGTCGTCCGGGCGTACGGCGACGACCGACGCCATGTTCGCCGCCTCGACACGGAAGTCCAGCTCCTCGCGGATGGCCACGGCGAACCCGGCCGCGAGGTCGCGGGCCCCGAGTGTGCGGCCCCATTCCGTACGCTCGCTCAGCGTGCTCGCGAGCCGGGCCATGATCTCCAGGTCGCGGTCCACCACGGAGCCGATGCCCGGCCGCTGCACCTTCACCACGACGTCCTCGCCGGTGGGCAGCCGCGCCGCGTGGACCTGCGCGATGGACGCGGCGGCGATCGGCTCCCGGTCGAACGCGGCGAACACCTCCTCAGGCGGCGCCCCGAGCTCCTGCGTCAGCACCCGCTCGACCTCCGGCCAAGCCGCGGGGGTGGCGCTGTCCTGTAGCCGCCCCAGCTCGTCGGTGAACTCCTGCGGCAGCAGGTCGCGCCGGGTGGCCATCACCTGGCCGAGCTTCACGAACGCCACGCCGCCGTCCTCCAAGGCCTCGCGCAGCGACCTTGCCAGCCGGGCGCGCCCGCTCGACCGCCCCTCGGGGGTGCGGCCGCGGAGGTACGGGCCGAGGCCGTGGCGGATCGCGATCCGCGAGATGGCGGCGTACCTCCGGGCGCGGCGCATCCGCCCCCGTACGCCGCGGACCATCTCCAGCGGCCCCGGTACGGACCCGGTCGGGACCAGCACCTCCGCGATCACCAGGATGATCATGGCGATCACCGCGATGCAGGCGATCAGCAGGATGATGAACCACAGCGGCACCCACGGGTTGTGCGCCTCGCGGAACTGCCCGGCGAACGCCCGCGCGATCGGCGTCGAGATCGCGTATCCGGCCGCGCCCGCGACGAACGTGCGCACCAGGCCGAAGCGCACCCCGAGCAGCCGCCGCGGCACCACGACGAGCAGCACGAACGCGCCGACGATGCTCGCGATCGCCGCGATCGTGAAGCCGACACCGTTGATCGTGTTCATCCGCACCCCCAGACCCGCGAGCATCCTATGGGCGTCGCGGCGGGCGTACGGCGGGAACGCGCGGCGGTCAGGCGGTGGGCGCGAGCACCCGGACGAGCTCCTCGGGCTCCAGCGTCGGCAGCGCCGCGATGACCGGCGTGGTCAGGCCGTTCTCGACGTAGCGGCGGATGTGCGCGCGGCACTGCTCGGCGGTGCCGTGCACGATGAGCTGGTCGACGACCTCGTCCGGGATGACCGCGTTCGCGCCCTTGCGGTCGCCGGCGGCCCACAGCCGGTTCATCTCGGCGATCAGCTCGCCGCGCCCCAGCCACTCGTGGAACTTCGCGTAGACGGGCACGGTCAGGTAGCTGCTGATCATGCGGCGGCCGATGGCCCGCGCTTGGTCGGCGTCCTCGGTGACGCAGACGAAGATCCGCGCGATCAGCTCGGTGTCCGGCCCGACGACGCCGCGGATCTGCCGTACGTCCTCCGCGGACAGCCAGTTCGTGATGGCGCCGTCGGCCTCGGACGCGGCCAGCCGCAGCATGCCCGGGCGCAGCGCGGCCAGCACGATGGACGGCGGCACGGCGGGCGGCCGCTCCATGCGGAAGCCGGTGACCTCGAAGGTGTCGTACGCCTCCGTGATCTTCTCGCCGGTCATCGCGGCCTTGCAGAACCGCAGCATGTCGCGGGTGTGCTTGAACGGCTCCTCGAACGGAATCGCGTTCCACGCCTGCACGATGGCCGGGGACGACGCGCCGAGGCCGAGCACGAACCTGCCGGGCGCGGCGTCGGCCATGGTGGCCGCGCTCATCGCCATGACGGCCGGGCCGCGGGTGAACGCGGGCACGATCGCGGTGCCGAGCCGCAGCGTCGGCCCCCACTCGCCGGCCAGCGCGAGCGGTACGAACGCGTCGGCGCCGCTGTGCTCGGCGGACCACACGTCGGTGTAGCCGAGCCCGGCCATCTCGGCGACGATCTTGCGGTGGTCGGGGAGGGAGAGGTTCGTGAGCGGAAGGGTGATCCCCCAGCGGTCGGTCATCGGTACCCACACTCCGTCGGCGGCGTCAGGAGCCGCCATCGTATCCCCGGGACCGACCGGTCGGTATGGGCGGCGGTGCGCAAGTCTGGGCCCCGGTCTGGGCCCGTGAGCCCAAGCGGGCGCCCCGGGCCGGCGGCTAGGTTCGACACCGATGTCGGACACGTACGGAGCGTTGATGGGACCGACCACCGACCGTGCCGGACCGGACCGGGGCGCCGGGACCTTCGAGTGGCTCGGGCTCGGCGTGCTGGCCGCGATCATCGTGGTCACGCTCCAGCTCGCGGGCGTCGGCCACGTGTTCTCCGCCGGCGTGTCGCGTACGGTCTGCGCGATGCTGACGTCCTGCGACATACGACCGCCCCGGCAGAAGCCGATCACGCCCCCGATCGACCGCCCGGTGCCGCGGCCGGATCCGAGCCCCACCGGGGCCAAGGTGCACTGCCACGCCATCTGGCGCCTCCCCGACGGCACGTACAAGCACTGTTCCTAGCCCCGTCACGGCGGCCCCTTGGGTAACTTTGACGGCTATGGCAAGCAATGCGCTGACCTCGGGCGCCAGGCGTATCTGCGCGGGCCTCATGCAGCGGGGCTGGCGGCGGGTCCAGGCACTGGGCATGATCAGCGCGGATACCACGATGGGGCGCCGGTTCGCGGCGATGGGGCGCGGCGCCAGCATCGCGTTCCCGCCCGCGACGATCTTCGGCGAGCCGTGGATCCGCATCGGCGCCGACACCCTGATCGGCCAGCACATCACGCTGTCCGCGGGCATGGTGCCGGGGCTCGACCTCGGCCCCGACCCGGTCGTGACGATCGGCGCGCGCTGCACTATCGGCCGCGGCTCCCACATCGTGGGCCACCAGTCCATCGAGATCGGCGACGACGTCTTCACCGGCCCGTACGTCTACGTCACCGACCAGAACCACGCGTACGAGGACCCGGACACCCCGATCGGGCGCCAGTGGCCGAAGAACGAGCCCGTCCGCATCGGCCCCGGCTGCTGGCTCGGCACGGGCGCGATCGTGCTCCCCGGCACCACGATCGGGCGGAACGTGGTGGTCGCCGGCGGCGCCGTCGTCCGCGGCACGTTCGGCGACCACTGCGTGCTCGCCGGGGTGCCCGCCCGGGTCATCCGCAGGTACGTACCGGGTGAGGGATGGATCCGCGTCAACGGCACCGAGCTCGACGCCACCGCCGTACCCCCGGCCTGACGGCGTCCGTCAGGCGCCCTCAGGTCCCCGTACCGCCAGGTCCGGCGGCACGGGGACCCCAGCGAGGTGCGCTTACAGCAGGCCGCGCATCTTCGCGATCTCGCGGTTCTGCGCGGTGATGATGGACGCGGCGAGGGCCTTCGCGGGCGGGTACGCGCCCGCGCGGCGCTCCGTACGGGCCATCGTCACCGCGCCCTGGTGGTGCGTGATCATCATGGTGAGGAAGGCGTGGTCGAACGCCGCGCCGGACATGCCGTCCAGCTTCGTCATGTCCGCGCCGGACATCATGCCCGAGCCGTGGTCCATGGCGGCGTCGCCGGACGGGACGGGCTCGCCCCACGACCGGAGCCAGCCGGTCATGGTCGCGATCTCCGGACCCTGCGCGCCCTCGATCGCCGTGGCCAGCCTCCGTACGTCCGGCCCGGCCTTGCCGTGCGCCATCTTCGCCATGGCGACGGCCTGCCGGTGGTGCGGGATCATCATGCGGGCGAACATGGCGTCCGCCGAGTTGTGCGCCCCCGTGGACGCGGCGCCCGGCGACGCGGTGTGCCCGGCGTGGCCGGTCCCGGCGCTGGTTCCGCAGCCGGTCAGGACGAGCGCGCCCGCCGCGAGCATGCCGGCGAGCGAGGCGGTCAAACGCCTCATGAGATACCTCCAGGTTGTGCGTACGACGTCATCGACCTGCGGCGACGCCCCGTACGAGGGCGCCGCTGGCCCGATCACACCCGGAACACGCACAACCTGAGATGAACGGGCGGCCCCCGCGGCGACCGCCACCCGCGCCCACGCGCCCGCCGAATCCCCCGCAAGACCCCCCGAGCCCGCGCCAGCCACGACCCCCGGCTCATCCCCAGCGCGAACCCCAACAGCACGAGCAACGCCAGGCACATCACGTCCCCGTGCCCGGGCATCCCCGCCGCACCCCACTCCGGCCCGGCCTCACCCGCCGCGGCCATCGCGTGGCCAGGCGCCGCGTGCCCCATCCCCGTAGCCGCCACCATGGGCATCGCGTGGACATCCCCCGACGCGGCCTGCACACCATGCATGGCGAACAGCCCCGCAAGCAGCGGCACCACGACCGCCCACGCCCGCACCCCGCCCAACATGCGAATTACCCTACCCCCCTTCCGTACACCCCCACGCCACCCCGTCCCCGCCACGTACGGACCCCCACCCCGGACATGCGGAGGCCCTGCCGTGTACGGGAACCCCCGCCGCACCCCCTCCCAGGCGTGCAGAGGCCCCGCCGGGTACGTGGCTCGGCGGGGCCTCGGGGTGGGGTGGGGCTATTCGCCCTTCCACACCGGGGCGCGCTTCTCGGCGAATGCCGTTGCGCCCTCGATCGCGTCCTTGGAGCCGAACACCGGCGAGATGGCCTCGCCCTGCTTCCGCCACATCTCCTCGGTCGACCAGTCGGCGGACTCGATGATGATCCGCTTCGTGGCGGCCAGCGCCAGCGGCGCGTTCTTCGCCAGCCGGGCCGCGAGCTCCTTCGCGGCGGCCAGCGCGCCGCCCGGCTCGGTCACCGCGGACAGCAGCCCGTACTCGGCGAGCTTCTCCGCCGGGTAGTGGCCACCGGTCAGCGCCAGCTCCATCGCCTGGTGGTACGGGATGCGGTGCTGCAACCGCAGCACGCCGCCCGCCCCCGCGACGAGCCCGCGCGTCACCTCGGGCAGCCCGAACTTGGCGTCGTTCGCCGCGACGAGCAGGTCGCACGCGAGCGCCAGCTCGAACCCGCCGGCCAGCGCGTACCCCTCGATGGCCGCGATGACCGGTTTGCTCGGCGTCTTCTCGGTGAGCCCGCCGAACCCGCGGCCCTCGATGGACGGCGAGTCGCCGGTGAGGAACCCCTTGAGGTCCATCCCCGCGCAGAACGTGCCGCCCGCCCCGGTCAGGATGTAGACGGCCACGTCCTTGCGGGCGTCGAGCTCGTCCAGCGCGTCGGCGATGCCCCGCGCGACCGCGCCGTTCACCGCGTTCTTGGCCTTGGGCCGGTTGATCGTGATGACGGCGACACCGCCGTCGACCTCGACGAGTACTTCGTCAGACATGGACCCTCCGGCTTACTTGGGCTGGAAGCGGATGCCGCCGTCGAAGCGGATGACCTCGGCGTTCATGTAGTCGTTCTCGATCAGCGACTTGGCGAGGTGCGCGAACTCCGCGGCCTTGCCCATGCGCTTGGGGAACACGACCGGCGCGGCCAGCTTGGCCTTGAACGCCTCGGAGTCGGGCCCGCTGCCGTAGATCGGGGTGTCGATGATGCCGGGGCAGATCGTGTTGACGCGGATGCCGATGGCCGCCAGGTCGCGCGCGGCCGGAAGCGTCATGCCGATGATGCCGCCCTTGGACGCGGAGTACGCGAGCTGCCCGGTCTGGCCCTCGAGCCCGGCGATGGACGCGGTGTTGACCACCACGCCGCGCGCGTTGTCCTCGTCGACCGGGTCGGTCTTCGCGACGGCCGCGGCGCCGATGCGCATCAGGTTGAACGTGCCGATCAGGTTGACCCCGATGACCTTCTGGTACGCCGCCAGGCTGTGCGGGGTGCCGTCGCGGTTGACGGTCCGCTCGGCCCAGCCGATGCCGGCGCTGTTGACGATGACCCGCAGCGGCACACCGAGGTTCGCCGCCTCGTCCACCGCCGCCTGTACGGACGCCTCGTCGGAGACGTCCGTACGGACGAACGCACCGCCGATCTCGTCCGCGATCTGCTTGCCGCGCTCCTCATTGAGGTCCGCGATGACGACCTTCGCGCCGCCCGCGGCCAGTGCGCGTGCCGTTGCCTCGCCCAGGCCGCTGGCGCCGCCCGAGATGATTGCTGCTGCTCCGTTCAGCTCCATACCGCGAGACCTTACCCCGCGAACCGAACCAGGTTCTAATCCCCGCCCGTCACCCAGCCGCCACCCTAGAGGCGACGCTCCGCGTCACTGTTCTTTTTCCGATCACGCGAATTTGGCCCACTTGAGAATCACCCCGAGATTCCCCGTGGACCACTGGTCGACGATCAGCATGCGCGACTGCGGGAGGTACCACTCCCACTGGTAGAAGATCGACTTCACCTGCGGCTTCTTCCTCGTCACGCAGGAGACCGTCCACTGGTAGTAGACCGCCTGCTTGTCGCCCACCGCGCCGTAGCCACTGGACTTCGGCCGGCCCGGCAGCTTCTGCCCGAGGTTCTTGTTGGCGGGGCACGGCTGGACGTCCTGCGCCGGGTAGAACGGCTTGCCCGGTTTGTACGCGGAGCCCTCGTGGCCGTGCGCGATCTGCGCGGTGCCCATGACGCGGAACCCGGGGCAGCTCAGCGCCGCACGGTCGCAGCCGCTCGTGGTGACGTACACGGAGTCCTTGCCGGGGCCCTTGTGGACGTGCCATCCGCCGGGCAGCCGCAGCACCAGGCCGCCCACCCGCGTCGGCTTGCCGGGCGGCGGCTTGGGCTTGCCGGACGGCGTCACCCGTACGGGCGGCGCGCCCGACGGCGGCTTGGCCGTCGGGGAGTTCTGGTTCGCACCGCTGGCCGTGGGGGCGGGCGCGGTGGTGTGCGTGCCGGGCACCGCACCGCCCGCGCACCCGGCGAGCGCGGCGGCGACGGCGCCGGTCGCGGCCATGACCGCGAGTCGCTGGCGCATTCGGTGATCCTCCTCCGCCGTCTGATGGATGTCGGCCCGGTCCGACCGGAGCCGGACTCGGATTATCCAGCATGGCGCCCGTACGGAATGCTTGATCCCCAACGTGACGAAAATCCCGCGCATCGCCACGTCCCAGCGTCGCGGGGCCGACACGCACACGCGAAGGATGTGGGAGTTTTCATGCGCGCACCGATCCGCTCGCTCGCGCTGACCGCGACCGTGATCGCCGCCCTGGCGGCCGCGGGCTGCAAGAGCGGCGAGTCAGCGGCGCCGACGGCCGACCCGGCGGCGTCGAGCCCGGCGGCGCCGGCCACGAGCGCGTCCGCGTCGCCGTCGTCCGCGCCGTCGTCGGCGAGCCACGCGCCCAGCCCGTCCCGTACGAAGCGCGCCCTCGCCGGACCCGGCACCGGCTGCGGGCCGATTTTCCTCCCGAACTCCACGGCCATGCACCGGGTGGTCGTCACCAAGGGGCACATGTCCTGCGCCGTCGCGATGTCCACGATCAAGCGCTACTACATAGGCGTCAGCAAGGGCCGCGGCGGCGGCAACACCGCGACGCTGGAGGTCGGCCACTTCGTCTGCCAGAGCCCGACCGCGGTGACCTCCCAGCAGCTCAAGGCCGCCACGGTCTGCGAGAACCCGGCGTCGAACGCGGCGTTCAAGGTGACGCTCTAGTCGGAGACGACCCGCAGCTCGCCGGCGCGGCCGCCGCGCGCGTCCACGTGGTAGCGGGCGCGGTCGCCGCGCACGGTGCTGCGGCAGTACTCCACCGGGCGGCCGCTCTGGTCGAACGCGACGAGTTCGAGCAGCAGCGCGGGGCGGCCGCGGCGCTGGCCGAGGAGGTCGGCCTCGCGCTGGCCGAGCGCGATCGGCTCGATGGTCTCCTGGGCGTACTCAAGGCGCGTGTCGTACCTGCGGGCCAGCAGTTCGTACAGCGAGCCGTGCTCCAGGTCGGCGTCGAGCAGCCCGGGGAAGCGGTCGGCGGGCAGGTGCACCTCTTCGAGGAGCAGCGGCTGGCCGCCGACGAGCCGCAGCCGCTCCAGGAGGTACGTGTGGCCGCCGGGGTCGACGCGCAGCGCCTCGGCGACCAGCGTGGACGCGGGCTCGCGCTTCTCCGCGAGGATGCGCGTGCCGGGTTCGAGGCCGCGCTGCCGCATGTCCTGGCTGAAGCTCTTCAGCAGTTGCAGGTTGCGGTCGACCGGGGGCTCGGTCACGAACGTGCCCCGGCCGCGCATGCGGATGAGGCGCCGCTCGCGGGCCAGTTCGTCCAGCGCGCGGCGCACGGTGATCAGGCTGCAGCCGTAGAACTCGCACAGCTCGCGCTCGGCGGGAAGGCGGTCGCCTGCGCTCAGGTCACCGGTGTCGAGCGCGCGGCGCAGGTGGCGGTAGACCTGGTAGTGCAGGGGGATCGGCCCCGGCCTCAGCGCGTAGCGCTCGCCGCGGAACACCTCCGCCGTCACCGCGGGCTCCTGACTCTCACGCTCACAGACAACCACCCGAGTGCCGCACGAGGCCAGCCAGGGGTGGGTTTGTCCCCGGTGGCGGATTCCCCCGGACCGCCACCGAGGACTGTATCCCGTCGTCAGCCGTTCGGCACGACCCGTTAACGCTACGTTCGCGGATGCCCGTACCCCCGTCGCGGGCATCCGGCGCCGCGCGGTGCCGGCGGCCGGTTCGGTGACGTCGCCGCTGGCTCGGGGACAGGGAGCCCGCGCCGACCCGCACGATTCTCCCGTACGCGGCGCCCGTCCCGCGTCCTACCTGCGGAGGGACCCGTGTACGACCAAAGTCGCGGATGGCCACCTCAGGCCGGACGAGCGCCGGGGCCGGGCCGCCAGGTGATCGCGTCGGGCGCGCTGATGATGTGGCCGCGCCCGCAGACGGGCACGAGGCGGAGCCCGGCGCCGCAGTCGGCGTGCTCGGCGAGCAGCGGGGCGCCGTCCTCGCCGGAGAGGTAGCGGTCGCCCCAGTCCATCAGCGCCAGCAGGATGGGGAGGAGGTTCTCGCCGCGCTCGGTCAGGTGGTACTCGTGCCGCTGCCGCTTGCCCGGCTCCCGGTACGGCACCTTGTCCAGCAGCCCGATCGCGACGAGCCCCCCGAGCCGCTGGCTGAGCACGTTCCGCGCCACCCCGAGGTGCCGCTGCAGGTCGTCGAACCGCCGGATGCCCTGCCGTACGTCGCGGATGACCAGCAGCGTCCACCGCTCCCCGACCAGCTCGACCGTCCGCGAGATCGAGCATGTGCCGCTGGCAATGTGATCCCAGGTGATCCCGGTATCAGGAACCGCCTCAGGAATAGGAGTCGGAGGCCCCACGACCCCATCGGGAAGCTGCATATCAAGAACAACCTGGCTA
>DASXYG010000073.1:0-53995 GCA_036502625.1 Streptosporangiaceae bacterium
CCACGCCCTCCGGCAGCAGCCGAGCATCGCGGGCGCGATCGGCCTCGTCGCCGTCGGCGACGACTTCTTCGTGGCCCTGCGGGTGAACCGCGACCAGGTCACGGTGTTCCTCTCCGATGTGACGGCCGCCGTCGACTGGGACTTCGCCAAGCAGGTGCTGGAGTACCTCGACATCGACGTGCCCGATGACGACGACCTCGACCAGGTGCTGCCCGCCGGCGACCTGTCGATCTTCGTCGACCTCGGGCTCGACGAGATGGAGCTCGGCGCGCTGTCCGGCGACCTCGACCTGTACCCCGACGAGGTGCTGGCCAGCATCGCCGGGCGGCTGGGGTTCGCGCAGCCCTTCGAGCGCGCGCTCGACGCCGCGTCGGAGTGAGCGCACCAGCCGTGTGCCGGGTGCGGACAAGACGGTTGACGCCGCGCCGTCCGGGCTAAGGTTGCTGGCGAGAGGTCTCGGAAACGTTCGGAAGCATTGCGGGAGAGGGAGCGTGGCGTACTTCGCGGCGGTCTTCACGCGCGGCGCGGACGGCTGGACCGGCACCGAGGTCGATCTCGACGTCGAGTCTGTCGATGACGTCGCCGACATCATGCGCGACCACGCCGCCGACGGCGAGACGGTCGTGCTGTTCACCGAAGAGGACGACGAATGGTTCGCCGTCGTCCGCCTCGACGCCGACGAGCCGCGCGCCTTCATCTCTGACACTCGGGCGCCGCTGACCAGTCATTACGCCGAAGTGCTCGTCGAGGTCCCCGGCGAGGAACCGGTCGAGGACGACGAGGGCGAAGGCGGGCGCGGGGTCGGCGGCGAACCCGGCGGTGACGACGAGCTCCTCACCGACCTCGGCGTCGCGCCCACCCTGCTGCACGACGTGTCGACGCGCGAAGGGCTGCTGCCCGGCGATGCGCTCCTGGAGATCGCGGAGTCCCTGGGCTGCGGCGACGCCTATGAGCGACTTCGCTGACATCCCCGCTGCCGACGGCGACACCCGCGCCATGCGGGCCGCGCTGACCGAGGCCGCCGCCGCGGGCCGGGCCGGCGACGTCCCCGTCGGCGCCGTCGTCCTCGACCCCGCCGGCGAGATCATCGGAACCGGCCGCAACGAACGCGAGGCCGCGGGCGACCCCACCGCGCACGCCGAGATCATCGCGCTGCGCGCCGCGGCCGCGCGCCGCGGCGAATGGCGGCTCAGCGGATGCGCCCTCGTCGTCACCCTCGAACCCTGCACGATGTGCGCGGGCGCGCTCGTCCTCGCCCGCGTCGCCCGGCTCGTCTACGGCGCCGCCGACCCCAAGGCCGGGGCCGTCGGATCGCTGTGGGACGTCGTACGCGACCGGCGGCTCAACCACCGCCCCGAGGTCGTCGGGGGCGTCCTCGCCGACGCCTGCGGGCGCGTCCTCACCGACTTCTTCGACCGGCGGCGGGCCTGATCGCCGGTGTCGGAACGGGCGTACGACTCCGGTAAGCTGTCCCACGGTGGAGTCGCCTAGTGGCCGAGGGCGCGCGCCTCGAAAGCGCGTGAAGGGCAACCTTCCGTGGGTTCAAATCCCACCTCCACCGCCAAAGCCGAGGAGCAGGTCATGACCGTCCTCGACGCACGCGCGCTCAACCGCGCGACCCTCGCGCGCCAATACCTCCTCGACCGTACGGACGCGTCCGTGCCCGGCGCCGTGGCGCACCTGTGCGGCATGCAGGCGCAGGAGCCCCAGGAACCCTTCGTCGGCCTGTGGTCCCGGCTGCGCGGCTTCGCGCCCGGCGATCTGGACGCCGCGCTGACGGGCCGGGAGGTCGTCCGCACGCACCTGATGCGCCGCACCGTCCACCTCGTCACCGCCGCCGACGCGCTGGCCTGGCGGGCGCGCCACGACGCCATGCTGCGGCAGAAGGTGCTGGCCGTCTACCGCGGCGAGCTCGCCGGCGTCGACCTGGACGAGGTCGCCGCCGCCGGCCGTGCGGTCATGGCCGACCAGCGGCCCCGCACCATGGCCGAACTCGTACGGGCACTGGACGACCCGCCGGACGTGCCGCCGCGTGTGCTCGGCGAACTCCTCGTGGCGGCGCTGATCCCGATGGCTCAGCTCCCGCCGCGCGGCCTGTGGAAAACGAGGGCCGGGGTGCGCAACCTGCCCCTGGTCGCGTGGCTCGGACGCGACATCGACCCACTCGCCGCCGACGAGGACGACCCGGTCGGGCGGCGGCTGGTGCGGCGCTACCTCGCGGCGTACGGGCCGGCGGCGACCGCGGACCTCCGTTCGTGGTGCGGCCTCGCGGGGCTGCCCGCCGCCGTCAAAGCCGTCCGCGGCGAGCTCGTGGGCTTCCGCGACGAACGCGGCCGCGAGCTGCTCGACCTGCCCGAGGCGCCGCGCCCGCACCCGGACACCCCCGCGCCTGTGCGCTTCCTCCCGGCGTTCGACAACGCGATCCTCGGCTACCACGACCGCGGCCGCATCATCGACGACGCCCACCGCGGCCTGTCGGTCGCGGGGCGGCGGGTCGTGCTCGTTGACGGGCGCGTCTCCGCTACGTGGACCGCGGGCGACGGACGGCTTCACGTCGCACCGCTGCGGCCCTTTTCCGCCCCGGAGCGCGAGGCGGTCCGCGCCGAGGCGCAGGCCCTCAGCGTCTTCCTGGACGAGGGCATCGGGGATGTCCGGATGTCAGGCGACGTCCAGGTCTAGGACGCGGGCGTGCATGACCGAGCGCTGGTGCAGGGCGGAGCGCAGGGCACGGTGGAGGCCGTCCTCCAGGTAGAGGTCGCCCTTCCACTGGACGACGTGGGGGAAGAGGTCGCCGTAGAAGGTGGAGTCCTTCGCCAGGAGATGGCGCAGGTCGAGGACGGCTTTGGTGGTCACCAGTTCGTCAAGCCGTACCTGACGCGGCGGGATCTTGGCCCATTCGCGCGCGTCCAGCCCGTGGTCGGGGTACGGTCGTCCGTTGCCGACCTGCTTGAAGATCACCCCTCGGATTCTAAGAGAAATAGAAAGCCTCGTTGTCTGAACGGGGCATCCGGGCCTCCTGGTGATCACTTCCGGCGATCCGGCCATGCCCTCGTACGCTCGGACTTCGCCCCGTTCGAGCCTCCGGCGAATCGGGCAAGGACGGTCCGAAACCGCCTCGGCGACCGGAACCCGAAACGAAACGGGCCGGCCCCTGGACGGGTGCCGGCCGTGTCGCTGCTCAAGCTCGCTGCTCAAAGGATGGCGGAGGATAGGAGATTCGAACTCCTGAGGGGTTGCCCCCAACACGCTTTCCAAGCGTGCGCCCTAGGCCACTAGGCGAATCCTCCGCGGAAAAGCTTACAGGTTCGCGGTGGGTGGGTGGGCCGGGCGGAGCACCCGGGGCATGAGAAGGTCCCCCGTGCACCCGCCAGAGCCCGCTTATCCTTGCTGCCTTCCGGCCCTGGGGAGGTTCACGGGATACACGCCGCACGAGGGACTGTCGTCGAGTGTAGCGGCTCGTGGAGAGCGTACGAACCAGGCTTCCCCAGGCTGTGGATAGCGTGGCGGTTGTCCACGGGTTCGCCCGACCGGGACGTAGGACCCTTTGAGCTGTACCAAGATGGACGACTATGAGCCTCGCGCTGTACCGCAAGTACAGGCCGGCGACGTTTGCTGAGGTCAAGGGGCAGGAGCATGTCACCGAGCCGCTCCAGCAGGCGCTGCGCAACGGCCGGATCAACCACGCCTATCTGTTCAGCGGCCCGCGCGGTTGTGGGAAGACCACCAGCGCGCGGATCCTCGCCCGGTCGCTGAACTGTGAGAAGGGGCCGACGCCCGAGCCGTGCGGCGTGTGCGACTCCTGTGTCGCGCTGGGGCCGAACGGCGCGGGCAGCATCGACGTCATCGAGATCGACGCGGCGTCGCACGGCGGTGTGGACGACGCGCGCGACCTCCGGGAGAAGGCGTTCTTCGCGCCGGTGAGCTCGCGGTTCAAGATCTACATCATCGACGAGGCGCACATGGTGACGCGGGAGGGGTTCAACGCCCTCCTGAAGCTGGTCGAGGAGCCGCCGCCGCACCTGAAGTTCGTGTTCGCGACGACCGAGCCGGAGAAGGTCATCGGCACGATCCGGTCGCGCACCCACCACTACCCGTTCCGGCTGATCCCGCCGGGCACGCTGCGCGAGCTGCTCGAGGAGATCCTGTCCACCGAGGACGTGGCGTACGAACCGGCGGCGCTGCCGCTGGTGGTCCGGGCGGGTGCCGGGTCCGCGCGCGACTCGCTGTCGATCCTCGACCAACTGCTCGCCGGGGCCGACGACTCGGGGATCACGTACGACCGCTCCGTGTCGCTGCTCGGCTACACCGACGCCAGTTTGCTCGACGAGGTGGTCGACGCGTTCGCCGACGGCGACGGCGCGGCGGTCTTCCGCGCGGTCGACCGGGTGATCGAGGGGGGCCACGACCCCCGGAGGTTCGCCGCCGACCTGCTGGAGCGCCTGCGCGACCTGGTGGTGCTGGCCGCCGTGCCGGACGCCGGGGAGAGCGGGCTGCTCGACGCGCCGCCGGACCAGCTCGAGGCGATGCAGAGCCAGGCCGGGCGCATGGGGCAGGCGGAGCTGACCCGCGCGGCCGAGGTGTTCAGCGTGGGGCTGACCGAGATGCGCGGTGCCACGGCGCCGCGGCTGCTGCTGGAGCTGATGTGCGCGCGGGTGCTGCTGCCCGGCGCGTCCGACGACGTGGCCGCGCTGCTGACGCGGCTGGAGCGGGTCGAGCGGCGGCTCTCGTACAGCGGTGGCGCCGACGCCGCGGCCGTACCGCAGGCGGCACCGCGCCCCGTCGAGCCCGCACCACGCCCTGCGGAGCCCGCTCCACGCCCGGTTGAGCCTGCCCCACGCTCCGCCGAGCCTGCCCCGCGCCAGGCCGAGCCCGCCCCACAACCGGCCGAGCCCGCACCGCGCCCCGTCGAGCCCGCACCGCGCCAGGCCGAGCCCGCCCCCCGAGCGGAGGCGGGCGGGGAAGGCGCGCAGGTTGTGGAGGCTGTTGCCGAGGCGCCGGGTGCCGAGGCGTCCGAGGGTGCGGCTTCGGGTGAGCCCGGGTCGTTGGACGTGGCGGCCGTACGGCGGGCCTGGGGCGACGTGCTCGAGGCCGTCAAGCGGCGGCGGCGGGTGGCGTGGATGATCCTCATCAACGACGTGCAGGTGCAGGCGCTCGAGGCGAACACCCTGACGCTCGGGTTCGCCCGCGACGGCGACATGAAGGGCTTCACCACCAGCGGCAGCGACGCCGTCGTCCAGGACGCCCTGAAAGAGGTGCTCGGGGTGTCGTGGCGCGTCACGGCGGCGCCCGGTGGCGGGGGGCAGGGCGCGCCGCCCGCGTCCGCGCCCCCGCAGGCGCCGCCGAGCCCGCCCGCGGCGCCGTCGTCCGACGGGTGGCCCGCCACGCAGCACGCGGGGCCACCGGCCCAGCCCGGGGGGTCGCCGTCGGCCCAATCCGGAGGGCCGTCGGCCGCTCAGTCGGGGCCCCCGGGCGCGTCGCCGAGTCCGCCGCGCAACGCGGCCCCGGGGGGCTCGGGGCCGCCGATGCCCGAGGAGCCACCCGAGCCGGACGAGCCCGATCCGGACAACGACGCCGACGCCGGGCCCGACGCCGCTCCCATCGGGGAGCACATGTCGGGCCTGGCGCTCATCCAGCGCGAGCTCGGCGCGACCGTCATCGAGGAATTCGACCGCGCCTGATACGTACGCCCGCAACGCTGTGCGCCGGTCGTTCGCGGACCGGACCCGGACATGCGTACGTATCGCCACCTGGGTGGACCGGCTCCGGTCATCCCGCGCGTGGCCGCGAACCCCGTAGTCTCGGGGGAGCAGACGCCGAAGCGAGGAGTTGAACCGTGAACCCCGGTGGCCAGATGAACATGCAGGAGCTGCTGCAGCAGGCGCAGAAGGTGCAGGAGCAGCTCATGAGCGCGCAGCGCGAGCTCGCCGACGCGGAGATCGAGGGAACCGCGGGCGGCGGCCTGGTCACGGCGACGCTCAACGGCCAGGGCGAGCTCGTCGGCCTGAAGATCGACCCGCAGACCATTGACGGCGACGACCCGGGTGAGACCGCGGAGACCGTCGCCGACCTGGTGCTCGCCGCCGTACGCGACGCGAGCCGCGCCGCCGCTGAGCTGCAGCAGGAGAAGATGGGCCCGCTCGCGGACGGCCTCGGCGGCGGTGCGCCGGGCGGCGGCCTCGGCATCCCGGGCTTCTAGGGAGCCTGACGGTGTACGAAGGCGTCGTTCAGACCCTCATCGACGAACTCGGGCATCTGCCCGGCGTCGGGCCGAAGAGCGCGCAGCGCATCGCGTTCCACCTGCTCGCCTCCGACCCCGCCGACGTGCGCCGGCTGGTCGACGCGCTGGTCGAGGTGAAGCAGAAGGTCAGGTTCTGCCGCATCTGCGGCAACGTCGCCGAGGAGGACGAGTGCCGCATCTGCCGCGACACGCGTCGCGACCCGGCCGTGCTGTGCGTCGTCGAGGAGCCGAAGGACGTCGTCGCGATCGAGAAGACGCGCGAGTTCCGCGGCCGCTACCACGTGCTCGGCGGGGCGATCAGCCCGATCGAGGGCGTGGGCCCCGACGACCTGCGGGTCAAGGAGCTGATGACGCGGCTCGCCGACGGCGTGATCACCGAGCTGATCCTGGCGACCGACCCCAATCTCGAGGGTGAGGCCACCGCGACGTACCTCGCCCGCATGATCAAGCCGCTCGGGCTCCGGGTCACCCGGCTGGCCAGCGGCCTTCCCGTCGGCGGCGACCTGGAGTACGCCGACGAGGTCACGCTGGGCCGTGCGTTCGAAGGACGGAGACTGCTTGATGTCTAGTGACGAATGGGCCGGGCTCGCCGACCGGGTCGCCGGCAGCGCGAGCGACTACCTGGCCGGGCTCGACGCCGTGGCCAAGGGTGAGGGCGGCGACGAGACGATCCCGATGCTGCTGCTCGAGGTCTCGCAGATCCTGCTCGCCGGCGCCCAGGTCGGCGCGAGCAGGGACATCATCCTGCCGGGCAACTGGGAGCCGCCGGTGGGCGGCGACCCCGACCTCGACGCGCTGCGGCAGACGCTGGCCGCGCGCATCGCGCCGATCGACGCGTACGTCGAGGTGTTCGACCCGTTCGCCACGGAGACCCAGGTCACGGCCTTCCACCTCGCCGACGACCTGGTGGACGTCGCCGCCGACCTGTCGCACGGCCTCATGCACCACCGCGCGGGCCGCCCCATGGAGGCGCTGTGGTGGTGGCAGTACTCCTACTTCAACCACTGGGGCACCCACGCGGGCGCGGCCCTGCGCGCGCTGCACGCGGTCGTCGCGCACACGCGGCTCGACGTCGACGAGAACGCGGTGAGCTGACCGGGGCCGTCCGCGGTTGTCCACAGCGCGCATAAACCGGTCGTCAGGGGCGTGATCGGCCTGGATAGACTCGATCCGTCAGGCCGAATCCCCGAATCGAGGAGCGCGTTCCCGTGGCCCTTGTCGTCCAGAAGTACGGTGGTTCCTCCGTCGCGGACGCACAGAGCATCAAACGGGTCGCTCAGCGCATCGTCGCGACCAAGAAGGCCGGTCACGATGTGGTCGTCGCGGTGTCCGCCATGGGCGACACCACCGATGAGCTGATCGATCTCGCCAGGCAGGTGTCACCCCTGCCGCCGCCCCGCGAGCTCGACATGCTGCTCACGTCCGGTGAGCGGATCTCCATGGCGCTGCTGGCCATGGCGATCGCGAACCTGGGCATGGAGTCGCGGTCGTTCACCGGCTCGCAGGCCGGTGTGATCACCACGGCGGTGCACGGCAAAGCGAAGATCATCGACGTGACGCCCGGCCGCATCAAGTCGGCGATCGAGGAGAACCACATCCCGATCATCGCCGGCTTCCAGGGCGTATCGCAGGACACGAAGGACATCACGACCCTCGGCCGCGGGGGTACGGACACCACGGCGGTCGCGCTCGCCGCGGCGCTCGGCGCCGACGTCTGCGAGATCTACACCGACGTCGACGGCGTGTTCACCGCCGACCCGCGGATCGTGCCCACCGCGCGCCGCATCCCCCGCATCACGTACGACGAGATGCTGGAGATGGCCGCGTGCGGGGCGAAGATCCTGCACCTGCGCTGCGTGGAGTACGCGCGTCAGTACGGCGTGCCCATCCACGTGCGCTCGTCGTTCAGCCAGAAGGAAGGTACCTGGGTCGTCGGCAACATCGACGACCCGGCCGTCGAGGAAGGCGAGATGGAACAGGCCATCATCTCCGGTGTCGCCCATGACCGCAGCGAGGCGAAGGTCACCGTCGTCGGGGTGCCCGACAAGGTCGGCGAGGCCGCGAAGATCTTCCAGATCCTCGCCGACGCGGAGATCAACGTCGACATGATCGTGCAGAACGTGTCGGCCGCCGGCAACCTGCGTACGGACATCTCGTTCTCGCTGCCGCGCAGCGACGGCGAGGCCGCCATGGCGGCGCTGAAGAGGATCCAGCCGGACATCGGGTTCGAGTCGCTGCGCTACGACGACCGGATCGGCAAGGTCTCGCTGGTCGGCGCGGGCATGCGCTCGCACCCCGGCGTCACGGCCACGTTCTTCTCCGCGATCGCCGATTCGGGCGTCAACATCGAGATGATCTCCACGTCGGAGATCCGCATCTCGGTCGTCGTCAGCCAGGACGACATCGACACCGCGGTCGGCGCGGCCCACCGCGCCTTCGACCTCGACGCCGAAGACGTGGAGGCCGTCGTCTACGGGGGGTCCGGGCGGTGAGCGGCCGGAAGAGCAGGCCGACCCTGGCCGTCGTCGGGGCCACCGGCGCCGTCGGCAGCGTGATGCTGGAGATCCTCTCCTCCCGTCCCGATGTGTGGGGCGAGATCCGCCTGGTCGCCTCGCCGCGGTCGGCGGGCCGCCGGCTCACGGTGCGCGGCGAGGAGGTCGAGGTCCGGGCGCTGGCGCCCGAGGTGTTCGACGGGGTCGACGTCGCGATGTTCGACGTGCCGGACGAGGTGTCCGCCCAGTGGGCGCCGATCGCCGCCGAGCGCGGCGCCGTCGCGGTGGACAACTCCGGCGCGTTCCGCATGGACCCCGAGGTGCCGCTTGTGGTGCCCGAGGTCAACGCGGCGCAGACCCGGAACCGTCCGCGCGGCATCATCGCCAACCCGAACTGCACGACCCTGTCCATGATCGTCGCGATGGGCGTGCTGCACCGGGCGTACTGCCTGCGCGAGATGGTCGTGGCCTCCTACCAGGCGGCCTCGGGCGCCGGGCAGGAGGGCATCGACACGCTGTACGACCAGCTCGAGAAGGTCGGCGGCGACCGCGCGCTCGGCAACCGCGCCGGCGACGTACGCGATGTCGTCGGCGACCTGGGCCCGTTCCCGGCGCCGCTGGCGATGAACGTCGTGCCGTGGGCGGGTTCGCTGAAGGACGACGGGCACACCTCGGAGGAGCTGAAGGTCCGCAACGAGTCGCGGAAGATCCTCGGCCATCCGGAGCTGCGGGTGTTCGCCACCTGCGTCCGCGTGCCGGTCGTGACCACCCACGCGGTGGCGGTGCACGCGTTGTTCGAGCAGGAGGTCACGCAGGCGGGCGCGCAGGAGCTGCTGCGCACGGCGCCGGGCGTGGAGCTGCTCGACGACCCCGGGGCCAAGCGGTTCCCCACCCCCGCCGACGTGGTCGGCACCGACCCGACCTGGGTGGGCCGGGTCCGCCGCTCGGTCGACGAACCGAACGGCCTCGAGCTGTTCCTCTGCGGCGACAACCTCCGCAAGGGCGCGGCGCTGAACACCGCGCAGATCGCCGAGGAAGTGGCGAAGGAGTTCAGCGCCTAGGCGCCGTCCAGCGCTTGGCGAAGGCGAGCTCGGCCTGGTGGTGGCGGATGCGTTCCTCCACCACCAGGGAGCCGTGGCCGGAGTCGTAGCGGTAGAACTCGTGCTCGCGGCCGAGCGCGCGCAGCGCCGCCAGGTAGTTCTCGATCTGCCTGATGGGGCAGCGCGGGTCGTTCTCCCCGGCGAGGATGAGCACCGGCGCGCGCACCCTTTCGACGTACGTGATCGGTGACGATTCCCGGTAGCGGTCGGGCACGTCGTCGGGCGCGCCGCCGAACAGCGAGCGGTCGAACGCCTGGAGCTGCTCCATCTCGTCCTCGTACGCCGCGACGTAGTCGGCGACCGGGACCCCGGCGATGCCGAGCGTCCAGGCGTCCGGCGCGTGGCCGATGCCGAGCAGCGTCAGGAAACCGCCCCACGACCAGCCGTTCAGCACGATGCGCTCGGGGTCGGCCAGACCGGATGTCACGGCCCAGTCGCGTACGGCCAGGATGTCGGCGAGCTCGGTGAGGCCGACCCGCGCCTCCAGGGCGTCGCGCCACGCGGAGCCGTAGCCGGTGGAGCCGCGGTAGTTGACGCGGACCACGGCGAAGCCCTGGTCCACCCACATGGCGGCCTGCGCGCTGAAGGAGTCGTCGTCCTGCGCGGTGGGCCCGCCGTGGACGACGAACACGGTGGGGTACGGCGCGCTGCCGCCGAGCGGGGTGGACACCAGCGCGTGGATGGCGCCGCCGGGGCCCTCCACCCAGGTGTCGGCCACCGGCACGGACGGGGGCGCGGCGGGGCCCGGAGGTTCGAGCACGAGCGCGCCGGTGGTGGAGCGCACGACCGGGGGCTCGGCGGAGCTCGACCAGACGTACTCGACGGAGTCGTCCGGGCGTACGGCGGCGCCGGAGATGACGCCGCGCGGCGTCTCGATGGGGTCGAGCGCGCCCGTGGCGAGCTCGTAGCGGTAGAGGCCGGTGCGCGCGTGGTGGTCCTGCGCGATGAGCAGCGCGGTGCCGTCGGGGTACCAGTCGGCGATGACCTCGCCGGGGAGGTCGATGGCGATCTCCTGGGCCTCGCCGGTGCGCGGGTTCCAGATGAGGGGTTCGCCGCGGCCGCGCCGCTCGTGGATGACGAGCAGCCGCGGGTCGCCGGATACGGGGCAGAAGTGGATGCCGGTGAGGCCCTTGCCCGGCCCGTCCCAGAGGTCGGCCACGGTGGTGCCGTCGGGACGCAGGACGCGCAGCGCCATGTGGCGGCTGTCGCCGTGCTCGCTGTGGCCGATGGCGACGAGGTCGTCGTCGTGGGAGAGGCCGACGACGTACGCGTCTTCGGGATGGCGGTAGATCGTACGGTGGCCCTCGCCGGGGCCGGCCAGGTGGATGGTGGAGCCGTCGTCGCCGGAGCGGCCGATCACGGCGGTGCCGGAGCGGCCGAGCGCCAGGCCGGCCGTGTAGGACGGCGGCAGCTCCGGCGCGGCGGGCGTGTGCGGGCCGCCGGCGAACGGCTGGCGCATCCAGACGCCGAACTCGTCGCCGTCGGTGTCGGCGAACCACCAGACGTGCTCGCCCGCGGCGTCGACCGTGCCGGCCAGCGTGCCGTTGGGGCGATCGGTGACCTGGCGGGACGCGCCGGTGGCGCGGTCCCATGCGTAGATCTCCCAGGTTCCCGTTGCGTTGCCGCGGTAGACGCAGCGGTTCGGCGCGCGCGACGCCCAGCTCGGAAGCGACACGCGGGCCGCGCGGAACCGCGCCTTCCAGCGCTCCTCGTCGACCATGACGCAAGTAAATCAGGGCGGGGGACCTGGTCGGGGAACAGGTGGCGCGAGACGCACAATGGCACGGCGATTGTGCGGAAGTGCGCCGCGAAATGGTAGTGGCTTGGCGCCGATATGTATCTGTGAGGTACGTCTCAATTTCTTTTCGGCGATTCGCCGAACATGAAGCGGTTCACGTCGGTGATGATTCCCGTACGGCATCACGATGTGCGACGCGCGTTCGGCCCGCTCGGCGCGCGGCGAATGCCCAGGCCGACCGGTGCCGATCGGGCCAGATGATCACGGCCGTTTCCGCGGGGCCGCTCGGTCCGCCCCATCCCGGAATTGCGCAACCGACCTGCCCTACCCGCTCAGATCCGGGTCAAACATGCGCGCCGATCACGACTCTTGCCGCCGCTTCCGACTTCGGTATTTTGGTCTGACGTGTTCACCAAAACCGAAATCGCGACGTATCAAACGCCCCTAATGCCGAAGCTCGAATCGCCCCGTCCGGACGACGCGCCACGCCTGTGGGAGATCGCCCGCGATTCCGGGGTCCTCGACGTCAATACGCCGTACAGCTACGCACTCTGGTGCCGTGATTTCGCGCAGACCTCGGTCGTCGCCCGCGAGGCCGACGGCACCGCGTACGGCTTCGTCACCGGCTACATCCGCCCGGACGACCCGCACACCCTGTTCGTGTGGCAGGTCGCCGTGGACGAGAGCCGCCGCGGCCGCGGCCTGGCCGGACGCATGCTCGGCCACCTCGGTGAGCGCCTCCCCGACCTCGGCTGCGACCACCTGGAGGCGACGGTCACGCCCGACAACACGGCGTCGAGCCGGTTGTTCGAGTCCTTCGCCCGGTCCTACGGCGCGCGCCTGACGCGCCGCGAGCTGTTCGGCTCCGACGCCTTTCCCGACGAGATCGACCACGAGCCCGAGGTGCTGTTCCGCATCGGGCCGCTCGTCGCGGAGCTCGTCCTCGCCAAGTGACCATTCGGTCACATTCCGCAGTCGCCCGCCGTTCCCAAGACCAGAACGGTGAGAAGGGTATTCACATGAGCGTGTTCGAACGGTACGAATCCCAGGTCCGCAGCTATTGCCGCGGCTGGCCGACCGTATTCACACGTGCCCAGGGAAGCCGCATCCTCGACGAGGACGGCCGGTCCTACATCGACTTTTTCGCCGGCGCCGGAACCCTGAACTACGGCCATAATCACCCGCACATGAAGGGCCGCCTCCTCGAATACCTCGCGGACGACTCGATCGTCCACGGCCTCGATATGCACACCCCCGCCAAGCGCGAATTCCTCCAGCAGTTCCACGATGTGGTGCTCGAACCGCGCAAGCTCGACTACAAGGTGCAGTTCCCCGGCCCCACGGGCACCAACGGCGTCGAGGCGGCGCTCAAACTCGCGCGGAAGTACACCGGCCGCGAGGGGATCGTCAGCTTCACCAACGCGTTCCACGGGATGACGCTCGGCTCGCTGGCCGTCACCGGGAACTCCATGAAGCGCAACGGCGCGGGCATCCCGCTGGGCCACGCCGTGACCATGCCGTACGACCAGTACCTCGACGGCCGTACGCCGGACTTCCTGCTGTTCGAGAGCATGCTCAACGACAGCGGCTCCGGCCTGGACACCCCCGCGGCCGTCATCGTGGAGACCGTGCAGGGCGAGGGCGGCATCAACGTCGCCTCGGCGCAGTGGCTGCGCGGCCTGTCCGAGCTGTGCCGGCGCCACGACATGCTGCTCATCGTCGACGACGTCCAGATGGGCTGCGGCCGTACGGGGCCGTTCTTCAGCTTCGAGGAGGCCGGCATCACGCCGGACATCGTGGTGCTGTCGAAGTCGCTGTCCGGCTACGGGCTGCCGTTCGCGCTCACGCTGTTCCGCTCCGACCTCGACGTCTGGGAGCCGGGCGAGCACAACGGCACGTTCCGCGGCAACAACCCGGCGTTCGTCACCGCCACCGCCGCGCTGGAGTTCTGGACCGGCGAGGGCATGGAGAAGCAGACGCTCGCCAAGGGCGACCAGATCGAGCGCGCGCTCGGCGCCCTGGCCATCGACCACCACGACCTGGGCCCCGCCGTCCGCGGGCGCGGGATGGTCTGGGGCATCTCCTTCGCCGACGCCGGGCTGGCCGGCAAGGTGTGCGCGGCCGCGTTCGAGCGCGGGCTGCTGGTCGAGACGTCCGGCCCGGAGAGCGAAGTGGTGAAGCTGCTGCCGCCGCTGACCACGTCCGAGACCGAGCTCGCCGAGGGGCTCGGCATCCTCGCCGACGCCGTCGGCGCGGCCGCCCAGCGCTAACGAAGGGAGACCACCATGATCGTCCGCACCCTCAACGAGATCGTCGGCACGGACCGGGACGTCCAGGCGCCGACCTGGTGCAGCCGCAGGCTCGTGCTGGCCAAGGAGAAGGTGGGCTTCTCCCTGCACGACACGGTGCTGTACGCGGGGACGTCGACGCGCATGTGGTACGCGAACCACATCGAGGGCGTGTACGTCATCGAGGGCACCGGCGAGCTGCTGAACGAGGAGACCGGCGAGAAACACCGGCTGGAGCCGGGCGTGATGTACCTGCTCAACGGCCATGAGCACCACACCCTCACCGCGCACACCGACGTCCGTACGGTCTGCGTGTTCAACCCGCCGGTGACCGGCGGCGAAGTGCACGACGAGAACGGCGTCTACCCGCTGATCATCGAGGACGACAAGGAGGTCCCGGCATGACGACAACGACGATTCCGCAGGTCGAGCAGGATTTGTACCCGACACGCAAGGGCACCGAGGCCGCCCTCATCTACCGCCGCGACCCGGCGGTCTGGGGCGGCGCGGCCGACGGCCCGATGGACGCCGCCACGCTCGCGTCGTACGACGAGAACGGCTTCACGAGCGTGGACGCGATGATCGACGCGTCCGAGGTGGAGCGGTGCCGCATGGAGCTGGGGCGGCTGTCCGAGGACCCCGCGCTGCGCCGCGACGAGCGTGTTGTGGTGGAGCCGAAGTCCGCGGAGATCCGGTCGATCTTCGAGGTGCACAGGATCAGTGAGGTGTTCGCGTCGCTGGTCAACGACCCGCGGGTGGTCGACCGCGCGCGGCAGATCCTGGGGTCGGACGTCTACGTGCACCAGAGCCGGGTGAACTTCAAGCCCGGGTTCGGCGGCAACGGCTTCTACTGGCACTCCGACTTCGAGACCTGGCACGCCGAGGACGGCATGCCGCGGATGCGGGCGTGCAGCTTCTCGATCTCGCTGACCCCGAACTATGACCACAACGGCGCGTTGATGATCATGCCGGGCTCGCACAAGACGTACGTCTCGTGCATCGGCGCGACCCCGGACGACCACTACCGGGAGTCGCTGAAGAACCAGGAGATCGGCACGCCGGACCGCGGCAGCCTGGCGCTGCTGGCCGACAAGCACGGCATCGCGCAGCTCACCGGCCCGGCCGGGGCGGCGACGATCTTCGACTGCAACTGCATGCACGGCTCGAACGGCAACATCACGCCGTTCCCGCGCTCGAACGTCTTCGTGGTGTTCAACAGCGTGGAGAACGCCTGCGTGGAGCCGTTCTCGGCGGGGAGCCAGCGGCCGTCGTTCATCGGCGCGCGCGACTTCACGCCCGTACGCTGACCTCGTCTTCCAGGGTCCCGTGGTCCGGCCGGGCCACGGGACCCGCGTCTTGGCCGGGGCGCTAGGCCGAACGGAACAGGCGGTGCTCGGCGAACCCGAGGTCGGAGAAGTCGATCACGCGTACGGCGTTGCCGCCGGAGTCGGTGAAGATGGCGTAGCGGCCGGTCGGGACGTCGCGCGGCGCCAGCACGTAGTCGAGATCGGGGTTGGCGTCGTGGAAACGGTCGACGCTTCCCACCTCGTACACCGGTCCGGAACCGGCCGCGAGCTCCGCGGGGCCGGTCTCCACCATGACGTCGCCGATCGGGGATCCCGGCCCGGCCAGGAGGGCGGTTCCGTCGCCGGGCCGCCACAGCTCGGTGAAGCCGAGCTCGGCGTAGAAGCCGACCGCGGCGTCGAGGTCGGTAGCCGGGCTCATCGTGAAGAGGAATCTCATCGGGCGCTCACCGTCCGTTGGCACATGGACGTTGAATCCTAGACGGAGCCGTCGGCCGGCGCCTCAGCCGGCCGGGTGTGCGCTCGCCTTGTGGCGGCTCGCGAGGTCCTGGTAGACGGCCGCGTTGGTGAGCACCCAGCGGCGCGCCGTCTCGGTCAGCGGCTTCTGCTTCGCGGGGACGCCCACGGCCATCGTCTCGGGGTCGATGACGGTTCCCGGCGCGACCAGGGCGCCGGCCGCGACGAGCGCGCGGTCGCCGATGCGGGCGCCGTCCTGCACGGTGGCCCCGTTGCCGACCAGCGCCTCGTCGCCGATCGCGCAGCCGTGGATGACGCAGAGGTGGCCCACGGTGGCGCCCGCGCCGATGACGGTGGCCTGCGGCGTGGTGTGGATCACCGAGTTGTCCTGGATGTTGGCCCCCGTGCTGATCACGATGGGGCCGAAGTCGGCGCGCAGCACGGCGCCGTACCAGATGGACGCGTCAGCCTCGATCGTCACGTCGCCGATGAGCGTGGCCGTCGGCGCGACCCACGCCGACGGGTGGATCTTCGGCTCGGCGCCCTCGAACGAGAACAGCGGCATTGGGTCTCCTCGCTTGCCCGTGCTTTCCGTCGTAGGAAATCACGTGCGGTCCGGACGGGCGGACGCCGCCCCCGCCTGCCGTTCCGGCGTAGGTGGCCGGTACCGGAGGGTGCGGGCTCGGACATTTGTTGGACAGCCAGGCATCGCTTACCGATACTCGAGATGTGACGAGTGAGACGCCGCTCCCGGCGATCCGGGCCTCCGACGACGATCGGGAACGCGCCGTCGCGTGGCTGCGGGAACGCGCCGTCGACGGCCGGCTGTCCCACGACTCGTTCGTCTGGCGGGTCGACCGGGTGATGCGGGCGCGCAGCCGCGCCGAGCTCACCGACGTCGTACGCGACCTTCCGCCCGAGGGGCGGGTGACGCGGGCGCTGACGTCCGCGGCCACCTCGCTGTCCACGATGGTCACCCGGGTGCGCGCGGCCTGGCAGGCGCCGCAGGCCACCCGGCTGGCGCCGCTGGCGCTGCCGCGCGAGGCCGGCCGCCGCGTCATCATCGGCCGCGAGCACGACTGCGACCTCCTGGTCAGCGAGATCAGCGTGTCGCGCCACCACGCGGAGCTGTTCTTCGACGGCTCCGACTGGTCGCTGCGCGACCTCGGCTCCAAGAACGGCACGCGGGTGAACGGCATGCGCATCCAGTCGCCGACGCGCGTACGCCCCGGCGACGCCGTGTCGTTCGGCGGCACCCGCTTCCGCCTGGTCCTCCAGCTCGACTAGCCGTCGTGGCGGTCAGCCGTTCGCGGCGTCGCCGAGGTCGGGGCGGTGGGTGTGGCGGGTGAAGTAGCCGGCGACGAACGCGAGCACACCCGGCATCAGGACGTTGACCACCAGCACGACGGGGTCGGGCACGGTGCCCTTGAAGACGTACCTGCCGAGCAGCCAGATGACCAGCCCGGCGACGGCCGCCGCCACCGTGGACGCGGACACTTTGCGCTCCGGGACCTTCGCCGGATTCGCCATCGGGAGCCTCCTGGGAGATGACGTGGGGCCCATACGCTAGGGCGGGCGCATGCCGGACGTACGGAGAACGCGTCACGGACACACCACAGGGCGTGTCCACCTGTGGCCGTGCCCGGCGGGTGATCACGCGGAGCGGCGGGCCGGTGACGGCGTTGGTATCGTGCACGCGTGACGGCCGCAGCGAACGCGCACGACCTCGCCGAGGGCGGGGGCCAGGCGCGCGGGGCGCGGCCCGGCAACCTCATCGTCACGATCTACGGCCTCTACGCGCAGCACGGCGGATGGATCTCCGTGGCGGCGCTCGTCGACCTCCTCGGCGACCTCGGCGTGGACGAACCCGCCGTACGCTCGTCCGTCTCGCGGCTGAAGCGGCGCGGCATCCTGCGGTCCGCGCGGCAGGACGGCGCCGCCGGATACGCGGTGTCCGACGACGGGCGGGCCATTCTCCGCGAGGGCGACCAGCGGATCTTCGCCCGTCAGCGGGCCGACGTCGGCGACGGCTGGGTGCTCGCGGTGTTCTCCGTACCGGAAGCCGAGCGGCACAAGCGGCACCTGCTGCGCTCGCAGCTCACCCGGCTCGGCTACGGCACGGCCGCGCCCGGCGTGTGGATCGCCCCCGCCCACCTGCGCGACGTCACGATCGACACGCTGTCGCGGCTGGGCCTCGACGGCTACGCCGACCTGTTCGCCGCCGACCACATCGCGTTCGGCGACCTGCCCACGCTGGTGCGCCGCTGGTGGGACCTTGACGAGCTGCACCGCAACTACCAGGAGTTCCTCGACGCCCACGGACCGTCGGCGCGCCGCCACGACGGGCGTACACCGGACGGCCCCGCGGCGTTCGCCGACTACGTACGGCTGGTCACCGACTGGCGGCGGCTGCCGTACCTCGATCCCGGTCTGCCGGCCGCGCTGCTGCCCGACGACTGGATCGGCATCCGCGCCGCGGACCTGTTCTTCGCGCTGCACACCGGGCTTGAGGGCGCCGCACGCGCGCACGTGCGGCGGGTGACCGAATCCGTCAGCGGCGGTCGGCGATGACGTGCAGGAGCGGCGCGACCCGGCGGTAGGGGTCGGTGCGCGCGGCGCGCTCCTCGCAGGCGAGGAGGAGGTCCAGGGCGTCGCCGTCGGGCGGCGGCGCGTCGTCGGCGGCCAGGTCGGTGAACACGCGCACGCCGAACCATTCGCGTACGGGCATGTCCAGGTCGGCGAGGTGGGCGCTGAGATCGGCCAGGTGGTCGGCGCGCGCGGTGACGCCGATGCGGTTGCCGTACGCGGGGTCGTCGAACGCGCGCGCGGCGGCCGCCCAGTCGCCGAGCTGGGCGGGGCGCATGGCCAGCGCGTCGGCGTTGCGGACGAGGAGGGACACGGTCGCGCCCGGTGCGGCGACCGTGCGGATCGCGCGCAGCACCGGGCGCGGGTCGTCGAGGTACATCAGCACGCCGTGGCAGAGCACGACGTCGAACGCGTTCGCGCCGAAGAGGGTGGCGGCGTCCTCGGCGCGGCCGCGCACCACCCGTACGTGATCGCCGGGAGCGACGCCGGCGGCCAGCTCGGCGAGCAGGTCGTCGGACGTGTCGAGGCCGGTCGCCTGGTGGCCGCGGCGGGCCAGGCGCAGGAGCTGGGTGCCCTGGCCGCAGCCGGCGTCGAGCACGCGCAGGGGGCCGCCGTCCGGCACGGCCTCGGTGAGCTGCCGCGTGACGAGTTCCTGGCGTACGACGTCGCGCAGCTTGCCCAGCCGGGCGCGCCAGGCGCCGGCCCCCGGCGCGAAACGCTCGGTCAAATCCGCCTCCGGTTATCCACAGATCGGTTGTCAAGGACCCGAAACCGGCCTGTGGAAACGGTCAGGCTGGCGGGGTCAGGAAAAACAGTACGAGTCGGAGGACGCGTCTCCTCCGGATAGGCGGGTCTGATGCACGCGGAGGCCGTTGAACGCGGAGTCGCGCGGGAAGAAGCGCGGGTCGGGGGTGAGGCCGCCGGCTTCGGTGTCGGCGTCGAGCTTGGCCATCCAGGGGAACACGCCGTCGGGGTAGAACTGGTCGTCCCACGATCCGTAGAGGGAGTTCGTGAGGTAGACGCGGCGCCCGTCGCGGCTGACCTCCACCATCTGCGGGCCGCCGGTGAGGGGGTCGCCGGGTGCGGCGGGGTGGGCGGCGCGCCCGGTGATGCCGCCGAGCCTGACGGAGCCGGTCTCGCGCGGGTGCGCGGGGTCCGACACGTCGAACTGCTTGAGCTCGCCCGTGCCCCAGCAGGAGACGTAGAGCCACTTGTCGTCGACGGTGAGGTTGATGTCGGTGACCAGCGGGGGAACGGCGCCGAAGCCCTGGAGCAGCGGCGGGAGGTCCGCCGGGTCGGCGGGCTCGGCGGGAATGGTGATCACCTTGTCGGCGGTCCACTCGCCGCCGTCGCGGTGCCAGCGCCACACCGAGGCGGAGAGGTCGGCCACGCTCACCACCACGCCCGCGAAGCCCCAGGTCTGCGCGGGGTCGTGCGCGGGGCGCAGCTCCAGCACCATCTGGTGCTCGTCGCCGAGGTCGACGCGGCTGCGGTGGCGGCCGGAGTCCAGGTCCCAGAAGTGCAGCGCGTGGCCGTACTTCCGGCCGAGCAGCAGCTCGGGGTTGATGCCGTCCTCGATCATCGACGGCGTGCCCCACTCGCTGCTGACCAGCGTGTTGTGGTTCAGATGCCACCACGCGTCGTACGCGAGGTACTGCGGGCCGCGATCGCGCTCCCACGGCCCGACCACGTCGAACGTGTCGTGGTCCAGCAGCGCGATGCCGCCGGGCCCGTCCGCGCCGTCCGCCCCGCCGAGGCAGGTCAGGAACAGCCCGTCCGGTCCGCAGTGCAGCGTGTGCGGGCGCGAGTAGCCCGCCTTTGCCGCAAGCTCCTCGGGCTCGATGACCTTGACCAGCTTGGGCGCGCGCCGGTCGGCTGCCGTGTCGAAGACGTGCAGCCGCGACGACCGCAGGCCCGGCACGATCAGGTAGCGCCGGGCCAGGCCGTCCTGCCCGCCGTGGCCCGCGTGCATCAGCGCGCTGCTGCACGCGTTCCAGCCGAAGTGGTGCAGCTCGTCGCCGGAGCCCGGCATCTCCGTCGTACCGACGACCTGCCCGTAGGACCCGGAGTCCGGGTCCACGTCCACGGCGTGCAGGGCGTCGGGGCGCTGCCCGGAGCGGTCGAAGGCGACGACGTAGGCGAGCTGCTCGGCCGGTGCGGCGATCGCCTCGGCGGGGGTCCGGTAGAAGGTCGGGTCGTGGCTGGCATCCATGAGCGCCTCCAGTTAACTGGTAAGTGCGAACGTCCCATGTGGGGCGGCCGGGGTAAACCGTCCCGGGTAGCCGTACCCAAATCCCTACTGATTCAGTTGGCTATAGGGCGTCCGCGCGGCGCGGCGCGCGGGCCAGACGGCGGCGAGCACCGCGACCACTACTGCCCCGGCCAGCGCCAGGCCGACCGAGCCGAACGGCACGCGCGCCTCCCCCAGGGGCTGCACGAGCATGGCGTGCTGCATGACCGCGCCGCCCGCGACCCCGACGCCCACGCCGAGCACCGCCCCGAGCAGCGAGATGACCACGCTCTCCAGCCGGATCGACCGGCGCACCACCCGCCGCGTGGCGCCGAGCGCGCGGAGCACGCCGATCTCCCGGGTGCGCTCGGCCACCGAGAGGGCGAGCGTGTTCACCACACCGAACGCCGCCACGATGATCGCCAGGCCGAACATCGCGTAGATCACCACGAACCCGGCGCGCTGCTGCTCGACCTGCGCGGCGATGATCGCGTCGCGGCCGGTGACGGAGACGTCGGGCCGGTCGCGGAACACCGCGGCCACCTGTGCGCGTGCGGCCGCGGGATCGCTTCCGGTGACGTACACATCGGAGATCGCGCGGCGCAGCGCGGGCGGCGCCAGCGCCACGTTGACGTACACACTGGCCGACGCCTCGGTCGCGTCGTACGCCCCGACGACCGGCACGCGCAGCGGCGCGCGCGGGTCGAGCGGCAGGGTGATCATGTCGCCGACGCGCAGGTTCAGGGTGTCCATCAGGCTCTGCGAGACGACCGCGCCGTGCCGCAGGTCCGTGGAGCCGACGGTGGGCCGCGGGGTGAGCACGGTGCCGAGCGCGCGCGGCTCGATGGCGGTGACCTGCTGGACCGACGTGTCGCCCGCGTGCCCGACCGTGATGATCGTGTCGCGCGCGGCGGCGGCGGTGCGCGCGCCGGGAACGGCCGCGGCGGCGTGCAGGTCGGCCGGGGTGAGCCGGGCCTGGCCGCCCGCCGCGGGTTGGAGCACGGTGGTGGCCGTGGGCAGGGTGCTGCGGGTGGTCGAGGCGATCAGCTTCTCGAAGGTGGCGCCCACGGTGGCGAACGCGCAGACCAGTCCGATGCCGATGGTGATGGCGCCCGCCGTCCCGGCCGTACGACGCACGTCCCGTGCCGCGCCGCGTACGGCGAGGCGGGTGGCGGGCCCGGTGCGGCCGATGACCCGGGCCAGCGGGCCGAGCGTCACGGCGGCCACCGCGGGCGTCAGCAGGAGCACGCCCAGCGTGCCGACGACCAGGCCGGAGAGCGCGACGATCCGCGCCAGGTCGGTGCCGCTTGGCCGGGCGGTCGCGACGACCATCGCGATGCCGGCGAGCAGCACGACCGCGCCGATGGCGCTGCGGCCTCCGCGTATGGGCCTGGCGGGTCCGGCGTCGGTGCGCAGCGCGGCCATCGGCGGAATCCGGGAGGCGCGCCGTGCCGTGCCGTAGGCCGCGGCCGTCGTCACCACCACGGCGACCACGAAGCCGAGCAGGATGCCCATCGGGGCGCCGGTGTAGGTCATGCTCGCGTCCGGTTGGTTGACGGCGACGACCAGCGGCGCCAGCGCCACGCCGCCGAGTGCGCCGAGCGCGCCCCCGGTCAGCGCGAGCACGCCCGCCTCGGCGAGCACGGCGCGGCGCACCTGCCGGGTGCGGGCGCCCACGGCGCGCAGCAGGCCGATCTGCCGGGTGCGCTGGGTCATCAGCATCGTGAACGTATTGGCGATCACGAAACCGCCGACGAGCAGCGCCACGGCCGCGAACGGCAGCAGCGTGAGCCGCAGGTCCCAGATGTCGCCGCTGACCTGGGCGCGCGCCGCCGCGTCGAGCTGGTCGCCGGTCGCGACGCGTACCGTCCCGGTGCCCGCGGTGCGGCATGCGGCCGGGTCGGGTGCCGTGCGGCAGGCGGTGGCGGCGGCCAGGTCGCGGGCCTGGGCGGCGAGGGCGGCGCGGTCGGTGCCGGGAGCGGCGGTGAGCTCGACGCGGTCGTAGCCGGGGCGCAGCAGGTGCGCCGCGGTGGCGGTGTCGTAGGCGACCGTGGGCGCGGTGTCCCAGGGGCTCGCGGTGGTGCTGGTGCTGCTCGCGGGTCCGAGCGGCCGGTAGCGGAACAGGCCGACCACGGTGGGCCGGTCGGAGCGGCCGCCGTCCACGATCACCCGGGTCCGGTCGCCGAGCCGCATCCCGGCGGTCGTGGCGATGTCCGCGTCCAGCGCCACCTCGCCGGGCCGGGCCGGCGGGCGTCCCGCGGTGAGGCGCAGGCGGGTGCCGTCGCCGGTCCAGTTGGTGCCGGCCCGGTCGGGCACGGTCGGCGAGGGCACGAGCTTGCCGTCGTGGCCGACCAGTCCCGCGCGTCCGATGGCGACCCCGGTGGCGGCGGTCACGCCGGGCAGCCCGGCGAGCCGGTGCGGGAGCGCCGCGGGGAGGCGGGCGTCGTTCGTCTCCTGCACCGTGACGGAGACGTCCGTCCGGATGGCGTGGTCGGCCAGGGTCGTCGCGGCGGAGTCGCCCACCATCCAGGCGGCCACGGTGGCCGCGACGCCGAGCGCGATCGCGACCAGCGTCATGGCCACGCGTCCGGGGTGGGCGCGCAGGTCGCGGAGCATCGCGGTCAGCATCGGGTCCCCTCAAGGGTCTTCATCATGTCGATCACCAGGTTGGCGGTCGGGTCCGGCAGGTCGCCGACGATGCGTCCGTCGGCGAGGAACAGCACGTGGTCGGCGTGGGCGGCGGCGGTGGGGTCGTGCGTCACCATCACGACGGTCGAGCCGTTCGCGTCCACGCCCCGCCGGAGCACGCGCATCAGCTCGGCGGAGTTGCGCGAGTCGAGCGCGCCGGTCGGCTCGTCGGCGAAGACCACCTCGGGCTCCGTGACCAGTGCTCGGGCGCAGGCCACCCGCTGGCGCGGCCCGCCGGAGAGCCGGCTCGGCAGAGGGCCGAGGCGGTCGCCGATGCCCACGGCGGCGGCCACCGCGGCCACGGCGTCCGGGTCGGCCCGCCGCCCGGCCAGGTCGAACGGCAGGGTGATGTTCTCCTTGGCCGTCAGCGTGGGCAGCAGGTTGAACTCCTGGAACACGAACCCGATGCGGTCGCGGCGCAGCGTCGTGAGCGCGGTGTCGTCCAGGCCGGTCAGCTCCACGCCGCCGATCCAGACCTCGCCGCCGGTCGGCCGCTCCAGCCCGGCCGCGCAGTGCAGCAGGGTCGACTTCCCGGAGCCGGAGGCCCCCATGATCGCGGTGAACCGGCCGCGCGCGAAGGCCGCGTCAACGCCGTCGAGCGCGACCACCTGCGCCGCGCCCTCGCCGTACACCATGGTCAGCCCGGCGGTGCGGGCCGCTGCGTCGTCGATCGGGGCGCCGGTCGTGCCGTGTGGGGGCAGGCCGCGTGCGGGTTCCGGTCGCTGGGTCTCTGGTCGCTGCGTCATGGCGCAAGCGTCCGCCGGGGCGTGGCCGCGGCGCGTCGGAGCGTGGTCGGCACTTCCGCGTGCGGCCGGGCTCCGAGCCGGGCCCGGCGTGTACGACCTGGGTATGACGGCCCGCGGTCCGATGCCCGGGGGCGGTCGCGCGGCTATCGTCGGCGGCGTGGCCACCTCGAACGCGCTGATCCGCACGATGCGCGGCGCCCACCTCGTCATGCTCGACGTCGCGGTGGCGCTGGCGCTGACCGGCGCCACGATCGGCATCGCGCTGAACCCGGGGAGCACGGCCAGGTTCGACGGCCCGGCGTGGGTGATCGTGGTGGTCGCGGCGATCATCGGGCTGCCGGTCGCGGTGCGCCGCCGGTGGCCGCTCACGGTGCTCGCCGTCGTCACGGCGCCGGCCGCGGTGTCCACGGTGTTCGGCATCTCCCCCTTGGCGTACGTCCCGGTCGCGCTCGCGCTCTACCTCGTCGGCGCGGCCACACCCGGGCGGCGGTCGGTGGTCGCGATGGCGGCGTGCATGGTGGCCGTCGGCGCCGGGCTGGTGGGCGAGGCTGTGATGGACCCGCCGTCCGACCGGGCGAACGTCGTCGTGGTGGTGGCGCTGGCCTGGCTGATCGCCGGCGGCATGTGGGCGCTTGGCAGAGCCGTCCGTGTGCGCCGTGCCTACGAGGCGCACATCGCGGACCAACGGTCCCGGCAGGCGCTGACCGACGAACGCATGCGCATCGCCCGCGAGGTGCACGACATCGTGGCGCACAGCATGAGCCTCATCGCCGCCCGCGCCGGGATCGCCAACCATGTCGCGGAGACGCGGCCGGAGGAGGCGCGCGCCGCCCTGCGGCTGATCGAGTCCACCAGCCGCGACGCCCTGCACGACATGCGCCGCGTCCTGGGCGTCATGCGCACGGGGGCCGACACCGCCGAGCTGGCGCCCGCGGCGGGCCTCGCGTCCCTCACCGACCTGGCCGACCGCGCCAGAGACGCGGGGGTCGAGGTGGAGCTGGCGGTGTCCGACGAGGGGGGCGGCGCCTCGTCCGAGCCGCCCCCGGGTCCGGCGCTCGTGGCGTACCGCGTGGTGCAGGAGTCGCTGACGAACGCGGTCAAGCATGCCGCGCCGACCCGGTGCCGGGTCGCGGTCGTCACCGACGGCACCGCGATCCGGGTGGAGGTCACCGACGAGGGCCCGCCCGGGCACGCTCCCGCGCGCCGCCTCATGCCGGCCGGGGGGAACGGTCTGGTGGGCATGCGGGAGCGGGTCGAGATGTACGGCGGTGTGTTCGGCGCCGGGCCGTGCGCGGGGGGAGGGTTCGCGGTGTCCGCCCGCGTACCGTACGAACGGGCCGGCCGTGGCGAAGGCGAGGGGGAGCCGTGACGGTGCGGGTCGTGATGGCCGACGACCAGGAGCTGCTGCGCGCGGGTTTCCGCGTCCTGCTCGACGCCACGGATGACCTCGAGCTGGTCGGCGAGGCGTCGACCGGAACGGAGGCGGTAGCGCTGACCGAGCGCCTCCACCCCGACGTCGTCCTGATGGACATCCGCATGCCGGAAATGGACGGCATCGAAGCCACCCGCCGCATCTGCACCAACGGCCACTCCCCCGACCGTGAGCCTGGTGTCGAACGGGGTGGCGAGCCCGGCGGCGAGCTCAGCCGTCAGCGCGGCCGTGAGCTCGGCGGGGAGCCGGGCGGTGAGCCCGGCGGCGGGCGCGGCGGCCAGCTCGGTGGTGAGCGGGGCGGCGCGGCGGGCGGCGGGCTCGGTCGCCAGCGCGGCCGTGAGCTTGGTGGTGAGCCAGGTGGGGAGCGCGGTGGGGCTGGGGCGGGGCCGCCTTGGGTGTTGATCCTTACGACCTTCGATCTCGACGCGTACGTCTACGGGGCGCTGCGGGCGGGCGCGAGCGGCTTTCTGCTGAAGGACGCGCCGCCCGCTGAGCTGCTCGCCGCGATCCGGGTCGTGGCCACCGGGGAGGCGCTGCTCGCGCCGACGGTGACGCGGCGGCTCATCGCGGAGTTCGCGCGCCGCCCCGAGCCGTCCGGTCCGGCGGGCGGTTCGCTGGGGGAGGTGACCGGCCGCGAGCGCGAGGTGCTGACGCTCATCGCCCGCGGCCTGTCCAACGCCGAGATCGCCGTCCACCTGCACCTCAGCCCCGCCACGGTCAAGACCCACATCGGGCGGCTGCTCAGCAAGCTCGCCGCCCGCGACCGGGCGCAGCTCGTGATCGCTGCGTACGAGAACGGCCTCGTGAAGCCCGCACGCTGACCGCGCAGGGGCGGACGCCCCGCGCGGACGCCCCGCGCGGACGCCCCGGGGGTCGGGTCGGATCGGGTCCGGTAAGGCGCTCGGGTCGGGCGGCTGCTCGGAGCGGGCGGGTCCGGGGCGGGTCGAGTCGGGTGATCGGGTTGGTCCGGGCGGCCAGGTGTCTGGCCAGGCGTCGAGCCGGGCAGCCGGGTTGTGTGTCGGGCTGGGTGTTGGGTCGGGCGGCCGCTCCGGTCGGGTCCGGTCGGGCGGTCGGGTCGGGCGGCTGCTCGGGGCGGGCGGTCCCGGGCGGTCGGTCGGCCAGGTGTTGGATCAGGTGACGGGCCGGGCAGGTGGGCTGTGTGTTGGGTCGGGTGATCGGTCCGGGCGGTCGGGCCGGTCGGTTTGGCGGTCGGTTGGGCGGGCGGTTGGGGGTTGGGGGGTTAGTGGGTGTGGGAGGGGTCGGCTGGGTGGTGGTGGGGGTGTTGGTCGGCGCCTACTCGGTGGGTGAAGCCGGGCATGGGTGCTCGGTAGATGCAGGTGTCGCAGTTCATGCGGATGTCGCCGGACAGGGCCTCGGTGTAGCGGTCCTCCACTATCTCGGCTAGGCCGTCGCAGTCGCCGATCACGTTGGCGTGGCGTACGTCCATCTCGGGGTGGTCGGCGGCGAACGCGCGGGTCTGGTCGGCTACGCGGTCGGGGAGTACGCCGGGGAACAGGAAGTACGGCAGCACCACCACTCGGCGCGCGCCGAGGGCACGGCAGCGCGCCAGGCCGTCGGGCACGTTCGGCGCCGCCAGCGACACGAAGGCCGTCTCGACCCCTGCCAGCCGGTCGCCGCCGGTGCCCGAGGTCTCCCAGAGCAGCCGGGCGACCTTCGTGACCTCGGCGTTCGCGTCCGGGTCCGTGGAGCCGCGGCCGACCAGCAGTACGGTCGTGCCGCCCGGGTCGGCGCCGCCGAGAGCCGTGGCGAGGCGCTCGCGGAGGAGGGCGAGCAGCAGCGGATGCGGGCCGAGCGGCCGTCCGTACACGAAACGCAGTCCGGGGTGGCGTTCGCGTTCGCGGGCCAGGGCGCCGGGGATGTCGCCCTTGGCGTGTCCGGCCGCGACCAGCATCAGCGGCACCGCCACGAGGCGCGTGTGGCCGAGTGCGCGCAGGCCCGCGACGGTCTCGGTGAGCGGCGGCGGCGAGAGTTCGATGAACCCGCCCGCGCTGGCGCGTTCGGGCGTGCGGGCGCCGAGCCGGTCGACGAACGCACCGAAACCCTTCACCCCGGCGTCGTCCCGGGTCCCGTGGCCGACCACGAGCAGCGGCGGCGTCATGTGTTCCTCCCTGTCTCTTCGAGCGCCCCGCCCGCGGCCGCGGCGTGCGCCGATCGGCGTGCGGGGGGCGGTTCGGTCGTCATGTCGGTGTAGAGCAGCGCGTTCACGGCCGCGGCGGCGACCGCGGAGCCGCCCTTCTCGCCGCGGTTGCTGACCGCGGGAAGGCCGCTCGCGCGCAGCGCCGCCTTCGACTCGGCCGCGCCCACGAACCCCACGGGCAGCCCCACGACCAGCGCCGGGTCGGCGTCCGCGGCGATCACGGCGTCCAGCGCGGTCGGCGCGCACCCGATCACCCACACCGCGCCGGGCCCCGCCTCGGCGGCGGCCAGCCGTACGGCGGCGGCCGACCGGGTGACGCCCTCCGTACGGGCCAGCTCGGCGGCGGCCGGGTCGCCGACCCGGCAGATCACCTCGCCCGCCGCGCGGCGTGCGGTGATGCCGGACGCGACCATGGCGACGTCCGCGACGATCGGCGCGCCGTCCCGCAGCGCGCGCCATCCGCGCCGCAGCGCGTCCTCGTCGCACACCAGGCCGGCCGCGTAGTCGAGGTCCGCGCTGGCGTGCACGACCCGCTCGATCACGGCCCTGACCAGCGGCGGCCGGTCGGACAGGTCGATCCGTGAGCGCAGGATCGCGTACGACTCCGCCTCGATGGGATGCACGGTCCGCGCCGTGACGCGCGCGTCCGGGTCCTGGCGGCTGGTCATCGCGGCCTCCGTGGGGTCGGCGGTACGGGGCGGGGGTCGAGGTCGATGGCGTCGACCGGGCAGACCTCGACGCATTCGCCGCAGCCGGTGCACAGGTCGGGGCGTACGTCCAGCGGCGCGCCGTGCGGGCGGATGGCGTGGACCGGGCAGGTCAGCAGGCACGCGCCGCACCCCGCGCAGCGCGCGGTCACCCGGGCGACCAGCGGCGCGGTCATCCGCGCGGCCCGTCGGCGCCCGGCGCGGTGTGCGGCGACCACCGGTAGCCGCGCGGCGTGACGAAGCGCCCGGCGAGGACGCGGCTCTGGCTGGAGCCGACGATCACCACCGTGCGCATGTCGACCTCGGACGGGTCGAACGCGCCGAGGGTGGTCAGCGTGACGCGCTGCCCCGGGCGGGTGGCCTCGCGGACGTAGCCGACCGGGGTGTCCGGCGGGCGGTGCGCGGCGAGCCGGGCCATCGCGTGGGCGAGCTGCCAGTCGCGGCCGCGGCTGCGCGGGTTGTAGAGGCAGACGACCAGGTCGGCCTCGGCGACCGCGCGGATCCGGCGCTCGATGGCCGCCCACGGGGTGTGCAGGTCGGACAGCGAGATCAGCGCGTGGTCGTGGCCCAGCGGGGCGCCGAGCAGGTGGGCCGCGGCGGTGGCCGCCGTGATGCCGGGGACGCCGACGACGTCGATGTCGCGCCCGGCGAGTTCGAGCGCGGGCGCGGCCATCGCGTAGACGCCCGCGTCGCCCGATCCGATCAGCGCCACGGCGTGGCCCTCCGCGGCCAGCCGCACCGCCGTACGGGCGCGCTCCTCCTCCTGCCCGAGCCCGGACGCGCGGACGGACGTGCCGGCGCGCAGCAGGTCGCGGACCTGGTCGAGGTACTGGTCCAGCCCGACGACCACCGACGACCTGGCCAGCTCCGTACGGGCGGCCGGGGTGAGCAGGTCGCGGTCGCCGGGGCCGAGCCCGATGACGGCCAGGCGCCCGCGCGGGCGGAGGCGGGCCAGCGCGGCGGTGGCGTGCGCGCTCGTGTGCTTGGTGACCAGGAGCTCGGCGGAGCGGCCGGCGTCGCGTGCGGCTCTGAGCGCGGCGGCCTCGGCGACGGACGGGGTGCCGACGGCGGCCTGGACGGTCGCGCTCGGGGTCGGGACGTCCTCCGCGGCGAGGTCCGCCGCCGGGTACGTGCGCAGCGGCAGGCCGAGTTCGCGTGCCGCCTCCACGATGCCGGTCTCGTCCGCCTTGAGGTCGATGGTGGCGACGGCGCGGAGCGCGGACGGGTCGCGTCCGGAGGCGCGGAGGACGCCGTCGATCACCTCCCTGACCTCGGACGTCGCCACGCCGCGCGCCGAGCCGACGCCCACCACGAGGTCGGGGGCGTCGTACGCGAGCGTGGTTTCACGCGAAACCTCCGATTCCGCGGACGCCGATGGGGTGCGGCCGACGCTGATGACGGCTTCCGGGGCGTGGGCGTCCGGGGTGACGTTCGGCGGGAGGGGTGGGAGCGGCCAGCGTTCCGGGTTGTCCAGGCGTACGGGGGCGCCGGACATGACCGCGGTGCCGACCGCGGCGAGCGGGGCCGGGTCGGCGACCCGCAGGCCGAGGTGGGCGCCGAACGTGTCGAGGGCGGCCGTCCGCGTGGAGTCGCTGGCCGTCGTGATCACCGGGGTCCCGCCGAGCACGGCGGTGACCGCCTCGGCCAGGCCGCCGGCGCCGTGGTGCGTGCCCAGCAGCGCGATGGCGTGCCGCCGGGCCTCGTCCACGCAGACCACCGGGGGGTCGGCGGCCTTGTGGCTGCCGGGGGCGGCGAGCAGCGGCGCCAGGACGCGCACGGCCGCGCCCACCGCGAGGAAGGCCACCACCTGGTCGCAGGTGCCGAACGCGGTCCGCAGCGCGGCGGCCACGGGCCCCTCGACGATCTCCGCCGCGCCCGGCCACGCCCGGACCAGCTCCTCCGCGGCGGCCCGCCCACCCGCGGTGGCCGCGACCAGACCGGTCCTCATACGCGATCTCCGATCTCGGGTTCCGGGCATACGCCGCGTGCGGTCCTCACGTGGGGTCTCCGATCCGCGTGTCCGGGCGCGTGCCCCAGATGAGCGTGACCGGGTTCGTCGGGGTCAGGCGAATGGAGCCGTTCGGGAGGTCGGCGAGGCGGGCGGACTGGAGCTGGCAGCCGTCCGGTTCGTATCCGGCGGCGCGGAGGGCGTCGCGTACGGGGCGGACGCGGTCGACCGACGCCAGCGCGACGACCACGCGGGCGGGCGTACGGGCCAGGACGGCGGCGAGGACGGGGGCGTCGCCGCCGCCGGCGAAGACGGCGTCCGGGTCCGGGAGGTCCGCGAGGCCGTCCGGTGCGGTGCGGTGCTCGACCTGGACGTGGACGGCGTGGCGTGCGGCGTTGGCCCGGACGCGGGCGCACTGCGCGGGGTCGCGGTCGATCGCGATGGCCCGGGCGCCGAAGCGGGCGCACTCGACGGCGACGGAGCCGCTGCCCGCGCCCACGTCCCACACGGTCACGCCGGGGCGGGGCGCCAGGCGGGCCAGGGCCACCGCGCGCACCTCCGACTTCGTGATCTGGCCGTCGCGGTGGTCGAACGCCGGTTCGGGGAGGGCCCAGCCGTCCGGCGCGCCCTGGTGCCCGGCCAGCCATCCCGGGCCTGCGGCCGGACGCGCCGGGTCGTCGGCGATCACGACGTTCGGGTGCGCGTGCGTACGGGGCGGGCCGCCGGAGGTGATCTCGGTGACGCGCTCGTCCGGGGTGCCGAGGCGTTCGGCCACGTGGACGCGGCGGCCCGCGGCGCGCAGCGGGCCGGTGAAGGAGCCGGGCTCGGCCGTGCCGGGCGCCGTGAGGATCGCGCATTTGGGGGCGGCGAGCGCGGCGGCGAGCGCGCGCCGCGGGTCGCGGCCGTGCGCCGAGATGACCAGGGCGTCGTCCCAGGTCATCCCGACCGCGGCGAAGGCGCGCGCGACCGACGACACGGCCGGGATGATGTACGGCGCCACGCCGCGGGCGCGCAATGCGCGCACGATGCCGAAGAACCCGGGATCCCCGGACGCCACGACCACCGAGGGCCGGTCGTCGCGGGTCACCGCGTCCAGTGCCGCCCCCACCTTGGCCAGGTCGACCCGCTCGGCCCCCGCGGGCACCGGCAGCGCGCCGAGATGCCGCGCCACCCCGGCAACCCGTACGGCCCCGGCCAGCGCGGCACGCGCCTCGGCGCGCAGCGGCCCCCCGTCGAACCCGATCACCGTGATCGCGCCGGTCACGACGGCGTCCCCGCGACCACGCGGTGGCCGGTGAAGTCGACCATCGCGACGCGGGCGCGTACGCGGTGGTCGGTGAAGCGTTCCAGGACGTCGGCCACCCGGTGGCAGAGGAGGTCGCCGGCCGGGCGCAGGAGTCCGGCGGACGCCCAGAGCTCGTACGCGTGGCGGGCGGTGTTGGCGGCGGCCACCTCCGTGGCCAGCCCCGCGCCGCCGCCCGCCTCCGTGGTGAGCGCGGCCAGGAGCGTGGTGGGGACGGCCGAGCGGGTGTAGTGGGTCATCAGGACGCCGGACGCCAGCTTCGTCAGCTTGCCGATCATGCCGACGAACACCACGTCGCGTACGCCGTGCTCCACGCAGCGGCGCAGCGCCGCGCCGGTGAAGTCGCCGACCTCGACGAAGCACACCGCGGGCAGGCCCGGCAGCAGCGCGCGGGCGCCCGCCTCGGTGCGGCCGCCGGTGCACAGGACGAGGGTGTCCAGGCCCTGCGCGGCCATCACGGACACCGCCTGCTCGACGCTGGCCCGCCACGACGCGGTGGAGAACGGGCGCACGATCCCGGTCGTGCCGAGGATCGAGATGCCCGCGATGATGCCGAGCCGCGCGTTGGTGGTCTTGCGCGCCATGCGTTCGCCGTCCGGGACGCTGATGACCACCCGTACGCCGTGCCGCCCCAGGTCCACGGCCTCGCCCACGGCCTGGGTGATCATCGCGCGCGGCACCGGGTTGATCGCCGGGCCGCCGAGCTCCAGGCCGAGGCCGGGCCGCGTGACGACGCCCACGCCCTCGCCGCCGTCGAGGTCGAGCCCGGCGGCGTCGCGCCAGTCTGCGGTGGCCGTGATGTGCGCGCCGTGGGTGACGTCCGGGTCGTCGCCGGCGTCCTTGACGACCACCGCGCGCCCGCGCGCCGCGCCGCCGCGCGCCGAGGTCACCGCGCACTCGCTGGTCGCGAACGTGATCCGCCGCCCGGACGGCAGCGCCACCTCGACGACCTCCACCGGACGCCGGTCCACGAGCGTCTGGACGGCGGCCTTCGCGGCGGCCGACGCGCACGTACCGGTCGTCCAGCCGGTGCGCAGCGCGCGCTGCCGCACCTTCGCCGTACGGGGCAGGTCGGGTTCGCGCAGGTCGTCGTTCATGTGGCGCCGTCGGTGCGCAGGGCGCGGCGTGCCGTACGGTCCGCGCGGCGATGCCCGTGGAAGTGGCCGGGGTGGTACAGGTGCGAGCGCGTGCCGTCCGCGTCCAGCGCCGGCCCGACCAGCACCAGCGTGTGCTTCCACAGCCTGTGGGCGCGGATCGTGGCGGCCAGCTCGTCCAGGCGGCAGCCCACGATCAGCTCCTCCGGCCAGCTCACCTGGTACGCCACGACGCACGGCGTGGCCGGTTCGTAGCCGCCGTCCAGCAGCTCCCGCTGCAATTGCGGCGACCGCGCCGCGGACAGGAACAGCGCCATCGTGGTGCCGTGCCGGGCGAACGCGGCGACGTCCTCGCCCGCGGGCATCGGCGTCTTGCCGCCGCCGAGCCGGGTCAGGATCACCGACTGCGCCACCTCGGGGATCGTCAGCTCCCGCCCCACGGCCGCGGCCACCGCCGTGAAGCTGGACACCCCCGGCACGATCTCCACGCCGAGCCCGAGCGCCCGGCACCGGTCCACCTGCTCCTGCAGCGCGCCCCACAGGGTGGGATCGCCGGAGTGGATGCGCGCGACGGACAGCCCCTCGGCGGCGGCGCGCGCGTAGTACGGGAGCACGCCCTCCATCGGCAGCGCCGCCGAGTCGACGATCTCCGCGTCCGTGCGCGCGTGGTCGAGCACGTCCGCGTGGACCAGGCTGGACGCCCAGATCACCACGTCCGCGCCGGCGATGGCCGCCGCGCCGCGCAGGGTCAGCAGGTCAGCGGCGCCAGGCCCGGCGCCGACGAAGCTCACGTGTCCGGTCACAGCCGTCCCCCTCGGGTGGTGCGCCGCGCGGGCGCGATCAGCGTGGACAGGTACGGCGCCGGGCCGTCGAGCTCCGCGGCGGCGGCGACGCGCTCGCCGTCGAGGCCCAGACGGGCGCCGTACACGGCGGATTCGAGGCGCCCGGATTCCCGCAGGTCCGCGCGTACGGCGGCGGTGCGGGAGCCGAACTTGTACGCCACGACCGTGCCGGCGCCGCGCAGCGCCGCGCGCAGCAGGTCGCGCGCGCCCGGGCGGCGTCCGGCCAGCGGCAGCAGCGTCAGCGGCTCGTCGCCCTCGGCCAGGACGGTGCCCGACCGCGCGGCCAGGTCCTGCATCGCGGTGATGCCCGGCACCGTCTCGATCCGGGTGCCGGGGGCGAGGTCGCGCACCGTACGGGCCAGGTACGTGAACGTGGAGTACAGGTTGGGGTCGCCGATCGTGGCGAACGCAACTGTGTCCGCGCCGTCCCGCAGCAGGTCGACGGCGGTGCGGGCGGCGGCGTCCCAGGCGGCGGCGCGGCGCGGGGTCACGCCGCCGCGGTCGTTCAGCGCGAACACCGCGCGGCGGACGCGCGGGTCGTCGCCGAGGTGGGCGCGGACGATGGTCTCGGCGCGGCCGGCCTCGCCGGTGTCCAGCACCGGGACGAGGATGGCGTCCGCGTCACGCAGCGTGCGCAGCGCCTTCACGGTCACCAGCTCGGGGTCGCCGGGGCCGACGCCGACGCCCACGAGGAGGCCGCTCACGCGTCCGCCCCCGTCCGAACGCCGGCGCAGGCGCGGACCAGGCGGCGCGGCGCCTCCGGATGCGCGGCCCAGTGTGTGTGCAGGTAGGAGGCGTGGATCCGGCCGCGTACGGTGCCCTCGCGTACGGTCGCGCCGCGGTCGTGCCAGGTCCAGGCCGGGGTGGCGGCCGCGTACGGGGTGACGGTGGTGCGGTGGAACTCGTGGCCGCGGATGGCCGCGCCCTCCGCGGCGAGGACGCTGGCCGTGGCCGCGCGTGCCTCGCGGTAGCCGAGGGTGAGACGGCCGGTCATGGCGGCGGTCGCGTCGAGGACGCCGCACATGGGGGATCCGTCCAGCGACCGCGACAGGTACGCGAGGCCCGCGCACTCCGCGGCGACCGGCACGCCGCGTTCGGCCGCGTCCGCGATGGCCCGCCGCAGCGGCGCGTTCGCCGACAGCTCCCCCGCGTGCTCCTCGGGGAACCCGCCGCCGATCACGATCCCGGCCGTACCGTCCGGAAGCGCCTCGTCCCGCAGCGGGTCGAACGCGACCACGTCGGCGCCCGCCGCGCGGAGCAGTTCGGCGTGCTCCGCGTAACCGAAGGTGAAGGCCGCGCCGCCCGCCACGGCGACCACGGGCGGGGGGCCGCATCGCGCCGGGCGTGCGGTTGAGGCGCCGGAGGCCGGGCCGGGGAGCGCGCCATACGGCACGGGGCGCGGGGCGACGGCCGTCGCCGGGTCGAAGGCGGTGGCCTGGACCGGGGGCGCCGTACGGGCCAGGGACTCCAGGGCGGCCAGGTCGCAGCCGCGGGTGACGGTCTCGGCCAGGGAGGCCACCGTGGCCTGGGCCTCGGGAGAGCGTTCGGCGGCGGGGACCAGGCCGAGGTGGCGGGACGGGACGCGCACGGACGGGTCGCGGGGGAGGGCGCCGAGGACCGGGGGACCGTCCGCCAGGGCCGTACGGAGGATCTCCTCGTGGCGCGGTGAGCCGACGCGGTTGAGGATCACCCCCGCCAGCCGGATCGCGCGGTCATAGGACGTGAAGCCGTGCACCAGGGCGGCGACCGACCGGCCCTGGGCGCTCGCGTCCACCACCAGCACCACCGGCGCGTCCAGCAGCCGGGCCGCCTCCGCGGTGGACGCCAGTCCGGCGTGGCCGGTGGCGCCGTCGAACAGGCCCATCACGCCCTCGACCACGGCGATGTCCGCCGTACGGGACCCGTGCGCGAACAGCGGCGCGACCAGCTCCGTACCGCACATGTACGCGTCCAGGTTGCGGCCGGGGCGTCCGGTGGCCAGCGCGTGGTAGCCGGGGTCGATGTAGTCGGGGCCCACCTTGTGCGGCGACACCCGCAGGCCGCGCGCCGTCCACGCGGCCATCAGCCCGGTGGCCACCGTGGTCTTCCCGTGGCCGGACGCGGGGGCCGCGACCACCAGGCGCGGCGGCAGCCTCACCACTCGATCCCCCGCTGGCCCTTCTGCCCGTTGTCCATCGGGTGGGCGACCTTGGTCATCTCGGTGACCAGGTCCGCGGCGGCGACCAACCGCGGGTCCGCGTCGCGCCCGGTGATCACCACGTGCTGCCGGCCCGTACGCGCGGCCAGCGTGGCGACGACCTCGTCCACGTCCACCCAGCCCCACTTCATGGGGTACGTGAACTCGTCGAGGACGTACAGGCCGAACCGCTCCGCGGCCAGGTCCTCGCGGATGCGCGCCCAGCCCTCGGCCGCGTCCGCGGCGTGGTCGGTCTCCGTGCCGGGGCGCTGGATCCACGACCAGCCCTCGCCCATCTTGTGCCACTCCACCGGACCGCCGACGCCGCGCTCCTCGTGCAGCTCGCCCAGGGTCTTCAGCGCGGTCTCCTCGCCGATGCGCCACTTCGCGGACTTCACGAACTGGAACACCCCGACCGGCCACCCCTGGTTCCAGGCGCGCAGGGCCAGGCCGAACGCGGCCGTCGACTTCCCTTTGCCGGGGCCGGTGTGCACGATCAGCAGCGGCCGGTTGCGGCGCTGGCGGGTCGTGAGTCCGTCATCGGGTACGTGCGACGGCTGTCCCTGGGGCATGGGGTCTCCTCGGATCGGGCGGGGTCAGGCGGCGCGGGCGGCGCGGACCATGCCGGTGAGGCCGTCCGCGGCGAGCCGGTCGAGGCGTACGTGCTCCGCGCCGAGCGCGGTGGCCAGGCGTACGGCCAGGCCGAGGCGTACGGGGCCCGACTCGCAGTCGACGACCACGGCGGCGGTTCCGGCGCGGGCCAGCAGCGCGGCGGCGCGCTCGGCGTCCTCGCGCGGGCGTTCGCCGTACGTCGCGCGGCCGTCCGTGATGACCACGAGCAGCGGACGGCGGCGGGGGTCGCGCAGCCGCTCGGCGTCGAGCAGGCGGTGGGCGCTGAGCAGCCCGGCGGCCAGGGGTGTGCGCCCGCCGACGCACAGGTTCCGCAGCCGCGCGGCACCGACGTCCACGGACGAGGTGGGCGGCAGCGCGACCTCGGCCCCGGTGCCGCCGAACGTGATCAGCGCGACCTTGTCCCGCCGCTGGTACGCGTCGAGCAGCAGCGAGAGCGCCGCCCCGGTAACCGCCCGCACCCGCTGCCGCGCGGCCATCGACCCGGACGCGTCCACGAGGAACAGGACGAGGTTCCCCTCCCGCCCCTCCCGGACGGCCTCCCGCAGATCGCCGGGCTCGATCACCAGCGGCCGCCCGGTTCCGCGCGGGGGCGGGGTGCGGCGGACCGCCTGGTGGGGGGCTGCGGCGCGGAGGGTGGCGGGGAGGTGGAGGGCGGTGACGCGGGCGGCCGGGGGGCGGGAGCCGACCGTACGGCCTGGTGTCTCGCGGGCACGGCCGCGACGGCCGGGGGTGCCCGTGCCGATGCCGGGGACGCGGAACAGGCGGGCGCGGTACGGGGGGTCGTGGCGGGCGGCGTCTCCGCTCTGGGGCTCGCCGTCGGCGGTGGGGGTCTCGCCCGGGCTGCCGGGGTGCTTGCCGCGGGGGCCGCCGGACGGGCCGGTCGAGGCGTCCGCGCCGGGTGGGGCCGGAGCCTCGTCCGTGCCGGGGCCGTCCGGGCCGGACGGGCCGGACGGGGACGCGCCGCCGCTGGGGTCGGCGTTGGGTGTGGGACCGGCGTCGGGGTCCGGAGGTCCGTCGGGACCGCCGCCGGGGCCGTCGGGCGGGTCGTCCGGGTCGTCGTCGGATCCGGCGGCGTTGATGGCCTCGGTGAGGGCGTCGTCCAGGGTGTCCTGGTCGAGGCCGGGGGCGTCGAAGGGGTCGCGGCGGCGGCGGTGGGGGAGGGCGAGGAGGGCCGCCTGGCGGACGTCCTCGGCGGTGACGGACGTACGCCCGGACCAGGCGGCGAGCGCCACCGCGGTACGTGCGGTGACCAGGTCGGCGCGGAGGCCGTCCACGTCGAACGCCGCGCACACCCCGGTGACCTGGCGCAGCGCGGCGTCGGACAGGTCCACGGACGGGAGCAGGGCGCGGGCCGCGGCGATCCGCGCGGCCAGCTCGGCGTCGGCCTCGGTCCACGACGCGGCGAACCGCTCCGCGTCGGCGTCGAAGGCCATCCGGCGGCGTACGACCTCGGCGCGCTCCCCGGCGTCGCGCGTCGCGGTGACCTCGACGGTCAGCCCGAACCTGTCGAGGAGCTGCGGCCGGAGCTCGCCCTCCTCGGGGTTCATGGTGCCGACCAGCAGGAACCGCGCCGCGTGCCGTACGGACACGCCCTCGCGCTCGACGTAGCTCGTGCCCAGCGCGGCCGCGTCGAGCAGCAGGTCCACCAGGTGGTCGTGCAGGAGGTTGACCTCGTCGACGTACAGCAGCCCGCGGTGCGCGGCGGCCAGCAGCCCCGGCTCGAACGTGGCCACGCCCTCGGCGAGCGCCCGCCGCAGGTCGAGCGACCCGGTCAGCCGATCCTCCGAGGCCCCGACCGGCAACTCCACCATCCGCGCCGCCCGCCGCTCCCCCGGCGCGTCCCCATGCGGGCCGTCCGGGCAGGCCGGATCCGGCGCGGCCGGGTCGCAGGAGAAGCGGCACTCGGGGACGACCGTCACCGGTGGGAGCAGCGCGGCCAGCGCGCGGACGACCGTGGACTTCGCGGTGCCCTTCTCGCCGCGGACCAGGATGCCGCCGATCGCCGGGTCCACCGCGTTGAGCAGCAGGGCGAGCTTCAGGTCGGGCATGCCGACGATCGCCGAGAACGGGTATCCGGGCGCGGAGGTCGCGGCGGCGGTCATGCCGGCCACCGCCCGCCGAGCCCGGGATCGGATGCGGAACGCGGCGTCACGCGTCGTACGGACATGCCCATCTGGCGGCAGCCTCTCCAACACCTCGTGGATGGTCTCCTGCTGCCGTGGCCGGTCTCCTGGCTGACGGGATGGCCGCCGGACTCCGCCGGCGAAACCACAGCCGTGCCCCGGCCTTCCCAGGCTTGCGCCCAGTGGCCTCCCCGTCCGGGGGACGGGCACGGCGTTCCCGATCACAGTGGCGAGGGCCGCTCCGGTTCCGCACCGGTCTTCCCGAGCACCACGGCCCGCCTACCGTACGCGGTGACCTGGCCCCGTCCGCAACCCGCCCCGGGGGTCAGCCCCGTGTGTTGATGCGCACGATGTTGCCCGCGGGGTCGCGGAACGCGCAGTCGCGGACGCCGTACGGCTGGTCCACCGGCTCCTGCATGACCTCGCCGCCGGCCGCCCGCACGCGCTCGAACATGCCGTTGACGTCGTCGGTGCCGAGCACCACGAAGCCCATGACGCCCTTGGCCATCAGCTCGGTGATGGCCCGCTTGTCCTCGGCGGACAGGTTGGGGTTGCCGTCGATGGTGGCCAGCACGATCTCGCCGTCCATCACCCCGGGGAACCCGACGGTCACCCAGCGCATGTTGTCCGAGCCGACGTCGGCGCGCACCTCCATGCCGAGGGCGTCCCGGTAGAAGGACAGCGCCTTGTCGGCGTCGTCCACGGTGAGGAGGCAGTACTTCAGGTTCAGGTCCATGGCGTCACGTTACGCATCCGTCGCGGGGCCGGCTTCGCGAACGCGGACCGGCCGTGTGTAGATCTTCGTGAAGCACGCCGGGATGGCGGAGGCCGGCTCGTGGCGGCGCGCCCGGTACGCGCTCGGCGGCTCCCCGACCAGCTCGGTGAACCGGGTGCTGAACGTGCCGAGCGAGGAGCAGCCGACGGCGAAGCACACGTCGGTCACCGTCATGTCGCCCCGGCGGAGCAGCGCCTTCGCCCGCTCGATGCGCCGCGTCATGAGATAGCTGTACGGCGTCTCACCGAACGCGGCGCGGAAGCTGCGGGAGAAGTGGCCGGGCGACATGTGCGCCGACCCGGCCAGCGCGGGGACGTCGAGCGGACGCGCGTAGTCGCGGTCCATCAAGTCGCGTACGCGCCGAAGGCGTACCAGATCGTCCGCTTCCATGCCCTCAGCATCCCACGTCAGCGCCGGTTCGTCCCGGCGGCGGCGGAGGATCGGCGCCGCCCGCGCTGCCGCGGCACCGCGCGCTCGGACACCCCGGTGCGCCCGGCCAGCGAGCGGATCGTCATCCGTACGGCCCGGACGTCGGACGTCGCGGGCACGGCGCCGGTGCCGCGCGGCGCGGTCAGCTCGAACCGGGCGGTGGCCAGCAGCGCGGCCAGCATCTCGGTCCCGACGAGCACACCGAGGTCCGCGCCCGGGCAGCCGGCCGGGCCCGCGGACAGCGGCGCGACCCATCCGCCGCGCCGGGCCTCGCCGTCGAGCCACACGCGCGGCGCGAAGTCGTGCGCGTACGGCAGCGCCGGCCCGCGCTGGTGCAGCGACAGCGGGATGAGGACGCGCGTCCCCGCCGGGAGCCGGTCGGCGTGCCAGGGGACGCGCGCCGTGGTGACCCGCGTCAGGTTCGGCACCGGCGCCCACAGCCGCGCCGCCTCCATCAGGCACGCGGTCACGAACGGCTTCGGCCCGCCGCCCGCGGCCTCCTCCTCGGCGCGCGCGGCGTCCTCGGGGAACCGGGCCAGCAGCGCCAGCGCGTTCGTGACCAGCGCCGGGAGCAGGTCGAACGCCATGAGCCAGTACGGCACCTGCCCGCCGGGGTCCGTACGGCCGGTCCGGGGCGCGTCGCGGATCCGCGCGGCGAGGCTTCCCTCGCGCGCACCGGCGACGTACCGGTCGACGCGGGTGCGCAGGGCGCGGCGCAGCGCGGCGTCGAGCCGTGCCCGGCCGGGGCGGTACCCGAACCAGTTGGCGTCGCGGCACAGCGCCCGGTTCAGCCGGGTCACGATCGTGTCGTCGCGCGCGTCGTCGCCGAGCACGAGCCGCCGGGCGATCCTGCCGGTCGCGGCGTCGGCCGCCGACCACGTGTACGTCGAGGTCGCGGCGAGCAGCGCGCCGATCTCCGCGGCGACGACGCCCCGGACCTGGTCGCGGTCCACGCCGGCGAGGACGGCGTCGTGGAAGCGGCGCCGGTCCTCCCGGTCGGCGATGCGGTCGCTGACGAGCAGCGCGTGCGGCGCCACCAGCCCGAGGCCGCGCCGGCGCGCCCGGGTGGCCGTCGAGAAGATCCGGTCGGGCGCGTCGAGCACGCGCCGCATGTCGCCGCGCGACAGCACCAGCAGGACACGCCCGCCGGGCCCGGTGATCCACACGGACCGGCCGCCGTACCGGGTGCGCATCCGGTCGACCACGGCGGCGGCGCGGCGGTCGGTGTCCAGCCGCGCGGCGAGCCGCGTCAGCCGCGGGTTGGCGGTGAACGTGCCGCGCAGCAGCGCCGGAATCGTGTGCCAGAGCGCGAACCTCAGGCTCTCGGACGCGGTGGCGTGTGGAATCGTCCTGGTCATCGGCATCGTCCCCCCGGCTGACACCTTGACGTCGAGAGTTCGCCTACCCGGGGTGATCGGCGTCCACGCGCGCGCGGCGCGGCAGCCAGGCGACGACGAGCGCCCCGGCGACGAGCACGACGACGCACGCCGTCCGCAGGCCGGCGCTCATGCCGTGGCCGAAGTCCGTGACGACCTGCCGTACGAGCTCGGGGTCCGCGGTGCGCGCCCGCGCCTCGGCCACCGTGCTCGGGGCGGCCGGCCCGCGCAGCGCGGCGGGCAGCCCGGCGGCGAACCGGGAGTTCAGGACGCTGCCGACGATCGCGACGCCGAGCGCGCTGCCCAGCTCGCGGGTCACGCTCTGCAACCCCGACCCGAGCCCGGCGCGGCCGGGCGGCAGCGCGGCCATGATCCCGTGCGACAGCGGCGGCGTGGCCAGCCCGCAGCCGGTCGCGGTCAGTACGGCGGCCGCGGCGTACCAGCCGTACGGCGTCGCGGCGGTCACCAGGGACGCGGTGGCCAGCCCGGCGGCCAGCACGACGAGCCCGGCGCCCACGGTGAACCGCTCCCCCGCCCACCGGACGAGCACGACGGCGAACCGCGGCGCCAGCATCAGCCCGGCGGCCATCGGCAGCAGCCGAACCCCGGAGCCCAGCACCGTGTAGCCCTTGGCGTACTGGAGGTACTGGCCGTTGACGTACATCAGCCCGAACATGCCGACGAACACGATCGCCATGCCGAGCGCGCTGCCGCGCATCGCCGGCGCCGCGAACACCCGCGGGTCGAGCAGCGGCCTGCGGGCGCGCAGCTCGCGCAGCGCCCACCCGGCGAGCAGCAGCGCCGCGACCGCGACGCCGCCGAGCGTGCGCACGCCCAGCCAGCCGTACTGCGGCGCCGACATCAGCGCGTACAGCACCGCCACGACCCCGGCGGTGAGCAGCGCGGTGGCCACCACGGGCACCGGACGGTCGTGCCGGGCGACGCGCGGCGCGGCCACGGCGGCGAGGACCAGCGCGACGACGCCGAGCGGCGCGGCGATCCAGAAGAGCGCGCGCCACGTGCCGAGCTGTACGGCCGCGCCGCCGCCGACGTTGCCGAGCACCGCGGCCACGCCGGTCATCGACGCCCACACGCCGATCATCGGCTGCCGCCGCGCCACCGGCACGGCGTCCACGAGCAGCGCCAGCGTCGTCGGCAGTACGGCGGCGGCGCCCACGCCGGCCAGCACCCGCCCGGCGATCAGCACCGCGACGTCCGGCGCGCACCCGCTGAGCAGCGAGCCGCCGGCGAACAGCGCCATCCCGGCCAGCAGCGTGCCCTTGCGGCCGCGCCGGTCGGCCAGCGCGCCCGCCGGTACGAGCAGGCACGCGAACACCACGACGTAGCCGTCCACCACCCACAGCAACTCGCCGGCCGACGGACGGGGCACGCTCGCGGCCAGCGCCGGGATCGCCAGGTTGATCGCCGACACCATGCCGACGACCAGCGCCACGCACAGGCACATCGCCGCGGTCAGCGGCCCCGTGCGCACGCGCGGCGCGGCCTCGGGATCGGCGGTTTCGGGCATGGGGGCACCCACGTGCGGACCTCCGTAGGTACGGGTCTCAGGTGCGCGGCAGCTCGCCGCGCAGGGTCAGGCGGTCGCCGCGGATGCGGAGGAACTCCAGGTCGACGGGGCGCCCGCCGGCCAATCGGCTCAGCCGTTCGACGGCGAACACCGCCGCGCCGTCGTCGGCGCCGAGGACCGACGCGGTGTGCGCGTCGGCGTTGAGCGCCTGGACGCTGATCTCGGCGGCCTCGAGGCGCACCCCGGTCTGCTCCTCGATCAGCGCGAACACGTCGCGGTGCGCCAGGTCGGCGGTCAGCAGCGGCTCGCCGACGTCGGCGGCGAGGTACGTCAGGTCCAGCGACAGCGGCAGCTCGCCGAGGCGGCGCAGCCGCTCGATGTAGGCGACGCGCGCGCCGTCGGCCAGCCCGAGCCGCTCGGCGACGGCGGCCGGCGCCCGGATCATCCGCGCGTCGCGGACCTCGTTGCCGATCTCGCCGTGTTCGTGCAGCGTCTCGGCCAGCCCGGCGAGCCGGCCGATGCCGTGGTCGTAGGACCTGGCCAGCACCACGGTGCCGACCCCCGGGCGCCGCTCCACCAGCCCCTCGTCGCTGAGGATGCGCAGCGCCGCGCGCACGGCGTTGCGCGAGGCGCCGAAGTCGGCGATGAGGCGCCGTTCGTCGGGGAGCACGCCGGACGCGAACGCCCCGGCGGTGACCTGGCGGCGGAGGATCTCCGCGACCTGGCGGGCACGGTCGGCGCGCGGCCGGTCGTACTGCGCCACGGTCTCTCCGCTCCTCGGGATCACGGCTCCACCGTACGTGCCCGGCGTTTCGGCGAAGTTACGCCACCCATTCTGACCTGCACGAACGCGTGACCTGCGGTTCTGGTGCCACGGATCGGGGTTCCGCCACCCCTGGTCAGGCCGCGACCAGGAGCTCCGCGACCGCGCGCGCCTCGGCGGCGGCGCGCGGCACCACGCCCGTGCCGTACGCGATCGTGGCGCCCTCGTGGAGCAGCAGCAGCCGCCGGCCGAGCGCCTTCGGGCCCGGCAGTCCCGCCTCGGCGGCCAGGTCGGTGAGGTAGCCGAGCAGCCAGGCCTTCTGGCCGGCGACCACCCGGTGGCCCGGATCATCGGGGTCGGGCAGCTCGGCGAACGCGTTGACGAACGCGCAGCCGCGCGGGTTCTCCGCGCGCATCCAGGAGCCGAGGGCGTCGAACGTGGCCAGCAGCCGTTCGCGCGGGTCGTCCGTACGCGACTCGACGGAGCGCGTCAGCCAGTCGCGCCAGCGTTCGTCGCGGGCGCGCAGGTACGCCGCGATGAGCTCGGCCTTCGAGCCGAAGCGGTCGTAGAGCGTCTTCTTCGTCACCCCGGCGGCGCGGGCGATCGCGTCCACCCCGACGGCGTGGATGCCCTGGTCGTAGAACAGCGCGGAGGCCGCGTCGAGGATGCGCGCGCCCGCCGGGGTCAGCCCGGACGTCGCCATGATCACCACCCGCTCCCTGGTCGTCGCCTCGACTATACCGACCGGTGTGGGTAGTGTGGAGCTATACCGATCGGTATACATCGAGGAGGAGCAATGCAGGCGTACGTCCTCACCGGGTTCGGCGGTCCGGAGAAGCTGGACCTCCGCGAGCTGCCCGATCCCGTACCCGGCCCCGGCGAGCTGCGGATCCGCGTGGGCGCGGCGGCGCTGAACAACACGGACGTCTGGACCCGGGAGGGCGCGTACGGCTCGCCCGGCGACCCCGGAGGGCAGGCGGGCTGGCACCGTGAGCCGCTGCGCTTCCCCCGCGTCCAGGGCGAGGACATCGTCGGCCGCGTCGACCGGACCGGGCCGGGCGTGCCCGCGCACCGGGTGGGCGAGCGCGTCATGGTCGACCCGATGCTCTACACCGGCGGTGAACGGGCGATGGTCGACGCCGGGCAGCTCCTCGGCAGCGAGCGCGACGGCGGCTTCGCCGACTACGTCACCGTTCCGGCCGAGAACGCCCACGTCATCGACTCGCCCTTGACCGACGCCGAGCTCGCGACGTTCCCCGGGGCGTACTCGACCGCGTTGCGCATGCTCAATCGGGCGCGCCTCACCGCCGGGGAGACGGTGGTGGTCACCGGCGCGTCCGGGGGTGTGGGCTCGGCGCTGGTCCAGCTCGCGAAGGCGCGCGGCGCCGCCGTGGTGGCGGTCGTCGGCGCGGGGAAGGCGGATCGCGTGACGGAGCTCGGCGCCGACGCGACCGTGCCCAGGGACGCGCCCGACCTGGCCGCGGCGGTGGCCGCGGCCGGGAGCGCGCCCATCGACGTGGTCGCCGACGTCGTGGCCGGGCCCATGTTCGGCCCGCTGACCGACGCCCTCCGCCCGCTCGGCCGGTACGTCCTCGCCGGGGCCATCGCGGGCCCGGTCGTCCAGGCCGACCTGCGGACCCTCTACCTGAAGCAGCTCACCCTCGTCGGCTCGTCGGTCGCCAGCCACGAGGAGTTCGCTGAGCTGGTCGCCGACATCGCGCGCGGCGCGCTGCGGCCACTGCTCGCCGGGACGTACCCGCTGCGCGACCTCCCCCGCGCCCAGGCCGACTTCGCCCGGAAGGAGTTCTTCGGGAAGCTCGTGGTGCTGCCCGGCGCCGCGTGACCCGTACGGCGGTGCGCCTATAGTCGGGGGCGCGGTTGGTTCATCCGGGTACGCGCCCGGGTGTCGTAAGAGGGAACCCGGTGGGAATCCGGGACTGCCCCGCAGCGGTTAGTGGGAACGACCGCCGTCAGACGCACTGGGATTCATCCCGGGAAGCGACGGCCAGTAGGCGCCCGTACGGGCCCGCCCACGAGTCCGAAGACCTGCCAGCCGCTCGCGCGCCGACGGCGCGCGGTGGTCCATGGCCCCGAGGGACGGCCACGGGACACCGGCGGTTCCGCCGTGCCCTGCCTCCCTCGTGGCCACGCACCATGGCAGACGTTCGCGAGGGAAGGACATCATGCGAGTGCACACCACCGTCCTCGGCTATCCGCGCATCGGCGCGGGGCGCGCGCTGAAGCGGGCCGTCGAGGCGTACTGGTCGGGCTCGGCCGACGCGGCCGCGCTGCGCGAGACGGCCGCCCGGCTGCGCGCGGAGACCTGGACCGCGCTGCGCGACGCCGGGATCGAGGAGATCCCGTCCAACACGTTCAGCCTGTACGACCAGGTGCTGGACACCACGGTCATGGTCGGCGCCGTGCCGGAGCGCTACGCCGGGCACACCGAACCGCTCGACCGCTACTTCGCCATGGCACGCGGCGACGCGGGCGCGGCGCCGCTGGAGATGACGAAGTGGTTCGACACGAACTACCACTACCTCGTCCCGGAGATCGGCCCCGAAACGGCGTTCGCCCTGGCCGGCAGCAAGCCGCTCGACGAGTACGCCGAGGCGAAGGCGCTGGGCATCGAGACCAGGCCCGTCCTGCTCGGCCCGCTGACCTACCTGCTGCTCGCCAAGGCGTCCGACTCCGCGCCCGAGGGGTACCGCCCGCTCGACCGGCTCGACGACCTGGTGGGCGTGTACGCCGAGCTGCTCGGACGGCTCGCTGACGCGGGCGTGCGCCGGGTGCAGATCGACGAACCGGTGCTCGCCGCCGACCGCACCGACGCCGAGCTCGACGCGCTGCGCGCCGTGTACGACCGGCTCGGACGGCTGGAGCGCCGCCCGGAGATCGCCGTCGTGTCGTACTTCGGCGACATCGGCCCGGCGCTGCCGATCCTGGCCGCCGCGCCCATCGAGGCCGTCGGCCTGGACCTCGTCGCGGGCGCCCGCGACATCGACCGCGTCGCCGGCGCCGGGCTCACCGGCAAGACGCTGTACGCCGGGCTCGTCGACGGCCGCAACATCTGGCGCCGCGACCTCACCGCCGCGCTCGCCACCGCGGCCAGCCTCCTGGGCTCGGTCGGCGGCCTGGTCGTCGGCACGTCCTGCTCCCTCCAGCACGTGCCGCTCGACCTCGACGACGAGCCGGACCTCGACCCCGACCTGCGCGGACGGCTCGCGTTCGCCCGCCAGAAGGCCGGCGAGGTCGTGCTGCTCGGCCGCGCGCTGCGCGAGGGCCGCGACGCGGTCCAGGCGGAGCTCGCCGCGTCGCACGCCGCCCGGTCCGTCCAGGCGCCGCGCGACCAGCGGGTCCGCGCGCGGCTCGACAGCCTGGAGGGCCGGTCCGACCGTACCGACTACGGGCGGCGCGGCGCCGCGCAGAACGGCGCCGAGCGGCTGCCCGCGCTGCCCACCACCACGATCGGCTCGTTCCCGCAGACCACCGAGATCCGCCGGGCGCGCGCCGCCCACCGGGCCGGGAGGCTGGACGACGCGGCATACGAGGCCCGCATGCGCGAGGAGATCGACCGGGTCATCGCGCTCCAGGAGGACATCGGCCTCGACGTCCTCGTCCACGGCGAGCCCGAGCGCAACGACATGGTGCAGTACTTCGCCGAGCGGCTGCGCGGCTACGCGGCCACCCGCGAGGGCTGGGTCCAGTCGTACGGCACCCGCTGCGTGCGCCCGCCCATCCTGTACGGCGACGTGTCCCGCCCCGAACCGATGACCGTGGGGTGGACGACGTACGCGCAGTCGCGCACGTCCAAGCCGGTCAAGGGCATGCTCACCGGCCCGGTCACGATGCTGGCCTGGTCGTTCGTGCGCGACGACCAGCCGCTCGCGGACACCGCGCGGCAGGTGGCGCTTGCGCTGCGCGACGAGGTGCACGACCTGGAGGCGGCCGGCATCCGGCACATCCAGGTGGACGAGCCGGCGCTGCGGGAGAAGCTGCCGCTGCGCCGTACGGACCAGCGCGCGTTCCTCGACTGGGCGACCGCCGCGTTCCGGCTGGCCACGTCCGGGGTCGCCGACTCCACGGTGATCCACTCGCACATGTGCTACTCGGAGTTCGGCGAGATCGTCGACGCCATCGACGACCTGGACGCCGACGTGACCAGCGTCGAGGCGGCCCGCTCCCGCATGGAGCTGGTCGACGGGCTGCGCGCGCACGGCTACCGCCGCGGCATCGGCCCCGGTGTGTACGACATCCACTCGCCGCGCGTCCCTGACGTACCGGAGATCGAGGAGTCGCTGCGCCGCGCGCTGGCCGCCGTCGACCCCGCGCGGCTGTGGGTCAACCCGGACTGCGGCCTGAAGACCCGCGGCTACCCGGAGACGGAGGCGGCGCTGCGCAACATGGTCGCCGCCGCCCGGAAGGTGCGGGCGACCCTGGCCCGCTGACCCGCGTACGGGTCCCCGGCGCGGCCGGGGGCCCGGACGTCAGGAGTTGTGGCGTGCCCGGATGGCGCGGCGCAGCGCGCGCGGGATCGGCTCGGCGACGAGCGGCCGCACCCGCTCGGCGTGGCGCCGCCGTTCGAACGCGGTCGCGACCGTGCGCAGCCGCGCCGCGAGCGCGAGCGCGAGCACCGCCTCGTCGCGCGGGTCCAGCCGCGACGGGGGGCGGCGCAGCCCGGTCTGGACCAGCGCCAGGTGGCGTTTCGCGGCGCGCCTGTCCCGTACGGTGATCCGCGCGGGGAGCAGGCCGCGCGGCTCGACGCGGATCTGCCGCGCCTCCTCCAGCCGGTCCCGCACGGTGCGCACGGTGCCGGGCTCGGCGCGGCGGATCCACCGCTGCCACGAGCGCGGCCCCACCGCGGCGATCCGCTCGTACGCGGCGAGCAGGAACGGGTCGTCCGGCGGCGGCTTCCTGGTGGCGGCGGGCGAGCCGCCGGCGTCCTCGACGTAGCCGTCGAGCAGCAGGTCCGAGAGCGCGGCGGCGCGCAGCGCCATGCCGAGGTCGAACCGCGCGGTCATCCGCTCGCGCTCGAGGTCGCAGGCGAGCAGGAACAACCGCTCCGGGAGGGTGCGTGGTACGTCCATCAGTCCTCCTTGGGTGGCCGGCCACGGCGTTTCATCCGGCCCACCTGGTCGGGCAGCCGCCCGGCGTCACCGAGCGCGCGGCGGAGCAGGAACTCGATCTGGGCGTTGGTGCTGCGCAGCTCGTCGGCGGCCCAGCGGGCCAGCGCGTCGTGCACGGCCGGGTCGAGCCGCAGCAGGATCTTCTTGCGCTCCGTCACTGGTAGAGCGAACCGGTGTTGACGACCGGCTGTGCGTCGCGGTCACCGCAGAGGACGACGAGCAGGTTGCTGATCATCGTCGCCTTGCGCTCGTCGTCGAGGTCGACGATCTCGTCCTCGTCGAGCCGGGCCAGCGCGGCCTCGACCATGCCGACGGCGCCGTCGACGATCCGCTGCCGCGCCGCGACGACCGCGCCCGCCTGCTGGCGGCGCAGCATCGCCTGCGCGATCTCCGGGGCGTACGAGAGCCGGGTGATGCGCGACTCGATCACCGTCACGCCGGCGGACGCGACCCGCGCGGAGATCTCCTCGGACAGCTTCGCGGTGATCTCGTCGGCGTTCTCGCGCAGCGACAACTGCGCGTCGCCGTGCGCGTCGTACGGGTAGCTGCCCGCGATGTGCCGTACGGCCGTCTCGGTCTGGATGGCCACGAACTCCACGAAGTCGTCCACCTCGAACACCGCCTTCGCGGTGTCGCAGACCTGCCACACGACGACGGCGGCCATCTCGATCGGGTTGCCGTCGATGTCGTTGACCTTCGCGACGTCGGTCTCGTGGTTGCGGATCCGCGTGGAGACCTGGCGCCGCTGGGTCAGCGGGTTCACCCAGCGCAGCCCGTCGGTGCGGATCGTGCCGGCGTAGCGGCCGAGCAACTGGACCACGCGGGCCCGGCCCGGGGCGACCGCGGTCAGCCCGGCGGCGGTGAACACGGCGGCCACGGCGAGCAGGATCCCGACAACGCGGCCGGGCGTGCCGCCGAAGCCGATCAGCAAGCCGGCCGCCACCAGCGCCACGACCACCGCGCCGAGCACCGGCCACCCGTTCACGTTCCACGCGTCACGCTCGGCCACTTTCGCCTGCGGCATGTCGACGTTGGGCATGGTTCCTCCGATCCGTGGATCTTGCTATTAAAGTGATATCACTTTTATAGCACACGAAACGGGATGGGCTAGCCGGTCGCGCGTGCCGGGATCCGTACGGTGAGGGCGAAACCGGCGTCAGTACGGCCCGCCGTGAGCCGGCCGCCCGCCGCGCGCACCCGCTCCGTGAGGTTGGCGACGCCCTGGCCGGGCGGCCCCGGCGGCGCGACGGGGGCGCCGTCGTCGGCGACGGCCAGCACCGCCTCGCCGTCCGCGTACGCCACCGTGACGGCGCAGGTCCGCGCGCGGCTGTGGCGCAGCACGTTCGTGACGGCCTCGCGGAGCACCACGGCCAGCAGGGCGTCGGCACGCTCGGGCAGCCCCGGCGGCGCGGCGTCCACCTCGGCCGCCACCCCGGCGGCGGCCAGCACCTCGCGGCCCGCGTCCAGCTCCGTACGCAGCGACAGCCCCGGCTCGTCCGCGCCCGGGATCGCGCGCAGCTCGCCGAGCGCGCGCCGGGCGAGCGCCCCGATATCGGCGAGCTGACCGGCCGCCTCCGCCGGCGCGCCCGCCGCGAGGTCCGCCTTCACGATGATCGCCGACAGCCCGGAACCGAGCAGGTCGTGCACGTCGGAGGAGATGCGCCGCCGCTCCCGGGCGACCGCCATCGTCGCCACCGCGGCACGCGCCTGCCGCACCTCGTACACCAGGTTCGTCAGCAGCGCGAGCCCGTAGAACAGCGTGGCGGTGCTCACGGTGTCGAGCAGCATGGACGCCACCGCGCCCGCGCTCCCGGCGCGCACCGCGACCACCGCGGCGCCCGCCGCCGCGAACACCGCGGCCAGCGGCCAGGCCGCGCGCGGCCGGAGCACCGCGAGGATCGAGGCCGCCGCCCACCCGAGGAACTGCGGATACGGCCGGTCCGGCGAGAGCAGCGGCAGCGCGCACAACGCCATCTGCGCCGGAACCGTCCACGCGGCGTAGCGCGGCCGGATGTCGGGCGGGCGCGGCACCGTGTGGTACGCCTGCACCACCGCGATCCCCACCACGCCCACCTGCTGCGCCGCCCGCATCCACACCGGCGCCTCGGCCCGCCACACCAGCACCGACGCCACCGCGGGCACCCAGGCGTACACCGCGACCACGACCGGCAGCGCGAGCCGCGGTGTGAGGTCGCGCGGCAGCGGCGTCAGCACCTCCGCCGGCGGCCGCCGCACGCGTGCCGCCGCCGTACGCGCCACCGCCGCCGTGCCATCCGCGTCGCCCGCGGCGGCCAGCCCGATGATGCGCGACAGCGCCGACCCGAGCACCGCCTCCAGGTCGCGCCCGGCTCGCTCGCGCTCCCTGGCCACCGACATCGCGGCCAGCTCGCCGCGCGCCGCCCGCAGGCCGTCGCGCAGCTCGCTCAGCCGGGTGAGCGCCGCGATCGCCAGCCCCTGCGTGGCCGCGTTGCCGATCGCCGTCGCGGTCGTGTAAACGTCCGGCCCCGCGTACAGCACCCCCGTCGCGGCCACGACCAGCGCGAACGCCGCCCACCGCAACCAACCGCGGGCCACCAGCAGCACGGTCGCGGCCAGGAACGCCGCCGGCCCGCCGAGCACGAACAGCACGGCCTGCGCCGGCGGCATCCACCAGCCGCGCAGCCGCCGCGTCCACGGCAGGCAGCACACCAGTTGCACCGCCAGCATGAGCAGCGCGGGCGCGCCCGGCCGGGCCGTCACGTCCGGAACGGCCGTGAACACCAGCACGAGCACGATGACCGCCGCCGCCACGCCCGGCACGATAGGACATCCGGACGCCCCGCCGGTCCGCCGGGCGCGTCACGCGAACAGGCCGCCGACCATGTCGTAGACGTACGCCACCGTCATGAAGCCGACGGCACCCAGCGTGAACAGCGTGTACGCGATCCGCCCCGCCGGACGCCACCACCGTCGCGCCCACGCGACCCCGGCGTACCCGACGAGCCCCGCGGTGAGCACGAACGCCGCCGACGACGCGAACAGCGTCCCGGTGAGCACCGGGGAGCCCAGGAAGATCGCGTCACCGCCGACGTTCGCGTCCACGACGAACAGCCGCGCCATCCCGGCCGCGAACACCATCGTCAGCGCGCTCGCCGCCCACGCCGACCACCAGGCGGACGGGTGCGCGGGCCGCCGCCCCCGCAGCCGCTGCACGAGCGCGCCCACCGGCGCCGCGACGAACACCAGCAGGAACCCGGTGAGCCCGGCGTACAGCAGGATCTGGTGCGTGACGGGCGAGGCGATGCCGGTCTGGCGCACGTACGCCGACGCCTCGTCGGTGTGGCCCCCGGCGAGCACACCGTGGCCGTCGAACGCGATCCGCTCCTGGCCGCCGCGCTCGGCGAACAGCCCCGGTCCGATCTCCCGCCAGTCCTGCGTCTCGTGGCCCGGGTCCGGCGACAGCCCGGTGGTGCGCAGCGCGCCGTCGCCGGTCGACTCCACCGTGACCGGGGAGAACAGTGTGCCGAACCGCAGCAGGTCGCCGCGGATCCGGCTCGGGGTGTACGTCCCGGCGTACGCGGACGTGTCGCCGCCGGCCGGCCGCGGCGTGGCGGGCCGGCCGGGGAAGTAGCGGTCGACGATCCGCCGGATGAGCGCCTTCGCCTGCCAGGCGGCGTCGCCCATCGTCGCGCCCTCGCCGTTGTAGACGACGTACACGCCGGCGTCCTCGCCGGGCAGCAGCGCCGTCATCTCGTGGAAGCCGGAGATGTCGCCGCCCTTGACGACCATCCGGTGGCCATCGCGCGGCCACTCCTCCAGGCCGTAGCCGATGCCCGGCAGCCGCGGGTCCTGTGTGTACTGCCGCGCCCGCATCTCCCGCGCCACCCCGCGCCCGAGCCGCGGATCGTCGCCGAGCTGCGCGATCATGTACCGCCCCATGTCCGCGGCCGTGGTGACCGGCCCCACCCCGGACGGCGCGGGCCCGTAGTACCGCTGGTACGGCGCGTAGCCGGATCCGTCGGGCCGGTAGCCGGTGGCCAGTGTGGCGTCCACGGAGGCCGGGTGCGGGATGGCGAACGTCGTGCCGCGCATGCCGAGCGGCCGCAGCACGTGCCGCTCGACGTACCGGTCGAACGGCTCGCCCGAGACCGCCTCCACCAGGTATCCGGCCAGCGTGTAGGCGTAGTTGTCGTACGCGAGCACGGTCCCGGGCGCGCGGACGCGGTCCGGCACGTCGGCGGCGATGCGCGCGAGCGGCTGGTCGTCGCGCGGATCCGCGTGCGCCTTGGCCAGCACGTTGTCCTCGAACCCGGCGGTGTGCGTGAGCAGGTCGCGCACGCGCACGGGCCGCCCGGGGAACGTGTCGGGGATCGTGAAGCCGCGCAGGTACGTGTTCACGTCCGCGTCCAGGCGCATCTTCCCGTCCCCGACCAGCCGCAGCACCGCGTTCGCGGTGAACGTCTTGGCCATCGAGCCGGTGGCGAACCCCGTACGGTCCGGGTCCACCGGGATCCGCCGGGCGACGTCGGCCAGCCCGTACCCCTTCGCCGCCACCTGGCGCCCGCCCGCCACCACCGTGACCGCCGCGCCGGGGATGCGCTCCCGCGCGAGCTGCGCGGGCACCACCTTGTCGAGCAGCGCGCCGATGCCCGCGAGCCGCGCGGGCGCGGGCGCGGGTTCGGCCGCGGCCGGGACCGGCGCGGACACCCCGAGGACGACGGCCGCCGCGAACACCATCACGAGTCTCTTTCGCACCCGGTCCACGCTTCCGCCGGGCGCCGTGCCCCGCCAGTGCGCCGGCCACCGGCCGGGCATGCGGTCCGCACGAACCGGACACCGGGTGCGTCATCCGGCGCGGGCTCCGTGGGTACGCCCGTCACCGGGGGACACTGTGGACATCGAGCACTCGCCACTCGCAAGCGCGCCGCTCACCGACGCCGAGATCCGCGACGCGGTGGAGGCGGCGGCCCAGGCGCCGTCGGTGCACAACAGCCAGCCGTGGCTGGTCACCGCGCGCCCGGACCACCTGTGCGTGTCGGCCGACCCGGACCGCCGCCTGAGCGTGGCCGACCCGGACGGCAGGGAGATGCTGATCAGTTGCGGCGCCGCCGTCCTGAACACGCTGCTGGCGCTGCGCGGCGCCGAGCGCACCCCGCTGGCCCGGCTGCTGCCCGACCGCGACTACCCGAACCGCGTCGCGACGATCACGCCGGACGGCGGGCGCCCGGTCACCGAGCCCGACATCCGCATGCTGGCCGCCGTCCCCGACCGGCGTACGCACCGCGGCGACTTCGTGAGCGCCGCGGTCCCCGACGAGGTGCTGAGCCGGCTGCGCCGCGCCGCCGCCGAGCACGGCACCGAGCTGCGCGTCGTCCACGACCCCGCCGCCGTACGCGCGCTGGCCGCGGTGACGCGGCTCGCGGAGTACGTGCACGACAGGGACGCCGCGTACGCCGCCGAGCAGACCGGCTGGCTGCGCGCGGCCGGCACCGCGCGGCACGACGGCATCGCGCCCGGCCAGCGCCCGGGCCGCGGCCAGCCGGGTGATTCGCGGTTCCCGACGCGGTTCGCCGACGACTCGGTGCCCGGCGACCCCGACAAGCGGCACACCGGCACCCCCGCCCTGCTCACCACCGGCGACGACACCCCGCTCGACTGGCTGCACGCGGGCCTGGCGCTGGAGGCCGTCCTCCTGGAGGCGACCGCCGCCGGCATGGGCGCGGCCCTCCACTCCCAG
>DASXYG010000074.1:0-83016 GCA_036502625.1 Streptosporangiaceae bacterium
GGGGGGGGGGGGGGGGGCCCGCGACCGTGTGGTAGACACTGTCTACATGAGTGAGTCGCGGAGCCGTCTGGTGCGCGCCGCGCGGGAGCTGCTGGAGGCCGAGGGCGTCGAGGGGGTGACCCTGCGGCGGATCGCCCGCCACGCGGGGGTCTCGCACGGCGCGCCGCTGCGGCACTTCCCCGGCCGCGCGGCGCTGCTGTCCGCGGTCGCCGCCGAGGGCTACGCCGACATGCTGCGCCGCGCCGACGACCTGCCCGCCGGGCCCGCGCGTGCGCGGCTGGCCGCCGGGTGCCGCGGCTACCTGGCGTTCGCGGTGGAGCAGCGGCCGGTGTTCGAGCTGATGTTCCGCCGCGACCTGCTCGACCCGTACGCCCCGGGCCTCGCCGACGTCGCGGGCGCGGCGCTGGGCCGCATGGTCGCGCTGGTGGCCGCCGCGCAGGCGGACGGCTGGCGGCGCGGCGCGGACCCGCAGGTGCTGGCGCGGTCGCTGTGGGCCGCGCTGCACGGGTGCGCGCAGCTCTGGCTGTGGGGCGTCATGGGGTCCACGACCGGCATCGAACCGGTGGTGGAGCAGACGATCGCGGTGTTCCTCGGGCCCGAACCGTCCGAACCGTCAGGTGGGGGTGCGTGATGTCGCTGGATTCGGTGGTGTCCGGGGTGGCGCGGCACGGCGCGGCGCCGCTGCTGCGCGCGCTGTACCGGCCGCGGGTGCTGGGCGCGGAGCACCTTCCCGCCGAGGGCGGGGTGATCCTGGCGTGCAACCACCTGTCGTTCTGCGACTCGGTGCTGCTGCCGGTCGTGGTGCCGCGGCCGGTGGCGTTCATCGGGAAGGTCGAGTACTTCCGCGCCCGGCGTCCCGACCGCCGGCTCGTCGGGGCGTTCATGCGGGCGATGGGCACGGTGCCGGTGGACCGCGCGGGCGGGCGCGCCGCGGCCGCGGCGATGGGCACCTCGGAGCGGGTGCTGCGGGAGGGCCGGGTGTTCGCGATCTACCCGGAGGGCACCCGGTCGCCGGACGGGCGGCTGTACCGGGGCCGTACGGGCGTGGCGCGGCTGGCGCTGGCGACCGGGGCGCCGGTGGTGCCGTGCGCGGTGGCCGGCACCGACCGGGTGCAGCCGCCGGGCGCGCGGCTCCCCCGCCCGCCGTGGCGGTCGGGGCGGCCCACACTGCGGTTCGGCCCGCCGGTGGCGATCGGCCCGCGCCCGGCGCGGCCCAACGACGCGGCGGTGCTGCGCGCGGTGACCGACGCCGTGATGGCCGCCATCGCGGAGCTGTCCGGGCAGGAGTACGTGGACGCGTACGCGCCGGGGCGCGCCGCCGCGGCGTGAGCCCGCCCGGGACGAAATGTCCGTGCTGCGTACGAACGTGCGCACCTGGGCGTTAGAGTGCTCCGTCGGCCCCCACGGAACGGAGCGGTACCCATGTCACTGGCTGTCGCGGCGCATGCGCCTCTGGCGCTGATCGACCTGAACGGCACGGGCGGCACCGTGCTGCTGATCTTCTACATCATCGGCGGGCTCGCGCTGGCCGGAACGTCGTGGCTGCCCGGCAACTCCACCGGGTGGAAGATCGGCGGCACGATCATCGGCATCGTGATCGTCATCTGGTCGGCGGTGGTGCTGCTCGTCGGCGGCTGGATCCCGATCAGCTTCTACATCCTCATCCTCCCGGTGCTGGGCATCGTGCGCGCGGTGCGGGCCATGGCGGTCCGCCGCAACACGCCCGCGGTGTCGCCGTACGGGCCGCAGGCGGGCTTCGCCGGCGCGCCGGGCGGCTACCCGGGCCCGCAGCCCGGCCAGTACGGGCAGCCGGACCAGTACGGGCAGTTCCCCGGCCAGCAGCCGCAGTTCGGCGGGCCGGGCTACCAGCCGCAGCCGCAGCAGTCGTACCAGGCGCAGCAGCCGTACATCCCGCCGGGCACCGAGACCTGGGGCCAGCCCCAGCAGCCCCCGCAGCAGCCGCCGCAGCCCGGCGGCTGGAACGGCTGAGGCATGGCCGCAGGGGGGACGCCCGAGCTGCCGGTGACCGGTCGCACCCGGCACCGGCGGATGCGGGAGCAGGGCAGCACGGCGCGCGCCGACCTCGACGCGGTGCTCGCGGCCGGGTTCGTCTGCCATCTCGGGGTGCAGGCCGGCGGCGTGCCGATGGTGGTGCCGACCGTCTACGGCAGCGACGGCGCGACGCTGTACGTCCACGGCTCGGTCGCCAGCCGCAGCCTCGTCGACGCGCCCGACGCCACGGTGTGCGTCACGGTGACGCACGTGGACGGGCTGGTGCTGGCCCGGTCGGTGTTCGAGCACGGCGTGAACTACCGCTCCGCGATGGTCTACGGCGTGCCGCGCCGCGTCACCGGCCCCGAGGAGCTGCTGGCCGGGCTGCGGGTGCTGTCCGAGCAGGCCGCCCCCGGCCAGTGGGACTACGTACGCCGGCCGTCGCGCAAGGAGCTGGCCGCGACGACGCTGCTGGCGCTTGACCTGGACGAGGCGTCGGTGAAGCTGCGCTCCGGCGCGCCCGACGACGGCGACTCCCCCGACGCGGCGCTCGGCCTGTGGGCGGGGGAACTGCCGCTGCGCCACGTCTGGGGCGCGCCGGTGCCCGACCCGGCGCTGCCGCCCGGCATCGCGCCGCCGCCGCACATCGCCGGCCGTACGGGCCGCCCGGCGGGCTGACCCGCCGTACGGTGTCACCGGGGGCCGCTACGATGGCCGCCGATTCACAGAGACGGATGGGGGCGCGCGGTGCGGTTCGCGACGTGGAACGTCAATTCGGTGAAGGCCCGGCTGCCGAAGCTGCTGGAGTGGCTGGAGGCCGCCGACTGCGACGTCGTGTGCCTGCAGGAGCTGAAGACCACCGACGCGGACTTCCCCGCCGAGGAGGTCAAGGCGCTCGGCTATGAGTCCGCCACCCACGCCGACGGGCGGTGGAACGGGGTCGCGGTGCTGTCCCGCGTGGGCATCGCCGACGTCGTGCGCGGCCTCGACGACGAGCCCGGGTTCCCCGAGCCGGAGGCGCGCGCCGTCGCGGCGACGTGCGGGCCGCTGCGCGTCTGGTCGGTCTACGTCCCCAACGGCCGCGAGGTCACCCACGAGCACTACCAGTACAAGCTGAAGTGGCTCGCCGCGCTGCGCGCCACCGTGGAGAAGCACGCCGGCGAGCCGATCGCGGTCTGCGGCGACTTCAACGTGGCGCCCCGCGATGAGGACGTCTGGGACATCGCCGCGTTCGAGGGCGCCACGCACGTCACCCCGGCCGAGCGGGCGGCGGTCGCCGCGCTGGGCGAGGCGGGGCTGCGCGAGGTGATGCCGCGCGCGCTGAAGTACGACACGCCCTACACCTACTGGGACTACCGGCAGCTCGCGTTCCCGAAGAACACGGGCATGCGCATCGACCTCGTGTGGGCGAGCGAGCCGGTCGCCGGCGCGGTCACCGACGCGTACGTGGACCGCGAGGCCCGCAAGGGCAAGGGCACGTCCGACCACGCGCCCGTCGTCGTCGACGCCGACCTGTAGCCGGGCCGGGCGCGCCGGTCACAGCAGGAGGCGCAGCCCGGCGGTGACGGCCGCGGCGACCACCACCACGACCAGGAACGGCGCGCGCAGCAGCAGCGCCACGCCCGCGGCGGCGACCCCGGCGGCGCGGGCGTCGATCGTCAGGCCCTTGCCATGGCCGAACGTCTGCACGGCGGTCAGCGCGGCCAGCAGCGCGACCGGCGCGAGCGCGGCGAACCGGCGCAGCCCCGGGTGCTCCAGCCAGCGCGCGGGCACGCACACCCCGGCCACCTTCAGCGCGTAGCATCCGGCCGCGGTGACCGCGATCATCACCCAGCTGCCCGCCGACCCCATCATCGTGCGTCTCCCGTCCTGTCGAGGCGGCGTCCGGCGAGGACGACCGCCGGCACGGCCAGCAGCGCGAGCAGCACCGGCACGCCCGGCGTCAGCAGCGGCGTCGCGGCCAGCGCGATGACGACCGCGACGAGGCCGGCGCGGCGCTGGTCGCGGCCCTCGGCCAGGCGCGGCGCCAGCAGCGCGAGGAACGCGGCCGGCACGGCGGCGTCCAGGCCGTACGCCGAGGTGTCGCCGATCAGCCCCGCGCCGAGCGCCCCGGCCAGCGTGGTGGCGTTCCAGGCGGTGAACAGGGCGACGGCGGTGGTGGTGAAGCCGACGCGGGCCGCGCGGCGGTCCGGCTGCGCGAGCGTCACGGCGGTGGTCTCGTCGATGATCAGGTGCGCGGCGAGCGGCCGTACGGCGGGGCGCAGCCGGAGGATGCCGGCCAGGCGCACCCCGTAGAAGGTGTTGCGGGCGCCGAGCAGCAGCGCCCCGGCGACCGCCGCGACCGGGTTGCCGCCGGACGCGACGCCGCCGACCAGGGCGAACTGCGACGCGCCGGTGCACACGAGGAGGCTCAGCGCGCAGGTCTGCGCGACGGAGAAGCCCGCGGCGGTGGAGGTCGCGCCGAACGCGACGCCGGACACCCCGACGGCGAGGCTGACCGCGAGCGCGTCGCGCACGACCGCGCCGGTGCTGCGGGTTGGGCTGGACGTTGTCACGTACGTGACGCTAGGCGGGGCCCGTGCCGCCGGTCTTGTACGTTCCTGCGGGGGCCGGTCCCCGGGTCACGGCAGGCGGGGAAGCACGTCGCGCCAGGCGGCCAGCTCGTCCCGCGTCCGCCGGTCCGTGATGTGCTCCGCGAGGTGGACGGCCGGGGTGATGACGTTGCGGACCCTCCGCAGGTCGCGCATGGCGGCGACGTCCTCGGCGCGCGGCCGCCAAGGGGTGGCGGCCGCCTCCGCGGGCGTCATGCCGGCGGCGGACAGGCATGCGCGCGCCACCCGTTCCGGGCGCAGCTCCGGGGCGAATCCCTCCGGCGGGCCGTACCGGGCGAGCACCCGGCACAGGTGCGCCATGCGGGCCGCGACCTCGCGGCCGGTCAGGCCGCCGGTCGCGCGCGCGGTGTCCAGGGCGGCCACCGCCAGGCGGGTCCAGGACCGCCGCTCCGGTTCGGGGCACTCCGGGCGGGTGGCGTGCAGGGTCGCGGGTTCGATCACGCCCAGCCACCAGTTGGCGTCCGTCATGGCCGTTCCGGGCCGAGCCGTTCGCGGCGGTAGGCGCCCGGGGTGATGCCGACGATGCGGCGGAAGTGGCGGGTCAGGTGCGCCTGGTCGACGAACCCGACGCGGTACGCGGTGTCCGCGAGCGGGGCGCCGGTGTCCAGCAGGCGCCGCGCGGCGCGGATGCGCTCCTGGTTGAGGTAGGCGTGCGGCGGCAGGCCGTGGGCGTCGCGGAACGCGCGCAGCAGCGGGAACGGGCGGGCGCCGACGGCCGCGGCGAGCTCGGCCAGCTTCGGGGGGTCGGCCATGCGGGCGTGCAGCAGCTCACGGGCCTGGGCGACGGCCGTGCCGCCCGCAGTGGCCGGTGCGGCGGCGGGCGTACGGTCGCCGTGGCGGCGCAGCAGCGCGGCGAACAGCAGCCGCATCAGGCTGCTCGACGCGAGCGGGTCGCCCTGGTCGGCGGCGGCGTGCGCGGCCAGCAGCAGCCGCGCCGCCTCCGGATCGCGCAGCACCGGCCCGGTGAAGGCCGGGGTGCCGGGCGGCAGGCCGACCTCGGCGGCGACCTCGGCCATCACCTCCACCGACGGGTACATCACCCGGTACGTCCACCCGTCCGGCACCCCCGCGTGCCCGGTGTGCACGGTGCCCGGGTTGACCAGCGGCATCTCCCCCGCCGCCGCCCGCTCCACACTCCCCCCGTAAGCGAACTCCTCGACCCCGTCGAGCACCAGCCCGATCGCGTAATGATCGTGGCTGTGCCGCGCGAACGCATGCCGCACGAACCGAGCGCTCAACAGATCAACACCCGGCTCCGCCGGATGCCGCCAGTACCGCGCCCGCTCCCCCACACCCACGCCCGCCAGGCTAGCCGGACGACATCACGGCGCGTACGGGCGGCAGCCGACGCGGCCCGAGGCGTGCGCGGGGGCGAACTCCCGCAGGTCGCCCGGGGGAATCCGGGGCGCTGACCCCGAGCGCGCGGGGCGTAGTCCCGCAGGTCACCCAAGGGGCCGGGGCGCCGGAGGCGCACGGCGGCAGCAGCGCACGACCTCGGGGGCCGCCGTCCAGGTCGCGGCCCGCGGCGGCGGCCGTACGGCACGGGGCGGTGAGCCGCGCCGCGGTGGACGCGCGGTCCAGGGAGAACCCGCCCCGCCGTCGCCGTGCGCGATGGCGGGGCGGTGCCCTTCCCCCAGCCCCGCCCCGCGTCAGTGCCCGCGGGCCGTTGGGTAGGGCCGGTTGCGCGCCCGTGGGGGGCGGCGCGGCCAGCGGGTGGGCTGGAGGGCGAGGTCTTGGGGGTGGTGGCGGCGTCCCTTCGGGACGGGCGGGCGGGCTGGGCTTGAAGGACACCGCAGAGTGCGCGCTGGTGCGCGGAGTCGGGTGGGTGTGTCACCGGGTGCGCTGTGTGGGTGCTGGGCTGGGTGGGTGGCGCTTCATCGGGTGGGGGCAGAGGCAGGTGGGTCGGTGTGGGCGGGTGATGGGGGCGGTGGGTGGGGTTGGTGGGGTGATCGTTAACGCGGGTCCGGCAATCGTCTTGTTCGGGGGTGGGCTGCGGCGGAAACTTTCCGGACATCGGTGGCCGCCCTCCCCCGGCTCGACCAGCGGCCTGCCCCGACCCCTGCGCGACGATCGAAAGGCCGCCCGGCCAATGCACCCTGCCGACGCAGCGCCCGATCCCACGGGCTACTACCACTCCGGCGCCACGACCGTGTTCGCCTACGGCGCCGACCAGCGGTTCTCGTACTGCCTCTACCTGCCCGAACACCTGCCCGAACGTACGGACACCGGCGACGCGATGCCGCTCGTGGTGCTGGTGCACGGCACCGAGCGCGGCAACGCCGCCTACCGGGACGCGTTCGCCTCCTTCGCCGAGCGGCACGGCTGCGCGGTGCTCGCGCCGCTGTTCCCCGCCGGCATCGACGACCCCGAGGACCTGCACAACTACAAGTTCATCGCCTACCACGGCATCCGCTACGACCGGGTGCTGCTCGGCATGGTCGACGAGGTGGCCGCCCGCTACCCGGTCGACGGGTCCCGGTTCTGCCTGCACGGCTTCTCCGGCGGCGGCCAGTTCACCCACCGCTTCCTGTACCTGCACCCCGACCGGCTGGCCGCCGCGTCCATCGGGGCGCCGGGCCGCATCACCCGCCTGGACGACGACCAGCCCTGGTGGCTGGGCACCCGCGGGTTCGCCGCGCACTTCGGCCAGGACATCGACCTCGCCGCGCTGGCCCGCGTCCCGGTGCAGATGGTCGTCGGCGACCGGGACACCGACACCTGGGAGATCACCAACCCCGGCGGCACGAACTGGATGGACGGCGCGGAGAAGACCGGCCGCACCCGGATCGAGCGGCTGCGCACCCTCCAGGCGGACTTCGAGGGGCACGGCATCGCCGTACGGTTCGACCTCGTCCCCGGCGTCGCCCACTCCGGTACGGGCGTGCTCGACGCGGTGCGCGGGTTCTTCTCCGACGTGCTCACCGGACAGGCGGTGGCACCGTGAGCGGGCACGTGAGCGGAGCCGGGCCGTCGCGGCGGCAGGTGCTGCGCGGCGGTGGCTACGCCGCGGGGCTGGCACTGGGCGGCGGGCTGCTCACCGCCGGATGCCAGCCGCCGAAGGGCGCCGTCGGCGAGGCCGTCGCCGCGGAGCCGCGGCCGTCGTACTACCCGGGCGACTACGACCGGATGGTGCGGGCGTCCAAGGCCGAGCGCGAGCTGACGATCTACTCCAACATGGACACCTACAACTGGAAGCCGATCGTGGACGGCTTCCAGAAGCACTACCCGTGGGTGGACAACATCGCCACCACGAACCTCGGCAGCTCGCAGGTCTTCGAGCGGTACAACGCCGAGGAGGCCGCCAACCAGCAGAAGGCCAGCCTCCTGGTGTCCGGGTCGCCGCAGAACTGGCTGGACTTCGTCTCCGGCAGGAAGCTCCTCGACTACGCCTCCCCGGAGCTGCCGCACCTGCCGTCGTTCGCCCGCCCCCGGCCCGGCCTGTACACGTTCTCCACGGACTGCATCGTGATGGTCTACAACAAGGTCCTGCTGGGCGAGCACGAGCGGCCGGACAGCCTCGCCGGGCTGATCACGCTCGTACGGTCGCAGCCCAAGCGGTTCAAGAACAAGATCACCACGTACTCCGCGGGCATGAGCTTCGGCCTGGCCATCCACGACACCTACGTCCGCACCCGGCAGCGGCAGGGCCGCGACGCGTGGGCCACCTACGACGCGCTGCTGCCGTTCACCCGGGCGGAGGAGTCCTCGGGCCCGATGCTGGACAAGGTCGCCTCCGGTGAGTACCTGATCGCGTACTTCGCCTCGTCGACCATCGTGTTCCCGCAGATGGCGCAGGTCGGCGAGGTCGTCACCTGGAAGTTCGTCGCCGACGGCACACCGCTGTTCCTGCGCGGCATGGGCGTGCCCGCCAAGTCGCCGCACAAGAACACCGGCAAGCTGATGCTCGACTACATCCTGTCCCACGAGGGGCAGTCCAACGTGTCGCGCGGCGGGTTCACCGCGTACCGCCCGGACGTGCCCGCCGACGCGGGCCACCCCACGTACACGAGCGTCACGAAGCAGGTCGGCAAGGACAACGTCATGCTCATCGGCTATGACTTCGGCACGCAGAAGGAGCAGGACGCCTTCGTGAAGCAGTGGGAGGGCCGCCTTGGCTGACGTCATCGAGACGCCCCAGGCCCGGGACGACGCCGCGCACCGCGCGCCGCTGCCCGCGCCGCGCTACCGGCGGCTGCTCGGCGCGCCGCGCGAACGCTGGATCCAGTACGGCGTGTTCGCCGTCCTGCTGCTCCTGGTGCTCGCGCCGGTCGTGCCGACCGTGTGGCAGTCGCTGGTCAGCAAGCCGCTGTACGCGTCCGGGGGTGCGCTGGACCCGGGCAACTACGCGCGGCTGTTCACCGACGAGGGCTTCGGCACCGTCATCGTCAACAGCCTGCTGCTCGCCGCGCTGACCACGGTGTTCTCCGTGGTGCTCGCGGTGGTGCTGTCCGTGCTGCTCGTCCGGGTGCGCGTGCCCGGCGGGCGGGTGATGGGCGGCCTGCTGATGTGGCCGATCTACATCTCGCCGCTGGTGCTGGCCTTCGGGTGGATCATCGTGTACGGCCCGGCCGGGTACGTCACCTCCGCGGTCGGCCACCTGATCGGCGCCGAGGAGCCGTGGAACCTGTACTCGATCTTCGGGATGGCGCTGACCTCGACGGTGGCGCTCACCCCGATCGCGTACCTGTACTGCTCCAACGCGCTGCGCATGGCGGACAGCTCGCTGGAGCACGCCGCGCGCACCTGCGGGGCGGGGCCGCTGCGGGTGATCCGCTCGGTGATCCTCCCGATGATGCGCCCGCCGATCATGTACAGCGCGCTGCTGATCTTCACGGCGTCGCTTGAGGAGCTGTCGATCCCGCTGCTGTACGGCAAGCCGGTGGAGATCGAGCTGTTCGGCAGCTTCCTGTACGACTACGGCCTGGACGAGGCCACCCCCGACTACGGCATCCTCGGCGCCGCGTCCGTGCTGTTCCTGGCGTTCCTGGCGGTGCTGGTCACCATCCAGGGCCTGGTGCTGCGCAACAGCCGCCGGTTCATCGCCGTACGGGGGAAGGCCACCCGGGTGCACCGGTTCGACCTGGGAAGGCTGCGCTGGGCCGGGTTCGCCATCGCCGCCGGCTACCTGATCCTGGGGCCGGGGCTGCCGCTGCTCGGCCTGATCGCGCGGGCGTTCACGCAGGTGCTGTCGCCGCTGGTCAGCCCGCTGAAGGTGCTGTCGCTGGGCAACTTCCAGATCATCTTCGGCTACTCGGAGTACACCGGGTCGATCGGCAACAGCCTCATCGTGGCGGTCGTCGGCGGCGTCGCGGTCACGGTCGTCGCCGCGCTGGCCGTGCTGGTGGCCCGGCGCTCGGGGTTCCGCGCGGCCAAGGCGGTGGAGTTCACCGCGCTGGCGCCGCAGGCGCTGCCCGGCGTGATCATGGGCCTCGGGTTCTTCTGGACGATCCTGTTCGTCGCGCCGCTGCGGCCGCTGCAGGGCACGCTCACCGCGATCATCATCGCGTTCGGCGTGGCCGCGCTGCCCGCCGCGTTCGGCGCGATCGCCCCGATGGTCATGCAGATCGGCGGCGAGCTGGACGCCGCGGCGCGGTCGGTCGGCGCGGACTGGTGGCGCACGTTCTCCCGGGTGCTGCTGCGGCTGATCACCCCGGCGCTGCTCGCGTCGTTCGTGCTCGTGTTCGTCAACATGATCAAGGCGTTCTCCGCCGCGGTGTTCCTCGGCAACGCCGACAGCCAGGTCATCGGCACCACGTCGCTGACCCTGTGGACCAACGGCAATACCGGCGCCGTCGCCGCCCTGTCCTGCCTGCAAATCGCCATCACCGCGGTCGTCGTCGTGGCCGCAGGGAGACTCTTCAAGGTGAACGCACATGCCTGAGCTGACCGTACGCGGCCTGACCAAGCGGTTCGGCGGCGCGACCACCGGCACCGCCGGAACGCCCGTCACCGCCCTGGACGACGTGTCCTTCACCGTCAACGACGGGGAGTTCTTCACCCTCCTCGGACCGTCCGGCTGCGGGAAGTCCACCACGCTGGCGGCCATCGCCGGCCTCGAGGCGCCCGACGGGGGCCGGATCACCGCCGGCGACGTCGTGTTCGTCGACACCGCCGAGAAGCGCTTCCTCAACCCCGAGGAGCGCAACCTGGGCATGGTGTTCCAGTCGTACGCGCTGTGGCCGCACATGACCGTCGCGGCCAACCTGGACCTGCCGCTGAAGCTGCGCGGGCTCAGCCGCGCCGACCGCGACAAGCGCATCGACGCCGCGCTTGAGCAGGTCGGCCTCGGGCAGTACCGGCGCCGCTACCCGCACCAGATGTCCGGCGGGCAGCAGCAGCGGGTCGCGCTGGCCCGCGCGCTGGTCTACTCCCCCACCGTGCTGCTGCTCGACGAGCCGCTGTCCAACCTCGACGCGAAGCTGCGCGAGCAGGCCCGCGCCTGGCTGAAGGAGCTGCAGGAGGACGTCGGCATCACCACGATCTACGTCACCCACGACCAGACCGAGGCGCTGACCCTGTCCGACCGCATCGCCGTCATGCGCGACGGGAAGATGCTCCAGGTCGGCACCCCCGAGGAGATCTACGAACGCCCCGCCGACCCGGCCGTCGCCGACTTCGTGGGCCGCTGCAACTTCCTGCTCGCCGAGGTCGCCGAGGGCGGCGCGGCGGGCGCGGAGATCACCGTACGGGTCGCCGCCACCGGCACGCCCCTGCGCGTCACCGCCCGCCAGGAGCACGCCGCCGGGGACACCGTGACCCTCGGGATCCGCGCCGAGCGCATCGCCGTGCGCGCGCCCGGCGACGGCGAACCGGGCGGCGCCGGCGCGCTGCCCGCCCGGCTGGTGCGGCGGCTGTACTCCGGGTCGCGGTACGAGTACGAGCTGGACTGCGGCGGCCATCCGATGACCGCCGAGGACACCGCCGTCGTCGAGGGCGGCACGGACGGCGCCGTATGGCTGACGGTGCCGCCCGACGGCGTCTACACCTTCGCCGGAGACCGCACCTCCGAAGTCGGCACCGGGGCGGGCGCCCCGGTCGCCGGGGCCGCCGCATGACCCACCCGGACCACCCCGACCATTCAGACCGGCCGCAGGCCCTCGAAGGGGTCCGCGTCCTCGACCTGTCGCGGCTGGTCGCCGGCAACCAGCTCACCCTGCTGCTCGGCGACTTCGGCGCCGACGTCGTCAAGATCGAGCAGCCCGGCGTCGGCGACTCCCTGCGCCGCTGGCGCGTGGACGGCACCGAGGTGCACTGGAAGGTCTACGGCCGCAACAAGCGCTCCGTCACCCTCGACCTGAAGCACCCGCGCGGCCGCGACCTGCTGCTGCGGCTGGCCGCAGGCGCGGACGTCCTCGTCGAGGGCTTCCGGCCCGGCACCCTGGAGCGCCTCGGCCTCGCGCCCGCGACACTGCGCGAGCGCAACCCGGCGCTGGTCGTCGTCCGCGTGTCCGGATGGGGGCAGACCGGCGCGTACGCGGACCGCCCCGGCTTCGGCACGCTCGTCGAGGCCATGTCCGGGTTCGCCGCCATGAACGGCTTCCCCGACCGCGAACCCGTCCTGCCGCCGGGCGCGCTCGCCGACATGATCGCCGGCACGTACGGCGCGTTCGCCACCGTCATGGCCGTACGCGACGCCGAGGCGCGCGGCGCCGGGCAGGACGTCGACCTGTCGCTGTTCGAGCCGCTGTTCGCCGTCCTCGGCCCCACCGCCGCCGCGTACGCGCTGACCGGCGCCGTACCGCGGCGCTCCGGCAGCCGGTCCCGCACGTCCGCGCCGCGCGGGGTGTACCGGTGCGCGGACGGCCGGTGGCTGGCGCTGTCCGGGTCGACGCAGCCGATGACGGAGAAGCTGTTCCGCGCGATCGGCCGCGCCGACCTGCTGGACGACGCGCGCTTCGCGGACAACACCACCCGCCTGGAGAACATCGAGGCGCTGGACGCGATCATCGGCGGCTACTTCGCCGCGTACGACCTGGACGACAACCTCGCCGCCATGCACGCCGCCGGGGTCACCGTCGCGCCCGTCTGCGACATCGGCGACCTCGTCGGCGGCGAGTACTTCACCAGCCGCGGCGTCCTCGTCGACGGCCCGGACGCCGACGACCCGTCCGGCACCGTGCCCATGCACGACGTCGTGCCGCGGATGTCCGGCACGCCCGGCCGCATCGCCCGCCCGGCGCCGCGCCTCGGCGAGCACACCGAGGAGATCCTGCGCCCGCTGCTGGGCGACGCCGAATGGGAGGAACTGACCACCATGGAGGTGATCCAGGCGTGACGCCCAACCCGCCCGCGTGGCGGTCGCTGCTGTACGTCCCCGTGACCCGGCAGGACTTCGTCGCCAAGGCGCACACCCGCGGCGCCGACGCCATCCAGCTCGACCTCGAGGACGCCGTCGCGCCCGCGGAGAAGGCGGCCGCGCGGGAGGCGCTGCCCGCCGCCGTCGAGACGGTCACCGCGCACGGCGTCGACGTGGTCGTCCGGATCAACCGGCCGTGGCGGCTGGCCGTCCGCGACCTGGAGGCCGCCGTACGGCCCGGGGTGCGCGCGCTGGCGCTGCCGAAGGTGCCGAACGCCGACCACGTGCGGGCGTGCGCGGAGATCGTCGCCGAGCTGGAGGCCGAGCGCGGCATGCCGGCCCGGTCGGTCGGGTTCATCGCCATGGTGGAGACCGCGGGCGCGCTGCTCGACATGCGCGCGATCGCCGCCGCCCACCCGCGCGTGCTGGCGCTCACCCTGGGCGCGGAGGACTTCGCCACCGACATCGGCATCGCCCCCGAACCGGACCTGCTGGCCGCGCCGAAGCAGGCGGTCGTGCTGGCCGCGCGCGCCGCCGGGGTGCTGCCGCTCGGACTGGTCGGCACCGTCGCGCACTACGCCGACACCGACGCGTTCGCCGCCACCGTGGAGCGTTCGCGGCGGATCGGGTTCGTCGGCGCCAGCGCGATCCACCCCAGCCAGGTGCCGCTGCTCAACGCCGGGTTCACGCCGCCCGCCGAGGCGGTCGCGCACGCCGAGCGGCTGGTCGCGGCGTACGAGGACGCCCACGCGCGGGGGCTGGGCGCCATCGAGTTCGAGGGGTCGATGATCGACGAGCCGGTCGCCGAGCGCGCCCGCAACCTGCTGGCGGCCGCGCGCCGTATCGGCTGACCGGGGGCCGTACGGGGTCAGTCCTCGGGGCGGGCCAGCGCGGTGACGGCGCGGTCCAGGAGGTCGCGGAGCTGCTCGCGCTCGCCCGCGTCGAGGGCGTCGACCATGCGCCGCTCCACGGCGGACGCGGCCGCGTCGGCCTTGCGCAGCAGCGCGCCGCCCTGCCGGGTCAGCCGGGTGACCAGCACCTGCGCGTGGTCCGGCGAGGGGTGGCGTTCGACCAGGCCGCGCGCCTCCAGGGTCTTCAGCACCGTCGCCATGCTCTGCGCGGTCACCGAGCAGAACCGGGCCAGCTTCGCGCCGGAGATGCCCGGCGCCAGCGACAGCGCGTACATCGCGGCGTACTGCGGGACGGTCACGCCGTACGGCCGCAGCACGCGGGTCTTCTCCGCGATCAGCGCCTGCTCCGCGCGCTTGATGTGGGTGCCCGGGCGCCACTCCACCGACGCGGCGACCCGCTCCTCGTCGCCCATGCGCGGCCCCCCCATATATCAAAACCCTGATGCGTGTCCGATGTGTGATTGAACACTACCACCGGGTTTGACGCGCCCTTGCGCGGACATGCATGCTCTGTCGAGCATCAGGACTTTGATACTCGACAGACATCGATGGAGTGGACGTATGTTGACTGACGAGCGGAGGGCGCGGGCCACCCTCGCCACCGTGTGCGCCGCCGCGCTCATCGTGCCGATCACCGCGGCCGGCGCCGCCGAGACCCTGGCCAGCGTGGGCGCCGGGCTGCACAGCGGGCTGGCGGCCACCCAGTGGGTGGTGAACGCGTTCTTCCTGACGTTCGCCGCGTTCATGGCGAGCACCGGGTCGCTGGCCGACCGGTTCGGCCACCGCCGGATGTTCGCCATCGGGCTGGTCGTATTCACCGCGGCCATGCTCGCCGCCGCCGCGGCACCCGGCATCGGCGCGCTCATCGCGGCGCGCGCGCTGGCCGGTGCGGGCGCCGCGGCCGTCACCACCGGCGGCAGCGCGCTGCTCGCGCACGTCTTCCCCGACGGCCCGGCGCGCGCCCGCGCGTTCGCGGTGTTCGGCACCACGCTGGGCCTCGGCCTGGCGTTCGGGCCGGTGCTGTCCGGGGCGCTGGTCACCGTGCTGGGCTGGCGCAGCCTGTTCGCCGCCGCCGCGCTGGCGCTGCTGCCCAGCCTCGCCGCCGTACGGCTGCTGCCCGTGTCGCGGCCCGGCGCCGCCGGGCGGCCCGACCTGGGCGGCGCGGTCACGTTCACCGGCGGGCTGACCGGGTTCACGCTGGCCGTCGTGGAGGGCCCGGAGACGGGGTGGACGCATCCCGTCGTACTGGCCGGGTTCGCCGCGTGCGTCGTGCTGCTCACGGCGTTCGCCGTCATCGAGCGCCGCCACCCGGCGCCGCTGGTCGACCTGGCGCTGCTGCGCAAGCCGCGGTTCGTGGCCATCGCGTCCATGCCGTTCCTGCTGGCGTTCGGGTTCGTCGCGCTGACGATCGTGCTGCCGCCGTACCTCATGGCCACCCTCGGCTACTCCGCCCGCCAGGCCGGCCTCACGCTGATGCTGCTCACCGGGCCCGCCCTGGTCATGCCGCCGGTGACCGGGGCGCTGGCCCGCCGGCTCACCCAGCGGACGCTCCTGGTGGCCACGCTCCTGCTGGTCGCGGCCGGCACCGCGCTGCTGGCCACGGTGCCCGGCGGCACCGGCCCCGCCGGCCTGGCCGCCCCGCTGCTGCTCATCGGCACCGGCTTCGGCATCTCCCTGGCCATCATGGACGGCGCCGCCATCTCCGCCGTCGCCCCCCACCAGTCCGGCATGGCCGCCGGCGTCTTCAACACCGTCCGCATCACCGGCGAGGTCGTCGCCATAGCCGCCCTAGGCGCGGTGATCTCCGCCCTCACCCACACCGCCCTAGCCACCCGTTACGGCACCCCCACCGCCACCAAGGCCACCACGAACCTCCTCCAAGGCACCCCAACCCCTCCACCAGCAGTACCTCAGGCCACCTACGAGCCAACCGCCACAGCCGCGTACACCCACGCCCTCCACGTGTCACTGCTCACCCTCACCCTCCTGACCCTCCTAGGCGCCGCCGCGGTAGCCCACCTCCTCACCCCCCACCACACCCCGGAACCCACCCACGACCTAGCCGCCTGACCCCGCCCCTCACGCCCCCCGTCCCTTCCCCTCGCACCCCGACCGGAGCGCCAGGCGCGGCAACACTCTCCCCACTCCCCCCGGCGTCCTGAACTCTGACCTGGGGAGCCGAGCGGGGGCAGCCGCGCGCCCTCCTCGCTCACCCCACCCCGCGTCTACCGAACCCTGACCTGGATCGCCGTACGGGGGTCCCTGCGCTCGCGCCTCCCGCACACCGACCGGGCGCGCCGGGCAGGGGGCGGGGAGCACCCTCCGCTCCGCGAGAGCCAGGCGGCCGGATCACGGCGGGCTGGTGGGTCCGGACGCGGGCGCCGCTACCCCACCGGAGACTGGGTGCCCAGGACCGCGATCAACGCGAGGCGTTCCGCGTCGAGAGTGCTCGGCTCCGCTGTGTAGACCATGATGCGCAGGTCGGCGCCGCGGACCGTGAGGACGTCGCAGTCCAGCGTGACGGCGCCCGCGCGGGGGTGGTCGACGGTCTTGCGGGACTCCTCGTGGTGGCCGACCGTGCCGGAGTCCCACAGCTCCGCGAAGCCGTCGCCGTGCGTGCGCAGATCGGCGATCAGGCGGCGCAGCTCGCGGTCCTTGGGGTAGCGGCTCGTGGTGGCGCGGAGGTCGCCGACCAGTGCCGCGCGCAGCGACCGCAGGGACGCCTCGGTGTGCCGCACCGGGCCGGGCGGGCCGACGAAGTTGCGCCACACCCCGTTGCGCTCGTGGCCGCGCCACCCGGACGGGTCGCCCATCAGCGCGGCGTACACCGGGTTGGCCAGCAGCAGCGTCCACTTCGCGTCGTACACCCCGACCGCGGCGCCGGACAGCCGGTCCAGCATGCGCTGCACGCTCGGCGTCACGTACGCGGGAACGGTGTCCGGGCCCGGCGGCACCAGGCCCGCCGTACGGAACAGGTGGGCGCGCTGCTCGGCGGTCAGCCGCAGCGCACGCGCCAGTGCCTCCACCACCTGGCCGGACGGGTTGACCGCGCGGCCCTGCTCCAGGCGCGTGACGTAGTCGACGGAGATGCCGGCCAGCAGCGCGAGCTCCTCGCGGCGCAGCCCGGCCGCGCGCCGCCGCCCACCCGCGGGCAGCCCCGCCGCCTCGGGCGCCACCCGGTCGCGCCACCGCCGCACCGCCGCACCGAACTCCGCCGTCATGGTGTCCACCCCGTCCTGCACGGCGGCGTTCTCCCGGAACCGAACTCCTCCGTCACGCTGTCCATCCTGCCCCGTACGGCGACGTTCTCCCGGAACCGAACTCCCCCGTCATACGGTCCATCCTGCCCCGTGCGGCGGCGTCTTTCCTGGTACTGACACTCCCAGGAAAACCGGGCCGCTGGCTGCGCGTACCGCGGCGCCGCACGATGAGGACATGACCACGACACTGATCACCGGGGCGAACAAGGGCCTCGGCTACGAGACCGCGCGGCGGCTCATCGCCGCCGGCCACACCGTGTACGTCGGCAGCCGCGACGCCGAGCGCGGGCGCCGCGCCGCCGCCGAGCTGGGGGCGCGCACCGTCGCCATCGACGTCACCGACGACGCGTCCGTCGCCGCGGCCGTCCGCACGATCGAGGCCGGCGGCGGCCTGGACGTCCTCGTCAACAACGCCGGCATCGAGAGCCGCGGGCCCGGCAACTCCATCGTCGGCGCCGCCGACCTCACCGCCGAGGACATGCGCACCACGTTCGAGACGAACGTCTTCGGCACCGTCCGCGTCACGCACGCGTTCCTGCCGCTGCTCGGCCGCTCGCCCGCGCCGGTCATCGTCAACCTCAGCAGCGGCCTGGCCTCGCTGACCGCGCTGTCCACGCCCGGGAACCCCGCCTCCGCGTATCCGGGCGTCGCGTACCCGGCGTCGAAGGCGGCCGTCAACATGCTGACCGTGCAGTACGCCAAGGCGTTCCCCGGCTTCCGGATCAACGCGGTCGAGCCCGGCTTCACCAGGACCGACCTCAACGGCAACACCGGGATCCAGACCGTGGAGGAGGGCGCGGAGGTCATCGTACGGATGGCGCAGGTGCCACCGGACGGCCCCACCGGCACGTTCACCCACGCCAGCGGCCCGCTGCCCTGGTGACCTGCGCCGATGGAAACCGCCGCCGCGACCGTGTGTGACCGTACGATCACCCGGGTAGGGCGGCCTGCGACGATGACGCCCCGGGACGCGGCCAACCACGCGCACCGGGGCGTCGTCATGTCCTCAGTCCGGGTCCGCGCCCTCCAGGTCGCCCTCCAGGGACAGGTACGTGTCGCGCAGCCGGTCCAGGGTCGCCGGGTCCGGCCGCGCCCACAGGCCGCGGTCGGCGGCCTCCAGGAGCCGCTCGGTCATGCCGCGCAGCGCCCACGGGTTGGAGCGTGCCACGAAGTCGCGGGTCTCGGGGTCGAAGACGTACGCCTCGGCGAGCTTCTCGTACATCCAGTCGTCCACCACGCCCGCCGTGGCGTCGTAGCCGAACAGGTAGTCCACGGTCGCGGCCAGCTCGAAGGCGCCCTTGTAGCCGTGGCGGCGCATCGCGGCGATCCACCGCGGGTTCACCACCCGGGCGCGGAACACCCGGCGGGTCTCCTCGCCCAGCGTGCGGGTGCGGACCGCGTCCGGCACGGCGGAGTCGCCGACGTACGCGGCGGGCGCGGCGCCGGTGAGCGTGCGCACCATGGCGATCATGCCGCCGTGGTACTGGAAGTAGTCGTCGGAGTCGACGATGTCGTGCTCGCGGGTGTCCTGGTTCTTCACGGCCACGGAGATGCGCGCGAACGAGGCGCGCATGTCCGCGCGGGCGTCGCGGCCGTCGAGGCCCCGGCCGTACGCGTAGCCGCCCCACACCTCGTACACGCGCGCCAGGTCGGCGTCGTCGCGCCAGTTGCGGGCGTCGATCAGCGGGAGCAGGCCCGCGCCGTACGCGCCGGGCGCTGATCCGAAGATGCGGGTGGTGGCGCGGCGCCAGTCACCGTGGCCGTCGTGGTCGGCGAGGGCGTGCGCGCGGACGTAGTTGTACTCGGGGGCCTCGTCCAGGTCGGCGACCGCGCGTACGGCATCGTCCAGGAGGGTGATGACGTGCGGGAACGCGTCGCGGAAGAAGCCGGAGATGCGGAGGGTGACGTCCACGCGGGGGCGGGCGAGCTCGGCGGCGGGGACGATCGCGAACCCGGTGACGCGGCGTGAGGCGTCGTCCCAGACGGGCCGGCATCCGAGGAGGGCGAGGGCCTCGGCGATGTCGTCGCCCTGGGTGCGCATCGCCGCGGTGCCCCACACGGTGAGCCCGACCGACGCGGGGTAGGCGCCGGTGTCGGCCAGGTGGCGGGCCAGGAGGGAGTCCGCGAGGGCGCGGCCGGTGTCCCAGGAGTTGCGCGACGGGATCGCCTTGGGGTCGACGGAGTAGAAGTTCCGGCCGGTCGGGAGCACGTTCACCAGCCCCCGGGTGGGCGACCCGGACGGCCCCGGCGGCACGAACCCCCCGCCGAGCGCGTGCACGATGGCCCCGATCTCCCGCCCGGTCCCGTCAAGCCGCGGCACGACCTCGGCGGCGGCGAACTCCAGCACCCGCACGACATCCGGCACGTCCCGCCCGAGCACCTCCGCGCACACCCCGTCCACCGCGCCCGCCGCCCACCCCCGCTCCTCCATCCCGGCAACAAGCCGCCGCGCGACCGCCTCAACCAAATCCACCGCATCCGACGCCGTACGGGCAGGGAGAGGGGTTCGGGGGTTCTCCCCGTCCCCGCCGTCCCCGCCGTCCCCGCGCCGAGGATCCTCCGCCGGGGCGGCCGGGGCATGGCTTTCCCCTCCCCCCGCCTCCGCCCTCGCGAGCTCCGCCGGGATGGACGCGAGCGCCGCCTCGCCGCCATCACGCGCATCCCCCTCCGCACCACCGCGCTGGGCGGCACCGCCGGGAGCGCGCTCTCCGCCTCCCGCGGGGGCGCCCCCCGCCGCGGCGCCGGAGGCACGGGAGGCGCTCCCTCCGTCCGCCGCCCGCGTCAGCTCGGGCGGGATCTCCGCGGTGCCAGGCCCCCTGTCTCCCGAGAGTGGCGGCCCCGCCGGGACGCCGGAGCCGCTCCCTCCCCCCGCCACCACGGGAGGAGGCTCCACGGGGGCGGGCCCCTCTTCTCCTCCCGCCTCCGCCTCCGCGAGCTTCGCCGAGATGGCGGCCGGGGCGCCAGGTGAGGCGGCGGCGCTCGCTCTCCCCGCCACCACGGGCGGGTTCCCTGAAGGGGCGGGGGAAGGGGTTCGCGCTTCGCCCTCCGGCGGGGTGCCGGGGGCACGGGAGGCGCTCCCTTCCTCCGCCACCTCAGGTGGGTTCTCCGTGGGGGCGGAGGAAGAGAGAGGGGTACGCGCTTCGCCCTCCGTGGGGGCGGGGGGAGAGGGAGGGGTACGCAGGTGGCCCTCCGGCGGGGGGTCTGGGGTGTGCGCTCCTCCCGCCACCCGCACCAGCTCAGCCGGGATGGTGGCCGGGGCGCCGGGTTCCGTGAGGAGGGTTTGTTCGTCTAGGGCGTATGCCGTGGAGAGGGCGGCTCGGAGGCCGGGGACCGCGCCTGTGCGGCCGCCCCAGATCTGGGACGCGCGGAGGATGGCGAGGAGGAGGTTGACTCGGGGCTCGCCCTCCGGGATCTGGCCCAGGATGTGGAGGCCGTCGCGGATTTGGACGTCCTTGATCTCGCACAGGTAGCCGTCGATGTGCAGGACGAAGTCGTCGAACTCGGCGGCGTCCGGCGGGGCGTCCACGGACAGGTCGTGGTGGAGCTCGGCCGTACGGACCAGGTCCCAGATCTGCTCCCGCACGGCGGGGAGCTTGTCCGGGTCGAGGTCGGCCACCTGGGCGTACTCGTCCAGGGCCTGCTCCAGCTTGGCCAGGTCGCCGTAGGTGTCGGCGCGGGCCATCGGCGGCACCAGGTGGTCCACGACCGCGGCGTGCCCGCGCCGCTTGGCCTGCGTGCCCTCGCCCGGGTCGTTGACGATGAACGGGTACACCAGCGGCAGGTTCCCCAGCGCCGCGTCGGGCGCGCTGTCGGCGGCCAGCCCCAGCCCCTTCCCGGGCAGCCACTCCAGCGTGCCGTGCTTGCCGAGGTGCACCACCGCGTGCGCGCCGAACTCCCGCTCCAGCCACCGGTACGCGGCCAGGTAGTGGTGCGACGGCGGCAGGTCGGGGTCGTGGTAGATCGCCACCGGGTTCTCCCCGAACCCGCGCGGCGGCTGGATCATCAGCACCACGTTCCCGTACCGCAGCGCCGCCACCACGATCGCGGGCTCCCCGCCCTGGTCGTCGACGTACAGCTCGCCGGGCGGGTCTCCCCAGTGCGCGCGCACCCGCTCGCGCAGCGCCTCCGGCAGCTCGCCGAACCAGCGCCCGTACGCGGACGCCGGCACCCGCACGTCGGCGGCGGCGAGCTGCTCCTCGGTGAGCCACTCCACGTCGTGGCCGCCCGCGGCGATGAGCGTGTGGATGAGCGTGTCGCCGTCCTCGGGGTGGTCGGCGACCGTGTAGCCCGCGTCGCGCAGCGCGGCCAGCAGCCGTACGGCGCTGGCCGGGGTGTCGAGGCCGACGGCGTTGCCGACGCGGGCGTGCTTGGTCGGGTACGACGACAGCATGATCGCCAGGCGCCGCTGTTCCGGCGGGGTGTGCCGCAGCCGGGCGTGCGCGGCGGCGATCCCGGCGACCCGGGCGGCCCGCTCGGGGTCGGCGCGGTAGACGGGGACGCCGTCCGGGCCGGGCTCCTTGAACGAGAACGGGACGCTGATCAGCCGCCCGTCGAACTCCGGCACGGCGACCTGGGTGGCGGCGTCCATTGGCGACAGCGCCGCGGTGGACTCCGCCCACACGGCGCGGCTGGTGGTGAGGCACAGGCCCTGGATGAGCGGCACGTCGAGGGCGGCGAGCGCGCCCGCGTCCCACGCCTCGTCGTCACCGCCCGCGCTCGCCCCGGACGCCGCGCCTGCCACGCCCCCGGCCGCGAGCACCGTCACCACGATCGCGTCCGCCGCGCGCAGCAGGTCCACGAGGCCGTCGTCCGGGTCGCGCAGCGAGGCGCAGAACACCGGCAGCGGCGCGGCCCCGGCGTCCTCGACCGCGTCGCACAGCGCGTCCACGAACGCGGTGTTCCCGGCGAGCTCGTGCGCCCGGTAGTACACGACCGCGACCACCGGACGCCCCGGACCCGCGCCGGGCGCGGGCCGCTCGTGGACGCCGTACGCGGGCATCGGCTCCGGCGGCGGGAACGCCTCGCCGGTGAGCAGGATCGTGTCGGACAGGAACGCGTGCAGCGCGCGCAGGTTCCGTACGCCGCCCTCCGCCAGGTACGCCAGCGCCTGCGTGGCGAGGCCGGCCGGGACGGTGGAGTGCGCCATGAGGCCGGCGTCCGGCGCGGCCTCGCCGCCCAGGGCCACCAGCGGCACACCGCGGGCGCGCAGCGCGGCGAGGCCGTCCTCCCAGGCCGCGACGCCGCCGAGCAGCCGGACGACCACGACCTGGACACCGTCGAGCAGCCGGTCGAGGTCGCCGGGCTCGACGCGGGAGGGGTTGGCGACCCGGAACCCCGCCTGGCGTGCGGCGAGCAGCTCGGTGTCGGCGGTCGAGAAAAGCGCGATCACGCTCGGTCCTCCGTTCGGGGTCCGCGCCCCGTTTCGGTCCGGTGGTCCGGCGGCGTGAAGTCTCCTGACTCAGGGATCGCCGCCGCACCCGCGCCTTCCAGCCGTACGGCCGTGGCCCGTGCACGCCGGGTGCGACTTCCCCTTCACAGTGGCGGGACCGTCCCGGATTCGCACCGGGTTCCTTCCGCGCCGCCACCGGCAGTGTAGGCCGCGGCAGTGCGGCGTCCGCGTACGGCGGGGGCGGCGCGGGGAACGGGCTGGTCACCGTGGTTCAATGTGCGGGCCTGAGATCACCTGCGACGGCCGGGAGGGTGTCCGTGCGGCTGGAGGGCGTCACCGTCTGGGACGGCGACCGGCTGGTCGGCGCCGCCGACGTCACCCTGGACGGCGACCGCGTCGCCGAGGTCGCGCCGGTGCCCGGGCCGCGCGCGGACGGGCTCGCGCTCATCCCCGGCCTGGTCGACACCCACGTCCACCTCACCGACCCCGCCGTGCCGGGCGACTACACGACGTTCACGTGGCCGCTGGTCACGCCGGTGGCCGACCGCACACTGCACGCCCTGGCCAACGCGCGCGCCGCGCTGGAAAGCGGCGTCACCACGATGCGCGACATGGCCAGCGACGAACGGCCCATCGCTTTGCGCCGCGCGTTCGACGCGGGCCTGGTCGCCGGGCCGCGGGTGCTGGCGTACGGCGTGGTCAACATGACCGCGGGCCACCACGACATGTTCACCCCCGCGGGCGCGCCGGTGCGGCCGGAGACCGCGGACGGCCCGGACGCCTGCCGCGCCCTGGTCAGGAAGCACGCGCGCGCAGGCGTGGACGGCATCAAGATGATGACCAGCGGCGGCGTGCTGTCCACCGGCGACCGCAGCGGCTGGCGGAACTACACCGCCGCGGAGATCGCCGCGATCACCGACGAGGCGCACGCCCTGGGCCTGCCCGTCGCCGCGCACGCGCACAGCGAGGCCGGCATCGCCGCGGCGCTGGACGGCGGCGCCGACTCCCTGGAGCACGCCACGCTGATCAGCGAGGAGCAGGCGCGCGCGGCCGCCGCGCGGGGCGTGACGGCCGCGCCGACGCTGCTGATCAACGACCGCATCGCCGACGGCAGCGCCGGGGCCACCGCCGAGAGCCGGGACAAGGCCGCCGCGCTGGTCGCCGCCCGCGACGCGAAGCTGCGGCGCGCCGCGGACCTGGGCGTACGGTTCGTGCTCGGCACCGACTGCAACGCCACGATCAACCCGTTCGGCGCGGCCATGCCGGAACTGGCCCGCATGCGCGACGTCCTCGGCTACGACGACGAGCAAGCGCTGCGCGCGGGCACCTCCGACGCGGCGGACGCCCTCGGCCTGGGCGACCGCGTCGGCCGGATCACCCCCGGCCGCGCCGCCGACCTCCTCCTCGTCCGCGGCCGCCCGTGGGCCGACATCACCGACCTCACGGCGGCGAACCTCGTCGCCGTCATCTCCCGCGGCACCCTGGCCTACGGCACCCTGTCCTGACCCTCCTCTTCCCCCGTGGAGTGCCCCGTGTGGAAGCGCGCCGGCTTCTGGCCGCTCGCCGTGACCGCGGTCGCGATCACCGTCGTGACCGAGCTGATCGGCGCCCTGAAGATCCCGCTCGGCCGGGCGGAGATCGTGCTGTTCCCGTTCGTGCTGGCGATCCTGATCGGCACCGTGCTCGGCGCGCAGCGCGTACGCCGGGTGCCGGTGCGCACACAGGCGATGGCCGGGGCGATCGGCACCCTGGGGTTCCTGGTCTTCCTGGTCGCGCTCGGCACCTCGACCGGGCCGCAGCTCGGCGCGCTGGTGCACTCCGGCGGCGCGCTGCTGCTCCAGGAGGTCGGCCACCTGTTCGGCTCGGTCGTCTTCAGCCTCCCGATCGGCGTGGCGCTCGGGCTCGGCAGGTCGGCCATCGGCGCGACGTACTCGATCGACCGCGAGCCGATGATCGCGTACGTGGGCGAGCGGTTCGGGTCGGGCTCGCCGGAGTACCGGGGCGCGCTGTCCACGTACGTCGTGGGCGCGATCTTCGGCGCCGTGTTCGTCGCGGTGCTGACCTCGCTGCTCGACTCCTTCCGGATCTTCAACCCGCTGGCCCTGGCGCTCGGCTCCGGCGTGGGCTCGTCGGGCATGATGGCCGCCGCGACCGCCGTGCTCAGCGACGCCCATCATGCGCAGGCCGCGCAGATCGCCTCGTTCGGCCTGGTGGGCAACTTCATCAGCGGCTTCATCGGCACGTACGCCGGCATCTACCTGGCCATGCCGCTGGCCCGCCGCCTGTTCCCGGTGTGGACGCGGCTGTTCCGCCGCGAGACCGCAGCCGAACCCGCGCCCGAGCCCGCCCCCGCAATGGCCGCGGCCGAGGCGGCCCGTACGGAGGTCCCCGGCGACTCCGCGGACGCGGCGCTGACGGACGCCCCGGTCGGCGACACGCGGATGGGCCTGGGCCAGGCCGCGCAGGTGCTGGCCACGCTCGCGGTGCTGATGCTGGCCGCCGACGCGCTCGACACGCACGCCTTCCACCCCCGCTACCTGCTCGCCATGGTGCTGTTCACCGCGCTGGCGTGGATCGCGGTCGCGCTGAACCGGCTCGTGCGCTGGGTGCCCGCGGTGGCCATCGCGAGCCTGTCGATCGCGCTGCTGACCGCGCCGTTCTCCCCGTTCCAGCACGGCATCCTGGCCCTGGCGGACGGCATCAACCCGATCGCGTTCGCCACGCCGGTGCTGGCGTACGTCGGGCTGTCCCTCGGGCGGCAGCTCGGCGTGCTGAAGTCCGGCGGCTGGAAGCTGGCGCTGGTGGCGCTGACCGTGATCACCGCGTCGTTCGTGTGCGCGACGCTGATCGCCCAGCTCGTACTCTGATCCCGGCGGCGATGTCGAGAACCCGCGGCCGGCTCCGTCCCCGGGGCGAACGCGGCCACGACGGGCCGCACCGGCACCAAGGAGAACCACGATGGCGAAGTACCTGCTGCTCAAGCACTACCGGGGCGGTCCGGCCTCGGTCAACGACGTGCCCATGGACCAGTGGACGCCCGAGGAGATCTCCGCCCACGTGCGGTACATGCAGGACTTCGCGGACCGCCTCGAGGGCAACGGCGAGTTCGTCGACACGCAGGCGCTCGCCCCGGAAGGCACGTTCGTCCGGTACGACGGCGAGGGGCGCCCGCCGGTCACCGACGGCCCGTTCGCCGAGACGAAGGACCTGATCGCCGGCTGGATGGTGATCGACGTCGAGACGTACGACCGGGCGCTCGAACTGGCCGGCGAGCTGTCCGCGGCCCCGGGCGCGGGCGGCGAGCCCATCCACGAGTGGCTCGAGGTGCGCCCCTTCCTGGGCTCGCCGCGCTGCATCACGGAGTGACACCCGGATGAACGAGGCGCTGTTGCGGAGCCTCACGCCGCACGTGCTGGCGATCCTCGTCCGCCGCGGAGCCGACTTCGCGGCGGCCGAGGACGCCGTGCAGGACGCCTTGGTCGAGGCCGTGCGCGTGTGGCCGGACGACCCGCCGGCCGACCCGAAGGCGTGGCTGATCACGGTGTCGTGGCGCAAGTTCCTCGACGCCGCCCGGTCCGAGACCGCGCGCCGCCGCCGCGAGGACCTCGACGCGGCCCAGTCGCCGCCCGCGATCTCCGACGCCGCGGAGCCGGACTCCGCGGACGACACGTTGCGGCTGTACTTCCTGTGCGCGCACCCGTCGCTGACGCCGTCGTCCGCGGTCGCGCTCACGCTGCGCGCGGTCGGCGGCCTGACCACCCGGCAGATCGCCCAGGCGTACCTGGTGCCCGAGGCGACCATGGCGCAGCGCATCAGCCGCGCCAAGCGCACCGTGTCCGGCGTACGGTTCGACCGGCACGGCGACGCCGCCACCGTGCTGCGCGTCCTCTACCTGGTCTTCAACGAGGGCTACTCCGGTGACGTGGACCTCGCCGCCGAGGCGGTCCGCCTGGCCCGGCAGCTCTGCGCGGCGTTCGACCACCCCGAGGCGGCGGGCCTGCTGGCCCTCATGCTCCTGCACCACGCGCGCCGCGCCGGCCGTACGGACCCCGACGGCGGCCTGATCCCGCTGGCCGACCAGGACCGCGCGCGCTGGGACACCCGCCTGATCGCCGAGGGCGTCGCCATCCTCCAGACGGCCCTGTCCCGCGACCGCCTGGGCGAGTTCCAGGCCCAGGCCGCCATCGCCGCCCTCCACGCCGACGCGCCCACGGCCGCCGAGACCGACTGGCCGCAGATCGTCGAGTGGTACGACGAGCTCGTGCGCCTGACGGACAGCCCGGTGGCCCGCCTCAACCGGGCCGTGGCGGTCGGCGAGTCCGACGGCCCCCGCGCCGGCCTGGCCGCGCTCGCGGCGCTGGACGACGCGCTCCCCCGGTACACCGCGGTGGCCGCGTACCTCCACGAACGCGACGGCGGCCTGGAAACGGCGGCCCGGTTGTACGCGGAGGCGGCGCGGAAGGCCCCCAACCTCCCCGAATGCCACCACCTGACCCGCCAGGCCGCCCGCCTCAACGCCGTACTGCGCCGCTGACGGGCCGGCCCGCGGTCACTCCGGGCGGAACCTGCCGACCGCGCCGAGCATGCGGATGTTCAGCGGCGGCTCGGTGGCGCGCCACTCGTTGATCGGGACGACCCCCGGGCGTACGGGGTCGATGGCCGTGAGCATCTCGTCGATCTCGGGGCGCGGCCAGAAGTGGGCGGGGACCGACGCGCGGCCGAGGATGTTCTCGGCGTGGCGGATGACCGTTTCGTCGAGGCCCTCGTCGGTGGCCACGGACATCGCGAAGTAGCTGCCGCGCGGCACCCCGGCGCGGTAGCGGGCCAGGATGCCGGTCAGGTCGTCACTGGCGCCGAGGTACGGCAGGACGGCGATCATGAGCAGCGCGACGGGCTTGTCGAAGTCGATGAGGCGGCGGACGTCCGGGTCGCCGAGGACGGCGCACGGGTCGCGCATGTCCGCGTGCACGGACACGACGCCGCCGAACGTCGCCATGGCGCGGCTGTGCGCGATGACCATGGCGTCGATGTCGGTGTAGACGACGCGGGCGCCCGGCTGCACCTCGCGGGCGATCTCGTGCACGTTGGGCGAGGTGGGCAGGCCGGTGCCGAGGTCGATGAACTGGGTGACGCCACGCTCGGCGAGGAACCGCACCGTACGGACGAGGAACCGGCGGTTCGCGTGGGCCAGCGGCGGCACGTCGGGCAGCAGTGCCTCGATGCGCCCGGCCGTGTCGCGGTCGGCGGCGAAGTTGTCCTTGCCGCCGAGCCAGTAGTCGTACATGCGCGCCACCGCGGGCGTGGTCGGATCAACGCCGATCCCCAGATCGCTCACCCACGGCAACCTACCGCCACCCCGGGCGTTATCGATGCTTTCGTGATCAGACCGTGCCATCCGTGCGGGTGTCAGCCGCCGAGCAGCCCCGCGTCGTGCGCGACCATGCCGGCCTGGGTGCGGTTCGCGCAGTCCAGCTTGACGAGCAGCCGCGAGACGTAGCCCTTGACGGTGGCCTCGCTGAGGAACAGCCGCGACGCGATGTCCGCGTTCGACAGGCCTTCGCCGAGGCACGTCAGCACCTGCGCCTCACGCTCGGTGAGCTCGCGGGTCAGCGCGGCGGCGCGGTCGCGGTTCACCTGCCGGTCCGCCGACGCGGCGACGAGCCGCCGGGACGCCGCGGCGGACAGCACGGTGTGGCCGTCGGCGGCGACCCGGACGAGCCCGATGAGGTCTTCCGGCGGCGTGGACTTCAGCAGGAACCCGGCGGCGCCGGCGCGCAGCGCCCGCAGGACGTAGGTGTCGGCGTCGAAGGTGGTCAGCGCGACGACCGCGGGCGGCTCGGGGAGTTTCGCGATGCGCTCGGTGGCGGCCAGGCCGTCGACGCCGGGCATCCGGAGGTCCATCAGCACGACGTCGGGCCGGTGGCGTACGACGCCCTCGACGGCAGCGGCGCCGTCGCCGGCGTCGGCGACCACCTCGATGTCGCCGGCGGAGCCGAGGATCGCGCGCAGGTGGGCGCACACCATGGGCTCGTCGTCGGCGACCAGCACGCGGATCATCGCGGCACCACCCCCAGGTTCGGGCCGATCCGCAGCTCCGGCTCCGGTTCGGCCGTCGGGACGAACACCGGCATGGTAGCCGCGACGGCGAACCCCCCGTCGCCGGTCGGCCCGGCGGTGAACGCGCCCCCGACGACCTCGACCCGCTGCCGCAGCCCGGCCAGGCCGGTGCCGGCGCCGGTGGCCCGCAGCCGGGTGTCGCCGGTGTCCGGCGGCGCGGTGTTGGCGACCTCCAGCCGCACGCGCTCGGTGCCGTAGCGGACGTCGACGGTCACCGACGCGCCGTGGGCGTGCTTGCCCGCGTTGGTCAGCGCCTCCCGGGCCACGCGGTGGACCGTACGGGCGACGACCGGCGCGACCTGCCCGGGATCGCCCTCGGTGCGCAGCCGTACGTCGATGCCGGCCGCGCGGCCGCCCTCCACCAGCCCGGCGAGGTCCGGCGCGGGCTCCGGTTCCGGCACGGGCCCGAGCGGGTCGCCGAACGGTTCGCCGGGCGGGCGGCGCAGCACGCCCACGAGGTCGCGCAGTTCGTCCAGCGCCTGGCAGCCGGTGGCGCGGAGGTCCTCGGCGGCGGCGCGGGTGGCGTCGTCTTGCGCGTTCAGCCGCAGCGCGCCGGCCTGCAGCACCATCAGGCTCACCCGGTGGGACACGACGTCGTGCATCTCCGAGGCCAGCCGCGCGCGCTCGGTCGTCAGCGCGCGCTCGGCCAGCAGGTGCTGCTCGCGCTCGGCCCGGTCGGCGCGGTCGCGCAGCGCCTGCACCATGCGGAACCGGGTCGCGATGTACATGCCGATGAGCGCGGCCACGGCGACGTGCAGGATGCCGTTGGCGTAGGTGTTCAGCGACGGCTCCCACGGCCGGCACGCCAGCAGTGTGCCGGCGCCGAGCAGTGCCCACATGAGGATGGTCCGGCGGCGGTCCGTGCTGCGCATGATCATGCCGGGCACCACGCTGGACAGCGCGATCGGCACCCACACGGTCGTGGAGACGTACGTGGTGTACAGCTCCGCGGGCGCCCCGATCATGGCCGCGCACCCGGCGATCGCGGTGCCGATGACGACCAGCGCGGCGAACACCGGCCGCCGCCACTGGATGTACAGCACCGGGGTGACCAGGAGCTGCACGACGACGATCGCCCACGGCACCACCGTGCCGAACGTCGTGCCGTACTTCGCGGCCCAGTCGTCGAGGATCGACACGAGCGGCGTGACGGCGTCGGCGATCACCAGCACGCCGATGCCGAACAGCAGCCCGAGCCGCTGGCGCCCCCACGGGGCCGAGAAATCCTGGCATTGCACGAGGTAGACGCTACCCGCGCGGCCCGCCGTCCCCTAGAGCGCGGCGCTGATCGGCGACGATCGCCACCCGCGGACCATCCGAAAGTCGCATGCGGGCGCGCACTAGGCTCGGTGGTGATGAAGGTGATCCGCCGCAGGCCGTCGGGCCCGCTCGAACCGTTCGTGGCGGCGCTGGTCCACTACTCGGGAGACCAGGCCGCCGGGCGCGAGACGCGGGTGCCCGACGGCCGCGCGCAACTGGTCCTCAACCTCGCCGACGACCGCACGACCTGCTTCGACGCCGCCTTCACCGGCGCGGAGCACGCGGGCGGCGCCGCGCTGTGCGGGCCGTACACCGCGCCGGTCGGGCTGGACTCCGCGGAGCTGCGGTCGGTCATCTGCGTCGCGTTCCGCCCCGGCGGCACGTACCCGTTCTTCCCGCCGGCCGCCGGCGCGCTGGCCGCGCCGCTGCACGACCTGGGCGACCTGTGGGGCCGCGACGGCGCCACCCTCGCCGAGCGGGCCCGCGCCGCGCCCACGCCGCACGCCGCGCTGGACGTGGTCGAGCGGGCGCTGCTCGACCACGTCGTACGGCCGCTGCGCGGCGACCCGGTGATCGCCGCCGCGGCCGCCGGGCTCGACGGCGGCGCCGCGGTGGCCGCGGTCAGCGACCGGCTCGGCATGTCGGACCGGCTGCTGCGCCGCCGGTTCACCGAGCGCACCGGCCTGGCGCCGAAGCGGTACGCCCGCACCCGCCGCATGCAGCGGCTCCTCGCCGCCGTGGCGACCGCAGGCGGCCCGGTCGACTGGGCGCGCGCCGCGGCCGAGCACGGCTTCTACGACCAGGCGCACCTCATCCACGAGTTCCGCGCGTTCACCGGCGGCACCCCGGCCGCGTACCGGGTGCGCGCGGGCGAGCCGAACCACGTCCTGCCCGAAGATCGTCCGGTGTGACGAACGGACCACCGGGTCCGCGGCCGTCGCCTGCCCGTACGGGCGTACGATTTCTGACGCGCAGACAAGGGTGCCGCTTCGCGGCGCTGTTTAGCCCCTAGCAGGAGAAGTTCATGCCCCAGGCTCCCGTCAACGTCACCGTCACCGGTGCGGCCGGCCAGATCGGCTACGCACTGCTCTTCCGCATCGCCTCCGGGCAGTTGCTGGGCGCCGATGTGCCCGTGCGGCTGCGCCTGCTGGAGATCCCGCAGGCGGTGAAGGCGGCCGAGGGCACCGCGATGGAGCTCGACGACTGCGCGTTCCCGCTGCTGCGCGGCATCGACATCACCGACGACGCCAACGCCGCGTTCGCGGGCACGAACGTCGCGCTGCTGGTCGGCGCCCGCCCCCGGACGAAGGGCATGGAGCGCGGCGACCTCCTCGAGGCCAACGGCGGCATCTTCAAGCCGCAGGGCGAGGCGATCAACGCCGGCGCCGCCGACGACGTGCGGGTCCTGGTGGTCGGCAACCCGGCCAACACCAACGCCCTCATCGCGCAGGCCCACGCGCCCGACGTCCCCGCCGGGCGGTTCACCGCGATGACCCGCCTGGACCACAACCGGGCGCTCACGCAGGTCGCGAAGAAGGCCGGCGTCACCGTCAGCGACATCACGAAGCTGACGATCTGGGGCAACCACTCCGCCACCCAGTACCCGGACATCTTCCACGCCGAGATCAACGGCGCGAACGCCGCCGCGGCGATCAACGACCAGGCGTGGCTGGAGAACGACTTCATCCCGACCGTCGCCAAGCGCGGCGCGGCGATCATCGAGGCGCGCGGCGCGTCCTCGGCGGCGTCGGCGGCCAACGCGGCGATCGACCACGTGCACACCTGGTTCACCGGCACCGCCGACGGCACCTGGACCTCCATGGCGGTGCCGTCCGACGGTTCGTACGGCGTGCCCGAGGGCCTGATCTCCTCCTTCCCGGTCGTCACGAAGGACGGCACGTACGAGATCGTCCAGGGCCTGGACATCGACGACTTCTCCCGTGCCCGCATCGACGCCTCGGTCGCGGAGCTGGCGGAGGAGCGCGACGCCGTGCGCGGCCTCGGCCTGGTCTGAGGGGCGCGGTGCGGGAGCTGTATCCGGAGGTCGAGCCGTACGACCACGGCTGGGCCGAGGTCGGCGACGGGCAGCGGATCTACTGGGAGGCGTGCGGGAACCCGGCGGGCAAGCCGGCGGTGTTCCTGCACGGCGGGCCGGGCGGCGGGTGCAGTACGAACAACCGGCGGCTGTTCGACCCCGAGCGCTACCGGATCGTGCTGTTCGACCAGCGCGGCTGCGGCCGCTCCACGCCGCACGCCGCCGACCTCGACACGGACATGTCGGTGAACACCACCTGGCATCTGGTCGCCGACATGGAGTTCCTGCGCGCGATGCTCGGCATCGAGGCGTGGCAGGTGTTCGGCGGGTCGTGGGGCAGCGGCCTGGCCCTCGCGTACGCGGAGACCCATCCGGAGCGGGTCACCGAGCTGGTGCTGCGCGGCGTGTTCACGCTGCGCCCGTCGGAGCTGGCCTGGTACTACCAGTCGGGCGCGTCGCACCTGTTCCCCGACCTGTGGGAGGGGTTCGCCGCGCCGATCCCCGAGGCCGAGCGCGGCAACATGATCGCCGCGTACCACCGGCGGCTGAACGACCCGGACCCCGCCGTGCGGATCCCGGCGGCGCGGGCGTGGTCGGTGTGGGAGGGCTCCACGGTGACGTTGCGCCCGGACCCGGACCTGGCCGACGCGTTCGGCCAGGAGCGCTACGCCCTGGCGTTCGCGCGCATCGAGAACCACTACTTCGTCAACGGCGGCTTCTTCGGCCCCGAGCAGCTCGTCGCCGGCGCGGGCCGCCTGGCCGCCATCCCCGGGGTGATCGTGCAGGGCCGCTACGACGTCGCCACTCCCCCGGTGACGGCCTGGCAACTGCACCGCGCCTGGCCGCGCGCGGACTTCCACCTGGTCGACGCGGCCGGGCACGCCTACTCCGAGCCGGGCATCCGCGACCGGCTGCTGGACGCCACGGACCGCTTCGCCGGATAGCCGGACGGGCGGCCCGGGCGGCCCGGGCGGGTCAGCCGCCGAGGTGGTACGTCTCGGTGCGGTCCGGCCCGGGGCGGGCGCCGGTGAAGACCACCTTCAGCAGCGTGAAGTGCTTCTTGCCGGGGTGGCCGGCCCACGGTTTGGGCGCGGCGGCGGCGACCCGCACCCGGTAGGTGTGGAAGTGGCCGGACGCGCAGTTGGGGGTGCAGTCGTTGCTGCGCTCGACGCCGGTGCCGGCGGCGCGGGCCGGGCGCCAGGCCGTCCAGCGCATGCGCGAGACGCCCGCGTTGCCGTCGGCGCAGGCGGTGACCAGCGACGGCGGCCGGATGTGGCCGTGGTGCACGCAGTCGACGAGCACCGGCGCGGCGGCGTGCCGCGGGGCGGAGCTGTGCGTCGGTGCGACGGGGGCGCTGGTGGTGCCGGGCTCGGTGCGGGTCGGGCCGGCGGCCGGGGTGCCGATGGGGCCGCAGGCCGTGAGCGCCGCGGCGAGCACGGGCGCGGCGGCGAGGGCGGGCAGGGCGCGGGCGGCGCGCGTGCGGTGCATGCGGTTCCTTCTCGCTCGGGGTCCTGGGGGCCGGGCGAGAGCCTCTCACGTCCGGCGGGCGGACGCGGCGCCGCCCGCGGACCGTACGGCACGGGCACGGTACGCGGGCGGCGGCTCGTTCAAGTCGGATCAGGCCGGTTCAGGCCGGATCAGTACGTCATGGGGCCAGCGAGTAGGCCTGGTGGCCGGCGTGGGTGGGGCGGGCCTTGCCGTAGTCGAGGCGGATGCGGGAGAAGTACCGCAGGCCCCTGTACTTGGGGAGGGCCTTGGGGTTCTTCACGGTGACGCGCACCGGGAAGGTGTGGAAGTGGCCGTTCGCGCAGCTCGGGCGGCAGTCGTTGGCGTGCTGCACGGCGACGCCGCGCGCCTTGCCGGCGCCCCAGCCGCGCCAGTGGATGCCGCTGAGGTAGTTGTTGCCGTCCGCGCAGGCGATGGTGAACGCGCCCGGCTTGACGGTGGCGCGGCCGCAGTCGAACAGCAGCGTGGGCGGTGCCGCCCGTTTCGCGGCGGCGGCGGTGCGCTCGCCGGGTGTCGCGCGTGCCGGGTGGGTGGTGCCCGCGGCGGCCGGTCCCGCGACGAGCGCGGCCGTGAGGCCGGTCGTCAGCAGCGCGGTCGCGGCGCCGGTGAGCGTACGGACGGTTGGGCGCATGTGGTGTCCTCCGTGACGGTCCGAGATGGTTACTGTGCGTGGCGCGATGACCACTGCTTGTTTGTATCCCGGTGCGGGTGATGGAACCGTCAAGGGACGTCGCGGAATCCGTACGGGCCGATGCGGGGTCGGGCGGGTCAGGACAGGACGGGCCAGGTGATGCCGGTGCCGGCGACCGCGGCGGCCTCGGCGTCGGTCAGCGGCGCGCGGCCGGTGGCCTTGGCGATGAGCGTGACCGGCGGCCAGCCGAACGCCGCGAGGCCCGCGCCGTTCCCGGTGAGCAGGGCGGCGACGTGGTCGGCGGCGTCGGGGCTGGTCCACGGCGGGCGGCGCAGGCTGGCGGCGATGTCCAGGCCGTGCACGGTGACCTCGACGACCCGGGTGGTGAGGTAGTCGGCGAGGGTCATCGCGTCGCCCCACCGGGTGCGGACGGACCGGGTCGGGTCGTGGCGGCGGGCGGCGGCGACGGTGGCGCGCACGGCGTCGGCGAACGCGCCGGCCAGCGCGCGCTCGCTGGGCCACGACGCGGCGTCGAGGCGGGCCGCGGCGACCCGGTCGGCGCCGGTGAACCGCTCGGCGGTGTAGTACGCGCGGGCCGGGATCGGCGGGCCGGGCGGCGGCGGCTCGGTCAGCATGCGCGGCACCCGGGCGATCGCGATGCGCACATGGCAGGCCAGCTCGCGTACGGTCCACGGCGGGCAGGTGGACGGCTGGTCCAGGCCGGCGGGCGCGCCGGCGCCGTCGGCGGCGGTGGAGGTGAGGACGGAGGCGAGGCGGGTGGCCTCGTGTTCGAACGCGTCGAGCGCGGACGGTGCCACGGTCGGTACGGTAACCCGCGCGGCGTGCGGGGTACACCCGCGCGACGGAGCGGTGGCGCTTACCGTTTCCCCGCGGGGTCGGCGTCCCGCGCGCCGGACACGATCGGGAACCGGCGCGGCGCGAGCACCGCGAGCACGACCAGGACGAGCACGGCGGTGGCGGCGAGCCCGACATACACGTGGTGGGTCGCGGTGTACAGCGCGGCGCGCAGGTAGTCCGCGGCGGCGCCCGCGGGGTCGTGCTCCAGGGCGCGGCTGATGCCGTCGGCGCTGGCGGGCAGGCCGTGCAGGTGGGCGGGGGCGTGCGCGATGCGCTCGCGCAGCGCGGAGTTGGACACCGCGCCGAACACGGCCGCGCCGATGCTCTGGCCGAGGAACCGGGAGAACATGTTCGCCGAGGTCACGACGCCGCGCTGGTTCCAGGTGACGGTGGACTGCACGCCGACGACGACCGGTGTGGACAGCCAGCCGAAGCCGACGCCGAGCACGAACACCGCGACGACGATCTCCCAGACCGGCGGCGACTGCGGCATGAGCGCGAACCAGCAGCAGCCGACGAGCGCGATGGCGGCGCCGATCAGCGCGGCGTCGCGGAACCCGATGCGCATGTACAGGCGGGCGGACTGCGAGGACGCCAGCGGCCATCCGATGCTCATGGTGGCCAGCACCAGCCCGGCGGCGATGGGCCCGAGCCCGAGGACGCCCTGGGCGTAGGACGGCAGGAACGTGGACGGGCCGATGACGAGCATGCCGAACCCGATGGTGGCCAGGTTGACGCTGGCCAGCAGCCGCCGCCCCCACACCCACGGCGGCATGACGGGCTCGGCCGCGCGCCGCTCCACCACGACCGCCGCCGCGGAGAACGCGATCGCGGCGCCGAACACGGCGGCGCTGGGCGCGGACAGCCACGGCCACGCGGCGCCGCCCTGGAGCAGCCCGAAGATCAGCGTCGCGGCCGCGCCGAGCAGCAGCAGCGCGCCGGGGTAATCGATGCGGTGCGGGGTGCGGCGCACGTCCTCGTGCAGGAACCGGGCGATCAGCGTGAGCGCGAGCGCGCCGATCGGCAGGTTGATGAGGAAGATCCACCGCCACGTGGAGTACTCGGCGAACGCGCCGCCCAGCGTGGGCCCGACGATCGCGGACACGCCCCACACGCTGGACAGCCACCCCTGGACGCGGCCGCGCTCGCTGAGGTCGTACAGGTCGCCGGCCAGCGTCGAGACGATCGCCTGCACCGCGCCGGCGCCGAGGCCCTGCAGCGCGCGGAACACGATGAGGCTCGGCATGTCCCACGCGGCGGCGCACAGCGCGGACCCGGCCAGGAAGATCAGCGCGCCGATGAGCAGCACGGGCTTGCGGCCGTAGAGGTCGGCGAGCTTGCCGTAGATGGGGATCGTGACGGTCTGGGTCAGCAGGTAGGCGGAGAACACCCAACTGAACTGCGTGTACCCGCCGAGGTCGGCGACGACCTGCGGGATCGCGGTGGACACGATCGTGGTGTCCATGGCCGCGAGGGTCATCGTCATCATGAGGGCGACGAGGATCCAGCCCCGCCGCGCGCCCCGCGGTCCGCTCAACCTGCCGTTCCCTTCCCTCCCGGTGCCCGGATCACGGTACAGCGCGGGAGGTGGCGTGCGGCATCGGGCGCGGGTCCTAGGACCCGGCGGGGCGTACGGGTCAGATCGCGGTGGTGATCAGCGGCCACACGCCGGCGCCGCCGTGGGTGGCGACGCGGTCGCCGAGGTCGCGCGACCACACGGTCTCCGAGCCGTACTCCTCCCGCCACGTCCACAGGCGGCGGGTGAACAACTGGAGGTCGCACTCGCGGGTCATGCCCATCGCGCCGTGCACCTGGTGGGCCAGCGCGCTGCCCCGGGTGGCCGCCTCGCCGGCGACGATCTTCGCGGTGGGCACGTCCGGGTACGGCATGCCGGCGGCGAGCGCGGCCGCGGCGGACTCGGCGGCCATGCGCGCCGCGGCCACGTCCTCGCCGAGCTGCGCGATCAGGTGCTGCACGGCCTGGAAGCCGGCGATCGGGCGGCCGAACTGCACGCGGGTCGTGGCGTGCGCGACGGTCAGCTCCAGGGCGCGTTCCAGCGCCCCGGCGATCTGCAGGGCGCGGGCCAGCGCGCCGTGCGCCCGCCAGCCGGCGTCGCCGCGCACCTCGTACGGCGCGGCGGCCTCGGCGGGCACGTGGACACCGGCGGCGGTGACCGTGTCGCGCGGTTCGCCCGCGTAGTCGCGGCCGGCCACGATGTCCAGCCCGGCGGCGGGCAGCAGCACGATGACCGGCCCGTCCGGACCGTCGGCGACGGCGGCGAGGTGGGCGCTGGTGCGGGCGTACGGGACGTGCGCGGCGCGGCCGGTCACCGTCCACGCCGCCCCGTCGCGTACGGCGCGCAGGGCGCCGGGGTCGGGCACGGCGGCGACCGGCCCGCCGGGGACGCGGATCCCGGCGGCGGCCAGCGCGGGCGCGGCCACCAGCACGGTGTCGGCGTACGGCACGGGCGCGGCGGCGTACCCGGTGAGCCGGACGATCTCGGCCGCGTCGGCGAGCGTCCCGCCGGCGCCGCCGAACTCCTCGGGGACGCCGACGCCGGTCAGCCCCGCCTCGGCGAGCACGTCCCACAGGGCGGGCGCCCAGCCGGGCCCCGCCTCGGCGTCGCGTACGGCCTGGGGCGCGCAGTGGTCGGCGAGGATGGCCGCGACGGTCTCGGTCAGCACCGGGTCGGGGCCGGTCAGGGCGTTCGCCGTGGTCATTTGGTCAGCTCCCTCGCCGCGACGGTGCGCAGGATCTCGGTGGTGCCGCCGCGGATAGTGAGGCTCGGCAGCGACAGGATGGCGCGGGCCAGCGCCCGGTTCAGCGGGTCGGTCGCGTCCGGGTCCGGGTACGGCCCGGCGAGGGCGCGCGCGGTCTCCGCGACCTCCTTCTCGAACGTGGTGCCGAGGTCCTTGACCAGCGCGGCCTCGGCGGCGGGCGCGCCGCCGGCGTCGATCAGCCGGGCCACCGACAGCGACAGGTTCCGCAGGGTGCGGTAGCGGGCGGTGAGGTGGCCGACGGCGGCGCGGGTGGCGTCGGAGGTGGTGCCGCGCGCGGCGTCCACGAACGCGGTGAACACGCCCAGGGTGGACAGCCACCGGTCCGGTCCCGAGCGCTCGTACGCCAGCTCCGAGGTGACCTGCCGCCAGCCGTCGCCGACCGCGCCGAGCACCAGCTCGTCGGGGACGAACACCTCGTCGAGGACGACCTCGTTGAAGTGGTGGCCGCCGTCGAGGGTGACGATCGGGTTGACGGTGACGCCGGGGCCGCGCAGGTCCACGATGAGCTGGCTGAGGCCCTGGTGGCGGTCCTCGCCGCGCGGCGAGGTGCGGCACAGCACGCAGAAGTAGTCGCTCTGGTGGGCGTTGGACGTCCACACCTTCGTGCCGGACAGCCGCCAGCCCGCGGTGTCGCGTACGGCGGCGGACCGTACGGCGGCCAGGTCGGAGCCGGCGTCGGGTTCGCTCATGCCGATGGCGAAGGAGCATTCGCCGCGGGCGATGGCCGGGAGGAACCGCTGTTTCTGCTCCTCGGTGCCGAACCTGAGGATGGTGGGTGCGGTCTGCCGGTCGGCCACCCAGTGGGCGGAGACGGGGGCGCGGGCGGCGAGCAGCTCCTCGACGACGACGAACCGCTCGACGGCGGTGCGCCCGGCGCCGCCGTACGCCGCGGGGATGGACAGCCCCACCCAGCCGCGTTCGGCCAGGGCACGGCTGAACGCGGGGTCGTGGCCGCCGCCGATGCTCACCCCGGACGCCTCGCGGCGGGGCAGCTCGGCCGCCAGGAACGCGCGCACGTCCGCGCGCAACGCCAGTTCGCCGGGCGTGAGCGTGGTCGGCGGGAAGCGCATACGGGTCTCCTCAGCGTTCGGTGAAGCGGATGAGCAGGTCGGCGGCGGTCGCCCCGCGGGGGTGGACGAGCAGCGGGTTGATCTCCAGTTCCTCCAGGGCGCCGCCGAGCCGCGCCGCGTACGCCCCGACGGCGGCGACGGCGGCGGCCGCGGCGTCGACGTCCGCGCGCGCCGCCCCCCGGTGCCCGTCGAGCAGCGCCCACCCGCGCAGCCCCCGCAGCGCCCCGACGATCTCCGGTACGGACGCCGGCGCGAGCAACGAGGCGGTATCGGCGTAGATCTCGGTCGCCACCCCGCCGATCCCAACGGTCAGGACGGCCGGATACCCGTCCCGCTCCCCCCGTACCCCCACGAGCAGCTCCATCCCGGGCCCCGCCATCCGCTGCACGAGCACCCCCTCGGCCGCCCCGTCCGCCCCGCCCCCGGCCGCGTCCGTGCGGCCCGCGGCGCGGGCGGGTGCGGCGCTGACCTCGCGGTACGCGGCCGCTACGGCGGCGGGGTCGCGGGCGTCGACCCCGACCCGTACGCCGCCCACGTCCGTCTTGTGCGTGATCGCCGGCGCGGAGATCTTCAGCGCCACCGCGCCGCCCAGCCGCGCGGCCACGGCGACGGCCTCCTCAGCGGAGGTGACGAGCTCCCCCTCGGGCCGCGCGACCCCGAGCGCGTCGAGCACCGCGGCCCCCCGCGCCTCGGTCACCACGGCGGGCAGCCGCATCCCCGCCGCCACGGCGGCACCGGGGAAGGCGGGGGGCGGCGGGGACGGGACCCGGCTCTGGGGTGGGAGGAGGCGGCGGAGGGACTCCACGTAGCGCGGGACGGACGTGGTCACCGGGACCCCGGCCGCGCGGAGGATCTCGCGGGCGTGCCAGGTGTCGGCGAGGGCCGCCTCCCACACCACGCCCACCGGCTTCGGCGACTCCGCCGCCACCCGGGCGACCACCTCCGCGAGCCGGTCGGCGCGGCTCCCGATGATCGTGGTGAGCACGATCATGACGCCGTCCACCCGGTCGTCGGCCAGCAACGGGCGGCACACCGCGGCGAACGCCTCGTCGCCCTGGTTGAACAGTTGCGCGGTCACGTCCACCGGGTTGGCCGCGGACCCGTACGCGGGGATCAGCGCGGCCAGTTCCGTACGGGTCTCCGGGCGCAGGTCCGCGAGCGTCAGCCCGGCGGCGTCCAGCCGGTCGCAGGCGATCGCCCCGGACCCGCCCGAGCTGGTCAGCACGGCGATGCGCGGCCCGGCGGGGCGCCGCCCGGACAGCACCATCTCCATGGCGTCCACCAGCTCGTCCACGTCGTCGACGGCGATCACCCCGTCACGCGCGCACACCAGCTCGAACGCCGCGTCGCCGCGCACCATGGCCCCGGTGTGCGACGCGGCCGCGCGCCGTCCCGGCTCGCTGCGCCCCGACCGCAGCACGATCACCGGTTTGCCCAGCTCACGCGCGCGCGAGGTGAGCCGCGACCAGGCCGCGCCGTCCGGGATGGTCTCCAGGTACGTCGCGAGCACCCGGACCGCGTCGTCCTCGATGAGCGCGGCGCCGAGCTCCACGGCGGTGAGGTCGGCCTCGTTGCCGGTGCTGGCCCAGGCGGTCAGCCCGATGCCGCGCTCGCGCGCCATGCCGATGACGGCGCCGCCGATGGCCCCGGACTGCCCGGCGTACGCGGCGCCCGACGGCGTGCCGAGCCCGGTGGCCACGGACGCGGTGAACGAGGCGACCAGCGTGCCGGTCGCGCCCCCGGCCTGGTGGATCACGCCCATGCAGTTGGGCCCGAGCAGCCGCATGCCGCCGTCGCGCGCGATGGCGGTGAACCGCTCCTGCGCGGCCCGCCCGTCCGCGCCCAGCTCGGCGAACCCGGAGGAGAACACCACCCCGGCGCCGACGCCCGCGGCGGCGCACTCGGCCACGACGGAGTCCAGCGCGGCGGCGGGCACGGCGATCAGCGCCAGGTCGACGGGCGCGCCGATGGCGGCGAGCGACGGGTAGCAGCGCCGCCCGGCGAGCTCGTCGTAGTTCGGGTTGACCGGGTAGACGTCGCCGTCGTAGCCGTGTTCGACGAGGTTGGCGAGCGCGCGTGCGGGGAACCCGGGCCGCGCCGAGGCCCCGATGACGGCGACGGACGCGGGCCGCAGCAGCCGGTCCAGATCGCCGCGCCCGCCCGTGCCGTCCGGTGTGCCCGTAGCCGCCCGCGCCTGCGCCACCCGCGCCTCCCGAGTCCGTTTTCGACGTCGGTATCGAAAATAGGCCGCGGCGGCCCGCGCGCACAAGTGCGCCCCGCGTTTGTGACGTTGACATCGAACTACGGCCGGTGCGAATGTCGCTGCGGACGATCAGCCGAGCGGAGGAGCGGGATGGCCGACCTGGAGTACACCGTCGAGGATGGGGTCGCCACGATCCTGCTGAACCGCCCGGCGAAGAAGAACGCGTTCACGATGGAGATGATCGACGCCTGGGCGGCCGCGCTCGTGGACGCCCGCACCGACCCGGACGTACGGGTGGTCGTGGTGACGGGCGCCGACGGCGCGTTCTGCTCCGGCGTCGACCTCGGCGGCTTCGACCGCGGCGACCGGACGACGCTGGACCGCAAGAAGGTCCTCACCGACCGCATCCACCGCGTCGCGTACGCCCTGGAGGACCTCGACAAGCCGGTCATCGCCGCGGTCAACGGCGTGGCCGTCGGCGCCGGCATGGACATGGCGCTGATGTGCGACATCCGGCTCGCCGCCGCGTCCGCGCGCCTGTCGGAGGGCTACATCCGGGTCGGGCTGCTGCCCGGCGACGGCGGCGCGTACTTCCTGCCCCGCCTCGCCGGCACGGCCAAGGCCCTGGAGCTGCTGTGGACGGGCGACTTCGTGGACGCCGCCACCGCCAAGGAGCTCGGCATCGTCTCCTACGTCTACGACGACGCCGAGTTCCGCGACAAGGCGCTGGCCTTCGCCCAGCGGATCGCCGCCGCGCCGCCGATCAACGTCGCGATGATCAAGCGCGCGGTCTACCAGTCGGCGCGCACCGACCTGCGCACCGCGCTGGACCTGATCTCCTCGCACATGGCGGTCGTGCAGTCCACCCACGACTCCCAGGAGGCCATGGCCGCCTTCCGGGAGAAGCGCGCCCCCAACTTCGAGGGCCGCTGACCCGTCAGCCGGTGAACCCGATCGCGCCCAGCCACATGCGGGTCAGCGTCGCCTTCGCCCGCTCCTCGTCGAACGGCTCGCCCATCGCCAGCCAGTGGTAGCCGAAGTTGGACACCATGCCCGCCAGCGCCGCCGCGGCCGTACGCGGGTCGAGGTCGGCGGGGACGAGGCCGCGCGACTGGAGGCGGCGGATGCTGGCGGCGATGCGGTCGGTGTGCCGCCGCCGGCCGGCCTTGCGGGACTCCCCCACCTCGGCGTCGATCGTGGCCATCTGCTCCATGAGCAGCATCATCTTGTGGTTGGCGCGGTAGACGTCGAGGAACCGCCGGTTGGAGGCGTCGAGCCGGGCCACGAACGCCGCCGGGCTCTCCGGCGTCTGCCCGCCGTGCGGCAGCGGCACCGCGACCGCCTCGGTGATCTCCGCGCTGACCCCCGCGACGACGCCGCGGAACGCGTCCAGCTTGGAGTCGAAATAGGTGTAGAACGTGCCGTGCGAGGTGCCCGCGACCTCCACGATGTCGGCCACCCGGGCGTCGAGGTAGCCGTCGCGCTCGAAGACCCGCCGCGCGGCGCCGAGCAGCAGCGCGCGGGTGCGCTTGCCCCGCGCCGAGGCCCCCTGGCCGTACTGCGCGCGGCGCGCACGCGAGGTGCCCGCCGCACCGCCCGGCGCGGCCCCGCCCCCGTCGGCGGTGTGAGCCGTGTCGGCGGTGCCGGTGGCGGCCTGCTTCATCGGTGAACCCCCGTCCCTACGGATCTGGGCACACGCCCACCGACCGAGGGTACGCGCGCCCGCGCCGTCCCGCGTCTCGCATCGCGATGAGCCGGGTCCGCCCAGGTCGAAAACCGTTCGGCTCCGGCGCCGCGCGACGCTAGCTTGCGACCATGAGACTAGCGAGCTACGACGACGGCGCGGGCGCGCCGATCGTGTTGATCCACGCGGGCGGCGCCGACTCCCGCATGTGGGCACCGCAGGTCCCCGAGCTGGTCGCCGCCGGGTACCGCGTCGTCCGCATCGACCTGCCGGGGTTCGGGGCCAGCCCGGTGCCGACCGAGCCGTACGACCGGGCCGGTGTGCTGGTCGACGCGCTCGACAACCTGGACGTCGGCCCGGCGGTCGTCGTGGGCTGCTCCTTCGGCGGCCTGATCGCGCAGCTCGCCGTCGCGGCGGCGCCGGAGCGCGCGGCCGGGCTGATGCTGGTGTCCTCGGCGTTCACCGACCGCGGCGACGAACCGGCGCTGGACGACCTGGAGCGCCGCGAGGACGACCTGGTGGCCGCCGGCGACCTGGAGGCCGCGGCCGCGCTCAACGTCGACGCCTGGCTCGGGCCCGAGGGCGGCGCCGACGCGCGCGCGGCCCTGTTCGAGCAGTTCCACGACACGTTCAAGAACCAGGCCGCGGTCGGTCCGGCCGCCGTGGCGGTGCCCATCCCCGACGTCGACCCCGCCGCGTTCGCCATGCCGGCGCTCCTGCTGACCGGCGGCCACGACTACCCGGCGATCACCGCGGCCGGCCGGGACCACGCCGCCCGCATGCCCGCCGCGCGCCAGGCGCACCTCCCGTGGGCCGGGCACCTGCCGAGCATGGAGCGGCCCGCGGAGTTCACCGCGCTGCTCCTCGCCTTCGCCGCCGGCACCGGCCTCAGGTGACGCCGCCACCCTGCCGGGGATGATCAAAAACCACCCTGAACTGGATCTTCGTCATGATCGGTTACGGATTGTGCGTTTAACGATCCCCTGCGTTGTGCATGCTGGGTGTGTGAGACCAGTCGATGCGTGAAGGGGTGATGCGCGCGATGACGAGCCCAAGGTCCACGCGAGCACCCGACGAACGGTCCCCTCCGCAGGAACAGCCCGATCAGTTCAGCGAATGACAAGTCGGGATGCGGTCCGCGAAACAGCGGCCACCCGTAGCATCCCGAACCCGTAGCCGGGGCGGTCACCGACCGCCCCGGCTCTTCTGTGCCGCGGCGGCGCGCACCTCGATGGCCGTGAGCATGAGGTCCAGCGCCGTCTCGAACGTGCCGGGGTCGTCGATGCCCGGCAGGAGGTGCACCACCGCCGCGATCGTCGGGTACTGCTCCGCCGACAGCCGCGGGTAGTCCACGCGCCACGCCTGGACGTCGGCGTCCCGGCTGGCCGCGTCGAGGGCGAAGAACGCCGCCGTCTGGCCGGCGTAGGCCAGGATGAAGTCGTCCAGCGCCCGCATGTAGCGGGCCACGTCGGCGTCCGGCAGGCCCGACTTCCGCAGCGTCGCCAGCAGCAGCTCGGTGTAGCGGAACTCGTTCTCCCTGCGGGTCGTGCGCACCGCGACCATCTGCCCGATGCGCGGATGCCGCTGGAACACGCCGAACACCTTCAGCCCGTACGCCCGCAGCGTCTCCACCCAGTCGTCGCCGGGCTCGAAGCCGTCCAGCACCTCGCCGAACAACGTGTCGGTCATCGCCAGCAGCAGGTCGTCCTTGCTGCGGAAGTGCCGGTAGACCGCGGTCGGATGGGCGTCCAGCTCGCGGCCGAGGTTCGCGAACGTCAGCGCCGCCGCGCCGTGCCGCTCCACGAGACCCGCCGCGGCCCGCACGATGACCTCGGGGTTCAGGCTGTTGCGCGGGCGCCGGCGCGAACCGCCGCGCCCGCGCCGCTCCGGCAGCCGCTGTTCCGGCACACGCCCTCCATCGTCGGTACTCCTGGGTAACCCAAGCTTAATCAACGCCGTAGTCACAAGCATTGACTATGGGCCGGATCAGTTCCAAAATTCACACCACCCGTAAGCGAGACCGCACGTCCCGCCCACGGCCCACCGGCCACCGCCGCCGCCGTGCGCGCACCGCTCACCGTCCGCGACCCCGGATCCCCTTCCCGACCGCCGCATCGCGCGGTCGCCGCCGCACCGGCAAAGGAGCTCCATGTCCGCTTCCGTGTTCGCCGACATCGCGATCGTCGGCGGCAACGTCCGCACCTGCGACCCCGCCCGCCCGCTGGCCCAGGCCCTGGCGATCCGCGCCGGACGGGTCATCGCCGTCGGCGACGACGCGGAGATCCGCACGCACGTCACCGCCGCCACCGAGATCGTCGACGTGCACGGCGCCACCGTCGTGCCCGGCCTCACCGACGGCCACCTGCACCCCGTGCACGGCGCCGACGTCCTCGACGACGTCGCGCTCGGCGGCGCCGCCGACCTCGCCGAGGCCCGCGCCCGGCTGGCCGCCGCCGCACGCGGCCTGCCGCCGGACGCCTGGGTGCTCGGCTTCGGCCTGGACCCCAACCTGTTCGAACGCGGCGCGCCCACCGCCGACGACATCGAGGACGCCGTCGGCGGGCGGCCCGCCGTGCTGACCATGTTCGACGGGCACGCCGTCCTCGCCTCGCACGCGGCGCTCGCGCGCGCCGGCATCACCGGGGAGCGCCGGTTCGACCAGGGCGCCCGCATCGTCTGCGACGCCGACGGCCGCCCCACCGGCCACCTACTGGAAAGCGCCGCCGCCGACCTCGTACGCGACCTGGTGCCGCAGGCGGACCCCGCCACGCGCCGCGACCGGCTGCGGCGGGCGCTCACCGCCATGGCCGCCACCGGCCTGACCGGCGGCCACGTCATGGACGCCGACGACGGCTCCCTCGACCTCATCGCCTCCCTGGAGGACGCCGGCGACCTGCCCGTCCGCCTGCGCGTGGCCTCGACGTGCGAGCCCGGACCGGACGACGGGCGGCTGCGGGCCATCCTCGACCAGCGGCGGCGCGGCGGGCGGCGCTGGTCCGTCGAGGCGGTCAAGCTGTTCGCCGACGGCACCATCGACGGCGGCACCGCCTGGCTGGCGCATCCGGACCGCTACGGCGAGTCCACCGGCCCGTTCTGGACCGACCCCGCCGCCTACAGCGCCGCCGTGCGGTTCTTCGCCGAAGCCGGTGTACAGACCGCCACGCACGCCATCGGCGACGCCGCCGTCGCGCACGTCCTCGACACCGTCGAGCGCCTCACGCCCCGCAACGGCGTACGGCACCGCATCGAGCACATCGAGACCCTGCCCGACGACCAGGTCGGCCGGTTCGCCCGCACCGGCGTGGTCGCGTCCATGCAGCCCACGCACTGCACCGAGTACACCCGCGCGGACCACACCGACAACTGGTCCGTACGGCTGGGCGACGAGCGCGCCGACCGCGCCTGGCGCTGCGGCGACCTCCGCGCGCACGGCGCCACCGTCGTGCTCGGCTCGGACTGGCCGATCGCCCACTACGACCCCCGGGTGATCATGGCGGCCGCGGTGCTGCGCCGTACGCCCGGCCGCCCGGACGAACAGCCGAACCGCCCGGAACAGGCGCTGACCGCGCAGCAGGCCCTGGAGGGCTACACCACGCAGGCCGCCGCCGTCGCCGGGGACGCCGGACGCCTCGCACCCGGGTGCCGCGCCGACGTGACCGTGCTGGACGGCGACCCGCTGCGCACCCCCGCCGACGAACTGCCCGGCGTGGCCGTGCCGCTGTGCCTGGTGGACGGCCAGGTCACGCACCGCACCGGATGACCGCGCCCGACCGGCCGTACCCGACCCGTACCCGAGCGACCCGGGAGACGATGATGCGCACACCCCGCCGGACCCTGATCGCCGCGACCGTGCTGCTGCTCGCCGCGGGCGCGGTCACGTCGTGCAAGTCGGTGGCCGGCGCGGGCGGCGTCGCGGGGCTGACGGGCGGCCGGTTCATCAACACCACGCCCAAGGCGCGCGCCGACGTCGGCGCCGTGACGTGGAACCTCGACTACGAGCCGACCAGCCTCGACCCGATCTACTCGGCGAACTTCTCCGAGGACATGGTCGGCGCGAACATGTGCGAGAGCCTCCAGCGGCTGAGCCCGGACTTCCGCATCGGCGACGGCCTCGCCCACGCCACCCACCCCGACCCGCGCACCTGGGTGTACGACCTCAAACCCGGTGTGCGGTTCTGGGACGGCACGCCGCTGACCACCGGCGACGTCGTGTACAGCATGAAACGCAACTACGACGCCAAGCTCGCCGGGTTCTGGGCCAGCGCGTACCGCAACGTCACCTCGATCTCCGCCACCGGCCGCGAGCAGGTGACCGTGAAGCTGAAGCAGCCGGACGCGCTGTTCAACCGGTTCATGTCCATCCAGCCCGGCGAGATCGTGCAGAAGAAGTACGCGCAGGCCAAGGGGCGCGGCTACGGCACGCCCGACGGCGGCGTCATGTGCACCGGGCCGCTGAAGTTCGCCAAGTGGAACACCGGCGACTCGATCGTGCTGACCCGCAACACCGCGTACTGGAACCCCGCCCACCGCGCGCACGCGAAGACGTTCACGTTCCGGTTCATCGCCGACCCGAACACCGTCGTCAACGCCATGCTGTCCGGCCAGATCGACGGCCAGTACAACCCGCCCACCGCGGCCATCCCCCGCCTCCAGGGCTCCACCGCCGGACGGTTCTACGTCGGGAAGACCCTCGTGCAGTTCGACCTGATCCCCACCGCCCGCACCGGCCCGATCGCCGACAAGCGGATCAGGCGCGCGCTGTCGCTGGCCATCGACCGGGACTCCATCGCCAAGAACGTGTTCTTCGGATCCGCGTCGCCGTCGCGGACGCTGGTCACCGACGCGACGTACGGCTACGCGCACGGCACGTGGCAGAAGGCGCTGAACCAGGTGCCCGCGCAGAACCTCGACCTGGCGAAGGCACGGCAGCTCGTGAAACAGGCGGGCGGGGTGAAGCGCCCGATCGTGCTGGCCTACCCCGCCGGCGAGACGTTCTGGCAGCAGATCACCCAGGCCGTGGTGTCGGCCGGCAAGCAGATCGGCCTGCCGATACGGATGGTGTCGCGGCCGAACCAGACGTACAGCAACGTCTTCTTCGACGCCAAGGCGCGCAAGGGCCTCGACCTCATCGAGACGACCTGGGACACCGACTTCCCCGACCCGCTGGACAAGTACACGAACTTCGTCCCGAACTTCTCGATCTACAACTTCACCGGGTACTCCAACCCGGCCGTGACGAAGCCGCTGCTGAAGGCGCAGGCCGCCGAGGACCCCGCGGAAGAGGCCAGGCTCGTCGCCGGCGCGCAGAAGACGATCATGGACGAGCAACTGTGGATCCCGGTCGTGGACATGGGCAACACGCTGTTCATGGGCACCCGCATCACCGGCGCCCCGGCCGCCTTCGTCGACGAGCACTACCCCTGGGCCGCCGACGTCGGCGCGTCGTGACCCGTACCGCATCCCCGAGCACCGCAGGAGCGTACATGCCGCACACCCCCACCGACGGCGCCGCCGACGGCCCGGCCGACCTGGTCTTCCACGGCGGCCACGTGTTCACCGCCGACGACGCGGACACCCGCGCGCAGGCCGTCGCCGTCCGCGCCGGGCGCATCGCCGCCGTCGGCTCCGACGCCGACGTCCGCGCGCACACCGGCCCGCACACCGAGGTGGTCGACCTCGCCGGGCGCGCGCTGCTGCCCGGGTTCATCGACGCGCACGCCCACCCGGTCTCCGGCGGCGTGGAGATGAACCGCTGCGACCTGTCCGGCGCCGTCACCCTCGCCGACTACAAGACGATCATCGCCGCCTACGCCGAGGGCCACCCGGACGAGGCGTGGATCCTCGGCGGCGGCTGGTCCATGGAGGCCTTCGAGCACGGCCTGCCCACCGCCGCCCCGCTGGACGAGGTCACCGGCGCCCGCCCGGTGTTCCTGCCCAACCGCGACCACCACTCCGCCTGGGTCAACACCGCGGCGCTGCGGCTGGCCGGCATCGACCGCGACACCCCCGACCCCGACGACGGCCGCGTCGAACGCGACGCCGACGGCACCCCCACCGGGGCCCTGCACGAGGGCGCCATGCGCCTGGTCGACCGGCACGTCCCGGCCACCACGCGCGCCGAGGTCGAACGCGGGCTGCGTACGGCGCAGGCGCACCTGCACGCGCTCGGCGTCACCGGCTGGCAGGACGCCATGGTCGGCAAGGGCCAGGGCGCGGGCACGCCCCCCGAGGTCTACGCCGACCTCGACGGCCGCGGCGAGCTGACCGCCCGGGTCGTCGGCGCCCTGTGGTGGGACCGCTACCGCGGCGCCGAGCAGGTCCCCGAGCTCCGCGATCTTCGTACGCGGTTCACCGGCGACCGGTTCCGCGCCACCACCGTGAAGATGATGCTCGACGGCGTCTTCGAGACCGGCACCGCCGCCATGATCGCCCCGTACCTCGACCGCTGCGGCCACGCCACCCACAACCACGGCATCAACTTCATCAACCCCGACACCCTCCCCGGCTACGTCACCGAACTGGACGGCGCGGGCTTCCAGGTGCACTTCCACGCCCTCGGCGACGGCGCCGTCCGCGCCGCCCTGGACGCGCTCACCGCCGCGCGCACGGCACGCAACGGCACGGACGCGGACCTGCGGCACCACCTCGCGCACATCCAGGTCGTGCACCCCGACGACCTGCCCCGCTTCGCCGACCTCGGCGCCACCGCCAACGCGCAGCCCCTGTGGGCCTGCCTCGAACCGCAGATGACCGACCTGACCGTGCCGTTCCTCGGCCCCGAGCGCACCGCCTGGCAGTACCCCTTCGGCGCGCTGCACCGCCTCGGCACCCACCTCGCGTTCGGCAGCGACTGGCCCGTCTCCTCCCCCGACCCGCTGAAGGAACTGCACGTCGCCGTCCACCGCACCCCGCCCGGCGAGCCCGGCACCGAGGTCTTCCTCCCCGAGCAGCGCCTCGACCTGCCCACCGCACTGCGCGCGTTCACCGCGGGCAGCGCGTACGTCAACCACCTCGACGGCCTCACCGGCACCATCAGCGCGGGCAAGGCCGCCGACCTCGTCGTCCTCGACCGCGACATCCTCGCCGAACCCGCCGCACTCGACCAGGCGAAGGTGCTGCTCACCTGCGTCGACGGCCGCCCCGTCCACGAGGCGCCCGGCCTGTAACCCCGGCCAGCATCGGAGCCCACCATGATCGGATTCCTGGTCCGGCGGCTCGCCGGACTCGTGGTCACCCTCCTCGTCACCAGCTTCGTGATCTTCGGCGCCCTGTACATCGCGCCCGGCGGCCCGCTGGCGTACCTGCTCGGCGGGCGCAGCGTCACCCCGAAGGTGGCCGCGTCCATCAAGCACCAGTACCACCTGGACGACCCGTTCCTCGTCCGCTACTGGTCGTGGCTGTCCGGCGTGCTGCACGGCGACATGGGCAGGTCGCTGATCTTCCGGCAGGACGTCTGGGGGCTGCTGGCGCCGCGCATCCCCACCACCGCGCTGCTCATCGCGTACGCGTCGGTGCTGATCATCGTCGGGGGCGTGGCCGCCGGCGTCGCGGGCGGGCTCGGCGGCCGGGTCGTCGACGGCGTCACCACGTTCGTGTCCACGGTCTCGATCGCCGTCCCGTCGTTCGTCGCCGCGATCCTGCTCATCGCCGTGTTCGCGATCCAGCTCGAATGGTTCCCCGTCTTCGGGTCCGGCACCGGGTTCCTCGACCGCGTCTGGCACCTCACGCTGCCGGCCGTGGCGCTGGCCGTCATCGGGTTCGGGTTCGTCGCCCGCATCACCCGGTCGGCCATCCGCGAGGAACGCGCACGCGAGCACGTCGACACCGCCCGCGGACGCGGCCTGCCCGAAAGGTACGTCGTCCGCCGCCACGTATTCCGCAACGCGCTGATCCCCATCACCACCGTCTCCGGGCTGACGGTCGCGTCGCTGATCGCCGGGACCGTGGTCGTGGAGTCGGCGTTCGGGCTCGGCGGCATCGGGTCGTTCCTCGTCCAGGCCGTCACCACCAAGGACTTCGCGATCGTCCAGGACATCTCGCTGATCCTGGTCGTCGGGTTCGTCCTGGTGAACACCCTCGTGGACGTCCTCTACACGCTCATCGACCCGCGCATCTCGCTGACCCGGAGGCCCGCATGAGCACCGCAGCCGCCGTCGCGGCCCCGCACCAGCGGATCTTCGCCCGCGTGGGCCGCCTGTCCCGGTTCGGGCCGGTCACCACCGCCATGGTCGTCGTGCTCGCGCTGATCGTGCTCGTCGCGATCTTCGCCCCCTGGCTGGCGCCGCGCGACCCGCTGGCCGTCAACCTGGCCGACACCCTCGCCCCGCCGTCCGCGCGGCACTGGCTCGGCGCCGACAACTCCGGACGCGACCTGCTGTCCCGGCTCATCTGGGGCAGCCGTACGGCGCTCATCGGCCCGCTGCTCGTCGTGGCCATCGCCGGCACGGCCGGGACGCTCATCGCGATCGTGTCCGCCTGGCTCGGCGGCGCCGTGGACGCGGTGGTCTCCCGGATCCTCGACATCATCTTCGCGTTCCCCGGCATCCTCCTCGCGCTGGTCGCCACCGCCGTCCTCGGCGCCGGGCTGCAGGCCGCGATCATCGCGCTGTGCATCGGCTACATCCCGTACATCGCCCGCATCGTCCGGTCGGCGGCCATCCGCGAACGCGACGCCGTGTACGTCCAGGCCTGCCGCGTGCAGGGGCTCACCGGCGCGGCCATCTGCCTGCGGCACCTGCTGCCGAACGTCGCGCCCATCGTCATCGCCCAGATGACCGTGTCCTTCGGCTACGCGCTCGTCGACCTCGCGTCCATCTCCTACCTGGGGCTCGGCGTGCAGGCACCCACCCCCGACTGGGGCGCCATGGTCTCCGCCGGGCAGCAGGGCCTGCTGCGCGGCAACCCCACCGAGTCGGTGTGCGCGGGCCTGCTGATCGTGCTCACCGTGGTCGCGTTCACCGTCGTCGGCGACCGCCTGTCCGACCGCTACGAGATGGGGGCCGCGCGATGACCCTGCTGCGCATCGACCACCTGGCCGTCTCCCTGCGGCTGCGCGCCGGCGACCGCGCGATCCTGCGGGACGTCACGTTCGACATCGGGCCCGGCGAGGCCGTCGGCCTGGTCGGGGAGTCCGGATCGGGGAAGTCCATGACGGCGCGGGCCATCGCCGGGCTGCTGCCGTCCGGCGCGCGCCTGACCGGCGACATCGTCTTCGACGGCGCGTCGGTGCCCGGCATGAGCCGCGCCGAGCTGCGCGCGTACCGGGCGCGCGACATCGCGATGATCCACCAGGACCCCAGCGCGCACATCAACCCCGTCCGCACGGTCGGCGACTTCCTCACCGAGGCGCTGCGCACCAACTCCGGATGGTCCAAGGCGAAGGCCGCCGCGCGCGCCACCGACCTGCTCGGCGAGGTCGGGCTGTCCGAGCCCGCGCACCGGCTGCGGCAGTACCCGCACGAGCTGTCCGGCGGCATGCTCCAGCGCGTCATGATCGCCGCCGCGCTGGCCGCCGAGCCGCGGCTCCTGCTCGCCGACGAGCCCACCACCGCGCTCGACGTCACCACGCAGGCGGAGATCATGGCCATCCTCGGCGAGCTGCGCCGCGACCGCGGCCTCGCCGTCCTGTTCATCACCCACGACCTGGAACTGGCCGCCGCGACCTGCGACCGCACGGCGGTCATGTACGCCGGGGAGGTCGTGGAGGACCAGCCGTCCACCGGCCTGCACGCCCACCCCCGCCACCCGTACACGATCGCGCTGCTGCACTCGCGCCCCACCATCGAGTCCACCGCCGACCGCCTGCCGGCGCCGCCCGGCACGCCGCTGCCCGCTTATGAGGCGCCTGAGGGCTGTGCCTTCACCGCCCGATGCCCTTACGCTGTAGATCAATGTGCGACCGACCATCCCGTCCTCGAACCCCTGGCCGCCGGCCCCGGCCGGGTGGCCTGCCTGCGCGCCGCCGAGATCGCCGACTCACCGGAGGTCGCCCAATGAGCACCGACACGCCGGGCGCACCGGCCGCACAGGACGAGCCGCTGATCCGCGTCGACGCGCTGCGGAAGGTGTTCAAGGGCCGCCACGGGCGCCCGGACGTCACCGCCGTCGACGGCGTCGCCTTCACCGTCGGGCGCGGCGAGTCCCTGGCCGTCGTCGGCGAGTCCGGCTCCGGCAAGACCACCGTCGCCCGCATGATCACCGGCCTGGAACAGCCCACGTCCGGCACCATCGAGGTCGCCGGGCGGGTCCGCTCCCCCGGCCGGGCCGGCGCCGCCGAACGCCGCCGCCGCGCGCGGGAGACGCAGATCGTCTTCCAGGACCCGTACGGCTCGCTCGACCCCCGTCAACGGGTCCGCGACGCGCTCGGCGAGATCCTCGCCCTGCACTTCGACCTCTCACGCGCCGCCCGCACCGACCGCGTGGAGGAGCTGCTCGGCCAGGTCGGCCTCGACGCCCGGGTCGCCGACGCCCTGCCGCGCGCCATGTCCGGCGGCCAGCGGCAGCGCGTCGCCATCGCCAAGGCGCTGGCCACCCGCCCGTCGGTGCTGGTGCTCGACGAGGCCGTCGCCGCGCTCGACGTCTCCATCCAGGCGCAGGTGCTCAACCTTCTCGCCGACATCCGCGCCGCGTCCGGCATCTCGTTCCTGTTCATCTCCCACGACCTGGCCGTCGTACGGCAGGTCACCGACCGCGCCGTCGTCATGCGCAACGGCGTCATCGTCGAGGAGAACACCACCGCCGACCTGCTCGACCACCCGAGCCACCCGTACACACGGCTGCTGCGCGCGTCCGTGCCCGGCCCCGGCTGGACACCGCGGCGCCGCAGCGCGGAGGCCGCGTCCGGCTGATCGCCACCCGAATGTCACCGGGGTCGCATACAGTCCGGAACGTACGCAGGACGTGAAGGACGTGATCATGACCGAGATGACGGTCGAGGACTTCCCGCAAGCGGCCGACCCGTACCGCAGGGAACTGTTCGCCCACTGCTACCGCATGCTCGGCTCCGTGCACGACGCCGAGGACCTCGTCCAGGAGACCTACATCCGCGCCTGGAAGGCGTACGACCGGTTCGAGGGCCGCTCGTCGCTGCGCACCTGGCTGCACAAGATCGCCACCACCGCGTGCCTCACCGCCCTGGAGAGCCGCGGCCGCCGCCCGCTGCCCACCGGCCTCGGCACGCCCAGCTCCGCCCCGGAGGACACGCTCGTCGAGCAGTCCGAGGTGCCGTGGCTCGAACCCGCGCCGGACACCATGATCGGCATCGGCACCGCCGGCGCCGACCCCGCCACGGTCGTCACCGCCCGCGAGTCGGTGCGGCTCGCGCTGATCGCCGCGCTCCAGCACCTCCCGCCGCGCCAGCGCGCCGTGCTGATCCTGCGCGATGTGCTGCGCTGGCGCGCCGCCGAGGTCGCCGAAACGCTCGGCACCACCACGGTCGCGGTCAACAGCATCCTCCAGCGCGCCCACGCCCAGATCGACAAGGTCGCCCCCAGCGCCGACGCGGTCACCGAACCCACCGCGCCCGACCAGCGCGACCTCCTCGAACGCTACGTAGCGGCCTTCGAGACGTACGACGTCACCGCGATCGTCAAGCTGTTCACCGAGGACGCCGTCTGGGAGATGCCACCGTTCCCCACGTGGTACTCCGGGCCCGCGGCGATCGGCCGGCTCATCAGCGCGCAGTGCCCGGCCACCGGCCCCGGCGACCTCAAGCTGGTGGCCACGGCCGCCAACGGCCAGCCCGGCTACGGCATGTACCTCCGCGACGCCGACGCCGGCGTCTACCGCCCGTTCGGGCTGCACGTGGTGACCCTGCGCGGCGGCGCCATCGCCCACGTGGCGGTGTTCTTCGACACCGGCCTGTTCGCGACGTTCGGCCTCCCGGCGGAGCTGCCCGCCTAGCCGGGAGGCCGCCCGGCGGTCAGACCGGCTTCGTCATCTCCTTGACGTACAGGTCGAAGAACGCCGGCACGTCGATGCGCTCGACGATCCGCGCCCGCCGCGTGCCCTGGGGCGCGAGGTCGGGCGCGTAGCCGAGCGTGCGCCCATAGTCGAGCCCGTAATGGGTGTCGACCTGCACCTTCCGGTCCGACGCCCGCGTGACGAGGCCGGGGTCGAGCAGCACCGCCGAGGTCAGCGAGTCGTAGATGTAGGTCTCGTACGACGGGTCCTTGGCGAACTCGGGCCCCATGAGGTCGCGGAACTCCCGGGTGATCGGCGTGTCCGGCCCGGCCGCCACCCGGTCGTACTGCGCCTTGCGCATCAGCACGGTGTCGGTGACGTCAAGCGGCACGATCGTCTGCTTCGGGAACGCCGCGTTCAGCGCGACCCGCGACGCCTCCGGGTCGAACCACACGTTGAACTCCGCCGCGGGCCCGGAGTTGCCCGGCACGTCGTACGCGCCGCCCATGTAGATGACCTGCTTCACCAGCGGCGCGATCTCCGGGTGGGTGCGCACGGCCTTCGCGACGTTGGTCGCCGGGCCGAGCACGAACAGCGTCACCTGGTGCGGGTTGCGCTTCACCGTGTCGACGATGAAGTCCACCGCGGAGCCGCGCGCCTTCGGGGTCGTGGCGTAGCCGCGGTACGGCGCCTGCGCCAGGTGCCGGTACGACGCCGGCCGCTTACGGCCCCACGCCCCCACGTAGTCGACCTTGCCGAACCGCTTCGCGTCGCGGTCGAGGCGGCCCTGCCGGCTGCCGCGCAGCGGATCGGACGCGCCCTGGTAGACGGGGATGTCCTGCCGGTGCACCAGCTCCAGTTGGCGCAGCGCGTACGCCGCGCCCTCGGCCGCCCAGGTGTTGCCGCTGACCGTGGTCACGCCCAGGACGTCCGCCTTGGCCTGCAACAGCAGGTACAGCGCCTGGGAGTCGTCGTTGAGCTGCCCGAAGTCGGTGTCGAAGATGACCTTCTGCCCGGCCGCCGCGGCCGGTGCCGCGGCCCGCTGCTGCGCGGCCGCCCCGGTGGCCCCGGTCGCGCCGCCCACCGCCAGCGCGGCCACCACCAGCAGCGCGCCCAGACCGCGGCCCATCCGTCGAGTACGCATCCGATCTCCCTTCGTCACGTACGTCACGATCCGCCGTTGTCGCCGGCCGTCGCGCCGGTGATCAGCCGCACGAGCTCGTCGCCGTCGGTGTCGGCCACCCGGCGCCGGCCCGCCGTACGGCCGCGGCGCAGCACCCACGCCTCGTCCGCGACCCGCAGCACCTGCGCCATGTCATGGCTGACCAGCAGCACCGTCACGCCCTGATCGCGCAGCCTGGCGATCAGCCGCTCCACCGCCGCCGTCTCCTTCACGCCGAGCGCGGCCGTGGGCTCGTCCATGATCACCAGGGCGCTGCCCCAGTTGACCGCGCGGGCGATCGCGATGGACTGCCGCTGCCCGCCGGACATCCGCCGTACGGTGGCGCGGACGTCCGGCACCGCGATGTCCAGCTCGCGGAGGATCTCGGCGCTGCGCCGCACCATGCGCCGCTTGTCCAGCACCCGCAGCCCCGGCACCGGGAACGTCAGCTCCCGGTTGAGGAACAGGTTCTGCCACACCGTCAGCTCCTCCACCAGCCCCAGCTCCTGGTAGACGGTCTCGATGCCGCGCCGCCTGGCGTCCTCCGGCGAGGACAGCCGCATCGGCGCCCCGGCGTACGTCATCTCGCCGCCGTCCGGATGCTGCACGCCCGTCAGGCAGCGCACCAGCGTGGACTTCCCGGCGCCGTTGTCGCCCAGCAGCGCCGTCACCCGCCCGGCCGCGATCGTCAGGTCGACACCCTGCAGCGCGGCGACCGCGTTGAAGGACTTCGTCAGCCCGCGGATCTCCACCAGCGGTGCGCCGGCCTCCACATCTGTTGTGCTCACGGCCGCCTCACTTCCTCTGGAACCGGGACAGCAGGGCCGCGGCCAGCACCACGCCGCCGACCGCGATCGGCTGGTAGTACTGCGAGATGCCGAGCAGCGTGAACCCGTTCACCAGGCTCTGCAGCAGGATCGCGCCCGCCGCCGACCCCACCACCGACGCCCGCCCGCCGGACAGCGTCGACCCGCCGAGCACCACCGCCGCGATCGACGACAGCAGCAGGTTCGTCTGCATGCTCGGGTCGGCACCGCCCGTACGCGCCACCAGCAGCACGCCCGCCACGCCGCAGAACAGCCCGGAGCACGTGTACGCCAGCATCCGCGCGCGGGTCGTGTTGACGCCCGCGCCGCGCGCCGCGTCGATGTTGCCGCCGGTGGCCAGCATGGCCGTGCCCGTACGGGTCCAGAACAGGCAGAACGCCACGAGCAGCGCGCCGATGAGCGCGACCAGCCAGAACCAGCGGATCGGCCCGGCGCCGCCCAGCGCGAGGCCCTGCAGGAACCCCGACGACACCGGCACCGTGTTGCCGCCGGTCAGCAGCAGCGTGATGCCACTGACGACGCTCAGCGAACCGAGCGTGACGATGAAGTCGGTCATGCCGAGCCGCGCCGTGAACACCCCGTTGACCAGGCCGACCACGCCGCCGCCCACGATCGCCAGCACGATGGCCAGCGGCAGCGGCCAGCCCGCGGACACCGCGAAGCCCAGCAGCGCCGCCGCCCACGGCAGGTTCGACCCCACGGACAGGTCGATCCCGGCCACCGTGATCACGAGCTGCTGGCCCATGGCGAGCATCACCAGGATCGACGCGGACACCAGGAGGTCGGTGATGTTCCCGACCGTCAGGAAGTCCGGCGTGGCGATGAAGAACACCACGAACACGACCAGCAGGCCGATCGGCGCGGCGTAGCGCGCCGCCGTGGCCGGCACCGACGCCCGCCGCCGCCCGGTGCCCTCGGTGGTCACCGCCGCGGCCATGGCGCCTCCCGCAGGCGGCCCGGGTGCCGCGCGCTCATCCGCCCGCCTTGGTGCCCGCCAGCGGGTTGTCGTACGGCTTGAACGGCTTGGGGAAGCTGGCCAGCGCCTTGCTCGCGTCGTCCTTGCCGATCAGCGCGATCGGCGCCACGATGCGCGCCGGCACGGACTTCTTCGCCGCCAGCCGGATGCACGCCTGCACAGCCATCTGGCCCTCGGCGTACGGGTACTGCGTGACCGTGGCGTCCAGCCCGCCGGACTGCACCGACTTCAGCGCCGCCGTGATGCCGTCGACCGACACGACCGGGATCTTCTTCCCGGCGTTCTGCACCGCCTTCGCCGCGCCGAGGCCCATCGTGTCGTTGGCCGCGAAGATGCCCTTGATGTTCGGGTGGGCGCGCAGGATGCCCTCGGTGACCGTCTGGCCCTTCGACTGGTCGTAGTCGGCGGGCTGCTTGGCGACCACGTTCAGCTTCCCGGAGGTCGCCGCGGCGAAGCCGTGCTCCCGGTTGATGCCGTTCTGCTCGCCGGCGATGCCCTGGAGGATCGCGACGTCGCCGCCCTTGACCTTCTTCAGCAGCTCCGTGCCGGCGATGCGGCCGGCCTGGAGGTTGTCCGACCCGATGAACGAGGCGTAGGACACCCCCGCCGCCTTCGACGCCTTCGGGTCGATCTGGGTGTCGAGGTTCAGGATCGGCGTCTTCTTCTTCGCCACCGGCGCCAGCGGGGTGATGACGTTCGTCGCGTTCACCGGAACGACGCCGAAACAATTGTAATTCTGCACGGCGAGGGTGGAGATCTTCGCGTTCTCCCCGGCGGAGTCGGTCTCCGTCTCGCCGGCCTGGACGTTCACCGTGACGCCCTGTTTCTTTCCCTCGTCGATGGCGCCGTCGCGCAGCGCCGCCCAGTACGGATTCGTGAAGTCGCGCGTCACGATCGCGATCCGCACCGACGATTTGCCATTCCCCGCAGGGCCCGAATCGCTGCCGCGATTGCACGCGGCCGAGCCGAGAAGAACCGCCCCGACGGCGACGTACGCACCAACGCGACGGCCCGTGAACGCTCCGGCGATCTGCATAGGCTCTTTCCTCTCGCGAATTGCTGAAATCAACGGTCCGCCGCCACCACGGGCGGCGGCGCGCATGATCCGCGCCGGACCAGCCGGCACGCGGGACGTACATCGATCGGCTCGGCCGCCTCCGCCGGCCCGCCGGACAGCAGCTCCACCATCGACCGCACCGCCGCCCCCGCCAGCGCCGCGACCGGCTGCGCGATCGCGGTCAGCGGCGGATCGAACAACTCGAACCACGGCGCGTCGTCGAACCCGACCAGCGAGATCTCCGCCGGCACCCGCAGCCCGGCCGCGCGCAGCCCCTTCATCGCCCCGATCGCCATCGGCCCGCCGAGCGCCACCACCGCGGTCGGCGGCGGCCCCCCGCCGGCGTCGAGCAGCCCGGCGATCGCCCGCTGCCCGCTGTCCTGCCGGAAGTCCCCGGCCACGACCCGTACGCCGTCGGCGGCGATGCCCGCGGCGGCCAGCGCGCCGAGCAGCATGTCGCGCCGCTCGCGGCCGATCAGCGTCTCCAGCGGCGGCGCGATCACGCCCACCCGCCGGTGGCCCAGGTCGTACAGCAGCGCCGCCGTGTCGGCGAACGCCCGCACGGGGCTGCACCGCACCACCGGGCAGCCCGCCAGGTGGCGCTCGGCCTCGCCGTCGCCGGCCACCTCCAGCGGCCGGTCGAGGAACACCACGCGCTCGCGCGCCGCACCGGCCATGCGCAGCCCCGGTGTCAGCGCGGCCGTCGGCACCAGGATGATGCCGTCGACCTGCCGCCCGGCGAGCAGCGACCGCACGTATTCGTCCTGCCGCGCGGCGTCCTCGTCGCAATTGCACAACACAATCGAGAATCCGGCGCGCGCCGCGGCGCGCTGAATCTCGCCGGCCAGTTCGGCGAAGAACGGATTCGCCACATCGCCGACCACGAGGCCCAAAGATCCGGTGGAATCCGTACGGAGGGAACGCGCGCCGGCGTGCGGCCGATAACCGAGCCGGTCGGCCACCTCGACGACCCGCGCCGCCGTCTCCGCGGAAATTCGGGGATTGCCCGATAATGCCAGGGAAACGGTCGCGGTCGACACCCCGGCCGCCAAGGCGACATCACGCAGGCGCACGGCCATGGCACCGCTCCAGGAACGCGTTCGGGAATCGACTATTTAAACGATTAACCAACGGCGCGAGCCAGCGTAACACCCGCATTCGGGAAGCGGAAGAGCCGAAGATCAAACACCAGGTCACCCGCCCGTACGGACGGCGACGCGCCCCGGCTACGGCGTGTTCGCGCGGATGTCGTTCAGCGTCTTCCAGATGGTGTCGGTCTGGCTCGGCTTGCCGGCCACGCCCAGCGCGATCACCTCGGCGTTGACGCCCTTGCGCTCGTTCTCCTGGTGGTAGAAGTGCAGCATCATCATCTTCTGGTCGCCGCCGTCGGTCCACTGCGAGTAGCTCGTCACGTGGTCCGTCAGCGTCCACGTGCCCTGCGGCGACACCTCTTTGCGCGCCGCCTTCTGCGCCGACGCCGGGCAGCCGTTGTCACAGGTGCGCAGCTCCACCGTCAGCGACGCGCCCGTCATCGACCCGCCCTCGTCGATGCAGGTCCACCGGATGTTCGGCGGCGTCGCGCTGCTCGACCGCATGCACCCCCACTTCGGGGCCGTACGGAACACCAGCCCGATCTCCGGGAGCTTCATCAGGTAGGTCTTGTCGCCCTTCTTCCAGGTCGGGCCCTTCACCTTCGCGCTGCTGAACGGCACCTTCCCGTGCGGGACCCCCGTCGCCGTGGGCTGCGCGCCCGGCTGCTTCGACGACGCCGACGGCGACGGCGACGGCACGGAGGTCGTGGGCGCGCCCGTCGGCGCGGCCGCCACCGGCTTGCCCGACTTCACCAGCGACACGAGCAGCACCATCAGCACCACGACCAGCACGCCGAGCGTCACGACCCCGGCCACCAGCGACCACCGCGGGCCCTTCCGCGTCACCGCGGCCGAGTCGCCGGGCAGCCCTGTATTGAAGCCCCACCCCGGCGGCGGCGCCGCCGGGCGCTGGTCGCCGGCCCAGTAGTGCTGGAAACCCGGCCCGTACGCCGGCGGCGGGGTGCTTCCCGCGACCGCGACCGGTTCGAGGAACACCGCCGCGCCCGGGTCGTCCGCGCCGTACGCGGTCGCCACCCACGGGGTGCGCCCGTCCGGCTCGGCGGCCACGATCTGCGGCGGGATCCACGCCAGGCCCTCGCCGTTGACGATCGCCGCGCGGAAGCGGTCGCGCGCCGCGGCGTCGGTGGCCGCGCCGCGGTGCAGCAGGGCCAGCGACACCTGCCGCCCCGACGGGTCGACCGCGAGGTAGACGATGCCCGCGGGACGTTCGTCGAGCCGGCCCGTCAGCCGGTAGACCCCCAACTGCGGCGGATCGCCGGCCTGGAGCGGACTCGGCATGGGTGCCCTCCCCTACGGGTAACCTCGCCTGGCGCACCCACCTTAACGGGCATAGAACCGTTCGACGCCGCGCCGCGTCACACAAACCACGGCGTACAAACCGGGGCGTACGGCGGTGGGTAACGGGCCCACAATGGACTGCGATGATGCGTTCGCGGACCACGACCGCCGCGCACCCGATCCGAGGACCGAAGAGGAAGACGAGGACGACGTGACGGCCCCAGACGACAACGAGATTTCGCCGCACGTATCGGCGCTGCTCCGCGACACCGCCAACGAGGTCAAGCGGGTCATCGTCGGCCAGGAGCACATGGTCGAGCGGATGTTGGTCGCGCTCGTCGCCAAGGGCCACTGCCTCCTCGAGGGCGTCCCCGGCGTCGCCAAGAGCCTCGCGGTCGGCACCATGGCCAAGGTCATCGGCGGCACCTTCACCCGCCTGCAGTTCACCCCCGACCTCGTGCCGTCCGACATCGTCGGCACCCGCATCTTCCACCCGTCAAGCGAGAAGTTCGACGTCGAGCTCGGCCCGGTGTTCGCCAACTTCGTCCTCGCCGACGAGATCAACCGCGCCCCCGCGAAGGTGCAGTCGGCGCTGCTGGAGGTCATGGCCGAGCGGCAGGTCTCCCTGGCCGGCACCACCTATCCCCTGCCGAAGCCGTTCATCGTCATCGCCACCCAGAACCCCATCGAGTCCGAGGGCGTCTACCAGCTCCCCGAGGCGCAGCGCGACCGCTTCCTCATGAAGATCGACGTCACCTACCCCCAGGCGCACGAGGAGCTGGAGATCCTCCAGCGCATGAGCGTCGACCCGCCGGAGCCCGAGGAGGTCCTCGACCTCGACTCCCTCAGCGAGCTCCAGCGCGCCGCCGAGCACGTCTCGGTGCACCAGCTCGTCGCCGACTACGTCGTCCGCCTCGTCATGGCCACCCGCGAGCCCGACCAGTACGGCCTGGCCGAGATGCGCAGCGTCATCGAGATCGGCGCCAGCCCGCGCGCCACCCTCGGCCTCGTCTCCGCCGCCCGCGCCCTCGCGCTCATCCGCGGCCGCGACTACGTCCTGCCCGACGACGTACGCGACGTCGCGCGCGACGTCATGGGCCACCGCATCGTGCTGTCCTTCGACGCCCTCGCCGACGGCGTCGACACCGGCCACGTCGTCGAACGCGTCCTCGGCGCCGTCCCACCGCCCCGGGTCGTGTGGAAGAAGCCGCAGGCCGGGGCCACCGGCGTCGGCCACCCGCAGCCGGACCCCGCCTGACACCCCGAGGCCGATCACGATGAGCGATCCAGCAAAGCGCCACGTCACCGTCTCCAGTCTCGCGCCCGAGCACGCCCTGCGCCGGATGGAGCTGAAGGTCCTACGCCGCCTCGACGGCCTGCTCCACGGCGAGCACATGGGGCTGCTCCCCGGCCCCGGCAGCGAGCTCGCCGAGGCGCGCGTCTACCAGCCCGGCGAGGACGACGTCCGCTGGATGGACTGGAACGTCACCGCCCGTACGACCGTCCCGCACGTCCGCGACCTCATCGCCGACCGCGAGCTGGAAACGTGGGCGCTGCTCGACCTGTCCGCCAGCATGGACTTCGGCACCGCCGCCATGGAGAAGCGCGACCTCGCTGTCGCCTCGCTGGCCGCCGTCGGGTTCCTCACCGCGCGGCTCGGCGACCGTTTCGGCGCGTACGTCCTGCACCACGGCAAGACGCGCCGCTTCCCGTCCAGGTCCGGCAAGCCGGCGCTGTTCGCGCTGCTCCAGGCGGTGCTCAACATGCCGCGCACCCCCGCCGACGCGCCCGACCCGGTGCTCGCCGACGCGCTGCGCGGCCTCGTCCGCAGCCGCCCGAAACGCGGCATGCGCGTCGTCGTCTCCGACTTCCTCGAGGCCGACAAGGACACCGGCGCCGACTCCGCGCACATCCGCGCCTGGGAGCGGCCCATGCGCCAGCTCGCCGTCCGCCACCAGGTGCTCGCCGTCGAGATCGTCGACCCGCGCGAGCTCGAGCTGCCCGACGTCGGCCTGGTGACGCTCACCGACCCGGAGTCCGGCGACGACCGCGAGGTGTACCTCTCCTCCGACGTCCGCGAGAAGTACGCGCGCCTCGCCGCCGCGCAGCGCGCCGCCACCGCCAAGGCGCTGCGCCGCTGCGGCGTCCCCCACCTGGTCCTCCGTACCGACCGCGACTGGGTGCTCGACATCGCGCGCTTCGTGATGCAGCAGCGCCGCGTCGCGCACCGCCAAGTACGCCCCAACGCCGGGGCCGTGTGACGAAGATGAAGACGAGGAAAACCCACCGATGACCATCTGGGGCATCAAGTTCCTGGCACCCGAACGGTTCTGGACGCTGCTGGCGCTGCTCGTCCTCGTCGGCGTGTACGTGTTCCTGCAGGTCCGCCGCAAGCGCTACGCCGTGCGGTTCACGAACCTGTCGCTGCTTGACCAGGTGGCGCCGAAGCGGCCGGGCTGGCGCCGCCACGTGCCGGCGGGCTGCTTCATCCTGGCGCTGTTCGTGATGGTCACCGCGTGGGCGCGGCCGGCCAGCCCGGTCCAGGTGCCGCAGGACCGCGCGACGATCATCATCGCGATCGACGTCTCCCCGTCGATGAAGGCCACCGACGTGCCGCCGAACCGGCTGGCCGCCGAGCAGACCGCGGCGAAGAAGTTCGTCGACCAGATCCCCGAGCGGTTCAACATCGGGCTGGTCTCCTTCGGCGGCTACGCCCAGTCGCAGCAGCAGCCGACGTACGACCACGAGTCGGTGAAGCGCGCCGTGGACGGCCTGCAGTTCGTCAACTCCACCGCCATCGGCGAGGCGGTGTTCAAGTCGCTGGACGACATCCGCAACTTCGACGCCCAGGCCAAGGAGAAGCCGCCGCCCTCGGCGATCGTGCTGCTGTCCGACGGCGACAACACCGTGGGCCGGTCGATCTCCAGCGCCGTCGACGCCGCCACGCAGGCCAAGGTGCCGGTGTCGACCATCGCGTACGGCACCGACTCCGGCACCATCGAGCAGGACGGCCAGCAGGTGCCCGTCACCGTGAACCCCGAGGCGCTGCGCACGCTCGCCGAGGGCACCCACGGCCACGCCTACCGCGCCGAGTCCGTGCAGAAGCTCGACGCCGTCTACAAGGACATCGGCCGTTCGCTGGGCCACCGCACCGAGTTCAAGGAGATCGCCGCCGGGTTCGCCGGCGTGGGGCTGCTGTTCGCGCTGATCTCCGCGATGTTCTCGCTGATCTGGTTCCAGCGGCTGCCCTGAGCCGTACGACCGTACCCGCCGTGATCTTCTAACACACATTGTCCACACACTGTGATCTTCTCTGTGGATAACCGGTGTATCAGCAGGTCATGGCGGGTACTACGGTCCGTTCGCGGTCATCACCCAGCGGGGTTACCCACAGGCGGCCCACGGGCGCGGCACAATGCCCGGGTGACCATCAGGAAGCTCGGCGCCGACGAGCTCGCCCGCGTCCAGTCCATCGAACTCGCGTCCGGACGCGTCTTCGCCGACATCGGCATGGCCGAGATCGCCGACGAGGACCCGCCCACCCTCGACACCCTCGCCGCCTACCAGGCCGGCGGCCGCGCCTGGGTCACCGCGGGCGACGACGGCACCCCCATCGCGTTCGTGCTCGTCGACGTCATCGACGGCGGCGCGCACATCGAGCAGATCTCCGTCCACCCCGGCAGCGCGCGGCGCGGCGTCGGCGCCGAGCTGATCGCGCACGTCGCCGACTGGGCGCGCGACCGCGGCCTCACCGCGCTCACCCTGACGACCTTCGTCGACGTGCCGTGGAACGCGCCGTACTACGCCCGCCTCGGCTTCCGCGCGGTGCCGGACACCGAGCTGTCCCCCGGCCTGCGGGCGGTCCGCACGGAGGAGGGGCGGCACGGCCTCGACCGGTGGCCACGCACGGCCATGCGCCGCGAGCTGTGACCTCCGGCTTGCCCCGGGGCCGCGCGTACGCCATAACTGAGACATGGTCGCGCGCGTCGTCCTCCTCCTCGCCGCCGTAGGCGTGCTGTTCCTCGCGCTGCGCTTCTCCGTCTACTTCCTCTTCGCCATCCCGGTGCTGGCGATCGCCGCCATCGCCTTCATCCGCGGGCGCGGCTGAGCCGGCGCCCGGCCAGGGGACACCGCCGCCGTTGGTAGGTTCGTACGTCGTGGGAGAGCAGTACTTCGCGGCGCGGCCCGGGGCGGCGAGCCGCCCGAACCAGGTCGACCTCGTGCTGCCCGACCTGCACCTCAAGCTGGCCACCGACAGCGGCGTGTTCTCCGCCGACCGCGTCGACCCCGGCACCCGCGTCCTCCTGGAGACCGTGCCGCCGCCCCCGGCCGGCGGCGACCTCCTCGACCTCGGCTGCGGCTACGGCCCGATCGCGCTGACCGCCGCGAGCCGGGCCCCCGCCCTTACGGCCTGGGGCCTGGACGTCAATGAGCGCGCCCTGGACCTCGCGCGGCGGAACGCCGCGACCGCGCGCCTTGACAACGTAAGGTTCGTCCTGACACCGGAGATCCCGGCCGGGCTGCGGTTCGCCGCCATCTGGTCCAACCCGCCCGTACGAATCGGAAAGGCCGCGATGCACGACCTGCTCACCACCTGGCTGGACCGGCTCACCCCGGACGGCCGCGCCCACCTGGTCGTGCACCGCCACCTCGGCGCCGACTCCCTGCAGGCCTGGCTGTCCGGCCGCGGCTACCCCGCCGAGCGGGTCGCCTCCCGTACGGGCTACCGCGTGCTGCGCGTCGCCGCCCGCGCCGAGGCCGCGCGATGAGCACCCCGAAGGCCGCCGACCCGCGCCGCCAGCTCCGCCCCACCGACGTGAAGCGGCTGAACCGCGACTGGCGGCGGCGCACCGAGGGCCGCGTCGCGCTGCTGGTGGAGTCGGTGACGCAGCCGTTCAACATCGGGTCGATCGTCCGCTCGGCCGCCGCGTTCGGCGTGACGCACATCTGGTTCACCGGCAACGCCACCACGCCCAACAACCCGAGCACCCGCAAGACGGCCCTCGGCACCGAGCGCCTCGTCCCCTGGGACAAGCTCCCGACCAGCGCCGAGGCCGTCGCCGCGGCCCACGCCGGAGGTTTCGCCGTGGTCGCCGTCGAGCTCACCGCCGACGCCCGCCCGCTGCACGAGGCCGCCCTCGACGGCGACGTCTGCCTGGCCGTCGGCGGCGAGGACCACGGCTGCTCCCCCGCCCTGCTCGCCGCCGCCGACGCCACGGCCTACATCCCCCAGATCGGCCGCGTCGGCTCACTCAACGTCGCGGTGGCCACCGCCGTGGCCCTGTCGGAGGCCCGCCGCCGTGAATGGGCCAAGCCCTAGCGTCAGCCCCGCGCGTCGCGGCGGTGCAGGACGCGCCGCCCGGTCAGCGCGGCGCCCAGCATGACCGCCCCGATGGCCACCAGCAGCCATCCGCCGTACGCGCGGTGGCCGAGCGCACCGGTCAGGGCGTGCGCGCCGCCGGCGGCGACGAGGATCGCGCCGATCTCGGCGGCCTCGCGCCACAGCGGCGGCGCGTGGCCGCGCGCCGCGCGGCGTTCCGCCCGTGCGGTGGGTTCGTCGTCGGTGTGTTCCGTGGCCCGGATCGTGGTCTCGTTCATGGCCTCAGCGTCAGGCAGCGGTGTTGCGCGGCCGCTGCCCGCCGGTGACCCGGGCGTAAATCCGGGACGCCCGGTGTGAACGCGCGGGCATCGGCGGCGCGGGGCATAGCGGGACGCCCGGCCGTGTTCGGGTACGCCGGGAAGCGACACGATCACTAACGGATGTGGAGGATCGTATGGCGGTCAATGTGGGACGGGTCGGCATCTGGACGGGGTCGCCGGTGTGGCGCGGCGCCGAGGGGCGGGAGGCCCTGGCCGAACTGGACGACCTCGGCTACGGCGCGCTGTGGCTCGGGCGGGGCGACGGCATCTGGGACCTCCTCGGCGACCTGCTCGGGGCGTCGCGGCGCATCCCCGTCGCCACCGGCATCGCCAGCGTCTGGCTGGAGTCGCCGGAGGACATGGCCGCGCACACCGCGGCGCTGACCGCCGCGCACCCGGGGCGGTTCCTGCTGGGCATCGGCGCCAGCCACGGCCCGATCGTCGAGGCGGTCACCGACCAGGCGTACACCAAGCCGTACAGCAAGGTCGTGGAGTTCCTCGACGGCCTCGACGCCGCGGCCACGCCGGTCCCGGTGGACGAGCGGGTGATCGCCGCGCTCGGGCCGCGCACCATCCGGCTGTCCGGTGAGCGCGCGCTCGGCGCCCACCCGTACCTCACCACCCCCGAGCACACCCGCGAGGCGCGGGAGATCCTCGGCGACGGGCCGCTGCTGGCGCCGGAGCAGAAGGTGGTGCTCGACACCGATCCCGTACGCGCGCGTGCGCTCGGCCGCGCGAAGGTCGCCGGTACGTACCTCCGGCTGCCGAACTACGTGAACAACCTCCGCCGGCTCGGCTTCCCCGACGCGGAGATCGAGGCGGCCAGCGACGACGTGGTCGACGCCCTGATCGCGTGGGGCAGCCCGGACGACATCGCGGAGCGGATCCGCGCGCACCACGACGCCGGCGCGGACCACGTGGCCGTGCAGGTGCTCACCGAGGACGACCGGCTCGCCCGCGCGGAGTGGCGCGAGCTGGCGAAGGTGCTGGTGTAGGCCACCGCCCGCGCACGTACGTGCGGGGCGTCCCGGGTCTCCCCCGGGGCGCCCCGCGCGTTTCGGCCTCAGCGGTTGTCGTCGTCGGACACGAACAGGTTGAGCAGCCAGCTCACGATGCCCACGATGAGCGCGCCCCACAGCGCCGGCCAGAACCCGGTGATGTGGAACGGCAGCGTCAGCAGCCCGCAGACGTAGCTGGCCAGCCACAGCAGCAGGCCGTTGACGACCAGCGCGAGCAGCCCCAGCGTCACCACGTAGAACGCGCAGCCGACCGTCTTGATGATCGGTTTCAGCACGCCGTTGATCACGCCCACGATCACCGCGACGACCAGCAGCGTCAGGATCTTCGTGGCCGTGTCCGAGGTCTGCACCTCGATTCCGGACACCAGCAGGGTCGCGACCCACAGCGCCACCGCGGTGATCACGACACGGATGAGTAGCTTCACGCGATACATCGTGACACAGCCGCCGTGCGCCCGCATCCGTCGCCGGCGAGAACGCGCCTCAGCAGCGGCCGAGCATGGTGGCCAGCGCGTCGTGGTCGGCCTTGGTCACGGTGAGCCCGTAGTCGTGCAGGGTGGTGACGTAGCGCTGGGCGAAGGCGCACTGGTAGCGGGGCGACGGGCGCCACTCCCCCGGGCCGCGCCCGGCGCGGTCGCGCGCCGCCGTGGCGTCGACGGCCAGCAATGTGTCGGGGTCGTTGGCGAAGCGCGTCCGCCGGTCCTGGCCCCAGCCGGACGCGCCGGACCGCCAGGCGGTCCGCAGCGCCACGACGTGCTCGATGCGCACCGTGTCCGCGTGGCCGGAGATGTACGCGACGCTGCGGCCGGTGTACGGATCGGTCAGCGTGCCGGACGCCACCGTGCACGGCCCGTGCCGCTTGACGCCGGAGAGGTCGCGGCCGAGGACGTCGTCGCGGGTCGGGCAGCCGTTGGCGTCGCTGTCGGCGTCCGGGAACTTCGACAGGCCGTAGCCGGACGCGCTCCCCGGCTTCGCGACCTTGACGTCGCGCAGGTCCGCCGAGGACGCCTTGCCGCCGCCGAGCGCCCGGCTCAGCGCGCTCGACCCGTCGCGCGCCAGCCCGAGGAGGTCCGTATGCGTCAGCCGCCCGATGACGAACACCGCGATCACCAGGCCCACGACGTACACCAGGCCCGTGGCGAACGGGTGGTCGCCGCCCTTGCCGGCCATCGCGCCCCCTGCTCCGCCCTCGCTGTCACCGGCGATCGTCGCGCACCGGCACCCGCGGCGCAAACACGCCGCGCGGCCCGCGTGCGTACGCCGCGCCGGTCCACGGCAGAATCGGGTCCATGACCGAGATCCTGCGGTACACCGCGTTCTCCTCCGACCCGTCGGGCGGCAACCGCGCCGGCGTGGTGCTCGACGCCCGCGGCATGTCCGACGACGCGATGCTCGCCGTGGCCGCCGACGTCGGCTACTCCGAGACCGTGTTCGTGACCGGCCGCGACGCCGACGGGACGCTGGTCGTCCGCTATTTCAGCCCGCGCGCCGAGGTCGACTTCTGCGGCCACGTCACGATCGCGCTCGGCGTGGCGTACGCCGAGCGGCACGGCGCGGGCACGCTGAGCCTGCGCACGGCCGCCGGACCGATCGCCCTTGCCACCACCGCGGCCGACGGCGCGCCGCCCGTCGCGACGCTCACCAGCGTCCCCACGCACACCCGCCCGGCGACCGGGGCCGAGCTGTCCACGACGCTCGGCGCGCTGCGCTGGCCGGCCGCCGACCTCGACGCGTCGTTCCCGCCGCACGTCGCGTTCGGGGGCAACGAGCACCTGGTGCTCGCCGCCGCCACCCGCGAACGGCTCGCCGACCTCGACTACGACTACGCCGCGCTCGACGCCGTCATGGCCGAGCGCGCCTGGACGACCGTGCAGCTCGTCTGGCGGGAGAGCGCGACCGTCTTCCACGCCCGCGACCCGTTCCCGCCCGGCGGCGTCGTCGAGGACGCCGCGACCGGCGCGGCGGCGGCCGCGTTCGGCGGCTACCTCCGCGACCTCGGCCTGTTCCCGGCGTCCGGCGCGGTGACCATCCACCAGGGCGCCGACATGGGGCGGCCCAGCCTGCTGACGGTGACGCTCGCCGACGGCGGCCGGGTCAGCGTCGGCGGCACGGCCGTGCCGATCACCTGAGCCGTACGGGCCGAACGCGCCGCGAACTGGGGCCAAGCGTTAGGGAATCGTTCGCCGGGTCGTACCGGAGCGTCGGCGGCGACCGGCATACTCGGCACGTGCGGTTTCCCTACCTCGACCACCCGCGCCCGCTCGCGTTCGCGCATCGCGGCGGCGCCATCGGCGCCCCGGAGAACACGATGCGCGCCTTCGAGCGCACCGCGCGGCTCGGCTTCGCCTATATCGAGACCGACGTGCACGCCACGGCCGACGGCGAGCTCGTGGTCTTCCACGACGACACGCTCGACCGCCTCACCGACCTGCGCGGCCCGGTCTCCGCGCTGCCCTACCGCGAGGTCGCGAAGGCCCGCGTGCTCGGCACCGAGCCGCTCCCGCTGCTCGAAGACGTCCTCGCCGCGTGGCCCGGCGTCCGGTTCAACATCGACGTCAAGGAGGCGGCGGCCATCGCGCCGTTCGCCCGCGCGCTGGACCGCACCGGCGCGCGCGAGCGGGTATGCGTCGCGTCGTTCTCCCAGGGGCGGCTGCGCCAGGTCCGCGCCGCGCTCGGCCCGGGGGTGTGCACGTCCCTGACGCGCTCGGGCGTGGCCGCGCTGAAGATCACGTCGCTGTTCGCGTCGCTGGCGCCGCTGGCCAGGTTCACCGCCGGCTGTGTCCAGGTGCCGCCGTTCTACGGCGCGGTCGCGGTGATCACGCCGTCGCTGCTGCGCGCCGCCCACGCCCACGGCATGCAGGTGCACGCCTGGACGATCGACGACCCGGTGGAGATGCGCCGCCTGCTCGACCTCGGCGTCGACGGCATCATGACCGACGACCCCGCCGCGCTGCGCGACGTCCTGATCGAGCGCGGCCAGTGGCATCCGCGCACCATCGACGCCGGGGAGCCCGCACCGTGACCGCGCCGGCCGCCGAGCTCCCCGAGGTGCCGCCCGCGCTGCGCCGCGAGCGCCGCGGGTGGTACATGTACGACTGGGCCAACGCGGTGTTCCACACCACGGTCCTGTCGGTCTTCCTCGGGCCGTACCTCACGGGAATCGCGAAGACCGCCGCGGGCGCGGGCGACTTCGTCCACCCGTTAGGGATCCCGGTCCGCGCCGAGTCCTTCTACCCGTACGTCGTCTCGCTGTCGGTGATCCTGCAGGTCGTGCTGCTGCCCGCGGTGGGCGCGGTGGCCGACCACTCGGGGCGGAAGAAGCTGCTCCTCGCGGTGTTCGCCTACGCCGGCGCGCTGTGCACCGCCGGGCTGTTCTTCTGCACCGGCGGCGCCTACCTCCTGGGCGGCGTGCTGTTCCTGGTGGCGAACATGGCGTTCGGCGCGTCCATCACCGTCTACTACTCCTACATCCCCGACCTCGCGTCCGCCGACGACCGCGACGGCCTCTCGACCCGCGGCTGGGCGACCGGCTACATCGGGGGCGGGCTGCTGCTCGCGCTGAACCTCGTGCTGTTCACGCTGCACGACTCCCTCGGCGTGAGCACCGGCGACGCCGTGCGCATCTGCCTCGGCTCGGCGGGCGTGTGGTGGGCGCTGTTCACGATCATCCCGCTGCGCCTGCTGCGCCGCGACGACACCTCGGCCGCCGCCGGCGCGCTGACCCCGGCGCTGCGGCAGAGCTTCCGCCAGCTCTGGGCGACGCTCAAGGGCATGCGGGCCTACCCGCTGACCCTCGGTTTCCTCGGCGCCTACCTCATCTACAACGACGGCGTGCAGACCGTCATCGCGCTCGCCGCGACGTACGGCGCGCAGGAGCTCAAGCTGGGCCAGACCACGCTGATCAGCGCCATCCTCATGGTGCAGTTCGTGGCGTTCGGCGGCGCGCTCGGCCTCGGCCGCCTCGCCGCGCGCTACGGCGCGAAGCGCGTGGTGCTGGGCAGCCTGGTCGTGTGGGCGGCGCTGATCGGCTGCGCGTACGCCCTGCAGGTCGGCAAGGCGTGGCAGTTCTACGCCCTGGCCGCGGGCATCGCGATCGTCCTGGGCGGCACGCAGGCGCTGTCGCGGTCGCTGTTCTCCCACCTGATCCCGAAGGGCAAGGAGGCCGAGTACTTCGGCTTCTACCAGATCAGCGACAAGGGCACGAGCTGGCTCGGCACGTTCGTGTTCGGCCTGACCCTCCAGTTCACCGGCAGCTACCGCTCGGCGATCATCACCCTGGTGGCGTTCTTCGTCGTCGGGTTCGCCGGCCTCGCGCTGGTGAACCTGGAGCGCGCGATCCGCGCCGTCGGCAACGACGTCCCCGCGAAGCTCTGAGCGCGCCGGGCGTTACGACGCGAGCCGCGCCAGCTTCTCCGGGTTGGCGATCAGGTCCACGGCGTGGATGCGGCCGTCGCGTACGGTCAGCGCCGCGACGGTGATCAGCGTGCCGTCGGCGTCGTAGACGGCCATGCCGGGCCCGCCGTTGAGCCGCCCGTACACCGCCGACATCCCGGGGTACTGCCGGAAGCCGCGGGCGATGATCTTGACGATCGGCTCCGCGCCGGTGACCGGCCGGTGCGGCGCCACGACCAGCCCGCCGCCGTCGGCGCGCAGCACGACATCCGGGTCGAGCAGGCGCAGCAGCCCCTCGGCGTCGCCGCCGGCCGCGGCGGCCAGGAACCGGCGCGCCACCGCCTCCTCGCGCGCGGGGTCCACGTCGAACACCGCGCCGGGCTCCGCGCGCACGCGGCGGCGCCCCCGGCTGGCGAGCTGGCGGCACGCCGCCGAGCTGCGGCCGACGATCTCGGCGATCTCGGCGAAGTCGTACTGGAACACGTCGTGCAGCACGAACGCGACCCGCTCGGCGGGCGCCATCCGCTCCAGCACGACCAGCAGCGCCATGCGCACCGAGTCGTCCAGCGTGATCCGCTCGGCCGGGTCGGCGTCGTCGCCGGTCAGCACCGGTTCCGGCAGCCAGGTGCCCACGTACGCCTCGCGGCGCTTGCGCGCGGAGCCGAGCTGGTCCAGGCAGACGCGGCTGACCACGACGACCAGCCAGCCGCGGACGTCATCGATGGCGGCGACGTTCTCGCGGGCCAGCCGGGCGAACCCCTCCGACACGGCGTCCTCGGCCTCGGACACGCTGCCGAGCAGCCGGTACGCGACGTCGATCAGCACCTTGTGGTGGGCGCGCCAGGCGGCCTCGACCGCCGCCTCGTTGGTCGACTCGTTGGTCGTCTCGTCCATTCGCACCCATCAAGGACGACGCTGGGCCTCCAAGTGTGACAGCCGCCACCGGGGCCGTACGGCAGGCGCCGTCACACACCGGCGGCCCGTGTCGTCCTTGCCGCATGAACACGACGAACACCACACAGCACATCGTCATCGTCGGCGGCGGCTACGCCGGGACGCTGTCCGCCGTCCGCCTCGCCGGGCGTGCCGGGCGCCGCGCGCGGGTCACGCTGGTCACCGCCGACGGCGTGCTCACCCAGCGGCTGCGCATGCACCAGATCGCCACCGGCCAGAAGATCGCCTCCCCGGACCTGGACAAGCTGACCGGCCGGCGGGTGGCCGTCGAGCGCGGCTGGGCCACCGAGATCGACACCGGCCGCGGCGCCGTGCGCCTCGCCGACGGCGGCCGTACGCGGGAGCTGCGGTACGACAGGCTCATCCTGGCGACCGGCAGCACCGTGCGCGTGGACGGCACCCCCGGCGTCGCGGAGCACGCGCACACGCTGTCCAACCCGCGCGCCGCGCAGCGGTTGCGCGACGCGTGGCGCGCGCTGCCCGCCGGCGCGGTGGTCGCGGTCGGCGGCGGCGGCCTGACCGGCCTGGAGACCGCCACCGAGCTGGCCTGCGCGCGGGGCGACCTGCGGGTCCGGCTGGTCACCGGCGGCGTGCTCGGCGACTGGATGTCCGCCGCGGGGCGGGAGTACCTGGCGGGGTCGCTGCGGCGGCTCGGGGTCGAGGTCGTCGACGACGTACGGATCGAGGCGGTGCGCCGGGACGGGTTCGACCTCGGCGACGGCGCGGACGTCCCGTTCGACCTGGCCGTCTGGTGCGGCGGCTTCGTCGCCTCGCCGCTGGCCGCGGACGCCGGGCTGGCGACGGACGCGCGCGGCTCGGTCGTCACGGACGCCACCCTCCGCTCGGTGACCGACCCGACGGTGCTGGCGATCGGCGACGCGGTGTCCCCGCCGCCGCTGGCCAGCGGCGCGGCGTACCAGATGACCTGCCAGGCGGGGCTGCCCGCGGGCGCGCACGCCGCGGACGTCGTCAACGCCGAGCTGCGCGGCCGCACCCCCGAGCCGTTCGACTTCGGCTTCATGCACCGCCCGGTCAGCCTGGGCCGCGGCGACGCGCTCATCCAGTTCATGCACCGCGACGACACCCCGTCCGAGCGCGTGCTGACCGGCCGCACCGCCGCGGTGTACAAGCAGGTCGTGTCCGCAAGCCCGATGCCGAGCATCCGCGCGGAGCGGCTCATGCCGGGCACGCTGCGCTGGCCGGGCGCCGGCGCCGTGCGGGAGCCGGCTGCCGTAGCTGGCTAGTCCTCGGGCTCGCCGGTGGAGCGGGCGCGGCGTACGGCGGCGGGGTGGTGCTCGCCGAGATGGCCGAGGATCACCTCGCTGATCTCCCGCAGCCGCGCCGCCTGCTCGTCGGTCAGCAGGTCGAAGAGGTGCGCGCGGACACCGGTGACGTGGTCCTCGGCCGCGGCCTCCAGCACGCGCATGCCGAGGTCGGTGATCTCGGCGAGGTGGCCGCGCTTGTCCGACGCGCATTCCGCGCGCCGCACCCAGCCGCGCTGCTCCAGGCGGGTCACCGCGTGGGACAGGCGGCTGGCCGAGGACCAGGTGAGCTCGGCCAGCTCCCCCATCCGCAGCTTCCGGCCCGGCGACTCCGACAGCACGACGAGGATCGTGAAGTAGGCGTGCGGCATGTCCGCGTCGCGCTGGAGCTCGCGGTCGAGCTGGTCGATCAGCAGTTGGCTGGCGCTGAGGAACGCGCGCCAGGTGCGCTGCTCGTCGTCGTTGAGCCACCTCGGTTCACCCACGCGCCCCATAGTAGCGGTTGTTGAGCTCTCAAATACTCTGCTAGTGTCCCGGTTCTTGAAAGCTCAAGTTACGCGCGGACACGAAGCGTGACAGGCGTACGTGGCCGCGCCGCGACCGAAACGGGGACCCCTCATGCTGGACCGGTTCATCCCGCCGCGCGCCGCCGACGCGGCGCTGCTCGTCGCCCGCATCGGCGTGGGCGTCGTCTTCATCGCGCACGGCTGGCAGAAGCTGTCCGGCGGCGGCATCGGCGGCACCGCGAAGGCGTTCACGATGATGGGCGTGCCCGCCCCCACGATCTCCGCGGCGTACGCGATCGTCGTGGAGATCCTCGGCGGCGCCGCGCTGGTGCTGGGCGTGGCCGTGCCGCTGGCCGGGCTCCTGCTGTTCCTCGACATGGCCGGCGCGTTCCTGACCGTCCACGTCGGCAACGGCCTGTTCGTCGACAAGGGCGGCTTCGAGCTCGTGCTCGTCCTCGGCGTCGCGTCGCTGCTCCTCGCCGGGGCGGGCTCCGGGAAGTTCGGCCTCGACGCGCTGTTCGCCGGGAAGCGCGCACCCGCCGAGACTGAGCGGGCCGAGCGGGCCGCCGCTCAGGGATAGGCGGCGGACAGCCTGCTGTAGAGCCCGCCGTAGAGGTCGCGCAGCTCGCGCAGCACGGCGATGCGGGGGTCGTCGGGATCGCGGCCGTACGCGGTCACGGCGGCCCGCCCGTCGAGCCGCCGCGTGCCGACCATGCAGGCCAGGTCCCATTCGACGGGGCCGGCGCAGGTGTCCTCGAAGTCGTTCCACAGCCAGCCGCCCGGCGTGGACATCAGGTTGCGGGGGTGGGCGTCGCCGTGCAGCGGCCGCCCCGGGCCTTCCCCCAGCTCCGCGCGCAGCTTCTCGAACGCGCGCGACGTGGCGGCGCGTTCCTCGGCGGTCAGGCCGGGCACCGCGCCGCCGAGCATGACGGCGATGTCGTCGTACGGCGTGCCGAGGTAGGCGAGCCCGCCGGGGTAGCCGGCCAGCGCCGTGTGCAGCTCGCGCAGCAGCGCGCCGAACCGCTCCGGCGAGGGCGCGGCGCCGGGCTCGTGCGGGACGTACGGCCAGAAGGTCACGGTCAGGCCGTCGTGGATGTGCGGCCCCGGCGGGAGCGCGTCGCTGGGCGGCACCACCGGGGCGCCCACCCCGGCCAGGTAGCCCGTGACGGCGACCTCGCGGCACAGCGCGTCGTACGCGCCGCGGCGCATGAGGCCGGTGATCGTGGCCACCCGCGCCACCACCGGCGCCGGGCCCAGCCGCACCAGCGCGTTCGCCCGGTCCGACAGCACCTCGGGCTCGGCGCACCGCACCCCGTGGCCGGCCGCCACCGCGACCGCCGCGGCCACCGCGCGCCGCATCAGCTCCGCCCGCCCCACCGCTCCCCCTCCGATCGCCGACCCGTGCGAGTGAACCCAACCGGGCCGTACGGCGCAACTCGTTATCCACAGCGGGTCACGTGTGGCCACCCGGGGCGGCGTGGGAGAAGATCGCGGGAGAGATCACCACGCGAAGGGGGAACCCCGCATGTCCGCACGGGCGGAGAAGATCCTCGGCGGCACCGACGCGCTGCTGCCCGACCTCGGGGCGCTGTACCGCGACCTGCACGCCAACCCGGAGCTGTCGTTCGCCGAGCACCGTACGGCCGCGGAGGTGGCGCGCCGCCTCACCGGCCTGGGCCTGGACGTCACCTCCGGCGTCGGCGGCACGGGCGTGGTCGGCGTGCTGCGCAACGGCGACGGCCCGACGGTGCTGCTGCGCGCCGACTTCGACGCCCTGCCCGTACGCGAGGAGACGGGCCTGCCGTACGCGAGCACCGCCACCGCCACCGACGCGGACGGCCACGAGGTGGGCGTGATGCACGCCTGCGGCCACGACATGCACGTCACCTGCCTCCTTGGCGCGCTCACGCTGCTGACGCAGGCGCGGGACGACTGGCACGGCACGGTCGTCGCGGTGTTCCAGCCCGCCGAGGAGATCGGCGGCGGCGCGCGCGCCATGCTCGACGACGGCTTCCTCGACCGCTTCCCGCACCCGGACGTCGCGCTCGGCCAGCACGTCTGGCCCGGCCCCGTCGGCACCGCGCAGTACCGCGGCGGCCCCACCATGGCGGCCGCCGACAGCCTCCGGGTGCGCCTGCACGGCCGCGGCGGCCACGGCTCGCGCCCGGAGGCCACCATCGACCCGGTGGTCATGGCGGCGTCCACGGTGCTGCGCCTGCAGACGGTCGTGTCTCGCGAGGTCGCGGCCGGTGAGACGGTCGTGCTGACGGTGGGGTCGATCCGGGCGGGCGCGAAGTCCAACATCATCCCGGCCGAGGCCGAGCTGCGGCTGAACGTCCGCACGTACGACGAGGCGGTACGGGAGCGGGTGCTGGCCGCCATCGACCGGATCGTGAAGGCGGAGTCGGCGGCCTCGGACGCGCCGAAGGACCCGGAGATCGAGCCGTACGACGTCTTCCCGCTCACGGTCAACGACGAGGCCGCCACCGAGCGGGTGGCCGCGGCGCTGCGCGACACGCTCGGCGCGGAGAACACCATCGAGTCCGACCCGGTGATGGGCAGCGAGGACTTCGGCCTGTTCGGCAGGGACGCCCAGGTGCCGTCGGTGTTCTGGTTCTTCGGCGGCATGGACCCGCAGCGCTACGCCGACGCGAAGGCGCGCGGCCGGGTCACCCAGGAGATCCCGTCGAACCACTCGCCGTTCTTCGCCCCCGAGCCCGAGCCGACGATCGTCAGCGGCATCCGCTGCATGACCACCGTCGCCCTCGACTGGCTCGCCGACTAGGCGCCGGACATGCCACGGCCGGGATCCCGTTTGGGGATCCCGGCCGTCGTGGTCTCTGGTGGCTACGCGCTCTTACGCTGGTGGCCCTGCTCGCGCTGGGCGCGGAGGACGGCGAGCCGCTCGGCGAGGACGTCCTCGAGGTCGTCGATGGAGCGTCGTTCGAGGAGCATGTCCCAATGGGTGCGCGGGGGCTTGCCCTTCTTGCCTTGCGGCTCCTCGCCGTCGATGCGCATCGACACGGCACCACAGGTGCGGCACTCCCACGTCGCCGGGATCTCGGCCTCCGCGGAGAACGGCACGGTGAAGTGGTGGCCCTTAGGGCAGTCGTAGGCGACCTCTTGGCGCGGGGCCAGATCGGTGTTGCGGTCGTTTTCGTAGCTCGTGGTCCCAAGCCGGGTGCCGCGAAGTGCTCGCTCGGCCATCGACAGGTGCCTCCCAGGGGCGCTGTAGTTCACCATGACCAACGCTGGATACCGTGACAAGATTCCCGGACGGCGCCGATTCCAACCCTCCGGCGCCCGGTGTCTTGATCGCCGTCAGCCGCGCGGTTCCGGTGGTTCGCCGCCGATGATCTCGCCGCGGATCACCGGGCCTGAGCCGGGGCGGTCGGGGCCCCCGGGCGGGTCCTCGTCGCCGATGACCGTGCCCGGGTAGACCGTCACCCCGGCGGGGATGTCGCCCAGGCGGCGCGCGCGCCGGTCGAGATACGCGTGGCCGAGGCGGCGGGCGAGCGGACGGGTGAACGGCAGCACCAGCACGAGGCCCACGACGTCGGTGATGAAGCCGGGGATGAGCAGCAGGACGCCGCCGAGCATCAGGAACGGTGTGTCGGCGAGCTCGCGCTCGGGCGGGCGGCCGGTGGCCACCGCCTCGCGCAGGGCGCTCCAGGCGCGGCGGCCCTCACGCCGGACCAGCCACGCGCCGATGAGGCTGATCGCGACGATGAGCGCGAACGTCGGCCACGCGCCGATCGCCGAACCGACGCTGATGATGACGAAGATCTCCAGCACGGGCAGCAGCAGAAGCAGCGCGACGACGACAAGTCCCATACCCGGCACAACGCGTGCCCGGGCGCCCGCGTTCCCGCCGCGCGTTCGCCCACGGCCGAGGGCGTACGGGCGGGCCGGGGCGTACGGTCAGCGCCTCGGGCGGCCCCGGAGCAGGGCGGCGAGCTGCGCGCCGCGGCGGGCGAGGCCCCACAGGGTGACGCGGACCAGCGCCTCGCGGAAGACGTCCTTGCTCATCTTGCTGGCGCCGTGCACCCGCTCGACGAACGTGATCGGCACCTCGCGGACGCGCATGCCGTCGTCGAGGGTGCGCATCGCGAGGTCGACCTGGAAGCAGTAGCCCTGCGACTGGACGTCGTCGAGCCCGATGCGCTTCAGCGTGGCGGCGCGGAACGCGCGGTAGCCGCCGGTGGCGTCGCGGACGGGGATGCCCAGCATGACGCGGGCGTACAGGTTGGCGGCGCGGGACAGCAGCTCGCGCTTCAGCGGCCAGTTCCGCACCCGGCCGCCGCGCACCCACCGCGAGCCGAGCACCAGGTCGGCGCGGGCGGCGGGCGCGGTCGAGTCGAGCGCGCGCAGCAGGTTCGGGAGCTGCTCGGGCTGGTGGGAGCCGTCGGCGTCCATCTCGACGACGACGTCGTAGCCGCGTTCCAGCGCCCAGCGGAACCCGGCGATGTAGGCGGCGCCGAGGCCCTCCTTGCCCGCGCGGTGCAGCACGTGGACGTGGTCGTCGTCCTTGGCGAGGGTGTCGGCGATCGCGCCGGTGCCGTCGGGGCTGTTGTCGTCGGCCACGAGGATGTGCGCGTCGGGCACGGACTCGCGGACGCGCCCGACGATCATCTCGATGTTCTGGTACTCGTTGTAGGTCGGGATGATGACGATCACGCCCCCGACGCCGCCCGAGCCTTCCGAGTCTGCCATCTCAGGCCTGCGCTTCCTGTCGTTTCCGGCGCCCCGCGAACGCCCCGCCGATGGCCGCGGCGACGCCCAGAGCCGTCAGGGCCCACTCGGGGGCGGCGCCGATGCGGTCGGCGATGGTGCGGTCGCCGATGGCGGGCACGCTCGCGGTGAGGACGTCGGGGGTGAACTCGCGCGAGCGGTCGATGATGCGGCCGTCGCGGGCGATGATCGCGCTGATCCCGCTGGTGGCGGCGACGAGCACGGGGCGGTCGTGCTCGACGGCGCGCAGCCGCGAGATGGCGAGCTGCTGTTCCGGCATGCCGGTGCGGCCGTACGTCGCGTCGTTGGTCTGCACGACGAGGATCTGGCCGCCCTCGTTGACGGCCTGGCGGGGGATCTCGTCGTAGGCGACCTCGAAGCAGATGACGTCGCCGATGGTGACCGGGCCCATGCGCAGCGCGCCGCTGCGGTGGCCGGGCACCTTGTCCTGCCCGACACGGTCGAGGCGGCCGATGAACTTCAGGAAGAACGTCCGGTACGGGATGTACTCGCCGAAGACGACCAGGTGGCGCTTGGCGTAGGACTTGCCGGGGCCGGTGACGGGGTCCCACACGACGCCCTGGTTCTCCACGACCGAGGTGTTCACGCTGCCGTCGGCGCGGCGCGGCGAGATCAGCGCGCCGACCAGCACCGGCGCGCCGATGTCGGTGACCGCGGCCTGGATCTGGTCGTACGCGCCGGGGTCGAGCATGGGGTCGACGTCGCTGGAGTTCTCCGGCCAGATCACGAGCTGCGGGCGCGGCGCCTTCTTCTCCCGGACGCGCTGGGCGTACCACTGGGTCACGCCGGTGTGGTTGCGCAGCACCGCCTCGCGCTGGCCGAGGAAGTCCAGGCCGGAGCGCGGCACGTTGCCCTGGACGACGGCGACGTTGTGGTCGTGGCCGCTGCCCTGGGCGATGGGCACGGCGAGCCCGCAGACCTGCACGGCGACGACCCCGGCGAGCGCCGCGACGGCGCCGGTGAGGCGGCGCCGGTTCACCGCGGCGCCGGGCCTCTTCCGCGCGCGCCGGATGAGGACGACCGCGTACGCGAGCAGGCCGCCGGACAGCGCGGTCGCGAACGTCACCAGCGGAGCGCCGCCCAGCGCGGCCAGCCGGGCCAGCAGGTCGTCGGTCTGGCCGAACGCGAGCTTGCCCCAGGGGAACCCGCCGTACGGGAGCCGGCCGCGTACGGCCTCCTGGGCGACCCACAGGGCGGCCGCCCACACGGGCCAGCCGCGCAGCCGGGTGGCGTAGGCCAGGGCGACGCCGAGGGGCACGAAATACAGCGACTCGATGAAGCCGAGCGCGGCCCAGGCGTCGTAGCCGACCGGGCGCAGCCACTGCAGCATCGGGATCATGAGGCCGAGCCCGGCGAACAGGCCGACGAAGGCGCCGCCGCGCCAGCGGGTGCCGCGGATGGCCAGGACGACGCAGGCGACGCCGATGGGCGCGAGCGGCCACCAGTTGACCGGCGGGAGCGCGGCGCACTGGGCGAGGCCGCCGGCCGCGGCGAGCAGGGCGCGCTTCCACGGGGGCCGACGGCGGCGCGGAGTCGCCCGCGCGGTGGCCGGGCCCGTCGCCACGCCCGGCGGTGGGGCGTCCTCCGCCGCGATGTCCTGCACCACCGTCCCCTGCCCGTTTCGCCGTACGGTCTCATTCGACGCGGGCCCGCTGCGGGCGCGGGAGCCGCGGTCAACGAACACTACCGTCCGGTTACGCCGGACCGCACCAATGCCCCGCCCGCGTGCGGGATGCCGGCGGCGGGGAGGGTCGCGTGTGCGGCTTCGGGGAGGTCGGAGGAGGCCGCGGAAAGAGGCCCGGGTCACCCTTCGGACCGGAGCCTGTCTCGTCGGCGGCGAGCTCAGACGCCGTTGTCTACTGGATGCCCGGGCCCTTCCCGGGTCCAACCCCCCGCCCGATCGGGATCCCCGGCCCGGCGCTCCGCCTCCCGCTACGCCTGGTTTTCATGGAGGGGGTACGCCGATACCCCCACTCCGGCGCAGCGTCCAACGGGACCCGGCCGACCGGCCGATCAGGTGTCCAGTGCTGGACTGGTCAGCAACCTACCGGTAATCAAGCCGATGTCAACCTTCGCGGGAGCCGCAAGCCTTCGTCGTTTTAGCAGGTCAGAACCATGATCATGATCACGAAATGGAGGGGTGGGTGATCATCTCCGCGGTTCTATGGATCTTCGTACATTAGCGGGATGGAACGGTCCGCCGCGGTGTCAGGATCCCCCGCGCAGCAGGGCCTCCGCGACGCACGCCGGGTGGGCCGCGCCCATGATCGCGCCCATCACGGCCACCCCGTACGCCCCGGACGAACGGCACGCCGCCGCCCGGTCCGGGGTGATCCCGCCGAGCGCGAACACCGGCGGGCATCCGGGCGTGTCGCGCACGAGTCCGGACAGCCCGCCCGTACCGAGCGCGGGCCCGTAGCCCGGCTTGGACGCGGTCGCGTACACCGGGGAGAGCGTCACGTAGCCGACCCCCAGCCGCACGGCCTCCGCCAGCTCCGCCGCATCGTGACAGGACCGCCCGACGAGGAGCCCCGTACGGTCCCGCGGTGGCGCCTCGTCCCGCGCCAGGTGAACGCCCGCGGCGCCCGCGTCCCGGGCCAGCCCCGCATCCGAGGCGATGATCAGAACACCCCCGACCGGTTCAAGGACCCCCCGCAAGGCCAGCGCCAAGGCGGCCCGCTCCCGTACGGAAAGATCCTTCTCCCGAAGAACAACCCCCCGCACCCCACCCCGCACCGCCCCCGCCACGGTTCCCGCGAGCGACCGCCCCGCGGCCTCCGCGGCCCGCCGATCCGTAAGGAGAAGGAGAGGCGGAAGCCCCCCGCCACGGCCCCGGCGGACGCCCGCAGATGCGGACGCAGACGCGGACGCAGACGCGGACGCGGGCGCGGGCGGTGGCGGTGGTGAGCCGGAGCCGCACCCAGCCCCGCTCACGACGCCCCGCCCGCAACAACAGCCGCGCCCCGAACGGGGCCGCCCCCGATCCCGCTCACGGCGCCACGCCCAGAATGACGACCCGGCCGTGGGCCGGGCGAGGTGGGGACAGGGCGGGGCCGTACCCAGCCCCAATCACAGCGCCACGCCCGGAATGACGGCTCGGCCCTGGACGGGGCAGGGTGACGCCCCGCCCCCTCCGACCGCGGTGCCCTGCTGGGGGTGGCGGCGGGGCCCCTGGGTCGGGCGGGGTGGGGACAGGGCCGGGCGGGGTGGGGACAGGGCCGGGCCGCACCCAGACCGATCACGGAACCACGCCCGGACTGAAGCCCCGACCGCAGGCGGACGGGGCGAGGACAGGGCGGGGCCGCGCCCAGCCCTGATCACGGCGCCCGGCCAGGGACGGCGGCCGGGGCGTGGGCGGAGCGGGGCCCCGCCCCGTCCGATCGCGGCGCCCTGCCAGGGGTGACGGCCGGGCCCTGGGCAGGGCGGGGTGGGAGCAGGGCGGGGCCGTACCCAAACCCGATCGCGGGCCACGCCCGGAATGACAGCTCGGCCCCGGGCGGGGCGGGGTGGGGTGGGGCCCCGTCCGAACGCGGCGCCCTGCCGGGGGTGGCGGCGGGGCCCCTGGGTCGGGCGG
>DASXYG010000075.1:0-29444 GCA_036502625.1 Streptosporangiaceae bacterium
TCCCGAGCCCACCATCACGTGCGACGCGGCACCTACCCCATACGGGCCGTACGGAGGAGGGCTCTCTTAGCCCGCAGCGGAGGGGAGAGCGACTCCACCCCCTTCGCCCCAGCCTGTGTTCCAACACCACGTGCGGCGCGCCACCCATCCCGTACGTGCCGTGCTGAGGAGGTGGCCCCCGCGGAGAAGGGGAGAGCGGGCCCCCGCCCGTGGCGTACGGGTCCAGCTCAGATCCGCGCGCCGTACCGGGAGCGTCTGGTGGGGAGGGCGCGCGACCGCGGCTCACCGGGAGCACGGGGATGGGGGGACGGAGACCGGGTGGCGGTGCGAGATGGGACGGGGGAGGAGGCTGCGGAGGCGTGCCTCACCGGGGGCGTGCCTCACCGGGGCCGCGGGATGCGGGCGAGGGAGCGGGTGGGGGCGGGAGATGGGGGTGGCTCCCGTGCGGTGGCGCGGTTCGTTAGAGGTCTTCTGGGGGGTGGTCGGAGACGTCGTCCAGGGCGGCGCTGATCTCTCTGGGGAGGGTTAGGGGCTCGGATTCCAGGACGGTCTGCAACTGCTTCGTAGTACGGGCGCCGACTATGGGGGCCGTTACTCCCGGGCGGTCGCGGACCCACGTCAGGGCTACGGACAGCGGGGAGACGCCTAGGCCGTCGGCGGCCGTGGCTACGGACTCCACTATGGCGCGGGCGCGCTCGGTGAAGTACGGCTCGACGAAGTCGGAGAGGTGCTCGTCGGCGCCGCGGGAGCCGACGGGGATGCCCGTGCGGTACTTGCCCGTGAGGACGCCGCGCCCCAGAGGAGACCAGGCCAGGAAGCCGGTGCCGACGTCGGACGCGGCCGCCAGGAGGCCGTCCTCGGGGGCGCGGGCCAGCAGGGAGTACTCCGCCTGGGTGGACGTGATCGGGGTGCGGCCCGGCCAGGCGCGCTGCCACGTGGCGGCGCGGGCGAGCTGCCACGAGGCGTAGGCCGCGACCCCCGCGTAACGTGCTCTGCCGGTCGCCACCGCGGTGTCGAGCGCGGCGAGCGTCTCCTCCAGGGGCGTGTCCGGGTCGTACGCGTGGACGTGCCAGATGTCGACGTGGTCCGTGCCGAGGCGGCGCAGCGAACCGTCGAGGGCGGCCAGCAGGTGGCGGCCGGAGGCGTCGCGGTCGCCGGGGCCGTCGGGCGTCAGCGCGGCCTTGGTGGAGATCACCAGGTCGGCGCGCGGCACGGCGCGGTCGAGCAGCGCGCCGATCATGCGCTCGCTCTCCCCTCCGGCGTAGACGTCGGCGGTGTCGAGCAGGCTGCCCCCGGCGTCGGCGAACGCGCTCAGCAGCTCCGCGGCCGCCTCCTCGCCGGTATCGTGCCCCCAGGTCATCGTGCCGAGGCCGATCCGCGAGACGCGCAGGCCGCTGTCGCCGAGCCGTCTGCTTTCCATGCGGCGGACACTATCGCGCGCGCACCCCGCCTGCCGTGCACCGATGCCCATGTCGGCGCACGGCAGCGGACGTACGCGCAGGTATCGGTGAACAGTGGGCGAACGGCCGCACGTTCGGTATGCGGCCTCCCCGTACGGCCGCTAGCGTGCCCGAGCCCGTATCCCCGCTCGCATCCCGCGAGGAGAACCAGTGAACGTCGTCCAGGCCGTGGTGGAAGGCATCGTGCAGGGGCTCACCGAGTTCCTGCCCATCTCCAGCTCCGGCCACCTGCGCATCGTGCCCGCCCTGCTCGGCTGGCCCGACCCCGGCGCCGCGTTCACCGCGGTCATCCAGATCGGCACGATGGCCGCCATCGTCATCTACTTCTGGCGGGACATCGGCCGCATCATCTGGACGTGGCTGCGCAGCCTGTGGACCCCGAGCCTCCGCGGCACCCTCGACGCCCGCATGGGCTGGTACATCGGGCTCGGCACCATCCCGATCAGCATCCTCGGCGTCGTCTTCTCCAACCTGATCGAGACGGGCGCGCGGAACCTGTGGCTGATCTCCTCCACGCTCATCGCCCTCGGCCTGGTGCTGCTGGTCGCGGAGAAGGTCGGCACCCGCAAGAAGGAGGTCGGCGACATCGGCCTGCGCGACGGCCTGATCATCGGCTGCTTCCAGGCGCTGGCCCTGGTGCCCGGCGTCTCGCGCTCCGGCTCGACGATCACCGGCGGCCTGTTCCTCGGCTACACGCGCGAGGCGGCCGCGCGGTACTCCTTCCTGCTGTCGATCCCCGCGGTCGTGCTGTCCGGGCTGTTCGAGCTGAAGGACATCGGGTCGGCCGGCATGCCGGGCCTCGTTCCGACGGCGGTGGCCACGCTGCTGTCGTTCGTCGTCGGCTACGCCTGCATCGCCTGGCTGCTGCGCTACCTCACCCGCCACTCCACGCTGGTGTTCGTGGTCTACCGGGTCGCGCTCGGCGCGGTCCTCATGGCGCTGCTCGCCACCGGCGTGCTCTCGGCCACCTGAGCGTACGGGCTCACAGCCAGCCGCTGCGGCGGAACAGCCGGTACACCAGATAGCACGCGCCGACCATGATGACGATGACCAGCGGATAGCTGAACGACCAGTGCAGCTCCGGCATGTGCTCGAAGTTCATGCCGAAGTACCCGGCGATCATCGTGGGGATCGCGGCCATGGCCACCCAGGCGGAGATCTTCCGCATGTCCTCGTTCTGCCGGACGCCCACCTGCGTCAGGTGGGCGTTCAGCACGGACGTGACCAGCTCGCTGTAGGACTCGATCCGCCCGTTGACGCGCATCGTGTGGTCGGCGACGTCGCGGAAGAACGGCCGTACGGGCTCCGGCACCTGCACGCGGCCGGTGACCAGCCCGCTGGCCACCGGCACGAGCGGGCCGACGGCGCGCTGGAACTCCAGCACCTCGCGCTTGAGGGAGTAGATCCGCTCGACGAGGTTCACCCGCTGCGGGGAGAAGACCTCCACCTCAAGCTCGGTGATGGCGGTCTGCACCTTCTCCGCGATCACCTCGTAGTTGTCGACCACCGCGTCGCACACCGTGTAGACGACCGCGATGGAGCCCTTCTTCAGGAACTCCTTGTCGGCCTCCGCGCGGCGGCGCACCTCCCTGAGCTGGTTGTGGTCGCCGTGGCGCACGGTGATCACGAAGTCCGCGCCGACGAACACCATGATCTCGCCGGTCTCGATCTGCTCGGTGCCGTCGGCCCACGTCAGCGTCTTGAGGACGAGGAACGAGACGTCGCCGTAGCGTTCCAGCTTGGGCCGCTGGTGCGCCTCGACGGCGTCCTCGATGGCCAGGGGGTGCAGCCCGAGCTCGTCGGATACCTGCGCGAACTCCGCCTCGGTGGGGGAGTGCAGGCCGATCCACAAGAAGGCGCCGTCGCCGGCCTCGCGGTGTCTGTCCAGGGCGTCGCTGATGTCGCCGTCGACGTTCTCCCGCTCACCGTCGGTGTAGATGGCGCAGTCCACGATCATGCCGCCATTGTCCATGCACGCGATGGTCACCGCGGACATTCACGGCACGTAGGGTGCGGAACGTGAGCACCGTACTTCTCGTACGCCACGGCCTGACCGCCAAGACCGGCCCCGTCCTGACCGGCCGCACCCCCGGCGTCCACCTGGACGACCGGGGCACGGCGCAGGCCGCCGAGCTGGCGAAGCGGCTGGCCCCGGTGCCGCTGACGGCGTGCGTGTCCAGCCCGCTCGAACGCTGCCAGGAGACCGCGGCGGCGATCGCGGCCGGCCGCGACGGCTTGGGCGTGCGCACCGAGGAGCGGCTGATCGAGTGCGGCTACGGCGACTGGACGGGCCAGCGGCTGGAGAAGCTCGCGAAGGAGCCGCTGTGGCGGGTCGTGCAGAACCACCCGAGCGCCGCGGTGTTCCCCGGCACTGACGGCGAGGCGCTCGCCGACGTCCAGCGCCGCGCGGTGGCCGCGGTGCGCCACTGGAACGCGGTCCTCGGCCCGGACGCCACGTACGTCGCCTGCTCGCACGGCGACGTGATCAAGGCGGTCGTCGCGGACGCCCTCGGCCTGCACCTCGACCAGTTCCAGCGCATCCAGATCGACCCGTGCTCGCTGACCGTCATCCGCTACTCCGAGCTGCGCCCGTTCGTGGTCCGCGTCAACGACCCCGGCGACGTCACGGGCCTCGTGCCGAAGCCGAAGGCGGCGCCGCCGCGGCGCAAGGGCCTGCGCGGCCTGTTCGCCCGTCCGCGTACGGCGTCCGGCGCGGACGGCGGGTCGGACGCCCCGGTCGGCGGCGGCTCGGGCTGATCCCATCTGGTGCCGCGCCGGGCGGCGTGCCGCGGTGATGCCATAGGGTCGTCGGTATGCCGGTCTATTCCTACGACCAGCCCGAGCGCTTCGTCGCGGGGGTGGTGGGGCAGCCGGGCGACCGGGCGTTCTACCTCCAGGCCCGCGGCGCCGGACGGCTGACCAGTGTCGCCTGCGAGAAGGTGCAGGTCGCCGCGCTCGCCGAGCGGCTGGACGAGCTCCTCGACGAGGTGCTGCGCCGCGGCAGCGGCCAGGTGCCCGCGGTGACCCCCGCCGACCTGCGCGACGACGACCCGCTCGAGCAGCCCATCATGGCCGACTTCCGGGCCGGCACGATCGCCCTCGCGTGGGACTCCGAGGGCGAGGTCGTGGTGATCGAGTGCGAGTCCGCCGAAGCCGAGACCGACCCGGAGTCGCTGGACGAACCCGGTTCGGCCGACGACGACCGGCTGCTGTCGGAGACCGGCGACGCCGACGTCCTGCGCGTCCGCATCGGCCCGGCGGCCGCGCGCGCGTTCGCCGAGCGTGCGCTGAAGCTCGTCGCCGCGGGCCGCCCGCCGTGCCCGCTGTGCGGCCTGCCGCTGGACTCCGACGGCCACGTCTGCCCGCGGCAGAACGGCTACCGCGGCGGGGCGTCGGCATGACCGCCCGACCGCCGCTGGGGGCCGCCGTCGCGGGAGCCGCACACGGATGACCGACGCACCCCGGCCCGCACCGGCGCTCGACGAGCCGAGCGCGCTCGAACTGCTGCGCAACGGCGAGTTCACGGTCGAGGGCCGGCTGGTCGACGCGTCCAACGTGACGCTCTACTGCGACATGTCGCTCGACGGCGTCAGCGCCCACTGCGTCTACAAGCCCGTCGCGGGTGAGCGCCCCCTGTGGGACTTCCCCGACGGCACGCTGGCCGGCCGCGAGGTCGCCGCGTACACCGTGTCGCGCGCGGCGGGCTGGCACGTCGTGCCGCCCACGGTCTACCGCGACGGCCCGTTCGGTCCCGGCATGGTGCAGTTGTGGGTCGACGCCGACCCCGAGACCGACCTCCTGGAGCTCGCGCAGGGCCGCGGCGACCCGGGCCTGCGCCGCATGGCGGTGTTCGACGCCGTGGTGAACAACGCCGACCGCAAGATCGGCCACCTCCTGCCGCTGCCCGAGGGCCACCTGTACGGCTGCGACCACGGCGTCTGCTTCTCCACGGAGTACAAACTGCGCACGGTCCTGTGGCAGTGGCGCGGCGAGCCCCTGCCGGACGACTCGGTCGAGGCGCTGCGCCGGCTGTCCACCGACCTCAACGGCAAGCTGGCCCGCGACCTCCGCGGCCGCATCACCCGCGAGGAGATCGCCGCGACGGCGTCCCGCGTGACGATGCTCCTCGACCACCGCATCCACCCGTTCCCACCGGAGGACTGGCCCGCCGTCCCGTGGCCGCCGTACTGACCCACCCCGCCGCCCGTGCCGTACGGCCTGAGGGCGATCATTGGGACCGACGGAGGTGGGGCGCGTGTGCACTCTGGTGATCGACTACCGGCCCGGGGCGCGGGTGCCGTTGCTGATGGCGGCCGTGCGGGACGAGTTCACCGATCGCGACTGGGCGCCGCCCGCGCCGCACTGGCCGGACCACCCGCGGCTCATCGGCGGCCGTGACCTGCGCGCCGGGGGCACCTGGCTGGCCGTCGACCCGGAGACGCGGCGGGCGGGCTGCGTGCTGAACGGCCGGGGGCGCATGGCGGACGCGGACGTACGGCGCTCGCGCGGCGTGCTGCCGCTGCTCGCCGCCACCGGCGGCCTCGACGACCTCGACCCCGCGCCGTACGACCCGTTCCACCTGGTCAGCGCCGCCATCGGCGACACCGCGACGATCGAGATGCTGAGCTGGAACGGCCGTACGGCCACCCGCAGAACCATCGGCCCCGGCACGCACGTGGTCGTCAACACCGGCCTCGACCCGGACGAGCCCCGCGCGGCGCGGTTCGGCCCGCTGTTCGCCGCCGCGCCGCGCCCGGACCCGCGCCCGTCCGAGACCACCGAGGCCGCGTGGAAGCCGTGGCTGTCGCTCGTCGAGGGCGACGGGCTGCCGCTGGACGACCCGTCCGCGCTGATCGTCCGCCGCGTGCTCGGCCCCGGCCACCCGACCGTGCCGGCCGCCGTCGGCAAGGTGTACGGCTCGACGTCCGTGACGCTGCTCGCCCTGCGGCCCGACGGCGTACGGTACGACTTCTGCGCCGACCCGGCGCGCCCCGCCTGGACGCCGGTCCTCCGCGGCTGACCGCGGCCGCCCTTGTGGGCCGAATGCGATTCTGGTTTTGTGCTGGGGCGAGAGCGCCGCGCTTCCAGGAGGTCCGCCCATGGCCGTGTCCACCGCGGAGAACGCCGCCGCGCGCCCCGACGAGCCCGGCCTCAGCGACGCGCGGACCGAGCTGACCTGGCGCGAGGTCGACGACCTGCTGAACCGCGCGGTCAACGCGCTGCTGGCGATGGACCTCGGCGCGGACCGGCGGGTCGCGGTCTACGCGGAGAACTCCGCCGAGACGGCCATCGCGCACATCGCGGCCATCCTCGCCGGCGCCAGCGCCGTCCCCGTCAACTTCCACCTCCGCGCGGAGGAGGCGGCGTACATCATCGCGGACGCCGACTGCCGCCTGGTGCTCACCGGCCCGGAGAACGCCGAGCGCGCGGTGGCCGCCGCCGGTCCCGGTGTGCCGGTCGTCGCGTGGCGGGCACCGGACGCCCCGCCGTCCGTACGGTCCTGGGCCGGCCTCCTGGCCGCCGCCCCCGCCACGGAGCCGCCGACCGACCGCCGCCCGCTGCCGAACCTGCTCTACACCTCGGGCACGACCGGCCGCCCGAAGGGCACCGAGCTGCCGCCGGACATGTTCGCCGCGGGCGCCGACGTCGCCGAGTACGTACGGAACCTCAAGCAGAACCCGCTCGCCGTGATCGGCCCGCACCTGGTGGTGGCGCCGATGTACCACACGGGCCCGCTCTCGGGGGTGCGCGCGCTGGCCGCGGGCACGGCGCTGGTGGTCATGGACGGGTTCGACGCGGAGGGCGTGCTCGCCAACGTCCAGCGGTACCGCGCCGCCGCGAGCGTCATGGTGCCCACCCACTTCGGCCGGCTCCTGGCGCTGCCGGAGGAGGTGCGCGCCCGCTACGACACGTCCAGCCTGCTGCTCGTCGCGCACACCGGCTCGATGTGCCCGCCGGACGTCAAACGGGCCATGATCGACTGGCTCGGCCCGGTGATCGTCGAGTCGTACGGCGCCACCGAGGCGGGCGTGCTCACCACGATCGACTCCCACGACTGGCTCGCCCACCCCGGTTCCGTCGGCCGGCCCAACCCGCGGTTCGAGGCGGTCGTGGTCGACGACGACGGCCGGCCGGTGCCGCCCGGCACCGAGGGCCGGCTGTACTTCCGCGACCTGCTCGGCCGCGGCATCGTCTACCATCACGCGCCGGAGAAGTCCGCCGCCGCGCACCTGGAGCCGGGCGTGCTCACCGCGGGCGAGGTCGGCTACGTCGACGACGACGGCTACGTCTACATCACCGACCGCGTCTCGGACATGGTGGTCACCGGCGGCGTCAACGTGTACCCGGCGGAGGCGGAGATGGTGCTGCGCGCCCACCCGCGCGTCAGCGACGCCGCCTGCGTCGGCGTGCCGAACGCGGACCTCGGCGAGGAACTGCGGGCGCTGGTCGTCCCGGCCGGCGCGGAGCTGACCGCGGACGAGCTGCTGGAGTTCTGCGCGGCGCGGCTCACGCGGTACAAGTGCCCGCGCGGCGTCGACTTCGTGGCGGCGCTGCCCCGCAACGCCCTCGGCAAGCTGAACAAGCGGGACCTCCGCGCCCCGTACTGGGCGGACCGGTGAACCAGGGCGATTTCGGGTCCATATAGGCTGCGTCTTATGCGTTCGTGGTCGGCACCTGAGGTCCCGCGGCTGCCCGGCAAGGGCAGCCCGCCCCGCGTCTATGACTCCGCAACCGGTGAGGTGCGGACGGCCGACCCCCAGGGGCCGACGGCGCGGATGTACGTCTGCGGCATCACCCCGTACGACGCGACCCACCTCGGGCACGCGTTCACGTACCTCACGTTCGACCTGGTGCAGCGCGTCTGGCGGGACGCCGGGTTCGACGTGCACTACACCCAGAACGTCACCGACGTCGACGATCCGCTGTTGGAACGCGCCAACGACCGCGGCATCGACTGGCGCGACCTCGCCGGCTCCGAGATCGAGCTGTTCCGCGGCGACATGGCCGCGCTGCGGATCATCCCGCCGCGCGAGTTCGTCGGCGTCGTCGAGGCGGTGCCGCTGGTCGCGGCGATGGTCGAGCGGCTGCGCGCCCGCGGCGCGACGTACGACATCGACGGCGACATCTACTTCCCGATCGACGCCGACGCGAACTTCGGCGGGGTGTCCGGCCTGGACCGCGAGACGATGCTGGCGCTGTCGGCCGAGCGCGGCGGCGACCCCGAGCGCGACGGCAAGAAGGACCCCCTGGACCCGCTGCTGTGGCGGGCCGCGCGCCCCGGCGAGCCGTCGTGGGAGTCCTCGCTCGGCGCGGGCCGCCCCGGGTGGCACGTCGAGTGCAGCGCCATCTCGCTGGACAACCTCGGCATGTCCTTCGACCTCGAGGGCGGCGGCAGCGACCTGGTGTTCCCGCACCACGAGATGAGCGCGTCGCACGCCCAGGTCGCGACGGCGGAGTTCCCGCACGCCCGCGCGTACACCCACGCCGCCATGGTGGGCCTCGACGGCGAGAAGATGTCGAAGTCGCTGGGCAACCTGGTGCTGGTGTCGAAGCTGCGCGGCGAGGAGGGCATGGACCCCATGGCCATCCGGCTGGCGCTGCTCGGCCACCACTACCGTACGGACTGGGAGTGGACCGCCGCGGACCGCCCGTCCGCCGAGGCGCGGATCGAGATCTGGCGCCACGCCGTGGCCCGGCCGTCGGGGCCGGATGCCGCGCCGGTGCTCGCGGCCGTACGCGCGCGCATGGCCGACGACCTCGACACCCCCGGCGCGCTGCGCGCGATCGACACCTGGGCCGCCGCCGAGGGCGACGACACCGACGCCCCCGCCCTGGTGCGCGCCACCGCCGACGCCCTGCTCGGCATCGCGCTGTAACGCGCCCGCCCGGGTCAGGCGGGTACGGCGTGGACGGTCCAGCGGCCGCCGACGCCGGTGACGCGCAGCTCGCGGTCGAAGCACTTCGACATCCACTCGCTGGTGAACACGTCGCCGACCGGGCCCGAGGTGAGCACACCGCCGTCGCGGAGCAGCAGCCCGTGAGTCGTGCTCGCGGGCACCTCCTCCAGGTGGTGGGTGACCGTGATGGTGGCCAGCGACGGCTGCGCGGCGGCGAGGTCGGCGAGCGCGGCCACGAGGTCCTCCCGGGCGGGGAGGTCGAGGCCGGCGGACGGTTCGTCGAGCAGCAGGAGCCGGGGCTCGGCGAGCAGGGCGCGGGCGATCTGGACCCGGGCCCGCTCGCCCTGGGAGCACACGGACACCTCGCGGTCGGCGATGCGCGCGCAGCCGAGCATGTCGAGCAGCTCGTGGGCGCGGGCGCGCAGCGCGTCGTCGTAGCGGTCCCACAGCGGCTGGATCGTCCCGGTGTGGCCGGTGAGCACGACGGTGTGCGCGGTGGCCCACTTCCCGGCGGGCAGCTTCTGCCCGGCGCCGACGTGGCCGATGTGCGCGCGCAGCTCGCGGAGGTCGACCCGCCCGAGCCGGTGGCCGAGCAGCGACGCCTCACCGGAGCTGGGGTGCCGGATGCCCCCGGCGACCGACAGCATCGTGGACTTGCCCGCGCCGTTCGGCCCGACGATCACCCAGTGCTCCCCGGGCCGCACCCGAAGGTCGACGTCACTGAGCAGCACCCGCCGCGGCGGCACCCACACCGTGACACCACGAAAGTCGAGCACGAACCGGCCACCGGGCACTTCCTCAGATTCCGACACCCCGAAATTCTATTAGCGCCCCACCAGCGCCGAACCCCCGGGGCGGGACGACAGTGGCCCGCTCGACGGTCGACGGCACGCCGCAGGCGGCGGGACCAGCGCCCGCCAAAGGGCGCCCGCGCCCGACGCGGTTGTCCCGCCGCCGAGGACCCGCGGCCCGAGCCAAGGAGGGCGCCCGCGCCCGAACGGCGTCAGGGCCGCCAAATAAACAGGTGCGCCCGGTCCGGGCCGGGGGTCCCGGACCGGGCGCACGTTCGGGGGCCGGTTACGCGGCGCCGGAGAGGAGCTGGTCGTGGTGGATCTGGTCGGGGGGTACGTCGGCGTGGATCAGGGCGGTGACCGTTTCGTCGACCATGGCGTCGGGGCCGCAGACGTAGATGTCGTGGTCGCTCCAGTCGCGGAAGCGGGGGACGACGTCGGGGGCGAGGCCGTGCAGGCCGTCGAAGCCGGGTTCGTCGGCGACCACCGGGACGACCCGCAGCCAGGGGTGCAGGCGCTCCAGGCGGACCAGGTCGGGGGTGTCGTAGAGGTCGCGGGAGTGGCGGACGCAGCAGAAGAGGTAGATCGGGCGGCGGTGGCCGAGGGCGATGGCGCGCTCGACGATGGCCTTCAGCGGCGCCAGGCCGGTGCCGCCGGCGATAAGGAGCAGGTCGCGGCCGGTCTGGTCGTACGTCATGCCGCCCGTCGGTGCGCCGAGCAGCAGGGTGTCGCCGACGGTGGTGTGGCGGACGAGGGCGCCGCTGACCCACCCGCCGGGCACGGCCCTGACGTGCAGCCGCAGCAGGCCGTCGCGGCGGGGCGCGCCCGCGGGGGAGTAGTGGCGCCAGGTGCGCGGCCAGCGCGGCGACTGCACGGGCAGGTGCTGGCCCGCTTCGTACGGCACCGGGGTGGCGGGGCGGACGGTGAGCGTCGCGATGTCGGGCGCGGCGAGCGCGTGGGTGATCACCTCGCCCACCCACCACGGCGGTGTGTCGTCCGGGGTGCGCTCGGCGGCGCGCACCATCGCCGAGGAGACCAGGTCGTACGCCGTCTCCCAGGCGCCGCGCAGCTCCGCCGACCACTCGCCCTCGCAGAACGTGCGCACGGTGGCGGTCAGGGCGCGGCCGAACGCGGGGTAGTGCTCCGCGGTGACGCCGAACCTGCGGTGGTCGCGGCCGAGGCGCTCGAGGTAGTCGTCGAGCTCGGTGGTGTTGTCGAGGCTCCAGACGACGCGGGTGAGCGCGGACAGCAGCCGGTCGCGCTGGACGTCGAGCGCCGCCGGGAACAGGCCGCGCAGCCGCGGGTCCTCGGCGAACAGCCGGCCGTAGAAGTACCTGGTGGCGGTGGGCCCGGCGTTCTCCAGCCCGGCGAATGACTCTTTGACGAGACGGGGGTTCAATGGCATGAAAAGATCGCGCCGTCCTTCCGTCTTTCGCGAAAAGGACATTACGCGAAACGCCCTTTTCGCATTCCCTCCCCATGGGCGGTGGACCGAGTTCCCCTCCCGGGTCCTGCCGCCCTTCGAGTCTCGCAAACCGCGCCCCGCTGGACAAGCGTTTTTCGCGGAAAGAAGACGGGCGGCTACGTACTGTGACAGGCGTGAATTCCGCGCGAATTACGAGATCGATTCGTAGTGGAAGCGATTGGACCCCGGGTGGTGAAATCCACATCCGGGGATGAGAAATGCAGGACCGCGATAATTGTCCCTCCCGTACGCGTGGCGGCCGCGCGGGCGGGGTACGTGACGCTCAGAACCTCGTGAGGTGGTGACCGGCATGGGTGTCGGACTCTGGGTGATCGCCCTGTTCGCGATCGTGATCGTGCTCTTCGGCTGGCTCGCCCTCGTCCTCGCCGCGGGCAGCCGCCGGTTCAACAAGCCCCGCCCGCCGCGCAACGAGACCCCGCACCGCGGCGACGGCGGTGGCGGGGGCATCATCATGGGCGACCGCGGCAGCACCAATATCTACGGCCGCTGACCCCCGCGTCCGTCCAGGTCAGAACGGAAATGAGTGGGCCGTTCGACGCGCGGCCGCGAGACGGATTCGCGCGCCCGGGACGCGAGGACAACGCGAATGCACCATGATGGGGCGGTGAAGGCCCGCATGTCGTGAATAGGAGGCCGCATGTCCCGCCCACTCATCGGCATTACCAGTGATCTGGCCCCGGCCAGATGGGCCGACTGGGTGCGTGAGGCCGCGGTGTCCCCGGCGACATATTCGCGTGCCGTCGCGCGCGGCGGCGGCCTGCCGGTGGTGCTGCCCCCCGTGTCGCCGAGCGGCGCGGCCGACATCGCCGCCGGGCTGCACGGCCTGGTCCTCGCCGGCGGCGGCGACATCGACCCCGGGCTGTACGGCACGGAGGCCGACGAGCAGTCCGGCCCGTACGACGCGACGCGCGACCGGTTCGAGATCGCCCTGGTGCGCGCGGCCATCGACGCGAAGGTGCCGTTCCTCGCGATCGGCCGCGGCCTCCAGGTGCTGAACGTCGCCTGCGGCGGTTCCCTCATCCAGCACCTGCCCGACGTCGTCGGCCACCAGCGCCACGCGCCCGACCCGGTGAAGCTGGAGACCCACGAGGTGCAGATCGGCGCGAGCAGCCGCACCGGCCGCGCCGTCGGCGACCACATGGCCGTCGCGACCGGCCACCACCAGGCGGTCAACCGCCTCGGCTCGGGCCTGCTCGCGGTGGCGTGGGCCGACGACCAGATCGTCGAGGCCATCGAGCTGCAGGGCCACCCGTTCGGCGTGGGCGTGCAGTGGCACCCCGAGGCGGCCGAAGAGGTGCCGCTGTTCGAGGCGCTGGTGGCCGCCGCGCAGGAACGCCGCCCCGCGGGCGACGCCGCCCGCGACGAGGACGACGCCGCCTAGAACCCGCGTTACTTCGCCAGGCGCTCGGCGGCCGCGCGCAGGCCGGCGCCGAAGACCGCGTCCGCGAAGACGCCGGTGAGGCCCTCCTCCGCGTCTCCGTCCGCGTCGAACTCCGCCCACCACTCCACGAACGCCTTCCCGGTGTCGGTGACCGGGAACACCCGGATCGTGGAGAGGTAGCGGCGCACCGGGAACGGGCTCTCCAGGAACTCATACGTCTGGGTGCGCGCCGCGTCGTCCAGGCTGAGCAGCCGCTCGCGGAACGTGCCCGCCTGGTTGGTCAGCTTCCGCACCGCGCCGGGCACGGGGCTGGCCGGGCCGGGCTCGATCTCGCAGGTGTCGATCGTGGGATGCCAGTTCGCGAGGCCGCCGAAGTCGCGGAACAGCGCCCAGACATCGTCGGCGCTGGCGTCGATCACGGAGCTGGAGTACGGACGGGGCATTGCGGACCTCCCGGCATCGTCGGCGGACCCACTGATCCTTACCCGCCGGGGCGCGCCGCGTCCACGACCCGCGGCGGGTTTTCCCGCGCCGCCGCGATCAGCGGCGCGGGCCGCCGATGGGCTCCCAGCCGCGCCGCGCGGGCCGGGGCGCGCGGGAGCGGTAGACGACGTACGGGCGGAACAGGTAGCCGACCGGCGCGGCGAACGCGTGGATGAGCCGGGTGTACGGGAAGACCGCGATCAGCAGCAGGCCGATCAGCGCGTGCACGCGGAAGCCGAGCGGCGCGGCGGCCATGAGGTCGGCGCGGGGGTGCAGCCAGAAGACGCCGCGGAACCAGACCGACACCGTGGAGCGGTAGTCGTAGCCGCCGCCGACGGCGTTGGCCAGCAGGGTCGTGGCCAGGCCGGCGATCAGCGCGGCCACGAGCACGACGTACATCGCCTTGTCATTGCGGGTGGTGGCGAGGAACACCGGGCCGGTGGAGCGGCGCCGGTAGATGAGGATCGCGACGCCCGCCAGGGTGGCCACGCCGGCGACGCTGCCGAGGCCGATGGCCATCAGGTGGTACACGGTCTCGGATACGCCGAGCGCGTCCGTCCAGCCCTCCGGGACGACCAGGCCCATCAGGTGGCCGAGGATCACGACGAGCAGGCCGAAGTGGAACAGCGGGCTGCCGATGCGGAGCAGGCGGCTCTCGTAGAGCTGGGACGAGCGGGTGGTCCAGCCGAACCGGTCGTAGCGCCAGCGCCAGACCGTGCCGCCGATGAGCACGACGATCGCGAGGTACGGCAGGACCACCCACAGCGCGGTGTTCACGGTCGGGTCGCTCCGATCTGGTAGGTCTCCAGGCCGACGGACTCCCGCGGCGGGCCGCCGCGGGCCGTGCGCAGCGCGGCGCGTACGGCCTCGGCGGGGGCGGCGCCGAGCTCGGCGCGGACGGCCGCGACCACGTCCGCGTACGGTGTGCCGCGTCCGGTGAGCGCCATGTGCAGGGTCTCCAGTCCGGCACGGTGCTCACGGAGGATCGCGGCGCCGTCCTCGGGCGCGCAGCGGGCGGCGAACTCCAGGACGACGGGCAGGTAGTCGTGCAGCTCGCCCCCGTCCGGCGGCGCCCAGCCCGCGGCCCGGTAGCGCGCCTTGAGCTCCGCGAGCGCGGGGCCGCGGCGGCGTGTGTCGCCGTCCGTGTAGTACGTCAGATAGAGGCAGTTGCGCCGCCGCAGATCAAAGGTCTCCACGTAATGCGCGGCCAGCTCCGTAGCCCCGGTAGCGCCAAGATGCCCGAGAAACCGTCCGAGACGATCCCGCGCCTCCCCACGCGGCAGCCCACCCACGGCCTCCTCCACCAGCCCTCGCCGCTCCCACAGCTCAGTCCCGGGATAATCCAGCAACACCGAAGCCGCCTGGAACACCACCCTCCGCGCCTGCGGCGCGGAGGAGAGGGGGGCGGTCATGGCGCACCCCCCGGCCGCGTGGCGGAGCGCGGGGATGCCGGGCCGGTCACCGCGCACACCCCCGAATGCGCATGCCCGGGTGCCACACGGGGGCATGGGGTGGGACGAAGCGCGCACTGCCGTGGTGGTGCGGGGGAGAGGGGGACGGTCGCCGCGCACTCCCCGGTTGCGTGGTGGGGCGTGGGGATGCCGGTGCGGGCACCGCGCACGCCCGGATGTGCACGCCCGGGTGCTGCGGTGATCATCGGGGGTCCTCTTGGGGTGTGTTGTCGGTGGGTTCGCGGGGTGGGAAGAGGCCGGTGGGGTGGCCGCGGCCGTCCCAGTTGAGGAGGTTGACGCGGCCGGTTGGGCCGGAGGTGTCGGGGACGTCGTCGGTGGACTGGCGTTGGCGCAGGCCGTGGAAGGACTCGATGGTCACCGGGACGGGGCGGCCGGACGCCTCGCCGAAGGGGCCGGAGCCCAGGCCGCCCATTCCGGGGCCGCCCTCGACGTCCAGGGAGCACGGGGTCTCCTCGGCGCCGGGCATGCCGCCCTCAGCGTGGGCGGTCGGTACGACGTACCTGTCCTCGTACTTCGCGATCGCCAGCAGCCGGTACATCGCCTCGACCTGCTCGCCCGTCATGCCGACCCGCGCGGCGATGTCCTCGTCGGCGGGCTCGCCGAGGTTGAGGCGGCGCATGTACGCGCGCATCGCGGCCAGCTTCCGCAGGGCGGCGTCCACCGGCGCGGCGTCGCCCGCGGTGAACAGTTCCGCCAGGTAGTCGACCGGGATGCGCAGCGTCTCGATCGCGCCGAACAGGTTGTCCACGTCCTCGCCGTCGTGGCCGCTGCCGCTCAGCGCCTCGGTGACCGGCGACAGCGGCGGCACGTACCAGACCATCGGCATCGTGCGGTACTCCGGATGCAGCGGCAGCGCGATCTTGTAGTCGGCGATCAGCCGGTGGACGGGGGACCGGCGCGCCGCGTCGATCCAGTCCTCGGGCACCCCGTCGCGGCGCGCCTGCTCGGCCACCTCCGGGTCACGGGGATCGCGGAACACCCCGAGCTGCGCGGTGTACAGCTCTTTCTCGTCCCGTACGGACGCCGCCTCGGTGACCGCGTCGGAGTCGTACAGCAGCACCCCGAGGTAGCGCAGCCGCCCCACGCAGGTCTCCGAGCACACCGTGGGCAGCCCCACCTCGATGCGCGGGTAGCAGAACGTGCACTTCTCGGCCTTGCCGGTGCGGTGGTTGAAGTACACCTTCTTGTACGGGCACCCGGTGACGCACATGCGCCAGCCGCGGCAGCGGTCCTGGTCGACCAGCACGATGCCGTCCTCGCTGCGCTTGTACATCGCCCCGGACGGGCAGCTCGCCACGCACGACGGGTTGAGGCAGTGCTCGCAGATGCGCGGCAGGTAGAACATGAACGCCCGCTCGAAGTCCAGCTTCACCTGGTCGCCGATCTTCTCCACGATCGGGTCGCGGGACGCCAGCTCCGGCCCGCCGCCGAGGTCGTCGTCCCAGTTCGCGGACCACTCGACGCGCATCGGCTCGCCGCTGATCAGCGAACGCGGCGGCGCGACCGGCACGTCGTCCTGCAGCGGCGCGGACGTGAGGTTGGCGTAGTCGTACGTCCAGGGCTCGTAGTAGTCCGACAGCGACGGCAGCCGCGGGTTCGCGAAGATCGTCGCGAGCTTGCGCCAGCGCCCGCCCCCGCGCGGCACGAGCCGCCCCGCGCGGGTCAGCCGCCAGCCGCCGCGCCACCGCTCCTGGTCCTCGTACCGGCGCGGATACCCCTGCCCCGGCCGGGTCTCCACGTTGTTGAACCAGACGTACTCGACGCCCGCGCGGTTGGTCCACGTCTGCTTGCACGTCACCGAGCACGTGTGGCAGCCGATGCACTTGTCGAGGTTCATCACCATGGCCACCTGCGCCCGGATGTGCACCATCAGTACTCCACCTCCTGGCGGCGCCGGCGGATGACCGTCACCTCGTCGCGCTGGTTGCCGGTCGGGCCGAGGTAGTTGAAGCCGAAGCAGAGCTGCGCGTACCCGCCGATGAGGTGGGTGGGCTTCACGAACAGCCGGGTCAGCGAGTTGTGGATGCCGCCCCGGTAGCCGGTGGTCTGCGACTTCGGCACGTCGATGACGCGCTCCTGCGCGTGGTACATGTACGCGGTGCCGGCCGGCATGCGGTGCGAGACGACGGCGCGGGCGACCACCACGCCGTTGCGGTTGACGGCCTCGATCCACTCGTTGTCCGCGACCCCGATCGCGGCCGCGTCGGCGGGGGCGATCCAGATGGTCGGCCCGCCGCGCGACAGCGTCAGCATCAGCAGGTTGTCCTGGTACTCCGAGTGGATCGACCACTTGGAGTGCGGCGTCAGGTAGCGCAGCGCGATGCCCAGCTCGCCGGACTCCCCGAGGCGCGGCTCGCCGAACAGCCGGCGGATGTCCAGCGGCGGCCGGTACACCGGGAGCTGCTCGCCCATCTCGGCCATCCACTCGTGGTCGAGGTAGAAGTGCTGCCGCCCGGTGAGCGTGTGCCATGGCTTGTCGTACTCGACGTTGATCGTGAACGGGGAGTACCGCCGGTCCGGCGCCTCCGTACCGGACCATTCGGGGCTGGGGCCGACGGGTACGGGGCGCGCCTGCGTGTCGGCGAAGGTGATCCGGCGTTCCGCGCCGCGTTCGGCCAGCTCCGAGAAGTCGCCGCCGGTACGGGCGCCGAGCTGGGCGAACCCCTCGGCGGCCAGCCGTCCGTTGGTGGTGCCGGACAGCGCCAGGATCGCCTCGCACATGCGGGCCTCGGTGTCCAGCCGCGGCCGCCCGGCGGCCGGGTTCGCGCCGTCGCCGCCGCCGGACGGCACCGCGCCGTTGCGCCGCGCCAGCCAGCCGATCTCCTGCTTCGGGTGGAACGTCACGCCCTTGACCGGCAGCCCCTTGGCCTCCGCGAGCGGCCCCAGGGCGGCCATCCGTGCGGCCACCCCCGCGTAGTCGCGGCGCACCACGGTCACGGCCGGCATCGTGCGGCCGGGCACGCACGGCGCGTCGCCGTCGCGCCAGTCGCGGACGACGCCGCCCGGCTGCGCGGTCTCGCCGGGCGTGTCGTGGGTGAGCGCGGTGGCGATGAGGTCGTCGCGGGTGCCGAGGTGGGCGGCGGCCAGCTTGGAGAAGGCCGCGGCGATGGAGTGGAACGCGGCGAAGTCCGTACGCGCCTGCCAGGGCGGGTCGATGGCCGGGTTGAACGCGTGCACGAACGGGTGCATGTCGGTGCTGGACAGGTCGTGCTTCTCGTACCAGGTGGCGGCGGGGAGCACGACGTCGGAGAACAGCGTCGTGGACGTCATGCGGAAGTCCAGCGAGACGAGCATGTCGAGCTTTCCGCGCGGCGCCTCGTCCCGCCAGGCGACGTCGCGCGGGCGGAGGTCCGCGGGCGTCTCCTCGGCGCGCAGGTTGGACCGCGCGCCCAGCAGGTGGGTCAGGAAGTACTCGTTGCCCTTCGCCGAGGATCCGAGCAGGTTGGCGCGCCACACGGTGAGCACGCGCGGCCAGTTCTCCGGCGCGTCGGGATCCTCGCCGGCGAACCGCAGCCGTCCGGCGGCCAGCTCGGCGACGACGTGCTCGCCGGGTTCGCGGCCGGCCGCGCGCGCCTCGTCGGCCAGGTCGAGGGGGTTGCGGTCGAACGTCGGGTACGACGGCATCCAGCCGAGCCGCGCCGACTGCGCGACCAGGTCCGCGGTGTGCCGCCCGGCGAACAGGCCCCGGTTCAGCGGCGAGGCGAGGGCGTCGGCGCGGTAGCCGTCGTACCGCCACTGGTCGGTGTGCAGGTACCAGTACGCGGCGCCGGGCGCCTGCCGGGTGGGCCGCGCCCAGTCGAGGCCGAACGCGAGCTGCGCCCAGCCGGTGAACGGCCGCGTCTTCTCCTGCCCGACGTAGTGCGCCCAGCCGCCGCCGTTGACGCCCTGGCAGCCGGTCAGCATGAGCAGCGCGAGGAACGTGCGGTACATCGCGTCGGAATGGAACCAGTGGTTGGTGCCCGCCCCCAGGATGATCATGGCGCGGCCGCCGCTGGCCTCGGCCGTGTGCGCGAACTCCCGCGCCACCCGTACGGCCTGCGCGGCCGGCACCGAGGTGATCTCCGCCTGCCAGGCCGGGGTGTACGGCACGGAGGCGTCGTCGTAGCCGGCCGGCCAGGTGCCCGGCAGACCCGGCCTGGACACGCCGTACTGCGCGAGCATCAGGTCGTACACCGTGGTCACGAGGTGGCCGCCGACCGTGCGGACGGGGACGCCGCGGGTCAGCGCCGCGCCCTCGGCCTCCGTGCCGGTGTCGCCCGGTACGTCGAAGCGCGGCAGGTCCACCTCGCGCGCGGACCCGTCGCCGTACACGCTCAGTCGCGGCACGACGTCGCCGAGCCGCAGGTTCCAGCGGCCTGCGCCGTCGTCGGTCCAGCGGAACCCCAGCGAGCCGTCCGGCACGACCGGGGCGCCCGTACGGTCGTCCAGCAGCACGGTCTTCCAGGCGTCGGCGTCCTCGGCCTCGCCGCCGGCCAGGTCGGCGGCGGTGAGGAACGCGCCGGGCACCAGGCGGCCGTCGCGGTCGGCCAGCTTCACCAGGAACGGCAGGTCGGTGTAGCGCGAGATGTAGTCGCGGAACGCCGGCACGTCCCGGTCGACCAGGAACTCCTTCAGCACGACGTGCCCCATGGCCATGGCCAGCGCGCCGTCGGTGCCCGGCTGCGGCGCCAGCCACTCGTCGGCGAACTTCGCGGCGTCGGCGTAGTCGGGCGCGACCACCACGACCTTCTGCCCCCGGTAGCGCGCCTCGGCCATCCAGTGGGCGTCCGGCGTACGGGTGACCGGCACGTTCGAGCCCCACAGCACGAGGTACGCGGCGTCCCACCAGTCCGCGGACTCCGGCACGTCCGTCTGGTCGCCCCACACCTGCGGCGAGGCCACCGGCAGGTCGGCGTACCAGTCGTAGAACGACAGCATCGTGCCGCCGATCATCGACACGAACCGCGAGCCCACGGCGTGCGAGGCCATCGACATCGCAGGGATCGGGGAGAACCCGGCGACCCGGTCCGGGCCGTACGCCTTGATCGTGTGGACGTGCGCGGCGGCGATCATCTCGGTGGCCTCGTCCCAGGTCACCCGGACCAGCCCGCCGCGGCCGCGCTCCCCGGTGTAGCGGGCGCGGCGCACCGGGTCACCGGTGATCTCCGCCCAGGCGTCCACCGGGTCGCCGAGCCGCGCCCGCGCCTCCCGGTACATCTCGACCAGCGAGCCGCGCGCGTACGGGTACCGCACGCGCGTCGGCGAGTACGTGTACCAGGAGAACGCGGCGCCGCGCGGGCAGCCGCGCGGCTCGTACTCCGGCCGGTCCGGGCCGACGGACGGGTAGTCGGTCTCCTGCGTCTCCCAGGTGATCACGCCGTCCTTGACGTACACCTTCCACGAGCAGGAGCCCGTGCAGTTGACGCCGTGCGTGGACCGGACGACCTTGTCGTGGCTCCAGCGGTCCCGGTAGAAGACGTCGCCGTCGCGGCCGCCGGCGTACTCGATCGTCCGCAGGTCCCGCGACTCGGCGCCGCGACGGAAGAAGCGGCCGGCCTCCAGCAGGAGGTCGGCGGCTGACGGCGGGGCGGTTCCTTCGGTGTCGGGCACGCGTGGCCCGTTCCCGATCATGACCGTACGGAAACGAAGTGTCACGCACGGTGATCATTGGGAATAGGAACCGAGATCAGACGGCCGGCGAGGGGGAACGGGATGGCGCAGACAACGCGGTTGCCGGGGCGGTTCCCGGCCGGGCGCGGCGTGAACCTCGGGCTCGCCACGGCGGCGTTCGCCGTCAACTTCTGGGCGTGGAACCTGCTCGGGCCGCTGTCCGCCTCGTACACGGCGCTGCTGCACCTCAACCCGACGCAGGTCGCGCTGCTCGTCGCCGTGCCGGTGCTGGTCGGCTCGCTGGGGCGCATCCCCGCCGGCGCGCTGACCGACCGGATCGGCGGGCGGCTGACGTTCGCGATCGTCAGCTTCATGACGATCCTGCCGGTGCTGTTCGTCGGCTACGCGAGCACGTACGGCGCGCTGCTGGTCGGCGGGTTCTTCCTCGGCCTCGGCGGCACGACGTTCGCCATCGGCATCCCGTTCGTCAACGCCTGGTACCCGCCCGAGCGGCGCGGCTTCGCGACCGGCGTGTTCGGCATGGGCATGGGCGGCACGGCGCTGTCCGCGTTCTTCACGCCGCGGCTCGCCGACGCGATCGGCCGCGGCGCCACCCACGTGATCGTCGCCGTCGCGCTGGCCGCCGTCGGCGTGCTCATGCTGGTCGGCGCCAGGAACGCGCCCGCGTGGGAGCCGTCCGCGGCGTCCATCCCGCAGCGGCTCGGCGCCGTCCTGCACCTGCGCGCCACCTGGCAGGGGTGCTTCCTGTACGCGGTCTGCTTCGGCGGGTTCGTCGCGTTCACCACGTACCTGCCGACGCTGCTGAAGGAGCTGTACGGGCTGGACCAGTCGGGCGCGGGGCTGCGCACGGCCGGGTTCGCGATGGCCGCCGTGGTGGCCCGCGCGCTCGGCGGCACCCTGTCGGACCGGATCGGGCCGCGCCGCGTGCTGATGTGGTCGTTCGTGCCCACCGGGGTGCTGGCGATCGTCATCGCGTTCGGCCCGCCGCTCGAGGTGCCCGCCGGCATCGCGTACGTGCTGCTCGCCTTCTCCCTCGGCCTCGGCACCGGCGCGGTGTTCGCGCTGATCGGGCAGGTCGTTGACCCCACGAAGGTGGGCGGCGTCACCGGGTTCGTCGGCGCGGCCGGCGGGCTCGGCGGGTACTTCCCGCCGCTGGTCATGGGCGCGGTGTACCAGGCCACCGGGTCGTACGCGATCGGCTTGATGCTGCTGTCCGACGTCGCGTTCGCCGCCGCCGTGTTCGTCTGGCTCGCGTTCTCCGCCGCGCGGCAGGACGAGGCCGGTACGGATTCGGGCGCGGGCGCGGTGCCGCAGGCGGCGCCGCCCGTACGCCCCGAGGTGCCCGGTGCGCGGGCTCCGGAGCCGGGTGGCCCGTACACCGCGGCGGGCGGCGAGCGCCCGGACGTGCCGTAGCGACCAGGGTTTTTACCGAACGTTGCCGTACGGCGCGCGGCGATCACCGTCCGTGCGGACCGCGGAGGCGGCATGCTTGACCGGACGGGGACCGGTTCCGCGGAACGGGGGGCATCATGTTCAGCAGGCCGATCATCGCCGTCGCCGGGGGCTGCGCCGCGGTCGCGCTGCTGGCGTCCGGCTGCGGCACGGGCGGCGGCGACAGCACGACGGTGACCACCTCACCCGGCCCGGCGAGCAGCGCGCCGACCGGATCCGCCGGCGGCGCCAAGGGTTCCGCGGCCAACGGCGGCACCTCCGCGTGCGGCACGTCCGCGCTGCGTGCGCGGCTGAGCATGGGCGGCGTCGCCGCGGGCAACCGCTTCGGCACGCTCGTCCTCACCAACACCGGCCCCGCCGCCTGCCACACGTACGGCTACCCGGGCCTCCAGCTCACCGGCGGCGGCAACCCGCCCACCCACGCCACGCGCGAGTCCGCGGACGGCCCGCCGAAGCGCGTCACGCTCAAGCCCGGCGGCAGCGCCTGGTCGCGCCTCCAGTGGGGCGCCGTGGCCGGCACCGGCGACAAGCAGACCGGCGACTGCCAGCCCACCGCGGCGGACCTGCGGGTCACCCCGCCGGACCAGCGCGCCTTCCTGACCGTGAAGTGGTCGTACGGCCCGGTCTGCGAGCGCGGCACCATCCGCGTCGACCCGCTGCGCCCCGGCGACCACGACCCGCGCTCCGCGCAGTGAGCCGCACGCCGGTCACGAACCCGGCGGCAGGTCGAACGCCAGCGTGAGGTTCGAGACCTGGGCGATGAGCGTGCCGTCGCCGACCGCGATCTGCGTCCCGGCTCCGGTGTTGTCGGACGGCATCACACGTTCACCGGCACCAGGCAGGAACGCCGCCGTACGGATCGTCCGGCCGGTCCGCCGGTCGCGGGCCGTCAACCCGGGGCGCTGCCCGGTCCGGTAGGCGAACCGATGGCTCGTGGCGGCCTCGCGCGCCGCCGCAATGGGGGTCTGCTCCCCGCCGTCCGGGTTCGCCGGGTCGTCGTGCATGCACGTCCACACGACCTGACCATCGCTTACGCGCAGCGCGCCCATCCGCACCCCGAACGACGCCCCCTGGTCATCGTCGTCGCGCATTGGCGCGGTGACGACCACCGTGCCGTCGAGGACCCCGGACAGCGCGACGGGCGCGTACTGGAAGACGCCGTCGGCCATCTGGGCGACGCCGACGCCATTGGTGATGATGCCGTGCGACGCCGCCCAGCGCAGCCGCCCGAGTGCCGGACCACCCGGGTAGCGCCGCGCCGCTGCGAGCACACGGCGCGCCGGCGCGGGGCCGGCACCGCTTTCCGGGGCGGGCGGCGCGTAGACGGCGCGATCGCGCGGGACGCCGTCGGCGAAGGCACGGTCGACGCGGAACGTCCGGTAGTCCCCGTGGCAGGGGCCGCCGGCATGGTCCGGCCGCCAGACCAGCCAGGCGCCGCCCGCAGCCACCACCACGACGATGGCCGCGGCGGCCACCTTCCCCTTGGTCCCCGCCAATAGCCGTAAACCCATCATGATCCCCTTCGGCCCGTACCGGATGCGGGACGCTACCAGGGCCGATGATCAGTGCGCGGCGAAAACCGTCTCCCGGCTGTAGCGGGGGCGTCCTCCGACGTCGTCGCCCAGGTAGAACCGGGCGGACATGGTGCGCTCGGTGACGTCGACGACCGTGCGCCACAGGGTGCGCAGCGGCATGGGGCCCGCCGCGGCCGCGTCGAAGCCCACGGAGTCGACCGCGTCGCGCAGGTCGGCGGCGGACATCGCGGCGCCGCGGGTGCGCTTGGCCAGCGCGGCGGCCCGTTCGTACGTGCGCATGGTCGCGTCGGTGTCCGGCGGCAGGCCGGCGGGGTCGGGGTGGCGGTGCAGCGGGTGGTTCGTCACGCACATCGGCCCGTCGCCGGCGTCGATGACGTACTCCACGCCGCCGGGGCCGCGCTCCCACACGAACGCGTCGCCGGTGGCGTCCGCGACCAGGTAGTGCAGCGGCGCGCCCAGGTCGTACTGCTTGGCCTGCAACAGCGCGCGGCGTGCCTCCTCCGCGGTGGCGCAGGTGTCGAGCACGAACCGGGGGAGCTGCACGGGGTTCAGCCCGACCTGCGGTCCCGCGTCGACCGGCGCGCCCACCGACTCGACGTCCGCGAGCAGCAGCGCGATCGCGAGGCCGTGCTCGTTGACGCCCTCCATGCAGCCGTCGAGGGTGTCCATCGTGAGCACGGTGGTGGCCGGGCCGTCGTCCGGGCGGCTGGTGATCACGTACGGGCGGGACGCCATGGGCGTCTCCGCCGCGGGGGGTGTGCCGCCGGACAGCAGCGCGAAGAGCTGCGCCCAGCCGGTCGTGAAGAAGTCGTAGTTGCGGCCGATGCGCCCGTGGCCGTCGGTGGACGCGGACGGCGGGCACCACGCCACCGAGCACCCCGATCCGTCCGGGGGGCGTGACCAGCCGTCGAGGTGGACGCCGTCGAACCCGCGGTCCACCAGCGCCGCGTCGGCGGCGCCCCGCAGGCGTGCCGCGTGGCCGGGCCACTCGCGCTCGAACCAGGCGCGCCGCGCGCGGCCCATCAGCGAGTCCGCGGCCATCGGCGCCCACCCGTACGCGGCGCGCGCCTCCTCGGCCAGCGCGCGCCCGATCTCCTCCTGCGTGCCGCCCACGGTCAGGTGCCGCACCGTCATGAAGTCGCCGTCACCCCCGGCGACCGTCTCCCGCCGTACGTCCATGCCGTTCACCCCGTTCCTCGTCCGTCCCAGCTCGATGCGTACAACGTACCCACGGGTCGGGGCGGGCGACAGGAGCGCGCCGGATCTCTGTGGATTCCCGCAGTGGCCGCGCGCGATTTCCCGGGAGGTGTCCTATGCTCCGGGCCTCGTGAACTAGTACACTGGCGGCGTCATGCGAAAGACCCCGGCGCCGTACGAGCGCATCGCCGCCACCATCCGCACCCAGGTGGCCGCCGGACGGCTCCGCCCCGGCGACCGCGCCCCGTCCACCCGCGAGATCACCCGCAAGTGGGGCGTGGCCATCGCGACCGCCACCAAGGCCCTGACCCTGCTCCGCAACGAGGGCATCCTCGAACCCGTCCGCGGAATCGGCATGATCGTCCGCCCGGCGCCAGATCACCCGGCTCAGGAGACCCAGGTAAGCGGGCCGGGCGAGCGGCGGGGGAGCGGGCGCCGCCGTGATGATCCCGGCCTGAGCCGTGAGCGGGTCGTCCGGACCGGGATCGCGCTGGCGGACGCGCACGGCATCGAGGCGGTCGCCATGCGGCGGGTCGCCGCCGAGCTGGGCGTCGGCGTCATGTCGCTCTACCGCCACGTGCAGGACCGCGATGAGCTGGTCCGCGGCATGGCCGCCGAGGTCTTCGGCGAACGCGAGCTCCCCGAGCCCCCGCCCCCGGGCTGGCGCGCCCGCCTGGAACTCGTCGCCCGCGTGCAGTGGGACCTCTACCTCCACCACACGTGGCTGGCGGCGATCACCTCGTTCACCCGCCCCATGCTGGTCCCCGCCATGATGGCGCACACCGCCTGGACCGTACGCGCCCTCCGCGGCCACGGCCTCAGCCGCGCCGACCTCACCCGCGAGGTGATCACCCTCCCCGCCTTCATCCGCGGCCTGGCCCTGTCACACGCCGAGGAGTCCGCCGCCGCCCGCGCCTCCGGCCAGACCCTCGACACCTGGTGGTCCGCCCGAGCCGCCTCCTTCACCGAGGTCGTCGCGTCGGACGGCCTAGCCGACCTGGCCCTCCTCCGCCAAGACGCCTCCGAAGACTTCACCGCCCTCCTCGAATACGGCCTGTCCCGCCACCTCGACGGCCTGGCCGCCCTGATCGACCGCACCCGCAAGGTCCCCGAACCACCTGCCACGTAAGGGATCCGGTGCGGATCCGGTAGCGTCCAAGGGCGCGGAGAACCGGACGGAAAGGACGCCCTGGATGCTGCTGGCGGAGGTCGCGGCGGATGTGCTGGCCGGGGTGGTTACGGCTACCGGGCGGTGGATCGCGTCCTCGGCTATGGCGGCGCATAACGGGAAGGCGGCTCGGCGGGACGCGGATATCGCCGTGTGGTTCGGGACGTATGAGCTGGTCGGGGACGGGTTTCCGGGGCTGGACGGGGTGCCGGACGACGTCGCGGGGGCTTGGCTGCGGCGCAATGACGTGCACGCGATCCTGCATGAGCTGCTGGCTACGCGGATCACCGATGCGCCCGAGGCCGACGTCGAGCGGCTGCGGGGGGCGCTGCGGCAGACGGCGCGCGACTGGCTCGACGTACGGCCGCACGACGCCGCGGACAAGGTCTCCGACACGTTCTTCGACTGGGCCGACGGGGAGATGTGCGGGCTGGTGGCGCGGTTCGAGGCGCGCGACCCGCAGCGGTGGCGGTCGGCGCGTACGGACGCGTTCAACGCGCGCGTCGTCGCCGTGCTCAACGCGATCGAACGGCACCTGACCGCGCTGGACGCCGACCCGGCGGAGATCGCGTCCTGGATCGCCCGCTACCGGCGGCAGGCCACCCGCGCGTACGGGAGCATCGAGCCGCCGGACTTCGCGCGCCGCCGCCGCGTGCCCATCGCCGACCTGTACGTTCCGCCGGACATCGTCGAGCCCGGCATCATGCGCGACGCCGGCGGCCAACCCCGCGTCATCGGCTTCGACGAGCTGCCCGGGCGGGTCGACCGCACGGTGCTGCTCGGCGACCCCGGCGGCGGGAAGTCCACGGCGTCGCAGGTGATCACGCACCTCTGGGCGGGCGACCCCGCCGCGTACGTGCCGTTCCTCGTGGTGCTGCGCGACTTCGCCGACGGCGGCCTGGACGGCTCGGTGGTGGAGCACATCGAGGAGCGGCTCAACGCGTTCCACCAGTGCCCGGCGCCCGAGGGCGCGGTCGAGCGGCTGCTGCTCGCCGGGTCGGCCGCCGTGGTCTTCGACGGCCTGGACGAGCTGATCGACACCGGCCGCCGCGTCGAGGTCACCCGCGTCGTCGAGCAGTTCTGCGAGCGGTTCCCGCTGGCGCCGGTGCTGGTCACGTCGCGGCTGGTCGGCTACGACGAGGCGCGGCTCGACGACGCCCAGTTCGACCGCTACCGCATCGCCGGTTTCAGCCCCGAGAAGACCGCCGCGTACGTCCGGAACTGGTTCGCCCAGGAGGACGGCGTCGACGAGGACGGGGCGCGGCGGCTGGCCGACGCGTTCGGACGGGAGTCCGCGCAGGTCGCCGACCTGCGGGCGAACCCGCTGATGCTGGCGCTGATGTGCATCCTCTACCGGGGCGAGGGCTCGCTGCCGCGCAACCGGCCGGGCGTGTACGCGGAGTGCGCGAAGCTGCTGTTCGACAAGTGGGACACCCGCCGCGGCATCCACGTCGACCTGCGCGCCCGCAACCTCATCGAACCCGCGCTGCGGCACATCGCGTACTGGCTGTTCACCCGCGACGGCGCGCCCGAGGTCACCGAGGGCGCGCTCGTCGCCCAGGCCGCGGACTTCCTGCACGAGCGCGGCTTCGAGTTGCGGCACGACGCGGAGGCCGCGGCAAGCGAGTTCGTCGCGTTCTGCCGCGGCCGGGCGTGGATCCTCGGCGACGCCGGCACCACGGCGCGCGGCGAACCGCTGTACACCTTCACCCACCGCACGTTCCTGGAGTACTTCGCCGCCGCGTACCTCGCGGCCGCGCACGACACCCCGGAGAAGCTGGCCCGCGTCCTGGCGCGGCACGTCGCACGCGACGAGTGGGACGTCGTGGGCCAGCTCGCCGTGCAGATCAAGGACACCGGCACCGACCGCGGCGCGGAACGCGTGCTCACCGCGCTGCTCGGCGACAAGCGCCGCAGCTCCCCGGAGGCGCAGACCCACCTGGTGGCGTTCGCGGCCCGCTGCCTGGACGTCGCCGAGGTGCCGCCCGCCCTCGTCCGCACGATCACCCACCGCGCGTTCGACCAGCTCGCCCTGGACGCCACCCACGCGATGACGTACCTGCCGCTGTGGCGCGAGGGCGTGGGCGCCGTCATCACCGAGGTGCTCCGGGAGCGCACCGCCGCGCTCGTCGCGTCCGGCGACCCGGACGACCGCACGCTCGGCCTGCGGTTCAGCGCGTACGCCACGTTCTTCTCCGCGAGCAGCACGGGCTCCGGCTACTGGCACCGCCTCGAACGCGACCTGACCGCGCAACACCGTGACGCCCTGGTGGCCGCCGCGCCCGCGGACGACGCCGTCTTCATGCGGCTGGTCGACCGCGGCGTGTGCCCGCTCGCCGACCTCCTGCTTGCCCGCGGGCACCGCCTGGACCTGCTGTTCCGCCCGGCCCGCGTGCCGTTCACGTCCGTGTCCTGGCCGCCGCTGCTCGTCCAGGCGCTCACCGAGCTGGCCGGGCGGCCGCTGTACGGCAGGCAGGCCTACCTGCGGTCCGATCCGGACGCCGCGGTGAGCCGCCTCGGCGCCCTCGGCGCGGCGCTGGGCGACGCCCCGCCGCCGTGGCCCGCGGCCGGGCCGCACGCGGTCGCGGCGCTGGAGATCGGGACGGCGCTCTGCGCGTTCGAGGTGCCGCCCGACGCGGTCAGGTCCGCGCCGGAGGGCGACGCGGCGCTCGGCGCCGTCCTGGCGCTGGTGCTCGCCGCGGCGCTGACCCGGAAGATCGTGGACGAGGACGGGATCCCGCTCGCGAGCACGGACGCCGGCCGCTTCGGGAAGCTCGTCGGAGCCGCGGTCGCCGACCCGCCGGTCGGGGAGCGGCACCGGGAACGGCTCGACCGGTGGGCCCGGCGGGAGTTCGAGTTCGTAGAGTGGCGCCATGACGAACCCGGATGAGCCTCAGCCGTACCCCGAGACCGGATGGTTCTTCGCCGCGCCGGCGGACGACGAGCTTCCCGACGGGCTCGCGAAGCTCTTCGCGAAGGCTCGCGAGAACCTCGGGTTCGTGCCGAACGTGTTCCGTGCGTACGCGCACCGTCCGGAGCGGTTCTCCGCCTGGTTCAACCACTACAAGCAGCTCCACCAGCCGACGGAGAACCTGTCGGCGGCCGACCGCGAGATGATCGCGGTGGTCGTGTCGCAGGCCAACGGCTGCCTCTACTGCCTGGTCGCGCACGGCGCGGCGCTGCGCGAGGAGATGGTCAAGGACGGCTCCGGCGATGCCGTCACCGGCGACCGGGTCTCCTTCGACTGGCGCCGCGCCGGGCTGTCCCGCCGCCGGCAGGCGATCTGCGCGTACGCCGAGAAGCTGACCGTGCGCCCGGTCGAGTGCGACGCCGCCGACCTCGAGGCCCTGCGCGCGATCGGCCTCACCGACGACGAGGTGTGGGACGTCATGGAGATCGCCGCCATGTACAACTTCACCAACCGTATGTCGATGGCCACCGGCCAGCTCGCCAACCGGGAGTACCACGCCCAGGGCCGCTGATCAGCCGCCGGGCCCGCCCCGGCGGCGCG
>DASXYG010000076.1:0-35595 GCA_036502625.1 Streptosporangiaceae bacterium
TCTCGCCCATCGTCGCTCCCAGGTCGTACGCGGTACCTCTTTTGTGAGCACCGCTCTGCATGAGGACCACTCTGCCACGCACGCCGCCACCTGTCCAGAGCAGTGCTCACAAAAATGACGTACGCGCACTTTCCGCGGGCGCCGCCGTGCGCTGCGGCGTTTGTCGCGTACGGGCACGGGCACGACCACCGTGTTCACACCTGAACGCGGCCACACCCGGGGGGGAATCATGGCCGATACGTTCGGGTCGTCGTATTTCGGCGGCGACCCCTTCCGAGATTTCGAGCAATTGGCCGGACGGGTGTTCGGCAGAGGCGACGCCTGGCCGCCGTCCCGCCCCGGTGTGCAGCGCGTGGACATCGGCCGCCTGCTGAGCGAGACGGGCCGCGAGCTGCTGACCACCGCGCTGGCCGACGCCGGCGAACGCGGCGCCGCCGACCTGGACGCGATGGACCTCCTCAACGCCGCCACCACGACGGAGCCCGCCCGTACACTGCTGAACCGATCGGGAGCCGACGCCGACGCCCTGCGCGACGCCGTCGCCGTACGGCTTGACCAGGAGGGCCCCGGCGGCGACCCGCCCACGACGCTGTCCCCCACGGCGAAACGCGCGCTGCTCGACTCCCACCGCATCTCCCGCGCGCTCGGCTCGTCCTACATCGGGCCCGAGCACATCCTGCTCGCGCTGGCCGCCAACCCCGACTCCCCGGCCGCGCGGCTGCTCGCGGAATACGGCCTGTCGGCCAACGAGCTGCAGGAGACGCTCGTCGAGCACCCCGAGCGCGTGGCGCAGGGCGCCTCCGGGAAGCCCGGCGCGGCGGGCGGCAGCGACACGCCCACGCTGGACGAGTACGGCCGCGACCTCACGGAGCTGGCCCGCGACGGCGAGATCGACCCGGTGGTCGGCCGCGAGGACGAGATCGAGCAGGCCATCGAGGTGCTGTCCCGCCGTACGAAGAACAACCCGTGCCTGATCGGCGACCCCGGCGTCGGCAAGACCGCCATCGTCGAGGGCATCGCCCAGCGGATCGTCAACGGCCAGGTGCCGGAGACGCTGAAGGGCAAGCGGGTCGTGGCGCTGGACCTGACCGGCATGGTCGCCGGGTCGAAGTACCGCGGCGAGTTCGAGGAGCGGATCAAGAAGGTCATCGACGAGATCCGCGCGCACTCCGACGAGCTGATCGTGTTCATCGACGAGGTGCACACCCTGGTCGGCGCTGGTTCGGCCGAGGGCGGCATGGACGCCGCGAACATCATGAAGCCGGCGCTGGCCCGCGGCGAGCTGCACGTCATCGCGGCGACCACGATCGACGAGTACCGCAAGAACATCGAGACCGACGGCGCGCTGGAGCGCCGCTTCCAGCCGGTCATGGTCCCCGAGCCCAGCGTCGAGGACACCGTCGCCATCCTGATCGGCCTGCGCGACCCGTACGAGGCGCACCACCAGGTGAAGATCACCGACGACGCGGTGGACGCGGCGGCGCGCATGTCCGACCGCTACGTCTCCGACCGCTGCCTGCCGGACAAGGCCATCGACCTGATGGACCAGGCGTCGGCCCGCGTACGGCTGCGCGCGCAGTCGCCGGACGACGACATCCGCGAGCTGGAGGAGCGCCTCGACCGGCTGCACCGCGACAAGGACCAGGCGGTCGCCAGCGAGGACTACGACCGGGCCAAGGTGCTGGCCGCGGAGATCGACGAGCTGCGCCCGGAGCTGGACAACGCCAGGCACGGCCACGACGACGTGCCCGCGGTGACGGAGATCGACATCGCCGAGGTGGTGTCCCGGCGTACGGGCATCCCGGTCGCGCGGCTCACCGAGGAGGAGCGGGAGAAGCTGCTGCGCATGGAGGAGCACCTGCATGAGCGGGTGATCGGCCAGGACGAGGCGGTCACCGCGGTCGCCGAGGCGGTGCGCCAGGCGCGCGCCGGGCTGTCCGACCCGGACCGGCCCATCGGCAGCTTCCTGTTCCTCGGCCCCACCGGCGTCGGCAAGACCGAGCTGGCGAAGGCCCTGGCCGCGGCGCTGTTCGGCGGCGAGGACCACATGGTCCGCATCGACATGAGCGAGTACCAGGAGAAGCACACCGTCGCGCGGCTGATCGGCGCGCCGCCCGGCTACGTCGGCTACGACGAGGCCGGGCAGCTCACCGAGGCCGTACGGCGGCGCCCGCACGCGCTCGTGCTGTTCGACGAGATCGAGAAGGCGCACGCGGACGTCATGAACGTGCTGCTCCAGCTCCTCGACGACGGGCGGCTCACCGACGGCCACGGCCGTACGGTCGACTTCTCCAACACCGTCGTGATCATGACGAGCAACATCGGCGCGCAGCTCATCCTCAGCGGCGGCGACGACGTGGACGACCAGCTCATGGAGATGGTCCAGGCGACGCTGCGGCCCGAGCTGCTCAACCGCATCGACGAGACCGTGATCTTCCGCCGCCTGGAGCGCGCGCAGCTCCGCCAGATCGTCGAGCTGATGCTGGACGAGACCCGGGCGCGGCTGCGCGGCCAGGGCATGTCGCTGGACGTCACGACCGCGGCGGAGGACCACCTCGCCGAGGTCGGCTACCAGCCGCAGTACGGCGCGCGGCCGCTGCGCCGCACGATCACGCGCGAGGTCGACAGGCCGCTGTCGAAGATGGTGCTCGGCGGGGAGATCACGCCGGGCGACACGGCGTACGTCGACGCGGCGGACGGCGCGCTCGCCATCGGCGTCCGCAAGGGCGCGCAGGCGGGCACGGACGTCCCCGCGCAGCACACGTCCAGAGAGGACGACGCCGCCGAGGCGGCCTCAACCCCGGGGGGTTCCCATGCTTGACCGATTGACGCAGAACTGGTGGATGCTGGCGGTCCGCGGCGCGGTCGCCATCATCTTCGGCATCCTCGCCTGGGTCTGGCCGGGCATCACGCTGTTCGTGCTGGTCGTCCTCTTCGGTGCGTACTCGCTCGTCGACGGCGTCGTCGCGATCGCCGGCGCGATCCGCGGCGTGCCGGGCACGTCACGCGGGTGGATGGCCTTCACCGGCGTCTGCGGGGTGCTGGTCGGCCTCATCGCGCTCTTCTGGCCGGGCGTCACATCGCTGGTGATGCTGATGCTGATCGCGGCGTGGGCCGTGGTCACCGGCGTCTTCGAGATCATCGCGGCGATCAGCATGCGCAAGGAGGTCTCCGGCACCGGCTGGGAGGTCTTCAGCGGCGTCGTCTCGGTGCTGTTCGGCGTCGTGCTGTTCGCCTGGCCGGCGACCGGCGTGCTGACGCTGGTCTGGCTGGTCGGCCTGTTCTCGGTGCTCTTCGGCATCGTGTCGCTGGTCGCGGCGTTCCGGCTCCGCAAGATCGGCCACGAGGACGAGCAGCACGTCGAGGACACGCCGGGCACCCCGGGCACGCCCGGCCCGGCGACCGTCTGATCCGTACGCACGAAACGGGGCCCGCCGCGCGGAATGCGGCGGGCCCCGTTTCGTGTCCGCGCTACCCGGCGGCCTTGGTGTAGGAGCTCAGGAACAGCGCCTCCGTCAGCGCCTGGTGCTCGATCTCCGACGGGTCGACGCTCTCGTTGGGCGCGTGGATGAGGCACTTCGGCTCCTCCACGCCCATCAGGATGATCTCCGCGTCCGGGTACGCCTGCGCGAACACGTTGCACAGCGGGATCGACCCGCCCTGCCCCTCGGTGACCGGCGCCGTGCCGTACGCCTCCTTCATCGCGCGCGTCATCGTGGCGTACGCGGGCCCGTCGGTGCGCGCGCGGAACGGCTCGCCCATCTGCTCGCGCTCCACGGCGACCCGCGCGTTCCACGGCGCGGCGGCCGTGAGGTGGGCGGTCAGCTTGGCGAGCGCGTCGTCGGCGCCGATGCCCGGCGGGATGCGCAGGTTGAGACGGGCGCGTACGGACGGCTGGATGGCCGCCGACGAGCCGACCACCGGCGGGCAGTCGATGCCGAGGATGGTCACCGCGGGCCGCGCCCACAAGGTGTCGGCCACCGAGCCGCGGCCGAGCAGGTCCACGCCGTCGAGGACGGTCGCGTCGGAGCGGAACCGGTCCGCCGGATAGTCGACGCCGGGCCACGTCTGGCCGTCCGGCAGCCCGGTGACCGTGGTGTCGCCATCGGCGTCGCGCAGCGTGTCGAGCATGCGCACGAGCGCGGCCAGGGCGTCCGGCGCGGGCCCGCCGAACATGCCGGAGTGCACGACGCTGGACAGGGTGTCCACGCTCACCACCACGTTGACGTTGCCGCGCAGCGACGTCGTGAACGTGGGCAGGCCGACCGCGGCGTTGCCGGTGTCGCACATGAGGATCGCGTCCGCGCGCAGCAGGTCGGTGTTCTGCGGCACGAACGCCTCGAGCCCGCCGGTGCCCTGCTCCTCCGAGCCCTCGGCGACCAGCTTGACGCCGACGCGTACGTCGTCGCCGAGCGCGCGCAGCGCCAGCAGGTGCGCGAGGACGTTGCCCTTGCAGTCGGCGGCGCCGCGGCCGTACCAGCGGCCGCCGCGCTCGGTCAGCGTGAACGGCGGTGTCGTCCACTGGTCCTCGCCCAGCGGCGGCTGCACGTCGTAGTGGCAGTACAGCAGGACGGTCGGGGCGCCGGGCGGCGCCGGCCGCTCCCCGATGACGGCCGCGCTGCCGTCCGGCGTGGGGTGCAGCGCGACGCCGGACAGGCCCGCGGCGGTGAACTTCGCCGCGACCCACTCGGCGGCCTTCCGGCACTCCTCCGGCGGGAACTGCCGCGGGTCGGCGACCGACGTGATCGCGACGAACTCGGCCAGTTCGTCGTGGGCGTCCGGCATCATGGCGCGGACCTTGGCGCGGAGCGCGTCGTTCATGGCGAGTCCTCGAGTTTCAGATCCTTCACCTGCTGGTTGAAGGACGGCAGCTTGTCCGGGCAGTACGTGGCGAGCACCTGGCGCTCGCCCGTGACGAGATCCTTCGCGGCGATGATCGGACGGTTGCCCGGCCCGGTGGCGCCGCTGGTCAGGCCGCCGTTCGTGCGCGCGTCGACGAGCGCCTTGGCGGGATCGTCGCAGGCGGCGCCGCCGTCGGTGCCGAACGTCTGGGCCAGCACGCTCGTCTCGGGCACGGGCAGCCCGGCGGCGCGCAGCCGTCCGGACAGCTTGTCGGCCTTGCGCTGCGCGGCGAGGTCGTTGCGGGTGGACGTGTAGCCCATCAGCGCCAGGACGAGCAGCACGACCAGGACGACGATCACGCCGACGTAGATCGCGCGACGATGGCGCGCGGGTGCGCCGGGATGCGGGTCGCGCGGGTCGGCCGGGGCCTCGGGCGCGCTCGGAGCGGTGGTCATCGTGCCTCCTCACGCCACCGGGGCGTCCGGGTCGGCGAGCTTCCAGGACGGCTTGCGCAGCCGGTAGAACAGGAACGGGATGAGCAGCCCGACCACGCCGACGCCCACCACGATGATGGCGACGTACGCGAGCGGGTTGCCGTTGCCGAACTGCGACGGCGGCACGAACCCGATCGCGAACGCCGCGACCGAGGCGACCAGGCCGACGCTGGACAGCAGCACCAGCGCGGGCGCGCGGTAGCCGCGCGGATGGTCCGGCTGGTTGCGGCGCAGCCGGATCGCCGTGACGAACATCAGCCCGTACATGATCAGGTACACCTGCGTGGTGATCGCCGAGAGCATCCAGTACGCGCTGGACACGTCCGGGATGAACGCGTACAGCAGCGCGATCAGCGTGGTGAACACGCCCTGCGCGACCAGGATGTTCTGCTGCACGCCGTGCTTGTTCAGCTTCGTCAGCACCGGCGGCAGGTAGCCGTCCTTGCGGCCGATGAGCAGCAGGCCCTTGGACGGCCCGGCCAGCCAGGTCAGCATGCCGCCGAGCGCGGCGGCGATCAGCATGATGCCGAGTACCGGGGTCAGGAAGTGGATGCCGAAGTGGCCGAAGAAGCCGTCGAAGGCCTGCATCACGCCGGCCGTCAGGCTCAGGCTGCTCGCCGGGACGACCCACGAGATGACCAGCGACGGCACGATGAAGATCAGCAGGACGAGGCTGGACGCGACCAGCATCGCGCGCGGGAACTGCTTGCCGGGATCGCGCAGCGACGACACGTGGACGGCGTTCATCTCCATGCCCGCGTAGCTGAGGAAGTTGTTCACGATCAGCACGAGGCTGGCCAGTCCCGTCCAGGCGGGCAGCAGGTGCGCGGCGTTCATGGGCGCGGCGGGCGGGTTGCCCTGGCCGAGGAACAGCATGCCGAGCACGACCAGCAGCACGCCGGGGACCAGCGTGCCCACGATCAGGCCGCCGCTGGACAGGCCCGCGACGGTCTTGGTGCCGCGCGACGACATCCACACGCCGGCCCAGTAGACGACGATGATCACGATGGCGATGTACGTGCCGTTGTTGGCCAGCCGCGGGTCGATGACGTACGCGAACGTGCTGGCGACGTAGCCGAGCAGGCTCGGGTAGTAGAAGATCGTCATCGCGAACTGGCACCACACGGCGAGGAAGCCGAGCGGCGCCGACATGCCCGCGCTGACCCACCGGTAGACGCCGCCGTTCCAGCCGGACGCCAGCTCCGCGGAGACCAGCGACGTCGGCAGCAGGAACAGGATCGCCGGCACGAGGTAGAGGAACACGCAGGCCAGGCCGTACACCGCCATGGTCGGCGCGGCCCGCAGGCTGGCGACCGAGCTGGTCGTCATCAGCGCGAGCGTGACCCAGGAGATGTACGCGGTGGCCTTGCCCGCCGCCGGCCGCGCGGCCGCGGCGCCGCCGGACGGGGCGGCGGGCGCGCCGCCGGGCGGCGCCTTCGCGCCCGGCTGCTTGGGCACCTCGCCGTGCGCGGCCGCCCCCGAGGACGGTTTCTCCGGACTGCCAAGCGAACTCATCGATTCCCCCGATCGCTGACCTGAGTGGCTTCTTCCCAAGTCACAATCCGGAGAACCGCGATCACCCAGCGTGTCGGACGGGGGTGGCGCGGCCGGTCCTACCAGCCCAGGCGGCCGATCTCCTCGCCCGCCTCCTTGACGTCCTTGGCGGTGTCGACGCCGCGCCAGTAACCGGCGATCTTGTAGGCGAACAGCCTCTTGTCGACGGCGAGCTGCGGGAACGTGGTGTCCTCGTGGTCGCCGCGCACCGGGAGGATGTCGACGACGTCCGGCTCGAAGGCGTAGACGCCGCCGTTGATCCAGTACGGCAGCTTCGGCGACTGCACGAACCCGGCGATGCGGTCGGCGTCGTCCAGGGTGGCGATGCCCCAGGTCGTGCGGTACTGCGCGAGCGCGATGGTGGCCATCGCGTCGCCGCCGGTGTGCCGGTCGATCATGTCGGTGAGCGGGAACCGGCACAGGACGTCGCCGTTGAGCGCCAGCCAGCGCTCGTCCGGGTGCGGCAGGCGCCCGGCGGCGAACCGCAGCGCGCCGCCGCGGCCCAGCGGTTCGTCCTCGACGGCGACCTCGGTGGTCAGCGGGAACGTGTGCGCGGCGAGGTGCTTGTCGAGGACGTCCGCGAGGTAGCCGCAGGACACCACGACGTGCTCGCAGCCCTGCTCCCCCAGCCATTCGAGCTGCCAGTCGATGATGGGCCGCCCGGCGACCGGCACCATGGCCTTGGGCCGGTCGTCGGTGTACGGCCGCAGCCGCGTCGCGCTGCCCCCCGCCAGGATGACCGCCTGCCTGATCTGCCCGTGCGCACCTGAAATCGCCATGCCGGTACGGTAGCGGCTCCGCGCGCCCCCCGAACACGCTCCGTCGCCGATCATGCGGATGCCCGCCATGGGGTGTGCGGCGTCCCGCATCAGGGGCGGGGGCCAAGCCCCCATCCCCCGCACCACCTCGGTCGCGGGCTCCGCGCCGCCGCCGAGCCTGGGGACGCTGAGACCTCAGCCGTTGAGGACGGGGGCGAGCTCGCGCCATTGCGGGAGCGGTAGCTCGCCGGGGTGGGCGGTCAGGACCTGGACGCAGACGTGGTCGGCGCCGGCCGCGCGGTGCGCGCGTACGCGCTCGGCGATCACGTCCGTGCCGCCGTACGCCACGATCGCGTCGACCAGCCGGCCGCTGGGCCCGTCAGCGATGTCGGCGTCGCCGAAGCCGAGCCGCCGCAGGCTGGCCACCTGGTGCGGGGCGGCCAGGTAGCCGCCAACATGCGCCCGCGCCACCTCGCGTGCGCGCGCCCGGTCGGTGTCGAGCACCACCGCCTGCTCCACGCCGAGGAACGCGTCCGGGCCCATGATCTCCCGCGCCCGCGCGGTGTGCTCGACCGGCACGAAGTACGGGTGCGCGCCCCACGTACGCTCCGCGGCCAGCGCCAGCATCTTCGGGCCGAGCGCGGCCAGCACGCGGCGCGGCGCCGGATCGGGAACGGGGCCGTGGTACGGGACGGCGTCCATGGAGTCCAGGTACGCGCGCATGGTGGGCACCGCGTGGCCGACGGCCGGCATCGGGTAGCCGTCCATCGCGTGGATCGTGTCGTCCACCCGGTGGCCCCCGAGTCCGAGCAGGTAGCGGCCGGGGAACGCCTCGCCGAGCGTGCGCTCGGCGGTCGCGGCGGCGACCGGCTCGCGGAAGGAGACGTTGGCGATGCCGGACGCCACGGTGATGCGGCGGGTGGCCGACAGCAGCAGCCACGCGTTGCCGAACGTGTCGCGGCCCATCGCCTCGCCGAACCAGATGGCGCCGTAGCCCAGCTCCTCGATCTCCGCGGCGGCCTCCCGTACGAGCCCGGCGGGTTGTGCGTCGAAGCCGAAGGCCCAGATGCCGGTCCGGCCCAGATCGTCGATCACGCGTACTCCTCGGGTAGGTTTTCCGGAGAAGTTCTCCGGTTCGTACGGGGTACGATACGGAGAACTTCTCCGTTTGGCTAGCCGGTACCGGGCACCGAGGATGGGCGAATGGCGACAACGGACGGCCGTACGGCGGCGCGCGGCATGCGGACCGACGCGCGCCGCAACCGCGACCACCTCGTGGCGGTGGCCGAGGAGACGCTGGCCGAGCTCGGGCCCGAGGCGTCGCTGAACCAGATCGCGCGCCGCGCCGGCGTCGGACCCGGCACCCTCTACCGCCACTTCCCCACCCGCGACGCGCTGCTCGCCGCCGTGCTCGAGGACCGCATCGCCACCCTGTGCGCCCGCGCGGACGACCTGCGCGCGTCCGCCACGCCCGACACCGCGCTGGCCGCGTGGCTGCGCGCGTTCCTCGACCACGCCCGGCTCAACCAGGCCATGGCCGGCGCGCTGATGGCCGCGCACGCCGCGGTCTCCGGCACCGACTGCCACCAGGTGATCCGCGACGCGACCGCGGACCTGCTCACCGGCGCCCAGTCCGCCGGCACCGCGCGCGCCGACCTCACCGCACCCGACCTCATCCAGCTCGTCGTGGGCATCGCCCTGGCCACCGCGCACGACGACGACCCCGAACAACCGGAACGACTGCTGGCACTCGTCCAGGACGCGATCTTCACCGGACCGTCCCGGCGGAGGGAGAGCGCACGTACCGTGGCGGTTGACATTCAACAGCCGTGAAGGGGACGAATATGGCCGGCTCGCCGGGTCCACGGCTCGGGGCGCGGCACGAGCGGCTGTTGCTCGGGCAGGCGCGGCGGCGGTTGCAGGATCGCGCCGCGGACCGGATCACCGCCTTCTCCGGGTCGATGCCGTTCGTCTACCTGCACGTCGTGTGGTTCACGGTGTGGATCGTCGTGAACACGCTGACGCCGCTCGTCTTCGACCCGTACCCGTTCGGGCTGCTCACGCTGGTCGTGTCGCTGGAGGCGATCTTCCTCTCGACGTTCGTGATGCTCAGCCAGAACCGGGAGACGAAGCGGTCGGAGATCCGGTCCGAGATCGACTTCGAGACGAACGTGCTGTCCGAGGTGTGGCTGGAAGCGGTGGCCGACAAGCTCGGGATCGACGTGGACGAGGTCCATACGTCGGCGCGGCGGCGGATCGACGACGTGAAGGCCCGCCAGAACGCCGCCGACTGACGCGCCGGCGTCACGGCACCCGGTTCGTCCACTCCGGGTCGGTGAACTTCTCCGCGACCAGGCGGTCGACCCGGGCCTGCTCGGCGTCGGTGACCACGTCGTCGGTGAGGCCGTAGCGCTTGCGGAAGTAGGCGATCAGCTTGTCCACGACGGCGTCGTGGTCCAGGCCGGTCTGCCGGCGCAGCGGGTCGACGCGCTTCTTCGCGCTGGTCGTGCCCTTGTCGGACAGCTTCTCGCGGCCGATGCGCAGCACCTGGACCATCTTGTCGGCGTCGATGTCGTACGACATGGCCACGTGGTGCAGGACCGCGCCCGCGGACAGCCGCTTCTGCGCGGCGCCGCCGATCTTGCCGGCGTCGGAGGTGATGTCGTTGATCGGCTGGTACCAGGCCTTCACGCCGAGCTCCTCGTTCAGCGCGCCGATCACCCAGTCGTCGAGGTAGGCGTACGAATCGGTGAACGACAGCCCCGCCACCAGCGACTCCGGGACGTACAGGGAGGAGGAGATCGTGTTGCCCGGCTCGACGAACATCGCGCCGCCGCCGGTGATGCGCCGCATGATCTGCACGCCGTACTTCTCCGCCGCCTCCGTGTCGACCTCATTGCGCACCGACTGGAAGCTGCCGAGGATCACCGCGGACGCGCCCCAGTCCCAAATGCGCAGCGTCGGCGGGCGGCGCCCGGCGGCGACCTCGCCGGCCAGCACCTCGTCGAGCGCCATGTGCACCGGCGGGGCGAGCGGGCCCGGGTTGATCAGGCGCCAGTCGTGGTCGCGCCAGTCGCTGGCGTGCGCGACCGCGCGGCGCACCGCGACCGCCACGGCCTGGGTGGTGAAGCCCAGCATGACGACGTCCGGGTCGAGCGCGGCGTCGATGCGCTGCGCGAGCAGGGCGGCGTCGGTGGACGCGGGCTGCCCGGCCAGCGCCGCGTCGATGCGTTCGAGCGCGTCGTCGGGTTCGAGGAAGAAGTCGCCGCTGACGCGGACGTTCGCGAGCCGCCCGTCGGTGACGTCGACGTCCGCGACGACCAGCTTGCCGCCGGGGACCTTGTACTCGCCGTGAAATGCGCTCGGCACCGTGCGTACCCTCTTCCATCCCGTAGTTCCGTGCCATCCGGTGAACACGCGCGCCGCCCCCGGGATTTCCGGCCCGGCCGAAAGCACCCAAGAGTTCGTCGCTGACCATCGGGAGCGTGCATGGTACGGCCGCTCGGCGGTGCACCGCTGCCAGCATGGCGCGAACCATCCAACGGGGAACCTGGAGAGGAACTGCCATGCGGTCTCACTCGACGTCCCGCCCCGTCCGCGCCATGGGGCTCGCCGCCGCGGCCGTGCTCGCCGCGGGCGCGCTGACCGCGGGCTGCGGCCGCTCGACGACGGGCTCATCGGACTCCGGCGACCGCGTCGCGTCCGCGAAGAGCGCCCGCGACCTGCTGCCCAAGGCCGTCAAGGACGCGGGCGTGCTGAAGGCCGTCACCGCGGTCGGCTACCCCCCGATGGAGATGTACAAGCCGGGCACGCGCGTCCTGACCGGCGTCGACCCGGACCTGGCCGCGGCCGTCGCGAAGCGGCTCGGGCTGAGGCTGACGCTGTCGAACGCCGAGTTCGACGGGCTGATCCCCGGCATCCAGGGCGGCCGGTGGGACATCGCGTTCTCCTCCGTCAGCGACACCGCCGAACGCCGCAAGGCCGTCGACTTCGTGGACTACTTCCGCGCGGGCGGCTCGATCCTGGTGAAGAAGGGCAACCCGGAGGGCATCAAGACCCTCGCCGACCTGTGCGGCAAGAAGATCGTCGCGGCCAAGGGCAGCTCGAACCTGGCGATCGCGCAGAAGCAGGCGGCGAAGTGCGGCGCGAAGAAGATGCCGATCGCGCAGAGCGAGGACGCGCCGACCGGGCTGCTCAGCATCGACACCGGCCGCGCCGACGCCACGATCGTCGACTACCCGGCGGGCGTCGAGTACGCGAAGTCCGGCAAGTACCAGGTGCTGACCACGCAGTACGCCGCGGGCCCGTGGGGCGCCGTGCTGTCCCGTACGAACCCCGACCTGCGCGACGCCGTGCAGAAGGCGCTGCAGGAGATGCGGAAGGACGGCACGTACAAGAAGATCCTCGACGACTACGGCGTCGGGATCAACGCGCTGCCCGCGATCACCGTCAACACGAAGGCGTGACCATGGCCGCGGAGACCGCCGCCGCGCCGCCGCGCCCGATCGAGGCGGTACGCCCGCCGCGTCCCGGCCGGTGGCTGGGCGCGGCGGCGGCCGCGGTGTTCCTGGTGTGGGTGGCGTACACGATCATCGTCAACCCGAACCTGCACTGGGACATCGTCGTCGGGAACCAGTTCGACCACCGCATCCTCGGCGGGCTGTGGGTGACGATCCAGCTCACCGTGGTGTCCATGGCGATCGGCATCGCGCTCGGGATGCTGGCCGCCGTGATGCAGCTCTCCGACAACCGGCTGCTGCGGACGGCGTCCGCGCTGTACACCTGGTTCTTCCGCGGCACGCCGCTGCTGGTGCAGTTGATCTTCTGGTACAACTTCGCGCTGGTGTTCCCGCAGATCGGCATCGGGGTGCCGTTCGGCGGTCCGAAGATCATCGAGTGGCAGACGAACGCGCTGATCACGCCGTTCGTGGCCGGCCTGCTGGGGCTGACGATCAACGAGGGCGCGTACATGGCGGAGATCGTGCGCGCCGGCATCGGCGCGGTCGCGCCCGGCCAGCGCGAGGCCGCGCAGGCGCTCGGCATGACGCACGGGCAGGTGCTGCGGCGCGTCGTGCTGCCGCAGGCCATGCGGGTGATCATCCCGCCGACCGGCAACCAGTTCATCTCGATGCTGAAGACCACGTCCATGGTCTCGGTGATCGCCGGCGCGGACCTGCTGACCATCGCGCAGCACATCTACCTGGGCAACTTCGAGGTGATCGCGCTGCTGATGGTCGCGTCCATCTGGTACCTGGTGCTCACCACGGTCGCCAGCGTCGGGCAGCACTTCCTGGAACGCCGCTTCAACCGCGACCGCGGCGGCGGCCTGGCCAGACGCGTCGGCCGCGACCTGCTGCCGTTCACCCGCGGGGCCGCCGGGTGAGGCTCGACCTGCTGCTGCGCGGCGGCACCGTCATCGACGGCACCGGCGGCCCGCCGCGTACGGGGGACGTCGGCGTGGCCGGCGGCCGGATCGTGCTGCCGCCGCCGGGCGCCGAGGCGGAGACCGTGTACAACGCGTCCGGCCTCGTCGTCGCGCCCGGCTTCATCGACGCGCACACCCACTCCGACGCCGTCGCGCTGCTCCGCCCGGAGGACCCGGACCTGACGCTGGCCGCCGTACGCCAGGGCGTCACCACCGAGATCGCCGGGAACTGCGGCAAGGGGCTGTTCCCCGCGCTGCCGTCCCGGCTGGACGACGTGCGGCGGGAGTCGCGGATCGGCTTCGGCGGCGCCGTCGAGCCGCACGCCGACTTCCGGGGGTTCGCCGCCGCGCACACCGCCGCGGCGCGCGCGAACCACATCACGTCGCTGGTCGGGCACGGCACGCTGCGCGCCGGGGTGCTCGGCTACGCCGACCGCGCCGCCACCCAGGACGAGCTGGCCGAGATGTGCCGGCTGCTCGACGCGGCGCTGGCCGACGGCGCCCCGGGGCTGTCCACCGGGCTGATCTACACGCCCGGCACGTACGCCGACACGGCCGAGGTCGCCGCGCTCGCCGCGGTCACCGCGCGGCACGGCCGTCCGTACGTCACCCACCTGCGCGACGAGATGTCCCGCGTCGAGGACGCGCTCGAGGAGGCGGTCGAGATCGCCCGGCGCGGCGGCGCGGCGCTGCACGTCTCGCACCACAAGACCGCCGGGGTCCACGCGTGGGGCCGTACGGGGACGACGCTGGCGCGGCTGGCCGGGCTGCGCGCCGACGGCATGGACGTCACCTGCGACGTCTACCCGTACACCGCGGCCAGCACGGCGCTCGCCGCGATGCTGCCGCCGTGGGCCAACGACGGGGGCGAGCCCGCGCTGGCCGCCCGGCTGCGCGACCCGGCGATGCGCGACCGGATGCGCACGGCGATCGCCGAGGGCGTGCCGGGCTGGGAGAACACCGTGGGAAACGGGGGCTGGGACCGGATCTCGGTCGCGTGCGCTCCCGCCGACCCGGACGCCGAGGGCCACGCCATCGCCGACCTCGCCGTACGGCGCGGCGGCGACCCGCTGGACGTCGCGGCCGGCCTGCTGCTCGGCGGCGGCGGACCCGGGCTCGCCGACGTCACGATCATCAGCCACTCGATGCGCGAGGACGACGTCCAGCGGGTGCTGGCCTGCCCGTTCTCCATGATCGGCTCGGACGGCGTGCCCAAGCCGGGGCTGCCGCACCCGCGCTGGGCGGGCACGTTCGCGCGGGTGCTCGGCCGGTACGTCCGCGACCTGGGCGTGCTGCCGCTGGAGACCGCGGTGCACAAGATGACCGGCATGGCGGCCGTACGGTTCGGGCTGGCCGGGCGCGGCGTCCTCCGCGACGGGGCGCACGCCGACCTCGCGGTGTTCGACCCGGCCGCGATCGCCGACGAGGCCGACTTCCCGCACCCGCTGCGCCCGCCGGCCGGGATGCGGCTGGTCGTGGTGGACGGCAAGGTGGTCGTACGGGACGGGGCCGACACCGGCGCGCGGCCGGGCACGGTGCTGAGGGCGGCATGAACGCGGACGGTCTCGACGCCGAGGTGCGGGCGGCGGCGCGGCGCGGCCCGGGGCGGCTCGCGGTCGCCGTACGGCCCATCGGCGGCGGCACGGCGTACGGCTTCCACGAGCACGACGAGCTGTCCCTGGCCAGCGTGTCCAAGCTGCTCGTCCTCGCCGAGGCGGCCCGCCGCGTGGACGCCGGCGAGCTCGACCCGGCCGAGCCGGTGATCGTCGTCGCCGACGACCTGGTCAACGGCACCGGCCTGCTCCGCCGCCTGACCGCCCGTACGTGGCCGGTCGCCGACCTCGCCTGGCTCACGTCGTCCGTCAGCGACAACACCGCGACCAATGCCCTGCTACGCCGCCTGGGCCGCGACGCCGTCAACGCGTACGCCAGCGCCCTCGGCCTGACCGCCACCCGCCTCCTCGACCGCATCCGCGACACCCGCACCCCCACCGACCCCCCGGCCCTGGCCATCGGCACCGCCGCCGACCTCGCCCACCTCACGTCCCTCATCGGCACCCGCGCCCTCCTCCCCGCCGCGCCCTCCCCGGCAGGCGATCTGACTCCGGGCGCGGCGCGGCAGGTGGTGGAGTGGCTCCGGGCGAACACCGACCACCACCTCGTCCCCGCGCTGCTCCTGCACGACCCGTACGCACCCGGACTCCCCGAGGACGCCCCCGCCGGCACGGTGTGGATCGCCGCCAAGACCGGCATCGACACCGGCGTACGCGCCGAGGCCGGCATCATGGTCGCCGCCCGAGCCGTCGGCTACGCGGTCCTCACCACCGGCGAACCCGGCGTCGAACCCGGCCTCGTCGCCGCCATCCGCGAAACCGGCCTCGCCATCGCCCGCCACGCCGCCGGCTGGCACGGCTAGCCGCCCTCAGGGCAGCGTCGCGGCCAGGGTGGCGCGGACCTGGGCGGCGGCGCTCTTGATGTGGGCGACCAGGGACGGGAGGGCCGGGTTGGGGTTGGTCGGGCGGACGGCGATTCCGATGCGGCGGTGCAGGCGGGCGGCCTCGACGCGGCACACGGCGACGCCCGTGACGCCGGGGAGGCTCAGGCAGGGCACCACGGCGACGCCGAGGCCGGCGCGGACCAGGCCGATCGTCACCTCGTAGTGGTCGCTGCGGCAGCGGACGTACGGGGTGAAGCCCTCGATCGCGGCGGCGCGTTCGAGGACGGAGACGGGGGTCTCGGCGCCGAACGTGGCGATCCACGGCTCGTCGGCCAGCTCCGCGAGGCGCGCGCTGCCCCGGCCGGCCACGCGGTGGCGCTCCGGGACGACCAGCATCTGCGGCTCCGCGAACAGGTACGTCACCTCGACGCCCTCGGGCGGACGCCACGGGTCGAGCGCGTGCTCGAAGACCACCAGGACGTCCAGGTCGCCGTGCGCGAGGTCGGGCAGCAGCTCGTGCGGCTGGCCGAGCACCAGGTCGATGCCCACCGCGGGGTGCCGCTCGGTGAACCGCGACAGCGCCAGCGGCAGCAGCCGGTAGCCGGCCGAGCCGAAGAACCCGATGCGTACGGCCCCCGCGTCCACCCGCGCCTGCGCGACCAGGTCGTGCTCGGCCGCCTCGATGAGGTCGAGCACCTGCCGGGCGTGGCCCGCGAGCCGCCGCCCCGCCTCGGTCGGCCGCAGGCTCTGCGCGCCGCGCTCGACCAGCCCGACCCCGGCCTCCTCCTCCAGCTTCGCGAGCTGGTGCGACACGGCGGACGGCGACGTGCGCAGCTCCCGCGCGGCGCCCGCGATGCTCCCGGCGCGGATCACCTCGATCAGGATCCGCAGCCGTCCACTGCTCAACATCGGACAATTGTGACCCAGGCCGATCTCGCCGTGGCCACTGGGAACGATCTGGTCCTCCAGTCGTTGAACCCGTCGCGAGGGGAGTATCCCTGCGCGGCGGTGCCGTCATCACGGTCCGAACGATCGGGCCCGGTGCCGCCGGTCCGCCGCCGGGGCCGTGGGAAACGGTTCGGGCGGGCGCGGGCGGGAGAGACCTCCGGTTGTCGCGCATGCCCGCCGCGCGGGCACGAACCGGAGGACCGTCCCCGTGAACGTTCCCATCTGGGTGTGGCTGGCCACGATCGCCGCGATGGTCCTGGTGCTGGCCGCCGACCTGGCCATCGTCGACCACCCGTGGAGCAAGAAGCACGCGCCCCGCGAGTTCGGCGTACGCCAGGCCGCCTGGTGGGCGTGCTTCTACATCGGGATCGCGGTCGTCTTCGGCCTCGGGGTCTGGTTCTTCGGCGGCGGCGAGCCGGCGGGCGAGTACTTCGCCGGCTACCTCACGGAGAAAAGCCTCAGCGTCGACAACCTCTTCGTGTTCTACCTGATCATCGGCGGGTTCGCGGTGCCGCGGCGCAACCAGCACGAGGTGCTGCTGGTGGGCATCGTCATCGCGCTGGTCATGCGCGGCGTGTTCATCGTGGTCGGCGCGCAGGCGGTGAACGCGTGGAGCGAGGTCTTCTACGTCTTCGGCGCGTTCCTCGTCTACACCGCCGTCAAGATCGTCCGCGACCACGTGCGCGGCGGCCCGCCGAAGGACTACACGAACGGCCGGATGATCCGCTGGATCCGGCGGGTCTGGCCGATCACCGACGACTACCACGGCGGCCGCCTGACGATCATGCGCGACGGCCGCCGCTGGGCGACGCCGCTGCTGCTGGTGATCCTCACGATCGGGGTCGCCGACCTGGTCTTCGCCGTCGACTCGATCCCGGCGATCTTCGGCCTCACCAGCGACGCGTACATCGTGTTCACCGCGAACGCGTTCGCCCTGCTCGGGCTGCGCCAGCTCTACTTCCTGCTCGCCGGCCTGATGGACCGCCTGGCGTTCATCAGTTGGGGGCTCGCGGTGATCATGGCGTTCATCGGCGTGAAGATGGTGCTGCACGCGCTGCACGAGAACGGCGTCCACGTCCCGGAGATCGGCACGGTGACGTCCCTGTGCGTGATCATCGGCGTCATGACGGCCACGGTCGTCGCCAGCCTCGTCCGCTCGCGCGCACGGGTCACGTGAGGCCGCGGGTGCGGGTGGCGGCGCGCTGCGCGTAGTCGTGCGCCATGCGGCGCACCGCCGCGCCGCCCGGAGCGGGCCCGGTGCCGCCCACCCGGACCACGCCGTACACCCGCCCGACCCGGAAGACGATCGTGTAGAGCGCCACCCGGTCGGCGGCGCCGCGCCGGCCCACCAGCGTCCCCACGCCGCGGGCCGCGTCGCCCACCCCGGCCGCCGACAGCCGGCCCGACCGCGCAGGCAGGCCCCCGGCCACCGTGAACGCCCGGCAGCGTGCGGGCAGCGTCAGGCCGGACGGGCGGTGCGCCGGTACGAACAGCACCTCGCGCAGCAGGGTCGTGCCGCCGCCCGCGCGCGCCACGGTCAGCGTGGCGGCCGCCGCGCGCGCCGGGCGCGCGGTGCCCGTCCACCCGGACGCGGGCCACGCGCCGCACCCCGCAGGGGTCACCGGGGCGCTGCCGGACAGCGCGTCGCGTGCCGCGCCGCCCGGCAGCGGCACATCGGCCAGCGCGCCGTACGTCCCGCTGCGCGCCGGCACGCTCACGCGGGCGCCGTCGAACCGGGTGAGCAGCGCGCGGGCCAGCCGCGCGTTCGTACCGCTCGGAGTCGCCGACGGCGAGTGGCTTAACGGCGCGGGGGTCGCCGGGTCGGGGAGGCTCATGCAGCTATCGCAGGCGGTGCTGACCACGGCGAGCGCCACCGCGCCTCCCGCGGTGACGACCGCGAGCGCGACCGACATGAACGCTCCGATACGCACCCCGGCCACCGCCTCCCCGTCGTCCGGTATGCGTGGCTCAAGGTAGCAGCGTCCCCCTTGCCCCGACCTCCCCACAACCGATCCCCGTACGGCGTTGGTAATCTCGCGACGCGGACGTGGCGGACGAAGGGGGCGCGGATGCGGCTGGCCGACGGGGTGCGGGTGGCGATCACGGACCGGACCGGCGGGGTCAGCGCCCCGCCGTACGAGGGCCGCAACCTCGGCGGGAAGGGCGACGACCCGGAGGCCGTGCGGGAGAACCGCGCGCGGACCGCCGCGGAGCTCGGCGTCGCCCCGGACCACGTCGTCTACATGCGGCAGGTGCACAGCGCCACCGCCGCGTACGTCACCGCGCCGTTCGGCCCCGACGCGCCGCCGCTCGACGCCGTCTACACCGACCGCCCCGGCCTGGCCCTGGGCGCGCTGTCCGCCGACTGCGCGACGGTCTTCGTCGCCGACCCGGACGCCGGGCTCATCGGCGCCGCGCACTCCGGCCGCCCCGGCACCCAGGCGGGTGTGGTCCCCGCCCTGGTCGCGGCCATGTCCGCGCGCGGCGCGACCCCGTCCCGCATGGTGGCCCTCGTCGGCCCCGCCGCCTGCGGCCGCTGCTACGAGGTGCCGGCGGAGATGCGCGCCGAGGTGGCAGCCGCCGTCCCCGAGACCTGGGCCACCACCCGCACGGGCACCCCCGCGGTGGACATCCGCGCAGGCATCACCGCCCAGCTCACCCGCGCCGGCGTCCGGAACGTCCGCCACGACGACCGCTGCACGATCGAGTCCCCCGAGCTCTACTCCTACCGCCGCAACCGCCCCACCGGCCGCTTCGCCGGGTACATCTGGCTGGAGACCGGGGAGACCTGACCGGGGAGGGCACATGGACGTCGCCGTCGTGGGGTCCGGGCCGAACGGGATGGCCGCGGGTGTGGTGCTCGCGCGGGCCGGGCTTGAGGTCACCGTGTACGAGGCCGATGACACGGTTGGCGGCGGGGCGCGTACGGCCGAGTTGACGCTTCCGGGGTTCCATCACGACGTGTGCTCCGGGGCGCATCCGATGGGGCTGGCGTCGCCGTTCTTCCGGGCGTTCGACCTGGAGGCGCACGGCGTGGAGATGCTCCAGCCCGCCGCGGCGTACGCCCAGCCGCTGGACGGGGGGCGGGCCGGGGTCGCGTGGCGCGACCTGGACCGTACGGCGGCGGGGCTCGGCCGCGACGGCGCGGCGTGGCGGCGGGTCATCGGGCCGCTGGCCGGCGCGTGGCCGTCCGTGGTGGGGCTCACCATGTCCGACTGGCGGCCGCCGCGGGTCGCGCCGGTCACGTCCGCCCGGTTCGCGCTGGCCGCGGCGGGCCTGGGCTGGGCGCCGTACACGCTGTTCCGCGACGCGGTGGCGCCCGCCATGCTGGCCGGGCTGAGCGCCCACTCGATCGCCCCGCCCCGCGGCCCGGCCACCGCGGGAACCGGGCTGATGCTCGCCGCCCTGGCCCACTCCGTGGGCTGGCCGCTCCCCCGCGGCGGAAGCGGGTCCATCACCGACGCCCTGGCCGCCGACCTCCGCGCCCACGGCGGCACCCTCCGTACGGGCCACCGCATCGACGACCTGGCCGAGCTCCCCGCCACGCGGGTGGTGCTGCTCGACCTCTCCCCCACGGAGGTGCTGCGGATCGCGGGCGGGCGGCTGCCCGCCTCGTACGCGCGGTGGCTGCGCGCCTACCGGTACGCCGGGGGCGTGTGCAAGGTGGACTTCGCGCTGGCCGGACCCGTGCCGTGGGCCGCGCCGGGCTGCGACCAGGCGGGCACGCTGCACCTGGTCGGCACCAGGACCGAGGCGCTGCGGGCCGAGGACGCCGTCGCGCGCGGGCGCCACGCCGAGCGCCCGTACGTCCTGGCCATGCAGCCCGGCGTCGTCGACGCCACCCGCGCACCGGCCGGGCGGCACACGCTCTACACGTACGCCCACGTGCCGAACGGCTCGGCGCGCGACATCAGCGAGGCGGTCGTCGCGCAGGTCGAGCGGTTCGCGCCGGGCTTCCGCGACCTGATCCTGGCCCGCCACGTGATCACCGCCGCCGGCCAGGAGCAGCGCAACCCGAACTACGTCGGCGGCGACATCGGCGTGGGCGCGGTGACCCTGTGGCAGGCGGCGATGCGCCCCGCGCCGCGCTGGGACCCGTACGCCACCCCGCTGCCCGGCGTCTACCTGTGCTCGGCGGCCACCCCGCCGGGGCCCGGTGTGCACGGGCTCGGCGGCCTGTACGCCGCGCGCCGCGCCCTCCGCGACCGGTTCGGCGACCGCCGCGACCCGCTAGCGCTGCTGCGCTGACGCCCGCTTCGGGGTGCGCGCGGCGGCGAGGAACCGCTCGGCCTCGGTGAGCACGGCGGGCAGCGCGGCGTCCGGGTCGGCGGCGCGGGCGAGCAGCATGCCGGCCTCGCACAGCGCGCCGAAGACCATCCGGCAGCGCGCGTCCAGGTTCGCCTTGATCATCAGGCCGTCCGCCGCCGCGGCCCGCATGCCGCCCGTCAGCACCCGCAGGACGTGCGCCGACTCGATCTCCCGTACGCCGTCCCAGCCGAGCACCGCCGGGCCGTCGAGCAGCACGATCCGCCGGAACCCGGGATCCAGGCAGTGCTCGAGGAAGGCGCGGCAGCCCGCGCGCAGCGCCGCCCACGAGTCGGGCGCCTCCCCCGCGACCCGCTCCAGTACGGCGACGACCCGCTCCTGCTCGCGCACGAACGCGGCACGGAACAGGTCGGCCTTGCCGCCGAAATGGTGGTACGCCGCGCCCTTGGTCACCCCGGCCGCCTCGGCGACCGCGTCGATCGAGGTGGCCCGGTAGCCGTCCCGGCCGAACAGCCGCTGGGCCGCGGCGACCAGCTCGGACGAGGTCACGTCCGAGCGCTCGGCCTGCGTACGCCGCACCATCGCATGACTCCCTTGACGCACATACTCAGGGTATGTAACTTCCACAGTTACATACCCTCGGTACGGAAATGAGTCAATCATGCCGACACCGTTAGTCGCGATCTACGGTGCCACCGGGCACACGGGGCGCCTCGTCGCCGCCGAGCTCCTTGCCCGCGGGCAGCACGTCATCCTCTCCGGGCGCAACGCCGGCGCGCTGCACGCCCTGGCCGCCGAGCTCGCCGACCCCGGCCACGTACGGGTCCACCCCGCGCCGCTCGACGACGCCGCCGCATTGCGCGCCCTCGCCGACGACGCGGACGTCCTCGTCCACTGCGCCGGCCCCTTCTCCGTGACCGGCGACCCGGTCGCCACGGCATGCGTCGAGGGCGGCTGCCACTACATCGACCACGCCGTCGAGTCCTTCCACGTACGGCACCTGTTCGACGCGTACCAGGCCTCCGCGCAGCGCGCCGGGATCGTGCTGGTCCCCGGGCTGAGCTTCTACGGCGGCGTAGGCGACCTCCTCGCGGACGCGGTCGCGGACGGGCTGTCCGACATCGACCGGGTGGTCGTCGGCTACGCGGTGCGCGGCTGGATGCTGACGACGGCGGCCAAGGACACGGCCGCGCAGCTCTTCGCCGAGACCGAGCGGATCACGTTCAGCGACGGCGCGCACCACGTCGGCTACGTGGAGCCGCGCAACGCGGTCTTCGCGTTCCCGCCGCCGCTCGGCCCGCGCTCGATGATCGCGCCGTTCCCGTCGTGCGACATCGTGACGATCCCCCGCCACGTGCCCGCCCGCAACGTCGACCTGCTGCTCACCGCCGCGACGTTCGAGGAGGAGGGCATGTTCGACAGCGACGACCTGGACCCCGCGGCCCGCGCGGACTCCGACTTCACCGTCGCCGTGCAGACCGTCGCGCGGCCGGCCGCGTCCGGACGGGTCACCGGCCACGACCTGTGGCGCGCCGCCGCGCTGGCCTCGGTGGAGGCGGCCGCGCGGCTGGCCGCCGGCACGGGCCCGGCCAAGCACGGCGTGCTCAGCGCCGCCGAGGCGTTCCCCGCCGAACCGTTCCTGCGCGCGCTGGAGCGGCTCGGCGCGTTCACCGTCACGCTCCAGCGGCCGGGGCGGTGAGCGGCGTGGCACCGGTCCTCGTCACCGGCGCCGCCGGGGGCACGCAGGGCTCCACGGGCCGCATGGTCACCGGGCTGCTGCGCGAGCGCGGCCAGGAGGTGCGCGCGTTCGTCCACTCCGACGACGACCGTGCCGCGGGGCTGCGCGCGCTCGGCGCCGACGTCGTGGCCGGCGACCTGCGCGAGATCGCGTCCGTACTGCCCGCCGTACACGGCGCCGACCGGGTGTTCTTCACCTATCCGGTGACCGAAGGCCTGCTCGACGCGACGGCCGCGCTGGCCGCCGCGGCGCGGCCCGAGGGCATGGCGCGGGTGGTGAACGTGTCGCAGCTCGCCGCCGCGCCGGACGCGCCCACGCCGCACATGCGGCAGCACTGGTTGTCCGAGCAGGTGCTCGACCGGGCCGAGGTGGGCGCCGTGCACCTGCGCGCGGCGGTCTTCTTCGAGAACCTGGCGGTCCTCGCGGACGCCTCGGACGGCCGGGAGCTCGCGATGCCGCTCGGCCCGCCGGACACCGTCGTACCGCTGGTCGCCGCCGAGGACGTGGCGCGCGTCGGGGCCGGGCTGCTCACCGCGCCGATGCCGGACACCGCGCCCGTGTGCCTGCTGACCGGGCAGGCCGCCACGATCGGCGAGATCGCCGACGCGTTCGGCCTGCGCTACACCGAGATGGCGGCCGAGGAGTGGGAGCGGCGCGCGATGGGCCTGTACGGCGACGCGCACACGGTCGCCCACCTGACGAAGCTGTGGGAGATCTTCCGGCTCATCGGGTCCGGCCACGACCTGTACGAGGTGACCGCCACCATCGAGCGGTACGGCGGCCGCCCGCCGCGCACCCTCGGGGAGTTCACCCGGGCGCGGGCCCGCGCCTGACCTCCGGGTCGCGCAGCTCCGGGCCGTCGGCGTCCAGGCGCGGCGCACGCGGCACCGGGGCCGGCGGCGTACGGGAGTAGCGCACCGGGAAGCGCGGCTGGCGGAGCGTGCCGCCGTCGGGAGATTCGACCGTGTCGAACAGGCCGACGGCGGTGGCGTGCGCGTCGGTGAACAGGTCCTCGGTCGAGCGGATCGGCGTCGCCGGGACGCCCGCGGCGTCGAGTGCCGCCAGCCACTCACCGGTCGTCCGCGCCGTCAGCGCGTCGGCGACCATCGCGTACAGCTCGTCGATGTGCTCGGTGCGCTGGGTGATCGTGGCGTAGCGCGGCTCGGCGGCCAGCTCGGGGCGGCCGATGAGGTCGAAGAACGCGCGCCACTGGCCGTCGGTGTAGACGAGCACGCCGATGTGGCCGTCGCGGGTGCGGTACGGGCGGCGGTGCGGCGAGGACGTGCGCGCGTAGCCGGTGGGGCCGGCGGGCGGGTCGTGCACCCAGCCGCCCTGCTGGTCCAGCAGCATGAAACCGGCCATGGTCTCGAACATGGGCACCTCGACGGCCTGGCCGGGGCCGTCGCCGCGTTCGTACAGCGCGGCCAGGATCGCCGACAGGGCCATCAGCCCGACGACCTTGTCCGCGATGGGCGTGCGGACGTACGCGGGCTCGCCGCCGGTGCCCTGGACGTCCGCGAGGCCGCACACCGCCTGGATGACGTCGTCGTACGCGGCCTTGTCGCGGTACGGGCCGTCGGAGCCGAAGCCCTGGAGGGCGGTGTAGACGCAGCGCGGGTTGGCGGCGGCGATGTCATCGGGGCCGATGCCGAGCTTGGCGGCCGCGCGCGGGCGCATGGCGTGCACGAACACGTCGGCGGTCGCGGCCAGGGCGAGGAGCGTGCGGTGGTCCGCGGGGTCCTTGAGGTCGAGGACGACGCTGCGCTTGCCCCGGTTGGCGTTGAGGAACACCGGGCCCATGCCGGCGTCGCCGCCCACGCCGACCCCGCGCACGACGTCGCCGCCCGGCGCCTCCACCTTGATCACCTCGGCGCCCATCTGCGCCATCAGCAGCGTGCAGTACGGCCCCATGAACGTGGTGGACAGGTCGACCACGCGGACGCCCGCCAGCGGGCCGGTGGTGTACGGCTCAGGCATGGACGCCTCCGCTGGTCAGCAGCCGCCACAGCCCCTCGGACCCACCCGCGGCCACCAGGTCGCCGAGCTCCGCGCTCCACACGCCCTCGGCCCCGTACTCGTCCCGCCACGCCAGCAGCCGCCGCGTGAAGGTATGCAGCGCGTGCTCCTGGGTGAACCCGATCGCCCCGTGCACCTGATGCCCGGTAGCCACGGCGATCCCCGCGGCCCGCCCCGCACCGACCTTCGCCGCCGCGGCCGCCGCCCACGCGGCGTCCGCACTCTCATCGGCGAGCGCCACGGCCAGGTCGGCCATCGCCTCGGCCTGTTCGACCGCCCCCGCGAGCTCGGCCAGCTCCTGCTGGACGGCCTGGAAGCGGCCGATCGGACGGCCGAACTGCTCACGCTCGCCCGCGTAGCGCACGGTCAGGTCGAGGACGCGGCGCGCCGCGCCGGTGATCGCCACCGCACGGGCCAGCGCCGCACGCGCCCGCATGTCGCGTACGGCCACCCCGCGTACGGCCACCCCGCGTACGGCCTCCGCCACCGGCGCGCCCTCCACGGCCAGGTCGTCGCGCGGCTCACCCCCGGTGTTCACCCCCGCGCTGACCCGCACCAGAGCCGGATCGAGCAGCGCCACCCGGATCGCGCCCGCGTCCTCCTCGGCCGCGATCACCGCGACCCCCGCCGCGTGCCGCCCCCACGGGACGCCGCGCAGCACCCCGGACGCCGTCCCGTCCGCGGCGACCGTCCACCCCGGCGGGGCGAACGCCGCGGTCAGCGGGCCGTCGGGCAGCGGGATCCCGGCGGCGGTCAGCGCCCGTACGGCGACGAACGCGTGGTCGGCGTACGGCACCGGGGCCGCGTGGTAGCCGCACGCGCGCGCCACCACCGCGGCGTCCGCGAGCGTCCCGCCCGCGCCGCCGCGCTCCTCGGGCACCCCGATGCCGGTCAGCCCCAGGTCCGCCAGCCGCGCCCACAGCCCCGGGTCCCACCCCGTGTCCACGCCCGGGGAACCGGCCAGCAGGTCGTTGACGGTCTCGGACAGCAGGTCGCTCATCACCGCACCCCCAGCGAGCGCGCCACGACGCCGCGCAGGATCTCGTTCGTACCGCCGCGCAGCGTGAACGCGGGCGCGGCGAGCTGCGCCTCGGCGAGCAGCCCGCCCAGCTCGGCGGGCACCGCGGGCGCGCCGGGATGGGTCCACGCGCGGCGCACCGTCTCGATGGACTCCCGCTCCAAAGCCGTCCCCATGTCCTTGATCAGCGCCGCTCGGGTGTTCGGCGACTCGCCGCGCTGCAGCATCCCGGTGACGCCCACGGACATCGTGCGCAGCGCCCACAGCCGGGCCACGAGGTCGCCGAGGTCGGCGCGCGCGGCGTCCGGCAGCGTCGCGGCGGCGTCCGCGTGCGCGGCGACCAGCGGGTACGTGGACAGGAACCGCTCGGGCCCGCTGCGCTCGTACGCCAGCTCGGCCATCACCTGCGCCCAGCCGCCGCCGACCGTGCCCACCACCCTCTCGTCCGGCACGTACACCCCGTCCAGCACGACCTCGGTGAAGTGCTCCTCGCCCGTGAGGATCTTGATGGGCCTGATCTCGATGCCCGGCGAGGACAGGTCGATCAGGAACTGGCTCAGCCCGGCGTGCCGATCCTCCGACCGCGGCGCCGTACGGACCAGCGTCACCGCGTAGTGGCTGCGGTGCGCGTGGCTGGTCCAGATCTTGCGCCCGGTGACCCGCCACCCCGCGCCGTCGCGCTCCGCGCGGGTGCGGATGGACGCGAGGTCGGACCCGGAGTCCGGCTCGGACATGCCGATCGCGGCGAACACCTCGCCGCGCGCGATGCCGGGCAGCACGGTACGCCGCTGCTCCTCGGTGCCGAACCGCAGCAGCAGCGGCCCGGTCTGCCGGTCGGCGATCCAGTGCGCGGCCACCGGCGCGCCCGCGGCCAGCAGCTCCTCGATCACCACGAACCGCTCCGCGGCGGTGCGCTCGTGGCCGCCGTACTCCTTCGGCCAGGTCATGCCGAGCCAGCCGCGCTCGCCGAGCATCCGGGAGAACCGCGGCGAGTGGCCGCGCAGCCACGAGTCGCAGACCGGTTCGAACACGCCGTCGTCGCGGCAGGTGCGCAGGAAGTCGCGCACCTCGGCGCGCAGCGCGCCATCGTCGCCCATCATCGCCTCCGATCGGTCGGCGCGGTGAGCACGGCACGGCCCACCGCCGTCAGGCAGGCGTCCAGGTCGCCGCGCGCCCGCAGCGCGCGCACCTGGACCAGGTCGTTGATCACGGACATCGCCGCGTAGACGCGGACGCGGGCGGCCGTCGCGTCGATGCCGGGGTGCAGCCGGCGCACCGCGCCGATCCACTCGGCGACGACGTCGCGCCGGGCGCGGTGGATGTCCGGCCGCGCCTCCTCGGGGAGGTGCGCCACCTCGGTCAGCGACACGGACAGCAGGTCGGTGTGCGCCAGTGCGAACCCGGCGTAGCCGCGCAGCAGCCGTTCCACGGCGTCCTGGGGGGATTCGGCCTCGGCGAGCGCGGCGTTGGTGGCCAGCGCCAGCGACTCGGTCGTCCGGGCCAGCAGTACGGCCAGGATCTCCTGCTTGGACGCGAAGTGCGCGTACACGCTCGGCCCGGTCACCCGTACGGCGGCGCCCAGGTCGGCGACGCTCACCCCGGCGTAGCCGCGCTCGCGGAACAGCCGCGCGGCCGCGGCCAGGAGCTCCTCCCGCCGCGACAGGTGCGCCGCCCGGCTCGGAGTGTCGGGGCACGTCCGTACGGGCGCACCGCTCGGCAGGTGCGCGGTGGCGGCGGCGTGGCCCATGTCGCACAGCAGCGCCACCGCGCGCTCGGCGGGCTCCGGGACGCGGTGCGTGGACAGGCTGGTCAGCGCCGCGATCGCGGCGCGCGCCCGCAGGTCGGCGTCGGAACCGGGCGCCGCCGGGCCGCCCCGCGCCGTGATCGCCGCCGCGACGTCCGCGTTGATCGCGAGCAGGATGTCGCGGAGCCTGTCCCGGTCGGCGGCGTCGAGGGACCGGCTCTCCCGCTTCCACAGGGTCGTCACGCCGTGGTGGTCGCTGACGGCACCGGACGCCACGGCGTACAGGACGCGCTCCAGGACCACCGGCGGCGGGCCGCCGGACGCGCGGGCGACGGCCACGGCCGCGGCGGCGTGCTCGACGCCGTCGAGCACCACGTGGGTGAGCAGCGCGCGCTTGTTCGGGAAGTGGCGGTAGATCGCGGGCGCCGTGATGCCGACCGCCTCGGCGACCTCGCCCAGTTGGACACCGTGGAAGCCGCGCGCGGCGAACTGGGTGACCGCGGCCCGGGTGATGTGCGACCGGCGGTCGCGTGGCCGCCGGGCGCGCGGCGGCGCCGGTTCCACCATCGTCTCCCTGAGCTCACGGAGATTGATCAACCTTCTGGTGATTCACATATTGACACTGCCCCGAAGCAATACACAAGATTGCGAACATCTGCACCTAACGTCTGTTCACTTAGGAGTCCGATGGGCATTTGCGACGGTCGGGTGGCGGTGATCACCGGCGCCGGCCGCGGCATCGGCCGCGAGTACGCCTTGGAGTTCGCACGCCAGGGCGCCAAGGTGGTCGTGAACGATCTCGGCGGAGAGCGCGATGGGACGGGCGCGGACGCGTCACCGGCCGCACAGGTCGTCGCGGAGATCCGCGCGCTCGGCGGCGATGCGGTCGCCGACGGCGGCGACGTCTCGGACTGGGACGACGCCAAGCGCATGATCGACACCGCGATCGACACGTACGGCTCGCTGGACATCCTGGTCTCCAACGCCGGAATTCTCCGCGACCGCGCGCTGGTCAACATGACCGAGCAGGAGTGGGACGGCGTCATCCGGGTCCACCTGCGCGGCACGTTCGCCCCGGCGCGGCACGCCGCGGCGTACTGGCGCGCGAAGTCCAAGGCGGGCGAGGCCGTCGACGGCCGCCTGATCACGACCAGCTCCTCCACCGGCCTGTTCGGCAACATCGGCCAGACGAACTACGCGGCCGCCAAGGCGGGCATCGCGGCGTTCACCGTGACCGCCGCCAAGGAGCTGGGCCGCTACGGCGTCACCGCGAACTGCGTCTACCCCGGCGCGGCCTCCCGGCTGACCGCCGACCTGACCCGTTACGAGGACTCCGACCCGGAGTCCGAGGCCCGCAGCCCCGCCTCGATCGCGCCGCTGGTGGTGTGGCTCGGCTCTCCGGAGTCCACGGACATCACCGGGCGCGTGTTCGGCACCCGCGGCCACCGCATCACGGTCGCCGAGGGCTGGCGCGCCGGCCCGTACGTCGACGGCGAATCGCGCTGGGACCCGGCGGAGCTCGGGAAGATCGTCCCCGGCCTGGTGGCCGAGGCCCAACCGAACGCGACGTTCCCGATGGGCGAGACCCCTTCCGGAGAGGATGCCTGACATGCCAGGAAAGGTGGAACCCAAGCCGACGCCGGTCACCCAGCCCTTCTGGGACGGCACCAAGGCGGGGGAACTGCGCATCCAGCGCTGCGACGACTGCGGCGAGCACGTGTTCTACCCGCGCTCCGGCTGCCCGTTCTGCGGGTCGACGGCGCTGAGCTGGGTGACCGCGAGCGGCGACGCGACGCTGGACTCGTACGTCATCAGCCATCACCCGGCCCCCGGGTTCGAGGCGCCGTACGTCATCGCGATCGTGAAGCTGGCCGAAGGCCCGCGGATGCTCAGCAATGTCGTCGGGGTCGCGCCCGAGCCGGACAACCTGCCGCTCGACCTGCCGCTGCGCGTGACGTTCGAGGAGCGCGGCGAACAGGTCCTGCCCCTGTTCACGCCTGCCGAGGGAGCCGCCAAGTGAAGCCGGGAGACGTCGCGATCGCGGGCGCCGCCGAGACCGATCTCGGCGCGCTGCCCGGAATGTCGGAACTGGACCTGCGGGCCGACGCGGCGCGCCGCGCGCTCGCCGACGCCGGCCTGACCCTGGCGGACGTCGACGGCATCACGTCGGCCACCGAGTCGCCCATCGACGTGGCGCACTACCTGGGCGTCACGCCGTCCTGGTACGACGGCACGAGCGTGGGCGGCTGCTCCTTCCTCGTGCACGTACGCCACGCCGCCGCCGCGATCGCGGCCGGCATGTGCTCGACCGTGCTGGTGCTGCACGGCGAGTCGGGCCGCTCCGGCGTGGGCCGCCCGCCGCGCGCGCGGTCGGCCGACTCGGTGTTCCAGCAGTTCGAGGCGCCGTTCGGGGTGTTCGGCCCGCCGACGATGTTCACGCTGCCCGTGATGCGCTACCTCCAGGACACCGGCACCTCGCGCGAACAGCTCGCCGCCGTGCCGGCCATGCAGAGCCGGTGGGCCGCGGGCAACCCGCGCGCCAGCCGCAACAAGGAGGTGAGCGTCGAGGACGTCATGAACTCGCGGCTCATCGCCTGGCCGTTCCACAAGCTGGAGTGCTGCGTGGTCACCGACGGCGGCGGCGCCCTGGTCGTCACCTCCGCCGAGCGCGCCGCCGACCTGCGCCGTCCGCCGGTCTACATCCTCGGCACCGGCGAGGCCTGCGACAGCCCGCTGGTGTCGCAGATGGACGACCTGACGCGCTCCAAGGCGTTCCGCCGCTCCAGCTCCGCCGCGTTCGAGGCCGCCGGGATCACCACCGGCGACGTCGACCACCTGATGGTCTACGACGCCTTCGCGCACCTGCCGCTGTACGGCCTGGAGGACCTCGGGTTCGTCGGCCGCGGCGAGGCGGGCGCGTTCGTCGCCGAGGGCAACACCGCGCCGGGCGGCTCGCTGCCGATGAACACCAGCGGCGGCGGCCTGTGCTACACGCACACCGGCATGTACGGCATGTTCGCCATGCAGGAGGCCGTACGGCAGCTACGCGGCGAGGCGTTCCGGCAGGTCGACGACGTTGAGCTGAGCGTCGTCCAGGGCGTCGGCGGGATGTTCACCGCCGCCGCGACCCTCGTCTTCGCCAACCGCAGGCCGTAAGGGGGCGCCCGTGTCACCGGAGTTCCGCGCCCGGCCGCGCGGGGGCCGCGCATGAGCGGCCCGCTCGAAGGTGTCCGCGTCGTCGAGCTGGCCGGGCTCGGGCCCGGCCCGTTCTGCGGCATGCTCCTGTCCGACATGGGCGCCGAGGTGATCCGGGTGACCAGGCCGGACACCGCGCCCGACCCGTACGAGGTGGCCGGGCGCGGGCGCCGGTCGATCGCGGTCAATCTCAAGGACCCGCGCGGCGCCGAGGTGGTGCTCCGCCTCGCCGAGCGCGCCGACGCGGTGTACGAGGGGTACCGGCCCGGGGTCGCCGAGCGGCTCGGCATCGGCCCCGACGCCTGCCGGGCGCGCAACCCGCGCCTGGTGTACGGCCGGATGACCGGCTGGGGCCAGGACGGCCCGCTGGCGGGCACCGCGGGCCACGACATCGACTACATCTCCGTCGCCGGCGCGCTCCACCCGATCGGCCCGGCCGGCGCGCCGCCTCCCCCGCCGCTGAACCTGGTCGGCGACTTCGGCGGGGGCGGCATGCTCCTCGCGTTCGGGCTGGTCGCCGGGGTGCTCTCCGCGCGCGCCACCGGCACGGGGCAGGTCGTGGACGCCGCGATGACCGACGGCTCGGCGCTGCTCACCGCCATGATGCACGGCCGGATGGCGGCCGGCCGCTGGACACCGGACCGCGAGGCCAACATCCTCGACGGCGCCGCGCCCTTCTACACCACCTACACCTGCGCCGACGGGCGGTACATCGCGGTCGGCGCGATCGAGCCGCAGTTCACCGCGGAGCTGCTCGACGGCCTCGGCGTCGCCGCCGACGACCCCGACCGCGCCGTGTGGTACGACCAGGCGGCCTGGCCGCGGCTGCGCGACCGGGTCGCGGCGATCTTCGCCACCCGCAGCCGCGACGAATGGGCGGCGGTCTTCGCCGGTTCGGACGCGTGCGTCGCGCCCGTCCTGTCGCTGGCCGAGGCGCCCGTCCACCCGCACAACGCGGCGCGCGGCACGTTCGTCACCCAGGACGGCGTGGTGCAGCCGGCGGCCGCGCCGCGCTTCTCCGCGACCCCCGGCGCGCCCGGCGGCCCGCCGCGCGCCCCCGGCCAGGACACCGACGCCGTCCTCGCCGACCACGGCTTCACCGCGGCGGAGGTCGCCGGCCTGCGCGGCGCCTCCGTCGTCTGCTGACCCGCAGCGTCCGCTCCCGTACGGGGGCGGCGTCCGCAGAGGAAGGTTCCGCTGACCGTGCCGACCGACATCCCGGGCTTCTGGCGCCACGCCGCCGCGCACCCCGACCAGACCGCCACGATCGCCGCTGACGGAACCGAGCTGACGTACGGGCGGCTCGCCGCGTGGACGAACCGGATCAGCAACGCGTTCGCCGCCGCCGGCCTGGGCCCCGGCGACACGGTGGCCGGGCTGCTCCGCAACAGTCCGGCGTTCCTCGCCGTGAACCTCGCGGCACTGCAGTCCGGGCTGTACTTCACCCCGATCAACGGCCACCTGACCGGCGGCGAGGCCGGCTACATCCTCGGCGACTGCGGTGCGGCGTACCTGGTCACGGACGCGCGGCTGGCCGACACGGCGATCGCCGCGGCCGAGGCGGCCGGGTTCGCGCGGTCGCGCGTGCTGACCGCGACGCCCGACGCGCGGCTGCGCGACCTCGACGACTTCCTCGCCGGCGCCCCGGACACCGCGCCGGAGCGGCGCACCGCCGGGCAGATCCTGCTGTACTCCTCCGGCACCACCGGCAAGCCCAAGGGCATCCGCAAGACGCTCTCCGGCGGGTCGCCTGAGGACCAGGCGCAGTGGTTCGGCGGGCGCTACGCCGAGCACTACGGCCTGGAGGCCGGCCGCGGCGTGCACCTGGCGGTGGCGCCGCTCTACCACTCGGCCCCGAACGCGCAGGCGATCGGCGTGCTGCACCTGGGCCACACAGTGGTGCTCGCGGACCGGTTCGACGCCCGGCGCACGCTGGAGCTGGTCGCCGCGTACGCCGTCACCAACTCGTTCATGGTGCCGACCATGTTCCACCGGATGCTGGCGCTGCCGGCCGCCGACCGGGCGGCGTACGACCTGTCGTCGATCGAGCAGATCGTGCACGCGGGCGCGCCCTGCCCGGCGGACACCAAGCACGCCATGATCGCCTGGTGGGGCCCGGTGCTCATCGAGTTCTACGGCTCCACCGAGACCGGCATGGCCACGATCGTGCGCAGCGACGAGTGGCTGGCCCACCCCGGCACCGTCGGCCGGGTGCGCGCGGGCTACGACGTACGGATCATCGGGGACGACGGGCGGCCCGCACCGCCCGGCGAGCCGGGGCTGATCCACTGCAAGGGCGGCCAGGAGTTCGGCTACGTCGGCGACCCGCGCAAGACCGCGGACAGCCACGTCGGCGGCTACTTCGTGCCCGGCGACATCGGCTACCTCACCGAGGACGGCTACCTGTACCTCTGCGACCGGCGGGTGGACATGATCCTCGCGGGCGGGGTGAACATCTACCCGGCGGAGATCGAGGCCGTGCTGTTCCAGCACCCGGCGGTCGGTGACGTCGCGGTCATCGGGCTGCCGGACACCGAGATGGGCAACCGGGTCGTCGCGGTCGTCCAGCCCGCGGACGGCGAGGAGCCCGGCGACGCGCTCGCGGAGCGGCTGACGGCGTACTGCCGCGCGCACCTGGCCCGCTACAAGTGCCCCTCGGTCATCGCGTTCAACGATCTTCCGCGTACGGAGTCCGGCAAGCTGAGCCACGCCCGCGTCCGCGAGATGTACCTCCCCTGACCCGACCGGAGGCCCGTGATGTACCAGCGTCCGTCGCGCGACCAGCTCGCCGCCCTCTCCGACCGGCTCGGCCTCGGCCTGTCCGACGCCGAGCTCGGGTCGTACGCCACCATGGCCGACATCATGCTGGCCGGGCTCGACCCGACCGACCTCGACCCGCCGCCCGCGCCGGACCCCGCGACCCGCCGCTCCGCCGGCCGGCGGCCCGCGCCCGGTGAGGACCCGCTGAACGCGGTCGTGCGGTGGTGCGACGTCGCCGGTGCGCCGGGCGGCGCGCTCGCCGGGCTGCGGATCGCGGTCAAGGACAGCGTGCCGGTCGGCGGCGTACCCATGACGGCCGCCTCGCGGGTGCTGCGCGGCTACACGCCCGCCGAGGACGCGATCGTCACCGAACGGCTGCTCGGCGCCGGCGCGCGGGTCGTGGCGATCACCAACATGGACGAGTTCGCGCTCTCCGGCGGCGGCGACACCGGCTGCTACGGGCCCACGCTGACGCCGTACGACACCGGCCGTACGGCGGGCGGCTCCTCCGGCGGGTCCGGCGCGATCCTCGCCTACCCGGGGGTGGACGCCGCGATCGGCACCGACCAGGGCGGCTCGGTCCGGGTGCCGGCCGCGTGGTGCGGGGTGCTCGGGCTGAAGCCGACGTACGGGCTGGTGCCGTACACCGGGGCGCTCGGCCTCGACGCGACCATCGACCACGCCGGGCCGATGGCCCGCGACGCCGCGACGCTCGCCCGGGTGCTGGCCGCGATCGCCGGACCCGACCCGCGCGAGGGGCGGTACCGCCGCGAGGTGCGGGTGGCCGACTACGCGGACGCCGTCGCAAGCGGGGCGGGGGCGTCGTCGCTGGACGGGTTGCGGCTCGGGGTCGTGCGGCAGGGCTTCGGCGCGGAGGTCGGCGCGCAGGACGAGGTGGTGGCCGCGTGCCGGGCCGCCGTCGAGCGGCTGCGGGACGCCGGGGCGGAGATCGTGGACGTGGACCTGCCGGAGCACGCGCGGCCCGGGGCGGGCGGCTTCGCCGTGACGTTCGAGGGGTTCCTCGCGAACATGGAGTCGGGCGGGAACGGCAGCCAGCGCGAGGGCCGCTACCCCACCGGCCTGGCCCGCGCGCTCGGCCCCGCCCTGGCGCGCCACGGCAGTGAGCTCGGCGCGTCGGTCAAGAGCCACCTGCTGCTCGGGGCGTACCTCCGCGAGCGCTACAACGGGGTGGCGTACGCGGGCGCCAGCCACCTGCGCGGCCTGCAGCGCGCGGCGTACGACGCGGCGCTCGCCGACGTGGACCTGCTGGTCATGCCGACCACCCCGAACCTCCCGCACGAGGTCGACCCGGACCTGGACCCGGTGACGCGGGCGCTGCGCGGCTGGGCCAACCTCACGAACACGTCCCCCATCAACGGCACCGGCCACCCGGCGCTCTCCCTGCCGCTCGCCGACCACGACGGCCTTCCGGTGGGCGTCATGGCGGTCGCCCCGTACTTCGCCGACGACCGCCTCCTCGCCTTCGCCGCCACCTGCGAGAACCTCCTGGGCTGGCGGCCCGCCCTGCCGTCGTTCCCCGCCCCGGCCGGGCCTCCGGAGCTCACCTGACCGGCGGCCCGCCGGCCCGACCGTAACCCCGCGGCCTGTTTGCACCATCCGGCCGAGGGCAGCTTCGGCTCCTGTGCCCGCGCAGGCGGACATGACAGGAGACGGAGAAATGAACACCACCTTGATCATCGTGCTGGTCGTGGTCCTCGTGGCCGTGATCGCCGCCGGTGCCCTGGCCGCGCTGCGGCTGAGCCGGACCCGCAGGCTCCGCGCCCGGTTCGGGCCGGAGTACGACAGGGCCGTCGCGGACGCCCCGAACCGCGGCACGGCCGAGGAGCGGCTCCTCGAGCGCGAGCGCCGCCACGACGAACTGGACCTCAGGCCCCTCTCGGACGGCGCGCGCGAGCGGTACATCCGCGAGTGGACGACCGTGCAGGAGCGTTTCGTGGACGCGCCCGCGGCCAGCACCCGCGACGCGGACCGGCTCATCACCGCCTTGATGCACGACCGCGTCTACCCGGTGGAGGACTACGAACAACGCCTCGCCGACCTCTCGGTCGACCACGCCCACACCCTCGAGCACTACCGCACCGCCCACGCCATCAGCACCCGCATCTCCGACAACGAGGCCGAGACGGAGGAGATGCGCCAATCCATGGTCCACTACCGCGAACTCTTCGCCGCCCTCCTAACCCCCACCCCACCCCCCACCACCTCAAGCCCACCCCCTACCGCCCTTCACCCAACCCCCACCACCCCTAACCCCACCTCAACCACCGCTCACCCGACCTCAACCACTCCCCGCCCCACCCCCGAAACCCCGCACCCCACCCCCAACGAACCCATCAGGCCCCCGTCCCCCCGAATCTCCCCCGAGTCCCACCCCAACCC
>DASXYG010000077.1:0-12603 GCA_036502625.1 Streptosporangiaceae bacterium
GCAATATTCCCCACTGCTGCCTCCCGTAGGAGTCTGGGCCGTGTCTCAGTCCCAGTGTGGCCGGTCGCCCTCTCAGGCCGGCTACCCGTCGTCGCCTTGGTAGGCCATCACCCCACCAACAAGCTGATAGGCCGCGAGCCCAACCCTGACCGAAAAAACTTTCCACCCACACACCATGCGGTAGTGAGTCGTATCCGGTATTAGACCCGGTTTCCCAGGCTTATCCCAAAGTCAGGGGCAGGTTACTCACGTGTTACTCACCCGTTCGCCACTCGAGTACCCCGAAGGGCCTTTCCGTTCGACTTGCATGTGTTAAGCACGCCGCCAGCGTTCGTCCTGAGCCAGGATCAAACTCTCCACCAATGCATATAACCCACCCAGATCAGAAACCCAGGGGATTGACACAAGCAAAGAGAACACCTAGCAAAAAATGTCCTCAAAGAAACCCACACCCCGCAGAAAACGAGGTGACGGGAACCAGAAAATCAAACCAACCACCCAGCTCCGAAAAGCCAGGCAGCCAGCCCAACACTGACAAACAAACACGCTGTTGAGTTCTCAAAAAACACACGCACATCGTTCGGATCTTCCTTGCGGAATTTCCTCTGCGAGGCGTTTCCTCGTTGTTCTCAACTCTAGCAGCCGGTCCGCTGTGCTTTGACCGAATCCTTTTGGTTGAGCGATCCCCGGCTCGGCCGTACGTTCCGGTGTTGACCGGCCCGTTCCGTCCCGCTCGCCTTGGGGCAGAGAGAACATTACGGGGGGGCCAACAGCCCGTCAAATCGAGGCAGCACAGAACGGACGCTCGAGACGTCTCGGTCCTGCTACCCGGTGCCCGTGCCGCCGAAACGCCAGGAGGAAGGCCCTATGTTGCTCGCCGATCTGACGTCGGTATCCGCGCAGGTGGCGGGGGTGTCCGGCCGTCTCGCGAAGGTGGCGGCGATCGCCGAGGCGCTCGGGCGCACCGGCGCGGACGAGGCCCCGATCGCGGTCGCGTTCCTCACCGGCGAGCTCCGCCAGCGCCAGATCGGCGTGGGCTACCGCTCGCTGCACGACCTCTCCGAGCCGGCCGCGTCCCCCGCGTTGACGCTGAACGAGGTCGACGACGCGTTCTCCCGGATCAAGGCGATCACCGGCGCCGGTTCGGTGGGCACCCGGCGTACGGCGATCGACGACCTGTTCGCCCGTGCGACCGCCGACGAGCAGGCGTTCCTGGTGCGGTTGCTGACCGGCGAGCTGCGGCAGGGGGCGCTCGACGGCGTGATGGTCGACGCGATCGCGAAGGCGACCGGCATCCCGGTGGCGTCCGTACGCCGCGCGCACATGCTGCGGGGGTCGCTGATCGAGATCGCGGCGTCCGCGCTCGACGGCGGGCAGGCCGCGCTGGACGCGTACCGGCTCAGCGTCGGGCATCCGCTCGCGCCCATGCTGGCCGGCTCGGCGCCGGACGTCGCGGCCGCGTTCGCGAAGGTGAGTCCGGCGGATGTCGAGTGGAAGCTCGACGGCATCCGGGTGCAGGTGCACCGCGACGATCGCGAGGTCGGCGTCTACACGCGCAGCCTCGACGACATCACCGCGCGGGTGCCGGAACTGGTGGACGCCGCGCTGGCGCTGCCCGCGCGCTCGTTCGTCCTGGACGGCGAGGCCATCGCGCTGCGGGACGACGGGCGTCCGCACCCGTTCCAGGTGACGGCCTCGCGTACGGGATCGAGCGCGGACGTCGCCGCCGTACGGGACCGGACGCCGCTGCGCGCGTACTTCTTTGACGTCCTGCACCTCGACGGGACCGATCTGCTCGACGCGCCGCTGCACGAGCGGTACGCCGCGCTCGACGCGTTCGTACCGGAGGAGCTGCGGGTGCCGCGCATCGTCACCGAGGACGTCGACGCGGCGACGGCGTACTTCGCCGACGCGGTGGAGCGCGGCCACGAGGGTGTCGTGATCAAGGCGCTCGACGCGCCGTACGCGGCGGGCAGGCGCGGGTCGGGCTGGATCAAGGTGAAGCCGCGGCACACGCTCGACCTGGTGGTGCTCGCCGCCGAATGGGGCCACGGACGCCGCGAGGGGTGGCTGTCGAACCTGCATCTCGGCGCGCGCGACGCCGAGAACGGCGGGTTCGTGATGCTCGGGAAGACGTTCAAGGGGCTGACCGACGAGCTGCTGACGTGGCAGACGGAGCAGTTCCTCGCCCGCGCGACGTCGCCGGCGGACCGGTGGACGGTGCGGGTGCGGCCCGAGCTGGTGGTGGAGATCGCGTTCGACGGTGTGCAGCGCAGCACGCGGTATCCCGGCGGGCTGGCGCTGCGGTTCGCGCGGGTGCTGCGCTACCGGCCGGACAAGCGCGCGGACGAGGCCGACACCTTCGACGCCGTACGCGCGCTCGCCGCGGCCGACTGAGCGGCGCCTACTTGGCGGAGGCGCTGATGATGCGGTCGAGCTCGGGCGCCGACTCGGGATGTTCGTCCAGATGGCCGAGCAGGAACAGGCACCAGCGGTCGGCGACGCCGGCGCCGCGGCCGTCCAGCATCTGGGCGCGGTCGCTCTCGAGAAGGGCCAGTGCCGTCTCGCGGGCCGATGAGTCCTCGCCGGTCAGCAGGCCGACGATGCTGCCCTCGATCTGCTCCCACCCCGCCTGGGGCATGGCCGACACGAGGACGTCCGCACCGGCACGGGCCAGGGCGGACACGTCGCCCGTGTGGGTTTCCGTGGAATTCGCGGTCATGAGAAACCACCTCGACTGCGCCAAATCGTCGATTTATACGATCACCGGCGCCGGACGACAATTGTCCGGCGACGCGAACTTGGAACGGGCCATCACGCCCGTTTGTCATACAGAACGCTATACGCGCTCACCGCGCGATTCGACGCGAAAACTAGAGGCAGAATCGGATTCCGGAATTGGCGGCCATTCCCTTACCATTCGGTAACCCTTGTGGCGAAGGGGATCGCGGATCTTCGTGGCGTCTCGGCGGCGGCCGCCGACACGGTCAAAAGTCGTTCGGCTCCGGACGTGTCGCCGCAATGCCACGCACGTTGTTCAGTAGGTGTGCGTAGTCGGGCGTCCAGCCGCGGCGCAGCTCCATCGGCATGCGCACGCCGTTCAGGGCGGGGTCGTCGGGCTGGACGAGGCCCCGGCGGGTGATCCGCCGGACCGCGCCGAGGTGGTCGGCCACCTCGATCCCCCGGCCGAGCGCGCGCAGGATCGCGGCCAGCCGCAGGCGCGCCGCCAGCGTGACGGGATGCTCCGGGCCGTAGCCGACGCGCCATCCGGCGAGGGTCGCGCGGCACTCGCGCTCGGCCCAGCGGTACGCCTTGCGTACGCACAGGCAGCGCACCAGGCGGTCGCGCGCCGCGAGCGTACGCGGGTCGGCCGGGCCGTAGAGCCGCTCGGCGTGGCGGATGGCCTCGCGGCATTCCAGCTCGGCCTCGGCCGGGCGGCCGACGAGCAGCAGGGCGCCCGCCAGGTGGTGGCGGGCGCGGATGGTCTGCGGGTGGGCCGCGCCGAGGGCGGCGGCCTGGGTCGCGAGCAGGCGCTCGATCGCGGGGATCGCCGCGTTGACGCGGCCGTGCCTGATCGCCCGGACGGAGTCGTCGAGGCGCAGGCCGAGGACGTCCTCGTCGGTGGGGCCGAGCGCGTCGGTCGCGGCCTCGATCAGCGCGGTGTACTCCTCCGCGACGTCGCACGGGGCGAGGTCGCGGTCGGTGCGCAGCGCCGCGAGGTCGCCGCGGGTGCGCAGGGTCAGCCGGTGGGCCGGGCCGAACTGGCCGTCGGCCGCCTTCATCAGGTCGCGGAGGTCCGACTCGGCGGGGTCGAGCAGGCCGCAGCCGTGCATGGCGCGGGCGTTGACGCGGCGGACGGCCAGGATGATCGCGTGGCCGGACGGCAGCTCGCGTTCGGCGCGCTCCAGCACGCCGAGCGCCTCGCCGGCCGCCTCGACCAGGTCGCCGGCGTCGAGGAGCGCCGCCGCCAGGCCGGCGCGGGCGCCGAGCGTCATCGGCGCGTCGGGGCCGTCGTCGCGGCCGAGGGCGGCGATCACCGTGGTGTACGCACGGATCGCGTCGTCGAGGCGGTGGCCGTGGTGCAGCGCGTGGGCGTGGCGCAGGGCCGCGGGAACGCGGTCGGCCGGTGTGGCGGGCGGCTCGGCGAACAGATTGCGTACGGTCGCGTGGGCGGTGGGGGCCCACCATGCCCAGTCAGGCAGGTGCGCGCCGATCATGGCAGCCGCGCGCTCCGGGAGGCAGGTGAGTGGCGGCACGCCAACGCCGCGAAAGATCCAATTACTGGCATGACGGAATAAAATCATGCCAGAGATCGACAGGCACCCGATTCTCTACAACTTGGGCGTACAAATTTCCCCCGGGCGATGCACAGACGTGCACATAAGCCGGATTTTGTCGCCGCCACACCGATTGACTCTAGAATCAAATTCCATTGACCCGGCTTTGCCGCGCGACGATCACGAACAGCTACGAAGAAGCCTAGTGGAATTGCCGTGGCGGCCGCCCGCGGCGGTCAGTCGAAAAGGTGCAGCCGGTGCGCGGTGGCCGCGGCCTCTCCCCTGCTCGCCGCGCCCAGCTTGCCGAGGATGTTCGACACGTGGACGCTCGCGGTCTTCGCGGAGATGTAGAGCTCGTCGGCGATCTGCCGGTTGGTGCGCCCCGCCGCCACCAGGGAGAGCACGTCGCGCTCGCGCGGGGTCAGGCCGAGGTCGGTCTTCGCGGGGGCGGTGGACGGCGTTTCCGCGAGGGTCAGCCGCCCCCGGTGGGCGAGTTCGTCGAGCTCGGCGCGCAGCGGCGCGGCGCGGAGGTCGTCGGCCACCGGCACGGCCTCGCGCAGCCGGCGCTCGGCGGCCTCGCGGTCGCCGATTCGCAGCGCCGCGGCCACGCCGCCGGTGGTGGCCTGCGCGAACTCGTACGGATTCGACAGCTCCGACCAGGCGGCACGCGCGGTGTCCCAGCCGTCGAGCGCGGGTTGGACGCTGCCCTGGATCTGCAGCGACTCGGCATGCCAGGTCAGTTCGTAGGCACGCTGGGCGCGGCCGCGGACGGCCAGCCGGTCGGCGAGGGCGGCCAGCTTGGCGAACGCCCCGTCGGGGTCGGCGGGGCCCGCCGCCGCGGGTTCGGGGGCGGTGAGCGCCCTGATGGCGCGGGCCGTCAGGCAGACGAGGGGCCAGCTATAGCGCGAGCTGCTCTGCGCGCGGGGGTCGGCCAGGGCGCGCAGCACTTCGTCGAGCGCCGGGCGGGGGTCGCCCTCGGCCAGCGCGATGCCGATCTTGAGGAGGAGCTGGGGCAGCCGCTCCTGGGCGCGGAAGAAGCGGTCGCCGCGGATCGCGTGGCTGATCTGGGCGGCCTCCTTGGCGGCGCCGAGATCGCCGCGGGCGAGGCTCAACTGGCCCTTGCAGTTCATCAGCAGGAACCGGTGGTCCGGCGGGGGGATGAGATCGAGGGCGGCGTCGACGACCTCGGCCGCTTCGTCCCACCGGCCGGCGGACAGCAGGGACTCGGCCAGGTTGACGGTCAGGAAGGTGCCCTGCGAGCGGGCCAGGCCGAACTTGGTGGCCTGGGCCAGGCCGGCGCGGGCCACCTCGACGGACGTGGCGTACTCGCCGGCGCCCTCCAGGAGGTGGGACTCGTTGACCGACGCGCGCACCACGATGTCGTAGCGGCAGGCGCCGAGGGCGAGGGCCCGCGCGCGCTCCAGATGCGCGCGCGCCTCGGCGAGGTCTTCCGGGCCCGTGGTGAGGGACGAGAAGGTGATCAGCGCCTGCGCCTCGGGAGCCGGCTCGCCGGCTTGACGGGCCAGCTCCATGGCCTCCTCGGCGTACGCAACGGCCTCGTCGTTGTTGGTCTGGAGCGAGAGGTACTGCGCGAGGGACGAGAGGACCACCGAGCGCGTGGTCAGCGGCACGCTGTCGTCGAGCAGCTCGGCGGCCTGCCTGAGGTCGACGATCGACTGGTCGCTCCATTGGTAGGCATGGGCCTTGGCGCGCAGCTCGAGCAGCATGGCGATGCGCCCGCGGTCGGCCTCGGGGTCGAGGCGGCGCAGCGCGGCGGTGGCCAGCGACTTGGCGCGCATGGAGTCGGCGGTGTTGCGCGCCGCCGTTGCGGCGAGCTCGAGCGGGCGCACCTCGTCGGCGCCGATGAGCTCCTCGGCATCCGGCACTTGGTCCCAGAGGTCGAGGACGCGCTCCAGCATTTCGAGCTGCTCGGCATAGGCGAGCCGGTCGCGCGCGCGGTCGGCGGCCCGCCAGGCGGCGACCAGGGCCTTGGCGTGTTCCCGCGCGGCATGCCAGTGGTAGGCGAGCTCGGCGGGCAGGCGCGCGGGCGGCACGAGAGCGGGGTCGGCCTCGATCTCCTCGGCGAACCTCTTGTGCAGCCGGGGGTGCTCGCCGGGGAGCGCCTCGGAATGAACGGCCTCGCGGATCAGCGCGTGGCGGAAGGCGTAGCCGTCGTCGGTGGGGATCAGGACGTTCGCCGCCACGGCGGGGCGCAGGGAGTCGGTGAGCAGGGCGTCGTCGAGCCCGGAGACGCGGGCGACGAGCGTGTGGCTGACCGCGCCGGGGCTGGCCGCGACCGTGCGCAGCGCGTCTTGGGTGGCCTCGGGCAGGCGGGTGATCTGGCGGAGCATCAGGTCGCGGAGGGACTCGGGGAGGTCGCACGAGCCGTCGTCGCACTCGACCAGGGCCTCGACGAACAGGGGGTTGCCCGCGCTGCGTTCGTACAGGTCGTCGACGAACGTGGGGACGAGCTCGCGGCCGCGCAGGGACGCGGCCTGCTCGGCGACCTCCGCGCGGGTCAGCGCCGGGAGGTCGACGCGGGTGGTGCTCCGGCCGCGGGCGAGGCCGGAGAGCAGGGTGCGCAGCGGGTGGGTGCGGTGCAGTTCGTCGGACCGGAACGTGAGGATGAGCAGGACGTGGCCGGTGGTCAGGTTGCGGGTGAGGAAGAGGATGAGGTCGCGCGTGGAGCGCTCGGCCCAGTGGGCGTCTTCCACGATGAGGACCAGGGGCCGGTCGGCGGCGACGTGCTCGAAAAGGGTGAGGATCTGCTCGTAGAGCCGGGCGCGCGACTCGTCGCTCGGCATGGACGGCGCGCCGAACTCCGGCAGCAGGCGGGCGAGCTCGCCGGGACCGCCCGGGAGCAGCGCGTACACCGCCTCGACGCCCATCTCGCGCACCAGGTCGCGGAGCATGGCGACGAACGGGGCGTACGGCAGGCCGTCGGAACCGATCTCGAGGCACTCGCCGCACAGGGCCTTCGCGTCGAGACCGTGGGTGAACTCGCGGATCAGGCGGGTCTTGCCGCCACCGGCCTCACCGCCGAGCAGCAGGGTCTCGGGGCCGTGGTCGCGCACGCGTGTGAGCGCGCCGCGCAGCGTCTTCAGCTCCGCGGCACGCCCCACGAATGTGGACTCCGGCGCGTCTACCACCATGCCGACTAGCATCGCATGCGGGTATGACACACCTCGATCGGTTTTGAGGCCGGTCATGACCCCGGCACCTAGGCCGTGCGCGCACGCCGCTGGGTGCTGCCGCCGCGGTGCTCGCCCGCCGCCTTGCGCCGGGCGCGGCCGGCGCCGTGGTTCCGCGTGGCGCTGCGGCGCTCGGCCGCGGCCTCCGCCATCAGTTCGCTCTGTCGGGCTTCCATGATCTGCTGCGCTACGTACGGGTGCATTTTCCCCGCGTTCCCTCCGTCGTGTGGCGGGACGTCGTCCTGCCTCATGTTCGAGATTCGCGCTAAGGAGACGCCTCCGGCATCGGGCAAGTGCCTCATATGCGGCGCGCTGGTGGCTTAGATTCCGCATGTGGGTACGTAGGTGTGGCGTGTTCGGCCTTACGGGGAACCGGGCCACGGATCCACCCGTTGAGTGACGTATACGTGGCCAGGTATGGCTCGGGAAGGAGAGCCCGGCATGGGATGGCGGGACCGGCTGGGATTCGGCCGCCGCACACGCGTGCCACGACGCGGTGGCCGCAGGGTGACCACCCTGGACCGAGAGGCGACCTCCGACGACATCAAGGCGCTGATCGCGTTCGCGCGCAGCAGGAGCGGCGTGGAGTTCTACGTCGAGCCGGAGACGTTCGCCACCGACACGACCGCCGTCGCCGTCGCGGCCGACGGGGAGTGGACACGGCGCCGGGTCGGCGCCCCTGAGGTGATCAGGAAGGTCGCCGCCGACCTCGCGCTCCCCGCGTACGACGTGCAGCTCACCGGGTACCCACAGCGCATGCGCGACTGGAACGCCAGGAACAAGCGCCCTCGTCTGTGAGCCCGCAGCGCTGTGGGCCGGTGCGCCCATGGTTATCGCGGATCGATCGCGACGAACGGGTAGCCGTTCCAGAGCCGGCGTTCGGCGCCGCGCGGGTCGTTCGCCACGCGCGGGTGGAGGTCCCAGATCATCGTGGACCGCTGCGCGGGCCGGTACGACGGCCAGGCGGGCCGGGACACCAGCCGCCGCGCGCTCGGGTCTCCCGTACGCGCGAACGAGGTCCAGGCGTCGACCATCTGGTTCGACAGGCGGGTGATGCGGGCGCGGTCGGTCTTCAGGGCCTCGTCGCCGCCGAGGATGCCGGTGAAGCGCAGCGAGCCGAACACGAACGGCAGCTCGGCCGTGTGGACCGCGCCGTAGCCCTTCGGCGCCGACCAGTTGAACTGGTAGAGGTACGTCGGCCGCCAGCGGTTCTGCGCCTCGGCCAGGCGGATCGCCGGGATGCGCATGCCTTGGTCGGTGAACTGGGCGAGCCCGGCGTCACGCGCCGAACGGCCCCGGTGGTACGCCGCGCTGATCTTCGCGTGGCGGGACTCCAGCTCCTTGGGGAAGAAGTCGTCGGCCTGCTTGGAGACCGCGTCGAGCGCCTGCGGGCTGCCTTGGCCGAAGAAGTTCAGTTCGTCCTTGTTGGTGCCGATGAGGACGTCGATTCCGCGCGCGTTGCCGCGGCGCACGCTGTCGATCACCGAGTGGCGGACGAGCTTCCCGTCGACGTACGGCCCGAAGTAGAGCGCGGCGCCGACGCCCGGCGCCGCCTGGAGCGCCTTGTCCTGCAGCTTGAGGAGGTCCGCCGTTGACATGCGGCGCATCTCGGCGACGCTGTGGGCGGGGAAGCCGGCGGCGATGCGCTTTTCGTACGCCGGGGAGTGGACCAGGTAGCCGCTGCCGCTTTCCAGGATGGCGCGGCGGAAGAGGCGCTCGGGGTGGGCGGTGGCGAGCATCGCGCTGATGGAGAACGCGCCCTCGGACTCCCCCATCGCCGTGACGTCGCGCGGGTCGCCGCCGAAGTTGGCGATGTGGTCGCGGACCCAGGTCAGCGCGGTCATCTGGTCGCGCAGGCCGTTGTTGCCCGAGCCGCGGTAGGAGGGGTCGAGGCCGCCGAGCTCGCTCCAGCCGAACACGCCGAGGCGGTAGTTGATCGAGACGACGACGGCGTCGCCGTGCCCGGCGAGCTTGGCGCCGTCGTAGCGTGGCTCGTTGGCGGTGCCGAAGCGGGCGGCGCCGCCGTGGATGAAGACGATCACGGGGTGGCGCTTGCCGTCCGGCTTGGGCGACCAGACGTTGAGGCGCAGGCAGTCCTCGTTGAGGTAGGTCTTGCTCTTGTCGGGATAGTCCTCGGACAGTTCGTCGCGCTCCTGGGGGCAGACGCGGCGGCCGTCGGTGGCGGCGAGGGTGCCCTTCCACGGCTTGACGGGCTTGGGGGGACGGAAGCGGTTCGCGCCCGTGGGCGACTGCGCGTACGGAATGCCGCGGTAGGCGCAGAGATCGCCGTCGGCGGTGCCCGCCACCGCGCCGAGCGATGTGCGGGTGGTGCAGGCGGCGGGCTTCGCGGCGGCGGCCGTGGCGGACTGGGTGGCGGCGCAGGACGCCAGCAGCAGGGGGACGGCCGCCATGGCCATGACCCGGGTCAGCCGGGCCGGTGTTCTGGTCAGCATCGTGAGCTCCTCTCGGACCACTGCGATGCTGGCCCGGGAGGGGGTCCCGGCGGATCGCCGGGACGAGCGAATCGCGGTTCACCCGTACGGCGGAGGGCCCGGAGGCGGCCCGCCGGGTCAGGGGCGGCCGACGGTGATGAGGCCCGATTCGTACGCGAAGACGACGGCCTGGGCGCGGTCGCGAAGGTCGAGCTTGGTGAGGACGTTGCTGACGTGGGTCTTCACGGTGTGCTCGCTGACGACGAACTCGGCGGCGATCTCCGCGTTGGACCGGCCGCGCGCGAGCTCGCGCAGCGTGGCGGTCTCCCGGTCGGTCAGCTCGGTCAGCCGGCGGCGCAGGGCCGGGCTCGCGGTGCCGCGGCCCACGATGTCGGCGATGAGGCGGCGGGTGACCGTGGGGGCGAGGAGCGACTCGCCCGCGGCGACGAGCCGGACGGCGCGGACGAGCTCGTCGCGGCGTACGTCCTTCAGGAGGTAGCCGCTGGCGCCGGCGCGGAGCGCGTCGTAGACGTGTTCGTCGGCGTCGTACATGGTGAGCACGAGGACGCGCGCGGTCGTACGGCGGCAGATCTCCTCCGTGGCGCGGACGCCGTCGACGCCGGGCATCCGGATGTCCATCAGCACGATGTCGGGTTCGAGCTCGAGGGCCTTGGTGATGGCCTCGGCGCCGTCGGCCGCCTCGCCGATGACGGTGATGTCGTCGTGCGCGTTGAGGATCATGGCGAAGCCGCCCCGGAACAGGTCCTGGTCGTCGACGACGAGTACGCGCAGCATGGTCATCCGATCGGGAGGCGGGCGCTGACGGTGAAGCCCCGTGGGTCGATCGCGAGCGTGCCTCCGCAGGTCTCCGCGCGCTCGCGCATTCCGACGACGCCGTGCCCGGGGTGGAGCTCGGGTACGCCGTGGCCATCATCGCGGACCTCGACTGTCAGTTCACTGGAAGACCAGGTCAGGAAGATGTCAACGCGGGTTGCGCCCGCGTGCTTCATGGTGTTGGTCAGCGACTCCTGGATGATGCGGTAGGCGGAGACGTCGACATCGGCGGCGACCTGGCGGTGGTCGCCGTGCTCGGCGAGGTGGACGGCGAGGCCCGACTGCCGGGCGCGTTCGAGCAGCGTGTAGACCGCGCCGAGGCCCGGCTGGGGCTCGCGGCCGGCCGCCGGGTCGGGTGTGCTCCCGCGGAGGGTGCCGAGGATCTGGCGGAGCTGGGAGACGGCGGAGCGGCCGGTGTCGGCGATGGAGTCGAACGCGGCGTCGGCCTTCTCCGGGGCCGTACGGGTGACGAGGGGGCCCGCCTCGGCCTGCACGATCATGAGGCCGACGGAGTGGGTGACGATGTCGTGCATGTCGCGGGCGATGCGGGTGCGCTCGCGCTCGACCGCGGTGGCGCGGCTCTCCTCGATGCGCCGGGCCCGTTCGCGCTCGGCGGTGCGCTGGGCGCGGCGGGCGCGGGCGCCGGTGCCGAGCGCGTAGGCGGCGACGTAGACGGTCGCGACGTAGCGGTACGTGAAGAAGTCCTCGTGCGGGATGACCAGGGTGGCGACGACCCCCACCCCCACCACGACGACGCCGACCATGCGGAGGATCGGGGAGCTGATGTCGGCAAGGGTGTAGGTGCAGATGAGCGCGCCGTACGGCATCAGCAGCCAGGTGTCGGATTGGGAGAGCAGCAGCACCATGCCGGTGGTGGCCGCCCCGACCACCACGAACACCGGCCACAGCCACCGCCGCCGCCACGCCACCGGCGCCGAGGCGAGCAGCGCGAGCCCGACGAGCCACCACGGCTGCACCCGCGGCACGACCACCGGCGCGACGGTGGCGACCGTCGCCACCGCGGCCACGATCAGATCAACCCGCCCAACGGCGAAATCCCGAATCCGCACTCCCACCCGCAAAAGTATGACCCCGCCCCGGTTGCCCCCGCCTCACCGACAAGGACCAACCCCACCTCACCAACACGAGTGAACCCCCCAACGCGGGCTCGGATGCCGAGGCGACTACATGGTGCGCGCTTGCGGCTCGGCGGCCTCACGAGGCGGGCGGCGTCTCCGCCGAGGCCTCACGGGGGGCGCAACTCGCGCCAAGCGCCGTGCTAGCCGCACTGGAGACGAACACCCACCACCCCCGCGAGTCTCTGACCGCTCGAGGGAATCTCACGGCACGGGTTCCACGCGATCGCGAAGGCACCTCCCACCTCGACGCCCCGAATCCCGCCGCCCAGAGCACCCCCACACGCCCCCCAAGAGCGACAGCCCCGCGCCCCAACCAAGAACACGAACGCCTCGAGGCGCGGAAAACAGTCGCGCGCAGCGCGGCCTTTCCCGGGGCGCAGCCCCCGCCCCACCCAGTGCACGGAGCACGGGCGCGGAGCGAGAGGCGCGAGGCGGAGGACGCGAGGCGCCGAGCCCAGTGCACGGAGAGCACCCCCAGGCGCCCCCGCAAGAGCGGCAGCCCCGCGGCCCAACCAAGAACACGAACGCCTAAGGACGCGGAAAACAGTCGCGCGCAGCGCGGCCTTCTCCGGGGCGCAGCCCCGCCCCACCCAGAACACGAGGCACGCAGCACGGGGCACAGCGCCGCGGGACGCGGGCGGTAAGCACGAGCGTGAGGTACGCGGGGCACGAGACGGGGCGAGGAGCGAGGCGCTGCGAGGCCCTCGGGGGAGGCACGTGGCGCAGAGCG
>DASXYG010000078.1:0-29868 GCA_036502625.1 Streptosporangiaceae bacterium
CGTGGATTGCCGCTCTCTGTGAGAACGTTGGCGTACTGATCGAGACGTTGACGGAATTCTGTCAGACCAGGGTCGCTCGAAAATGCTACAAGCGCTTGAGCCTCGGCTAGTCCAAGGACCTGCAAGTCGGCGTTTTCAACGACGTCGACGATATCGAGGGCCTTGCGAGTTATCTCGATCACCATCACGAGTTCTGGCGTGATACCAAGAACCGTCTCTCGACCTTGATGTCGGTCACGAACACGGTCGAGCTGCCGCGAGATGTCACGGGCGTGCGAGCGGGGGTCTGGGGCGCCGGCTCCTCGTCCACCGCCGCCGGCGGGTCTGGTCTGTCGAGGAAATGGATCCAGCGCACGAGTTAGGCGCAGGTGCGCGTGTTCAATACCGGCATCGAAAGGCATTTGCGTCATGATCACCTACCGACGCGTTTGGCCGATTGGGACGCTTCAAGCGGGCGTCTTAATCTCGGTCCTCGGCCTCGGGAGTCGAGCGCGCAACCAGATTCCGCCGACGCCGCATGGCGTTGGCGGCTTCGCGCATGTCGGTGTCGCTGATCGTGGTCCGGTCGGCAATCAGTGCGTGCCGCATCGCTCCAACGCACACGATCTCCACTTCAGCCGGGCTGAACCCGGCCATCCGCTTAGCCCATGATCGAGTTGATAGGCCGTGATGCATCGCTCGAAGCTTCAGCTCGATGAGATCAGCGATCTGCGCTTGATTCAAGTGATCGAACCCGATCACTTCGTCGAACCGCCGCCAGACCGCCGTGTCCACCATATGCGGATGATTGGACGTTGCCACGATTAGCGAGTCACCGTGCACGTCCTCGAGGAGCTGGAGGACGGTGGCGGCGACCCGACGCATCTCGCCGTGATCGCCGGTTTGATCGCGTTCCTGGCCGAGGACATCGAACTCGTCCAACAGCAGGACGCACGGCGTCTGTTCAGCGAACCTAATCACAGACTCGATATTCCGCGCCGTATCACCGAGGAACGATGATGTGAGCGAAGCTAGGGATGCGGTTGCTACAGGGAGGCTGAGCTCGGCTGCGATCGCGTGGGCAGTGGCGCTCTTGCCGGTTCCCGGTGCGCCTAGGAAGAGGAGTCGCTGTCGCGGATGCAGGGCGTGACTGGTCAGGAGTGAACGAGCTTGGTTCTCTACGACGATCTCCTCGACGACGGAGCGCAACTCGGAGCTCAGCACCAACTCGGTGAGATCGCGCCGAGGTTTGTCCAGGCGGAGTAGATGCCGATCGTCGCGGCTCTTCGGGATCGGGCGAAGCGTTAGCGGATCCCCGCCACCCGGGGGCCTCTGCGCGCTGAGAGCGCGTTCCAGTTCGTTGGCCAGCAGGCGGTGGTTCTTGCGGCGCTCATCTGCGATGACTTCGCTTGCCGCGCGACGGAACGCCACATCATCGGCACGCGAGTAGCTGTCGAACAGCCTTCGAAGCAGATCGCTGCGTGCCACGGCCAACCCTTCCGCAGACTCATTGCTGCTCCTGAACGCCACTCTAAGGGCGGTCAGAGACGATAATCGAGGCTTGACAACCTCAGGTATCAGGGGGTGCTGACGAACACCCTCGTACCTTGAAGTTCTAATAACCAGTATCTAGGATCTAGTAGTCGGATGCAAGGAGGCGCGATATCGACGGTGGACGTATCAGCAACCGGCTCTTCGGGCGTCGCTGCCGGCTACCGATCGCGGCGTGGGTAGCACAACAGCCGAAGGGCCGCTTCTTCCAGGGCGAGGTCCCGTTGTTCGGCACCACCTCGCGAAGCAACGTCATCGACGAGCTCCGAAGGCTAACGGAGCTGGGCATGCTCACAGAAGAACGCCCCGAGGACACCAGACGCGTCTATTACGTCCGCACCACATCTCCGCTATGGGAAGTGGTCGAACTCGCCGCCGAAACGATCGGGCTGCGGTGGCAGAACGACCGCGTTGATCTTGGGCAACTCGACCACGATTGATCGACCGCAGCGATGATTGAACGAGCGACGCCCGCGTGTTGGCGAACGCCTACTCTCCAATCCCGTTACCTGATCGGTTTCACCCCTGCTGAACCGCCGGGCTCCTCGTGGCACGGGGCAGGCCGCATGCCGCCGGGTTCCTAGAATCGGCAGCGTGAACCGTGACGTGGCCGCATGGAACGGCCCAGGGCCGTTGTTGCCGTCGCCGGTGGCGGAGGTACGCGACGAGCGGTTGACGCGTGCGGGCGTGCGGCTGTTGGTGAAGCGGGACGACCTGATCCATCCGGAGATTCCGGGGAACAAGTGGCGGAAGCTGAAGTACAACCTGGCCGCCGCGCGCCAGCAGGGACACGAGACGTTGCTGACGTTCGGTGGGGCGTACTCGAACCACATCCAGGCGACGGCTGCCGCGGGCCACTACTACGGGTTCGCGACGGTCGGGGTGATCCGGGGTGAAGAGCACCGGCCGTTGAACCCGTCGCTGGCGTACGCGGCTGGACAGGGGATGCGGCTGACGTACATGGACCGGATCACGTATCGGCGTAAGCACGAGGCCGAGGTGATCGGCGGACTGCGCGAACGGTTCGGTGACTTCTACCTGTTGCCGGAGGGTGGCAGCAACGCGCTAGCGGTACGTGGGTGTGCGGAACTTCCGGCCGAGATCGGCGAGTCGTTCGATGTGATCTGTTGCGCGGTCGGAACCGGTGGGACGCTCGCCGGCATCGCCGCCGGACAGCCGGAAGGGAGACAGGCCCTCGGGTTCTCGGCACTCAAGGGCGGCGCGTTCCTCCACGGCGACGTGACTCGTCTCCAGACTGAGGCGTACGGGCGCACCACCGGGAACTGGTCGATCGACCTCGATTACCACCTCGGCGGGTTCGCCAAGCGAACCCCGGAGCTTGACGCGTTCATCGCTGACTTCCGCGCTCGGCACGGGATCACGCTTGACTGGGTGTACGTCGCCAAGATGATGTACGGCATCTTCGACCGGGCCGACCGGGGCGCGTTCCCGTCCGGCGCCGTGATCGTCGCGGTGATCACCGGGTGAGCGTCACGCCTTCAGGTGGTACTCCCGCTGCGCGGTCTTCGAGGTGGAGCCTTCAAGCCAGGTGAGTTCCCACTCGCCGGTGTTGATCTTGAAGTTCTTCCCGAAGCCGACCCACTTGCCGCTCATCCGGCGGCCCATGGGGTCGATAAGAAGTTGGAGGGTGCCGTGATAGGTGGCGCCTCGGTAGTAGCCGGCGGGGGCCGTGTGCTCCGTCCATGAGCCGCTGGTCACGGTCCCGTCAACCGTCAGACGGAAGCGCAAGGACGAACCGGTCGTGTGGGGCAGGCTCTCACCGAAAAGGCGGTTGTCGTGCTGGCGGATCGTGACGTAATGCTCGTCTTCGAGTTCCTGGCCTCGTCCGCTGCTGTAGTACAGGTAGCGACTGTGCCAGATCCCGGCGAGGTCGCCGGTGGGTTGAGTTGGTGGCTCGGCGGCCGCCGCGGTCTCGGAGCCGACGATGACAGGGCTCGCCGCAGCGAGGGACAAGCCGGCGCTGAGCTTGAGCAGCAAGGCGCGGCGGCTGACGTCCGGGCCGAGCTGCTGGGCCCACGCCGCGGCGAGGTTCGCCAGCTCGCTCAGGTCGCTGCCTTCGACCTTGTCGGCGAATATGCGCAGGCTCTCCACGGACTCGGGCGGAGGTGGCCCGGCATCGGTGATCGCGGGCAGCGCGGCGACCCGCTGTCCGGCCCGGTGCGCGGGGTCGCGGTCGCGGTGGTCGGCGCAGTCGGCGAGTAGGTCGGCGACCCGGCACTCATACAGCTCAGCGAGCTTCCCCAGCACGTCGAGGGACGGCGCATGGCCGGAGGCCGCGGGCCACTGCTCCCAATAGGAAAAGTTCTTGAACGTCTTCGAGTCGGCGGGCCACCGGAGGTTCCAGCGGTCCGCGGCTTCACGCTGGCTCCAGCCGTGCGCCAACCGGAACGCCACCCGGGCATTCACGCCGTACTTGGCGCCGAACACCTCGGCGACCTCGCCCCAGGTGCGGTGTTGCTGCCGCAGTAGCGCGCTGAGTTCGGTCTGCTCCTGCCGGAGGCTGCGTGCTCTCGTCGCCACGTCCGTTCCCCTCCTTCGTCCCCCGGACCGTGCCGGGGTCCTGGCACCGCACCGTAGTCCTGCGCCGTGACGTGCGAAACCTCCCCGTTGAACGGGGACGAACGGGGCCACGAGATCACCACGGCGATGGGTGTTCTGTATCGGCTTAGTGACCGAGAGTTGACCTCGTCGCGGGGTCACCGAGTGGGCTGTCAAGGGATCCCTTTGTGGCCCCGCGTCTTCGACCACCGCTCATCAGGCCCGAGGGGGACGTTGCCGTGAACCGACCACAGGCATACGGGTACCTTCAAGCCAGCCTTCATCCTGACGGTGAATCGTTGGCCGTCGTGCGTTGTGAACTCACCGGGTTCGCCGATCACGAAGGCTTCGCGCTCACCGAATTGTTCGTTGAGGACGACGTACACCACACGTCAGCGTTCGCGCTGCTCATGGACGCGCTGTGCGCGCACGACATCCGCTGCGTGATCATCCCGTCGCGTCGGCACCTCGCCCGCTTGCCCAGCCTCCGCGCCGCGATCTGCGCCCGCCTGCGCAATGAAGGTGTGGACCTCCGCGTGATGCATTCCGACGATCGGGATCGTCTGTACGCGCTGGATGGTGTGCTTCCGACCGGTGCGAATGGGGCGGTCGTCACGACGCTGTTGACGGTGGGATGTCAGGAAACGCTCACGGTGGGCAGGCGGTGGGGTGTTCCGCGCGGGCACGTCGACGTCGGTATTCACGACGGCGTTTCCGTGCTGGAAGGCCGAAAGATCGCGCCCGTGTCGTGTCCGCATCAGGCGGCGTTGTCCGTGTGCGCTGCCCTGGGCCTGTCGGAGGAGTACCGCGCGTTCCGTGAGCGGGAAACGACCGGCGTGGGAACGGCGGGTCTCCGCTATCCGGCGCGGAGGGGATCGGATAGCAGGACGGACGGGCGCGGCCTCGTATCCCCCGAGCGGGGCCGCGCCACGACCTTGGAAGGGAAGGACGTCCGGTGAAGGTGACTTCCGATGATGAGATCCGGTTCCACTCGCAGATCGAGGTTCCGGAGGGTGTGCGGATCGAGTGCACGGCGACGGCGGACGGTCATCACATTCTGTCGTTCGGGGGATGGCTTCTGGACGGGCCGCGCCTGGTGCTGGATCTCCAGCCGGGCACCGCGGATCAGCTTCTTGAGGCCGTACGGGGTGCGCTGAGCGCGCACTGAGATAGGCGCCCTGCGGTCCGGTCACGTCACCTCCTTCCCGGCGTCGCCGGGTCGCAGGGTTCACCATTCCCGATTCAAGAAGTGCGGACGATCGAAAGGGGCGGTAGTGGAATACGGGCAGGCGGGTGGTGTGGTGGCGTCGTGGTCGGCGCATCACCTCCCCGCGGGGAGTTCGGTCCGGTGCGTGCTGAACGCCGAGCACGACGACGCGCCGATCCGCCTCGTGATCGGTGATCTTGAACAGGTCGAGTTGGAGATGGCGCTTCCGGAGGCCGCCGCGATCGTCGCCGCGCTTCGGGACGTCGAGCGGGACCTCAAGGTGCGGAGCGAAGTCACGGGCGGGAGGTCAGAGCCATGACGGATAACGTGAGCACCGGAGGTCAGCGGGAAACCAGGGAACTGGGTCATCAGATCGGTGACTGGGTCGCCGAGATCGACCGCGATACGCATGCGCTCCGGGAGCACGTTTCGGAGCTGAGGCAGAAGTACGTGCGGCTCATAGCGCTCGCCGAAGAGATGCGCGACGACATGAAGCGGGTCTGCCTGGACTTCGACGACTTCGACGACTTCGACGACGATCTCGGGCACATCTCCGACGCGATCAACCGCATGAATTTGCGCACCACGCGCTTTCAGGTAGGGATCGCGCGCAACGTGAGCCTGCTGGAGAGCCTGGACAACCAGTCCGGCTAGCACGCTTCCTGCTTGAGCGGTCCCCGGGTGGGGCCTGCATGGCTTGCCCGGGGACAACCGTGTTCCCGCCGACAACGCGTCGCGCCGTACGGCCTCACGACCGTCCCGCTTCGGGTGTCAGGGGTTGTTGAAGATTTCTCCGCAGGCACGGCACTTGTAGTACGGCCGCGCGTCCGTACGGATCTTCTTCGTCCACGTGTGCGGACAACCCGGGTCATTGCGCCGCGGGTAGGAGGGGACCTCACCTGGCTCCCCTGTGTCCCCCAGGAACCTATCGATCCTGGCCAGGAACCGATCAAACCGGCTCACCATCACCACAAGGTACTGCTCGCCTTGAGGGATGTCAGGACCTGCCGGCTCACTTCACCTGCGGGATCGATGTGGACGGTCTGGGTGGCGCACCGGTATGGGACGGGGGACCGGATGGAGTCGTTCATGGCCGGCCACGGGTGGATTCGGGAAGTCGCGTGCGGCGATTGCGACGGGCGCGGCTACCGTCTTGTCTGCCTCTCCTGCCGCGTCGCGTGCGCGTTCCGGCTGTAGGTGCCGCCGGTCGGCGTGCTGGCAGGCGGGGCGGAGGAGCGCGGCGGTCTCGGCCGCGGCCAGGGCCTGGGCGGTACGTCGCTGCGCGGCCCGGAGATGGGCGACGGTGTCGGCGAGCGTGGCGAGCTGACCGAGCAAGGTGGCCACTGCCCGGCTCATCCGATCGTCGTCGGTGCTGGTCTGGGCGATGATCCGTGCGGCGGCGCGCAGGCCGCTGCCGGCGGTACTGATCGGGATCCGTCCGTACGGGGCACGGGCCGCGCGGTCGTACGCGTCCGCAGCGCGGCGCAGCAGACCGTACGGACCGCCGTCGAGTCTCCGCGCGGTGGCGCGGAGGACGTCCGTGGTGGCCCACGCGATGTCGGCCGCCGCCGGACTACCGAGGCGACAGGACCGTAGGCGGTCCGTCGCGTGCGTGGCGGCGCTGATCGCTTCGGCCCACGCCGCGTCGCGCGCCACGAAGTTGTGATGCGTCGCGGCGGGGCTGGCCCAGCGGTGGCGGAGCTTCGGGAGCGTGAGATCGGCGGCGAGGCGCCCGCCGCCGAACCAGACCGTCCGGCCATGTCGGTTCACGTGGCCGGGCAGCGCGACGGCGTACCCGGTCACCTCGCCGGGGTCACGTCGGCTGAACCGTTCCCGTACGAGCAGCCCGTCCGCGCGCAGCCGGGCGAAGAACGCGGCCTCGTTATCGGCCATCGCGGCGACGGCAGCCACCTGGCGCCGCAGCGTCACGCGCGGCTCCTCGCTCATGTCCTGCCGCCGCGCCTGCTCGGTCTCCGCGCGGGTCGGCCGGCGCGCCGCGGTCCGGTCGCCAGGAGCGGTGGAGCGCAGCCCGTATCGCCGCTCGACCCGATTGCACGCCTCCCGCACCCGGTAGAAGTCGTTCGACAACGGCGGCTTCCTGCCGTCCTCTCGCGCGAGCGTCGCGACGATGTGCACGTGATCGTTGGCATGCCGTACGGCCACCCAGTGAACGCCACCGTCATCGCCGTATCGGGCGAGTCCGACGTGGTTCATGACCTCGTGCGTGATAGCCGCCCAAGCATCGTCGGACAGCTCCGGATCCTCCGGTGCGGCCCGCAGCACGCAATGCCACACCGGTTTGTCGACTCCCGTACCCGGCGGCAAGACGGCCAGCGGCAGGTTCAGCAGACCGTTCAGGTTCGACACATCACGCGACCCGTCCGGCCGCATGCCCGGCTCCAGCGCGGCCGGATGCCGGAACCCCGCGACCACATGCGGGTCAACATGCTCGTTCCGCTCCCCGGGCCCGAACAGATACCGGGTCAGCCCACCGACCCGCGCGCCCCGGATGACCTTGCCGATCACGCCGACTTCTTCCGCAGCTCGGTCGCCGCCTCATCAAGGTGCGTCACCACCCGTGCGCAGTACGCCGCGATCGGCCCCAGGTCGTCGGAGCGTTGCCCGGTGGCGTTGAGCTTGGCCACGGCCTGGTTCAGGTTGACGCCGACCTTCTCGACGCGCCTGCCCGTCTTCATGAGCTCCTGCAGGGCCCCGCGTACCTCCCCGGTCAATGCGAGTGGGGCGCCTCGCGCGGCGGCCAGCGCGGCATGGGCGGCGAACGCCCCGCACGCCCAGCCCTCACGGCGCGCGGCTTCGGTCACCACGGCGTACTCGTCCTCGCTCAGCCGGAACTTCACCACACGCGTCCGCGTCCGCGCCTCCCGACGCCGACGCGCTCCCCGGGCGCCTGCGGCGCCTTCATTGCCGTCTTCCATCCAGGCCCCCGAAATGTGACCGCGCTCGGTCACCGAATCCCATTCCGACGTCCACCGGAAACGCGCGGAGTGGATTCCAGTTTGCGTCGCTGGCCCCGCTGGGTCAAGCGTAATTGGCCCTTACGCATATCTTGCTCCCGCCCAGCTCGGGTCACCTGCAAGCCGGACAGCGACGGCGATCGAGCCGCGTCGGGATTCCGCGATACTGTGTGGTACTGAGCAACACAGAATGGTACTGGAAAACACGGGGTGGCACTATTCGACAGTGGAATCCAACGCTCGAATTTGAGATATAATAATGGTTCGGCTTGCTCGTCCAGCCCCAGAGAGGAAGGCCACCATCATGACCCGGACCAACAGCGGCAAGAACATCGATCGACAGATCGCAGCGGAAGTCTCGTGGTCGCGTACCCGCGACCGCAGCGCCCGAACACGGCCGGCCCGTGACGCCTTCCTCGCACGCTTCGAACGCCAGGTCGACCCGGATGGCGAACTACCCGAACACGAACGGCGGCAACGGGCTGAACACGCCAAGCGGGCCTACATGCTCGGACTCGCCAAACGATCCGCGAGCGCCCGTCGCGTCGCTAAACGCATCCCGGCGCCACGCGCGACCGACGCCGGATAGTCGAGCCGGGCGCCGTCGAGCTGGGCCGCGATGTCCGCTTGTGCCGCACAGATGTAGGTGTCGGTGTATCCACCCGGCACCTACATTGCTCTGTCGGCCTATCCGATCGATCGGGGCACGGCCCGTCGCCACCTGGTTGCATCGGTGGCAGCCGTGCCCTCGCGGCTACGTCTGGGTTACGTCGTGGCTCCGCGACTAGCCTGGTCACATGGACGAACCGCTGGTGATGTCGACTGACCTATACAAGTACTGGCAGGTCGACTTCCAGAACGGGATCATCCGAATCGTCTGCCAGGATGGCCAGATCGTCGAAGACGAACTGGAATCCAGGTTCCGGGCGAGCGACTCCCAAATCTCCCAGTCAGTCTTCGACTGGGAGAAATGGTGGATCCTGTCGACTACCACCAGGGGCGACCTGATCATTACGGAAGGGTTCAATCCGGCCTCTCCGCCGCCCTTCAACGGTCGACCGGCTGTCTACCTCGATCAGAATCGCTGGCGGACTGTCGCTGACGTGCTGCACGACCCAGACCGGGTCGCGAATCCCGCCGAACGCCGCGCAGCCCAAGACCTTATCCACCTCGCTACGGATGGTGGCGTCGTTCTGCCGTTGTCGATGGGGCACATGCTGGAGACGGCAGGCCTCCACAGCGACCGACGCTACGAGGTAGGCGTAGCCATGGCCCGCCTAGCGGGCGGGTGGCAGATCCGCAATCCGCTTGACCTCTGGAAAAACGAGGCCGAACTGACGATCCGAGGTCACCTCGGACTCATGGAGAGTGCGCCCGTACTTCACCCCATCGTGACTGAGCCCGGGGCTCTCTTCGGCAGTGATACGACGCTGGGCATCACTGAAAAGACGCCTGACATGGACAAGTTCATGGCAATGCTGACGACGCCGAATGTCGTCCTGGACGTGCTGGTTGATCCTGAGCGGACTCCGAAGCACCCACTTACGAAATGGGTCGACCACCACGCCCGTATTACGTCTCAGATGCACGCGGAGAACGTTCCGAAGGATCAGCGTCGTCGGCTCGCTAGGCGCCGCTACTGGAACGAGAACATCGGCTTCTACACGGCTGCCTACCGACGGCTGACGCACTCTGCGGACTTCCCGACGTTCGGCGACAGCCAGTTGGTCAGCTTGCTCTCGGCTTCGCCCATGGTGGGACTGGTGTCCGAACTCTTCATACGCCGATTCATAGACCACCAGAGCAAGTGGCGTCGCAATGACCTGATCGACATGTTCTACCTCTCCAGCGCTGCCGCGTACGCCGACTACGTGTGCGCCGAGGTACACACCGGAACGCAGCTCCGCGACGCCCAGCGAGCGCTTGGGCGAAGTGAGACGGTCTTCACGACACTGGATGACCTAGTCACGGCCCTTCGCAGAGATGGCGCCCAAGCCGAGTCAGAGCGACCACCACACCGCTGAGTTCCTAAGGATTGCGGTCGAAGGCGCCCGCATCTCGGCGCGAGCGGGTGTTCACGACGGTGTTGCGGGGGTCTCGTAGATGATCTCTAGGCCGTCTTCGTCGTCCCATTGTTCGCCGACCTCGGTGAAGCCGTATTGGGCGGTGAGCCGGTGGGAGGCGAGGTTGTCGGGGGCGATGGTGACGCGGACGGTGCGTACCTGTGGCTCGTCGGCGGCGCGGTGGAGCAGGGTTTCCAGGGCGGCGCGGGCGTAGCCGCGGCGCCGGTGGGCGGGGGCCACGGCGTAGCCGATCTCCACCATCCCTGAGGTGTCGGGCGGGCCGTGGTAACCGGCCCGGCCGACGGCCAGCCGGCGACGTTCGTCCCAGATGACGCCGGTGACCCAGGCCGCGCTGGCCGGGTCCTCCTCGACCTGCCTGCTGCGCATCGCCCAGACCCCGAGCCAGTCCGGGCCAGCGAAGTACGCGGACAGGGGAACCGGGCTGACCGCGTTCGCCGCCGCCAGATCGCCATCAGCCAGCGCACGGAACACCGGACCGGTCAGATACACGATGCGCACCTCGGGGCGCCGGTCATGTGACATCCGGCAACGATCTCAAACCGCCCGGTACGGACCCAAGCCGTTTTCCGGCGCGCCCCGCCACCTGGTGCGGCCACTGCCCATACCGCACATCGGTACGAGCGAGCATTAACCGAATACGGCGACACCAAGATCAAAATACGAAGCGTCACCCGCGCGCCCAACTCGGGAGGGACCCAAAGAGACGTGCCGGGGCGCCATACGGTGGCCGCTTCTCACCAGCGCTGATCATCAACCAAGGGGCGACGTGGCGCTGAAGCTGGTGAATATGTGGTGCTGGTTCTCGTGAACAGAGCCAGATGTTCCGCTTGCGCCGCACACACGTAGGCGCCGGATGGATCCACCCGGCGCCTACATTGCTCTGTCGGCCTATCCGATCGATCGGGGGCGCGGCCCGTCGTCACCTGGTAGCGCGGGAGCCCAGTGTGTGCGTAGGTACTCGACTTCCTCCGGGATCTCACAACCGGCGGACTGCATCCATTCGATGATCCGTGCCGACTCCCACGAACCGGACCGTCCGGCCGTCAGCTCGTATGGACCGCCGACGTGTGCGGCGATGCCGGCCACCAGACCGGTCAGCCACTCGGAGAAATCCCGCTCGTTCTCGTACGCCGCGAGCAGCGCCCGGAACGCCGCGATGTCGTACGCCCGCATACTCGTCACGGTCTCTCGCCCCCGCTCACTGGTCGTCTTCCATGACGCGGTCGTACGTGCGCCGCGCCCGCGCGCTACGCGCGCTGGCTCCGTAGCGGCGCAGCATTTGGGGGGACGTCCAGCCGTTCAGCTCCATGAGGTCGCCCTCGGCCCCGCCCTTGTCCAGCCATGTATGGGTGAAGTGGTGGCGGAACTTGTGGGGGTTGACGGCCACGCCGCATTCCTGGCCGCGCCGGGCGATCATCTGGTAGATGCCGTTGGGGGTCATCGGCGGGCGGTTGTTGATCCCCAGCCACAGGGCTCGGCGGTGGGCTTGGGCGTGCTTGGCACGGACGCGGATGTAGCGGTCGATGGCGCGGGCGGTGGCGTGGCCGAACCGGACGATGCGCGACTTGCCGCCCTTGCCGTGTACGAGGACTTCACGGTGCTGTAGGTCGATGTCGCTGTGTTCCGGGTCGTCGGGGTCGTAGCGGATGCCCGCGAGTTCGGATAGCCGGATGCCGGTCGCGCGGAACAGGGAGATGATCGCGCGGTCGCGGCGCTGGACGAACGTCCGGCCCTCGCAGGCGCGCTCCAGCTTGCTCAGTTCTTCGTCTGTGAAGACGGGGACAATCTTGTCGTCGACCTTCGGCGGGTGAAGCTTCGCCATCGGGTCGGGTAGGTCTTCGTCATCGGACCACCACTTGAAGAACTGCTGGAGCGCCCGGTACTGGTTGTTCGCGTAGGAGTCGGAGTATCCGAACCCGCCGTCATTGGCGGGTGTGAGAAGCCGCACGATCCAGCGTTGGACGTCCTGGCCGGTGACGTCGGCCCAGTCGGTGAGGTCGGTCTCGGTGAGAAGATGCTCGGCCGCGAACCACTGCGCCGCTTCGGTGTAGGTTCGGACGGTCTTCTCCGACTTGCGCTCGGCACGTAGGTGAAGCGCGAAGGAGTCGATCTCCGGTCGGAACGATCCTGCGTTGAGGTTCTTTGCGCGCCGTGCGCGCGTGGCCCCCATGACCATAGTTTTCCTCTGTTCCAGCGGTGTGTAACGTCCCGACAACCGCCGGACACGGCAAAGCCGCTGGTGAGAGGGTGTTTGTGGTCAGGGGCGGGGTCGAACCGCCGACCTTCCGCTTTTCAGGCGGACGCTCGTACCAACTGAGCTACCTGACCTTGCGGGGCGTCCGCCCCCTGAGCGGTCCTGACGGGATTTGAACCCGCGGCCTCCACCTTGACAGGGTGGCGAGCACTCCTAGCTGCTCCACAGGACCTTGCGCGCTTAATTCTGCCACATGCTCGAACCGGCTTCGCCCGCCCCGGGGACCGGAAGTGAATCTCCGACCTCAGGCACCGTTCGCGGGGGCCTCGGGCTCCCGGGCTGGCACGACGAGATTCAATGGGCGTAGCGCGAAGCGCAAGCACACTTCACCCTTGAATCTCGTGCCCCCAACGGGATTCGAACCCGTGCCGCCGCCTTGAAAGGGCGGTGTCCTAGGCCACTAGACGATGGGGGCTCGACGGTCTCGCCGCCGCTGCCCTAAGCGCCTGCCGTCGGGGACGTCCTTAGCTTAGGGTACGGAGCCCCCAACCGCCAAAACGAATGCGCCGTGCTTGGAGCATGCCCGTTCACGGGGGGCGCGACCCGCTGGGGGTGGTGGCGGCGGGGGTTGCGGGCGGGGTCGTGGGGGCGGGGGTCACGGGGCGGCGGGGGTGGGGTTCGAGGTGGCGGCTGATCTCGACGGAGTTCTCGCCGAGGCCGCCCAGGGTGATGTTGTCCCAGGCCTGGAGGCGGTGGGTGTCGCGGTCGAAGTAGAGGACCGAGCACTCGAACGGGGTGGGCTTCTCGTGTTCGAGGCCGCGGAGTCCGGCGCCGCCGGTGGAGCCCTGGACGAACAGGCGGGTGCCGGTGGGCAGCAGGCGGGTGGCCCTGCGGTGGGTGTGGCCGCTGAGGACGAGGGGCGTGGTGCCGGAGAACGCGGCGCCCTCGACGGGGTCGTGGACGATGACGACGTCCGTACGGGTGGGGTACGCGGCGACGCGGCGCGCCCATTTCTGGCCGTCGGTGGTGAGGACGGGTTCGTCCGGTGCGTCGCGGGTGGACTTGTCGGGGGTGAAGCGGGGGTCGCCGACGCCGAAGAAGCGGATGCCGTCGATGGTCGTGCGGTCGCCGTCGAGGACGTGCGCGCCGCGCTGGCGTGCGACGGCGCGCTGGTTCGTCCGGGAGTCGTGGTTGCCGCGGACGAAGACGTACGGGACGCGCAGGCGGCCGATCGGCTTGACGAAGGCGTTCTCGGCGCCGGTGCCGTGGTCGGTGAGGTCGCCGCTGTCGACGACGACCTGGACGCGGAACTGCCGGACGATCGAGCGGATGACGTTCCAGGCGGCCGGGTTCAGGTGGATGTCGGAGACGTGCAGGACGCGGACGGTGGACGGGTCGGGGGAGTAGACGGGCAGCGTGGAGCCCACCTCGTACAGGCGGGAGACGTTGGTGACGAGCCTGGCGAGTTCCTCGCGGTACTTCGAGAAGCGGGTGACGATCGTCTCGGCGTCGCCGACGACGGACGGCGCGGCGGCGAGGATGCCGGTGTAGCGGGGTTCGGCGAGCGCGCCGTCGTGGAAGGTGGCGGCGGAGACGCCGAAGACGACGAGGGTGGTGCCGGCGGCGGTGAGGGACGTCCAGCCGGCGCGGCGCGGCGAGCGGAACACGACCAGCCCGGCGAGGCCGCCGGAGATCGTCGTGGCGATCAGGGTCTGCATGCCGAGGACGAACAGGCCGTGCCGTACCTGCGGGGCGAGGGTGGTCTCCAGGTCGTTGACGGCCTCGGGGGAGTCGATCAGGCGGCGGGCGTCGGCGAGGCGGATCTGGGTGAGCGACGCGCGCAGGCCGAGCGGCCCGTCGTGGGTGTTCACGCGGAGGGTGCCGAGCGGGGCGACGTCGATGACGGTGTCGCCGGTCCAGGACGGGGTCAGGGACAGCCGGATGTCGGCGGGGCCGAGCGCCGTGGTGGCGTGGGCGCCGAGCATGAGGCCGACGTAGCCCCCGGCGAGGGCGGCGGCGAAGGTGGTGAGGAGGCGTGCCGTGCGGGTGCGCCGCCGGCGGGCGGCGGCCTGAAGGGCTCGTCCGAACATCTCCTGCTTCCTGCCCATGGCCGGACTGATTAGGCAGAATACTGAGCGTGGTCTATGTGACGCGGACGGAGTTCGAGGAACTGGTGTCTGCCGCGCTCGATGGTATTCCGCCGGGCCTGGCCGAATTGATGAGCAATGTGGCGATCCTCATTGTTGATGAAGCGCCCGAGCCCGGATTGCTTGGTTTGTACGAAGGAATTCCGCTGACCGAGCGTGATCATTCGTACGCGGGTGTGCTCCCGGACCGGATCACCATCTACCGTCAGGAGATCTGTGCGGTCTGTGACACGCGGGAACGCGTGGTGAAGGAGGTACGGATCACCGTGGTGCACGAGATCGCGCACCATTTCGGGATTGACGACGAGCGACTGCGCGAACTCGGGTGGTGACCGTCCTGTCGCGGTCATGTGACCGGCTTCGGGCGACCGAATCTGTTGCGAAACTCCCTCGGATTAGGCACCGTAGGTCACGAATTTCAAACGCACGGTCACTCGGGTCGCCTGATCCGATGGGCATGATGACAGGTGAATGCGCTGTTGCGTGCATGAGCGAAACGGGGAGTCGCATGTCAGGAGATCGGCCGGCCGCTGGTGGACGACGCCGGGACGCGCACTTCGGTGCCCGCGCGCGACACTAGGGGGCCGACCGCTTCTGGGCGGCATCGCCGGGGTGGGGATGACGCCGCTGAGAGGCAGGCCACCTACCGCGAGGTCTTCGCGGTACCGGAGTTCAGGGCACTGTGGATCGCGCACACGCTGTCCCTGCTCGGTGATCAGCTTTCCCGGGTCGCCCTTTCCGTACTGGTCTTCCACCAGAGCCACTCGGCGCTGCTGACCGGCGTGACGTACGCCCTGACGTACCTGCCGCCGCTCATCGGCGGCCCGCTGCTGTCCGGGCTGGCCGACATCGTGCCGCGGCGGCGGCTGATGATCATCTGCGACGTCGCGCGTGCCGTGCTGATCGCGGCCATCGCGATCCCCGGCCTGCCGTTCCTGGTGCTGTGCGCGCTGCTGTTCCTGGCCGTGCTGTGCGGGTCGCCGTTCAGCGCGGCGCGGTCGGCGATGATGCCGGACGTCCTCGAGGGCGACAAGTACGTCATCGGCAACGCGATCACGAACATCACGATGCAGGGCGCCCAGATGATCGGGTTCGTGGCCGCGGGGGCCACGGTCGCGCTGATCGGTACGCACTGGGCGCTGTTCGTCGACGGCGTGACGTTCCTGGTGTCGGCGCTGTTCGTGCTGGTGGGCGTGCGGGAGCGGCCGCTGCCGCCGCGCGAGGACGACGGCGACCCGTCCTTCTGGGAGGTCATCCGCGGCGGTACGAAGATCGTGTTCGGCGACCCGCGGCTGCGCGCGCTCGTGCTGTTCGCGTGGCTGTGCGGGTTCGTCGTGGTGCCCGAGGGGCTGGCCGCGCCGTACGCCGCGGAGTTCGACAACCGGCCGCTGACCGTGGGCCTGCTGATGGCCGCGATGCCGACCGGCATGACGATCGGCGGGTTCCTGTACACCCGGTTCGTGAAGCCGACCAGCCGCATCCGGGTGATGGGCTGGCTGGCGATGTGGGCGTGCGCGCCGATGATCGTGTCGGTGCTGCATCCGCCGCTGTGGGTGGTGTTCGTGGTGTGGGCGGTCGGCGGCGCGGGTTCGGCCTACCAGCTCGCCGCGAACGCCGCGTTCGTGCTGATCGTGCCGCCGCGCAGCCGGGGGCTGGCGTTCGGGCTCGTGCAGTCGGGGATGCAGGCCGTGCAGGGGCTGGCGATCGCGGCGGCGGGGGCGCTGGCCGATGTGCTCGGCCCCGAACTCGTCGTGGGGTTGTCCGGGGCCGCGGGCCTGGTGGTCGCGACGGCGCTCGCCATGGCGTGGTCGCGCATCCGGGGCGACATCATCGCGCAGATGCGGGAGACCGCCGAGCAGCGGTCCGCCGACCAGGCGTCCGCCGCGGAGGCGGAGACCGTCACCGATCCCGGTTCTGCGCCTGGTTGATGAGGTTCTCGGCGATCGAGTTGTCGGCGTCGGCCTCCGGGACCAAGAGCCAGCCGATGACGTAGATCAGCGCGCCGGTGCCGCCGAAGAACGTGAGGACCACGATGACCAGCCTGACGAGGTTGGCGTCGACGCCGAAGTACTCGGCGATGCCGCCGCACACGCCGGCGACCATGCGGGTGGTGCGGCTGCGTCGGAGCTGCTTGGGGCTGTTGTTTTCGTCCATGCTCCGATGGTGCCCGCCCCGGCGGCGTACAGCCATCCGGAATGGCCCTGGGGTGTCCCTGAGAACCCCCTGAGCCGGGGTCAGACGCCGAGCCGGCGGCGGTGGCGGAGGGCCAGGGTGAGCACGGCCGCGCCCGCCGCCTGGAACGGCTCGGATGCCAGGAGCGCGGCCACCGATCCGTACGTGAAGGGGTGGTGCCCCGTCAGGGTTCCCTCGGGGGTGGTGCGGGTCGTGCGGGCGAAGACGCGGTCGTGGACGGCGGCGTCGATGACGGTGACCGCGAGCAGGTCGGTGGCCAGGCTCAGCGGGTCGACCGCGATGCCGAGCAGGTGGGTGCGCAGGTGGCCGGCCGTACGGGCGGCGGTGAGGTCGCGGTATGGCGGCCAGGCGCCGTACGCGAACGGCTCGGGGTAGTGCTCGGGGGCGCCGAGGAACTCCTCCGCGTACTCGCGTACGGCGCAGCGCCACAGATCGAGGTCGGCGCGGACGGTGGCCGGGGATGGGCCGGACGGCTGGAACACGCCGACCGGGACCACGTGCACGAGGCCGCCGCCGTGGGCGACCCCCTTCGCGTCGCGGCGGTGCAGGGGGAAGGCGGCGGTGCCGTCCGGGGCACGGCGGAGCGTGAGCATGCTGATCGCGGTGGTCATGGGGCGGCGGCCGGGGTCGGTGGGGTCGCCGATGCGGTCGCGCCGCGGGAGGCGCGCGGTGGCGGGGTCGCGGCCCTGGCGTACGGCCTCGGCCAGCTCGTGGGCGACGGCCTCGCCGGTGTTGAGGCCGTCGAAGTACGTGGCGGTGCCGTACGTGAGGTGCGCGGGCGTGGGGGCGTGGAGGAGGCGGTAGGTGGGGCGGTCCTCGAGGAGGGCGGGCGGTGCGAGGACGGCGAGGGTGTCCGCGTACGCGGGTGTTTCGGCGGGCGGCGGGGGTGGGGTGCCGGCCCAGGTGAGACGGGTTTCGGCGAGGTCGATGGGGGCGGGCGGCAGCCACTCGGGGCGGGTGAGGGCGGTCGTACCGGGGATGCGGGGGGTGCCCGGGTAGCGGTGGGCGGCGGCCTGGGCGAGGGGGTGGCGGTGGCTGTCGAGGTACGTACGGGCGGCGCGCCAGGCGTCGGGGTCCATCGGTGGGGTCAGAGGTCGACGACGGCGCGGAGGGCGATGTCGACGCGTTCCATTTCGTCGTCCTCGACGCGGCCCAGGCGCTCGGCGAAGCGGGCCCGGCGGATGGGGGTCACGCCGATGATGCGGGCCACGCCCATGACGGGTTCGGACAGGCGGACGGCCAGCAGCGCGAGGCTGTCGGGGACGGTGATCTCCTCGACGATCGGGACGGCCAGTATGGGGGCCGGGTCGGTGGCGCGGATGGCGGCGTTGCCGGCCACCACCAGCATGGGCATGCCGCCACCGTGGCCGGTTACCGGCTTGACCGCCCAGACCTCGCCGCGCCAGATCACGCGGCGCCCTTGCCGCGCTTGGCGGCGGCGCGGTAGTCGGCCTCCATCGCGTCGGCGTCCTGCTCGGCCAGCTTGGTGGCCTCGTCGTCCGCCGGGAGGCCGTCGACGGCGGCGGCCTGGCCGCCCTCGTCGAGGATCACGGCGTCGCGCAGGGCGCGGTAGATGACGGCGGACAGCGACCGGCCCGTTCGCTCCGCGATGGCACGCGCGCGCTCGAGCACCGCGTCCTCCGGGATCGATATGGTGATCTTGCTGTGCGCCATACCTTCGACCATACCGATGTATGGGCGGCCGTACGCACGGATCGGCGCATCGAGGAGACCGTACGTGGGGTAGGACGCGCGCATGACCGAGCGACCCGGGCCGACCGCCATCCCGTGGCGGCGGCGCATGATGCCGCGCGACCCGCGGGAGACCCACCGCGCGTCGACGCCGCTTGAGCTGTTCTTCGACCTGTGCTTCGTGGTGGCGGTGTCGCAGGACTCCACGGAGCTGGCGCACTACGTGTCCGAGGGGCGCGTGGGCGTCGCGGTGGTGAGCTATCTCCTGGTGTTCTTCACCATCTGGTGGGCGTGGATGGGGTTCACCTGGTACGCCTCGGCGTTCGACGTGGACGACGCGCCGTACCGGTTCTGCGTGATGATCGTGATGGCCGGGGTGCTGGTGCTGGCGGCCGGGGTGGGGCCGGCGTTCGAGCACCGCGACTTCGGGGTGATCTTCGCCGGCTACGTCGTGATGCGCCTGGGGCTGGAGACGCTGCGCGCGCGTGCGGCGGCGGCCGATCCGGCGCGGCGGCGCACGATGGTGCGGTACATGATCGGCGAGACCGGCTGCATGGCCGGCTGGGCGCTGGTGATCTTCGTACTGCCGCGGCCGGTGATGCTGTGGGGGTTCGTCGTGATGGCCGTCGCCGAGCTGCTGGTGCCGGGGTGGGCGGAGCGCGTGGAGGCCACGCCGTGGCATCCGGACCACATCGCCGAGCGGTACGGGCTGTTCACGATCATCGTGATCGGCGAGTCGGTGCTGTCGGCGACGAACGCGGTGCGCGCGGCGCTGGAGGAGCACGCCACGCCGGGGCTGCTGATGGTGGCCGCGGGTGGGCTGCTGACGGTGTTCGGCGTGTGGTGGATGTACTTCTCACTGCCCGCTGCCGGGCTGCTCGACCGGCTGGCGGCGGCGCTGAGCTGGGGGTACGCGCACTACGTGATCTTCGCGACGGGGGCGGCGATCGGCGCGGGCATCGAGGTGAACGTGGCGCGTACGGCCGGGGAGGTGGAGATCCCGGTCGCCGTGGCGGGTGCGGCCGTGACGGTGCCGGTGGCGGTGTGCCTGACGGTGATCTGGCTGACGCAGGTGCGCCCGCACGGCCCGGACGCGCCGGCGAGCTGGGTGATCCCGGTGGTGGGCGCGCTCGTCCTCGGCGCGTCGTTCACGCCGTGGCCGCTGCCCGCCACCGGTGTGCTGATGGCGCTCCTGGTCGTCGCGGGCGTCGTGCTGCACGCGCGCAAGGGGCCCGTCGGCTGACTCACGGGCCGTCGTGGCCGGTGACGGCGCGGTTGATGCGGTGCAGGTTGGCCTCGGCGACGTGGTGGCGGCGCATCGCGAGGACCACGAACAGCGCGTCGAGCAGCGCCAGCGTGGCCAGGCGCGCGGCCATCGCCTCGGTGTCGTACGCGGACTCCTGCGCGGCGACGGTGAGCACGACGTCGGAGATGTTGGCCAGCGGCGAGTGCGGCGCGTGGGTGACGGTGACGACGGCCGCGCCGTTCGTCCGCGCGGTGATCACCGCGTCGATGAGCTCGGACGTGGCGCCGGAGTTGGAGACGGCGATGACGAGGTCGCGGCGGCCGAGCAGCGCGGCGCGTACGGTCTGGTCGACGCCCGAGGTCTCCGCGCTGACCCGCACCCCGGCGCGCATGAGCCGCCGGGCGGCGTCGAGCGCGATGTACGCGGACGTGCCGACGCCGAAGACGGTCACCTCGTCGGCGCCCTCGATGTACTCGACCGCGCGGTGCAGCGGCTGCGATTCGGCGAGGCGTCCCGTCTCCTGGAGCGACGCGATCGAGGCGGCGAACATCTTCCGCACCACGACCCGGCGGCTGTCGTCGGGGTCGACCTCGTCGTAACCGGAGGCCAGCGGCGAGGCGAGGTCCCGTACGAGGTGCATCTTGAAGTCGGGGAACCCGGCGAACCCGGCCTTCTTGCACACGCGGACGACGGTGGCCACGCTGCTGTCCGCCGCCGCGGCCAGGCCGCCGACGGTGAGCCGCGCGGAGTCCTCGGGGTGGTCGAGGATGTAGCGCGCCACCCGCTGCTCCGCCGGTGCGAGCGACTCCATCCGCTCGGTGAGGGAGCGCAGGGTCCGATCAATGAACATCTGTTTCCTCTTGACAGCCATCGAGACGAAATCTAGTTTCACACGTCAGTTGGACGAGCGAGAGGCGGCAACACGTGACGACGGAGCGCGCACCGGGGCGCACAACGGACCGCATCAGCGAAATCGGCTGGCAGATCGATCATCTGATGGCACTCGACACCTCCGGCAAGGGCGTGGTTCCGGGACTCTACCGAGCCGCGGCGGCGGCCACCGGCGCACCGCTTTCCACGACGGCCGCGCGGCTGCTGGCCGACGGCGTCGGCCATGGTGACGTCGTCGCGATCCTCACCGGATTCCCGTCGCGGTCGTTCCTCCTGGAGGGCGTCACCGAGACGGACGGGCCGGTCGGCGCCGCGCTGCTGGCCCGGGTGCTTGAGGAGACGCTCGGCGTGGTGCCGGTGATCGTCACCGAGCGGCGCGTCGCGCACTTCTCGGCCAACTGCCTGACCACCGCCGGGCTGCTGGTGACCGACGCGGAGCGGGCCGTACGGTCCAAGCGCGGCAAGCACCAGGCGGCCTGCGCGGCCGTCGTGGACTTCCCGGTCGAGCACGACGCGGCGCGGACGCGGGCGGCCGAGCTGTTCGACGAGCTGGACCCCAAGGCGGTGATCGCCATCGAGCAGCCGAGCGTCGGCGCCGACGGCGTGGCGCACACCGCCGCCGGGCGGGCCATCACCGACCACCTGCTGGCCAAGCTCGACCACGTCTTCGACGTGGCGCGCGACCGTGGTGTGCCGCGGGTGGGCATCGGCGACAACGGCAACGAGATCGGCATGGCGTTCATCGCCGACGCCGTACGCGACTCCTGCGAGCTCGGCTCGGTGATCTGCGCGGGATCCGGCTGCGACGCGCTGCTCGTGGCGGGCAACTCCAACTGGGGCGCGTACGGGCTGGCCGCCGCCGTGGAGGCCGTCGCGGCGGGCAGTGCCTCGGTGCTGCCGCGCGTGGACATCGGGGCCATCCACCGGCGGTGCGCGGAGGACGGCGCGATCGACGGCATCAGCCAGCGCCCCGAACCCCGCTCGGACGGCACGCCCGTCGACCTGAACCGGTCCGTCATCGACCTGATGGCCTGGGCCGTGAACGTGGCGAAGCGGTGAGCGTGTTCGCCGGTCTCGGGCTCGACCCGGTGGTGAACGCGGCGGGGAAGATGACGTACCTGGGCGCGTCCGTGCTGTCCGACGACGTCGTGGCGGCGTGCGCGGACGCCGGGCGCTCCTGGGTGGACGTGGCCGCGCTGGCCGAGCGGGCGGGCGCCGAGGTCGCGGCGGCCACCGGCGCGGAGGCGGGGTTCGTGACGTCGTGCTCGGCCGCCGGGCTCGCGCTGGCCGCCGCCGGGTGCGTGACCGGCGCGGACCCGGGGCTCGTCCGTACGGCGCCGGTCCTGCCGGAGGGGGCCGTACGGCGGATCGTGCTCCAGAAGGGCCACGCGATCGACTTCGGCGCGCCGCTGACCAGCATGATCCGCATGGGCGGCGCCGAGGCGGACGAGGTGGGGTCGGCCAACCGGTGCACCCGCGCGGAGCTGGAATCCGCGCTCGCGCGCCCGGCCGCCGCGGTGTTCTTCGTGGTCTCCCACCACGTCACCGGCGACGAGCTGTGCGGGCTCGGCGACGTGGTCGCGGCGGCGCACGCGCGCGGCGTGCCGGTCGTGGTGGACGCCGCCGCGGAGACCGACCTGCGTGCGCACCTGCGCGCGGGGGCCGACCTGGTCGTGCACAGCGGCCACAAGGCCGTCGGGGGGCCGACGTCCGGGCTGGTCAGCGGGCGCCGCGACCTGGTAGCCGCGTGCGCGGCGCACAACCAGGGGATCGGGCGGGCCATGAAGATCGGCAAGGAGGCGGTGGCCGGGCTGGTCGTGGCGCTGCGGGCGTACGCGGGGGGCGCGGAGGCCGAGGGGGCGCGGCTGGCCGCGGTCGCGGGGGAGCTGGCCGAGGCGCTGCGCGACGTGCCCGGCCTGCGCACGGAGCTGGTCGCGGACGCCACGCGGCCGATCACCCGGGTGCGGGTGGCCGTACGGCCGGACGCGGGCGTGTCCGCGTCCGAGCTGGTGGCGCGGCTCGCGGCGGGCACGCCGAGCGTCCGGGTGCGGGCGCACCACGCGGCGTCAGGGTGGTTCGAGCTCGACCCGCGGCCGGTGCGCACGGGGGACGCGGGACGCATCGGGGACGCGGTACGCGCCGCGCTGTCCCCGGCCGGCGGGGGCGCGGGCGCGCGGGGCTAGGCGCGGGGCGGGGGTGTGGATCTCCATCGTTTCGAGTGTTTCGTGTGTTTCGAATGAGGTGACCGTATGTCCCATCCGACCGATCGGCGTGCCTGGTACCGGCGGCTCAGCCGGACACAGGTGCACGGCTTCTTCGCGGCGTGGATCGGCTACGCGCTCGACGGGTTCGACTTCGTCCTGATCACGTACGTGCTGACCGACATCGCCGCGGAGTTCCACCTGACGCTCGTCGAGGCGAGCCCGCTGATCTCCGCCGCGTTCGTCACCCGCTGGCTCGGCGGCGCGCTCGTCGGGTCGATCGCGGACCGGTTCGGGCGGACGAAGGCGATGGCCGTCGGCGTGCTGCTGTACTCCATCGGCACCGCGGCGTGCGGGCTGTCCTGGGACTACTGGTCGCTGCTCGCGTTCCGGCTGATCGTCGGGCTGGGCATGGCCGGCGAGTACAGCGCCAGCGCGACGTACGCCATGGAGAGCTGGCCTGCGGACCTCCGCAACAAGGCCAGCGGGTTCCTGATCTCCGGGTTCCCGCTCGGCGGGATGCTGGCGTCCGTGCTGTACCCGCTGGTCGTGCCGCACTTCGGCTGGCGCTCGCTGTTCTTCCTCGGGCTCGCGCCGATCGTGCTCGCCGTCTACATGCGGCTGCGGCTGCCGGAGAGCGAGGAGTGGAAGGCCGAGCGCGCGGCGGCGCCGAACCGGCGCGGCGGCTCGATCGGGGAGCTGTTCGGGCGCCGCTGGCTGCCGCTGACCGCGACGCTGTTCGTGCTCGTCTTCGTGGCGTTCTGCTCGAACTGGCCGATCACCAGCCTGATGCCGTCGTACCTGAAGGAGGCCGGGTACGGGCCCGGCGACGTGGGCACGGTCATGTTCATCGCCAACCTCGGCCTGCTCGCGGGCACCTGGACGGCCGGGATCCTCGCCGACCGGGTGGGCACCCGGCGGGTGTACGTCACGTCCATCCTGGTCTCGCTCGTGCTGATCCTGCCGGTGTTCGCGCTCGGCGGCGGGATGCTCGTACCGCTCGCGGTGCTGGTGTTCGCGCTGCAGATGACGAACTACGGGCCCGCCGGGATCCTGCCGAAGTACCTCGCCGACTACTTCGTGACGCGGGTGCGCGGCGCCGGGCTCGGGCTGATCTACAACCTGGGCGCGCTCGGCGGCGCGCTGTCGCCCGTGCTCGGCAGTGCGCTCGCGGGGGCCATCGGGCTCGGGCCCGCGCTCGGCGTGCTGACGTTCGGGTGGACGCTGGTGCTGGCCGCGCTCATGGGGTTCCGCGTGCCCGACCGGGTGCGGGCGCGGTTCGGCGGCGAGAACGCGGGCGCCGAGGCAGCCGAGGCCGCGTGAGCCGGGGGGCGGTGCTCGCGCTCGACGTGGGCAGCTCGTCGTACAAGGGGTGCCTGGCGCGTACGGGCCGGGTGGTACGGCGGGCCGCGGTGGCCGCGCCGCGCGGCGCCGCGCCCGGGGAGGTGCTCGCGGCGCTGCGGGGGCTGGTGGCCGAGCTGCTCGACGGGGGCGGGCGGCCGGAGTGCGCGGTGGTCACCGGGCAGATGGGCAGCCACGTGTGGGTGGACGGCGACGGGCGCGCGGCGGGCGACGTGGTGCCGTGGACGGACCGGCGCGACGCGTCCGCGCAGGCCCGGCTGTGCGCGGCCGTGGATCCGGCGGCGTTCCACCGGGCGACCGGCCAGCGGGTGCCGGGCCTGGCCGCGCGGCATGCCTGGGGTGCGGCGGCGGGGCGTACGGGCGTGCCGGTTCCGCTGCGGCAGTGGCTGCTGCGGGTGGCCACCGGGGTGTGGGGGATCGACCCCACCGACGCGAGCGTCACCGGAGCGCTGGACATCCATGAGATCGCGTGGAGTGAGGCGTGGCGCCTCGGGGTTCCGGACGGGTCGCGCCCGCCGGTCCGGGACCCGCGCGCGGTGATGGGGCGGGTGACGGCGGAGGGCGCCCGTGCGCTGGGGATTCCTGAGGGCGTACCGGTGCTGACGGGCGCGGGGGACGGGCCGTGCGCGTCGCTGGGGGCGAGGGCCGCGGGGGCCGCGGAGGTTGCGGAGGGCGTGGAGGGCGCGGGGGGCGGCGGTGGCGCGGTGCCGGGTGGCGCGGGTGGCGGTGATACCGGCGGGGTCGGGTGTTTGACGTTGGGGTCGAGTGCGACGTTGCGGATGGTCACCACTGGGGCGCTGCTTGATCCGGGGGCGCGGTCGACCGTGTTGGCCTGGGGTGGTGGGGCCTACGTGCTGTCGATTCCCGTCAGCAATGCGGGGTTCGCGTTGGAGTGGGGGCGGCGGGTGCTCGGGTTCGGTACGGCGGAGGCCTTCGAGGAGGCCGCGGCTGCCGGGCGTACGGATCCGGGGGTCATCGTGCTGCCGTACGTGACCGGGGAGCGGTTCCCGTACTGGAGCCGGGGGCTGCGGGCCGGGGTGTACGGGGCCGGGGAGGGCACGGACCGGGCCACGCTCGCGCGGTCCGTGGTCGTCGGCATCGCGTGCACGCTGCTCCGGACCCTGCGGCACGCCCGTGAGCTGGGCGCCGACCCCAGGGTCCTGATGGTGAACGGAGGTGCGGCGGCGAGCGGGAGCCTGCTCGCGGCCACCGCCGCGCTGCTCGGCCGCGACGGCACGGAGATCCGTACGTGCGCGGCCGGATCGCTGGAAGGGGCGCTGGCGCTGGGCGGGGTCCGTACGCCCCGGGCCGCCGCCGCGCCCGTGCGGCCGGACGCCGGGCTGGCCGCCGATCCCGCGCTCGCGGACGAGATCTACCGTCGATTCGTCGACCGCTCCGACCGGGCCGCCGGCGCCTAGGTCGGGGGCGTCCCCTTCGGGAGCGGGATCGTCGGGCTGTCGGTGTTGATCGCGTGGAACAGGTGGCGCGCGGCCGGCTGCGCCCACTGCACGCGGTTCGGGTCCACCGGCCACGGGTGGTTCGGCACGGTCACGAACTTGACCGCGCCGGAGCTCACCCCGCTGAGCCCGCTCGCGAGCCGCCGCATCTCGCCGAGGCCGAGGCCGTTGTCGGTGGTGACGGAGTTCGTGGCGGCGTCGAGGAACCGGAACATCCGCGGCGGGTCGGTCAGCAGCCCGGTGCTGGTCGCCTTGGTGATCATCGCGGACATGAACCGCTGCTGGCGCTCGATGCGGCCGAGGTCGGAGCCGTCGCCGAACGCGTGCCGCGCCCGTACGTACGCCAGCGCCTGCGTGCCGTTCAGCAGGTGGTGGCCGGAGGCGAGGTCGAGGTGGGCGTCGGTGTCGTGGACGGCCTTCGGGAGGTCGACCTCGATGCCGCCGAGGGCGTCGACCATGCGCTGGAACCCGGCGAAGTCGATCTGCACGAAGTGGTCGAGGTGGATGCCGGTGGTGGCCTCGATCGTCTTCCAGGTGCAGGCGGCGCCGCCGTCGTTGAACGACGCGTTGATCATGCCGAGGTGGGCGGGGATGGTGCGGCCGCCGACCTCGCAGTCGGGGATGCGGACGATGGAGTCGCGCGGGAGGCTCACCCCGACGGCGCGCTTCCCGCCGGCCGCGATGTGCATGACCAGGATGGTGTCGGACCTGGCGCCGGGCTCCCTGCCGTACGCGTCGTTCTCCCCGGCGCGGCTGTCGGACCCGATGACCAGGATGTTCACCGCGCTGCCGATCTTGGGCGGCCGTTTGCCGAGGTTCCGCACCGCCTGGGTGCGGATGTTGCCGTAGAGGTGCTGGTATCCGGCGTACGCCGTGATGCCCGCGGCGACGAGGAACGCGGCGGCGCCGCAGGCGGCCCAGCCGAGCCACCGCCGGCGGCGGGGAGGCGTGGGGCGCTCGGACGGCGCGGAAGCCATGTATCCCCCAAAGCGGTCGATGGCATTACATCTAGGATGCGCAGCCACCCGCCTTGGTTGCCCCCAGACGGTGATCTTTCCGTAATCGAGACGTCCGAATCCGATAAGGTCGCGTGCCTATGGCCCTCAATCCGTCATCGGAACGGCTCGCGGACGTCACCGGGCGGCTGCGCGCTGCCGGCTGCGTCTTCGCCGAGGACGAGGCGCGGCTGATCACGGAGGCCGCCGCCACACCGGACGACCTCGACGCCCTGGTGGGCCGCCGCGCCGCGGGCGAGCCGCTGGAGTGGGTCGTCGGCTGGGCGGAGTTCCGCGGGCTGCGGGTGGCCGTCGCGCCCGGGGTGTTCGTGCCGCGGCGGCGTACGGAGCTGCTCGCCGACGAGGCCGTCGCGCTCGCGCGGGGAGCGCTGGGGCGCGCGGTGGTCGTCGACCTGTGCTGCGGCTCCGGCGCGATCGGCGCGGCGGTGGCCGCGGCCGTGCCCGACATCGAGCTGCACGCCGCCGACATCGACCCCGTCGCCGTCCGCTGCGCGCGCCGCAACATCGGCGCGGCCGGGCGCGTCCACGAGGGCGACCTGTACACCGCGCTGCCGGACGACCTGCGCGGCCGGGTCGCCGTGCTGGCGGTGAACGTGCCGTACGTCCCGACCGGCGACATCGCGCTGCTGCCCGCCGAGGCGCGCGACCACGAGCCGCGCGCCACCCTCGACGGCGGCGCCGACGGCCTGGACGTGCTCCGCAGAGTGGCGGCCGACGCGCCGCGGTGGCTGGCGCCGGGCGGCGCGCTGCTGACCGAGGCCAGCGACCGGCAGGTGCCGCTGGCGCACCAGGTGCTCGCCGGGGCCGGGCTCGTGCCGCGCGTGGTGATCGACGAGGACCGCGGCGCGACCGTGCTCACCGGGACCCGCGCGGACTGAGGCGCCGCGGCCGGCGACGAACCGGGGGGCGACGCGGGGTGGCGCCGCGGTGACGGGAGGCTGACGGTACGGGTGGGGCTGGCCGGATGAGGGCGGACGTCTTGTCACCGGTGCGCCACTGATATCGAATGGCGGACGGCTCTTGCAATTCGCTCATTGCCCCCGCTCGAGAGGAATCGCATCGCCATGCGCACGCGTCTTCGCAGAACGCCCGTCGCGATCGTCCTGGCCGCCGCCGTCGTCTTCACCGGGACCGGCGCCGTCGCCGCGCCCGCCTCCGCCGCGCCGCACGCCGTCGCGGCCTGCGCCGCCCCGTCGGCGACCTTCGCCGCCTGGTGGACCGACGAGGGCTGGCCGCGGACCGGATCGAACAAGGAGTACCAGACCACCGACCCGTCCGACGGCGACACCGTGTGGATCTGGGGCGGCGAGACCTACCGCAACGACTCCGCGCCGGAGCTCCCGTCCGGCACGTACAACTCCTACGACGCCGACTTCCTGACCAGCAAGGGCGAGAACCGCGGCGCCGACCGCCTCGTCCGCGACGCCACCACGCACGAGACGTACTACACCGACGACCACTACGGCTCCTGGTGCGACATGGGCACGACCTGACGACCGCCTGACGGTCTCCGCCGCCCCCGATCCGACTTTCCCGTGAGGAAAGTCCGTGGTACTTTCCCGTGAGGAAAGTACGGACGAGGATCGGGGACGGCATGACCGAGTACGACCCGCGGCGTTCGCTCGACGACATCCGCCGCTACGGCGACAGCACACGCGACGCGTACGTACGGCACGCTTTCGCCACGCCGTACGCCCTGGTCACGGCCGTGATGCTGTTCATCGTCTACGCGGCGGTCGACCTCCCGTCGCCCTGGCGCATGATCGTCGTCGCGCTGGGCCTGGCCGTCGGCGTCGGCGCGGTGGCGGTCGGCCAGGCCCGCGCGCCGGTCCGGCGCCGGCCCTCGGGCGCGGAGATCGTGTTCTGCGTGATCTGGGGCGTCGCCCTGGTCGTGGTCTACGGCGCCGCGCGGATCCTCGCGTACGCGTTCGGCCTGCCCGTGCCGGGCATCGTGGCCGCCGGGGTGCTGGCGGTGGCGAGCGGCGTCGCGGTAGTCGCCACCCGGCCGCTGTACCGCGCCATGCTCAGGAACGAGTCGAGGCACGGCTGATGGACGCCGAGTTCGACGAGTTCCTGCACGTACCGGCGCGGCTGTCGGTCGTCGCGCTGCTCGCGCCCGCCGGATGGGTGGAGTTCGGCTTCGTCCGCGACACCGTCGGCACCAGCGACTCGGCGCTGTCCAAGCAGATCTCGGCGCTCGCCGACGCCGGATACGTCGAGGTGCGCAAGGGCCGCGACGGCGGTGCGCGGCGTACGCACGTCCGGCTCACCCGTACGGGCCGCGGCGCGTTCGAACGCCACGCCGCCGCGCTCGACCGCATCGTCGCCGCGGCCCGCACCCGTGCCGAACCCGCCGGCGAGGCGCCGGCGTGACCGGTCACGGTCAGGTGAGGGCGGTCAGAGCCAGGTCACGAGGTCCGCGATGTCGACCAGCGGCAGGCCCCAGCGCAGGGCGGCTGCCTCCAGGTCGGCGGCGCCGGACATCGTGCCGTCCGGGTTCATGACCTCGCAGCAGACCCCCACCGGCGGGAGCCCGGCCGCCTGGCACATCGCGACGGTGGCCTCGGTGTGGCCCTCGCGCTCGCCCAGGAGTCCGGGCCTGGCCCCGATGGGGACGACGTGGCCGGGCGCGTTGAAGTCGGACGGGCGCGCGTCCGGATCGGCCAGGCGGCGTACGGTCGCGGCGCGCTCCGCGGCCGACACGCCGGTTCCGGTGTCGGCGGCCAGGTCGACCGTCGTGTGGAACGCGGTGCCCTGGCGGTCGCCCGCGCCGGGCATCCGGACGATCTCCAGCCGGTCGAGCACCTCATGGGCGGCGGGCGCGCACGGGTAGCCGCACACCTGGGTGAGCAGGAACGTGAACGCCGACGGCTTGATGCGCGCGCCCGCGAAGATGACGTCGCCCTCGGCCTCCCGGTCGGGGTCCCAGACCATGACGGCGCCGCCCGCCGCGAGCTGCGAGACGACCTTCTGCACGCCCGCGCTCCCCGAGACGTGGCCGGCCCACGGCAGCGCGCCCGCGACCTCGGCCAGTACGGTGCCGGCCCGCTCCGGCCACCGCTGGGCGATGCGGGCGACCAGGTCGGACTCCAGGTTGACCCGGTCGCCCTCGGT
>DASXYG010000079.1:0-102176 GCA_036502625.1 Streptosporangiaceae bacterium
GGGATACCGGGCGTATCGGCCCGGCGTCGTCGGCACGGTGCGGTTCATCAAGCGGGCCCAGGCGCTCGGGTTCCCGCTCACGGAGATCCAGGTGCTGCTCCGCCTGGCCGACCGGGCCGACGGATGCGACGAGGCGCGCGCGCTCGCGGGCCGCCGCATCGCCCGGCTGGAGGACCAGATCGCCGAGCTCCAGCACGTACGCGACGACCTGGGGCGGCTGGCCTCCGGATGCGACGCCCCGCACACCGACCCGGCCTGCCCGCTGACCGACGCGATCGAGCACAGCGCCCGGTAAGACGGCTTGACCCCGTACCCCGGTACAGCGCCGACGCTTGTGCCCTGAGCAATCGGCTTCTGAGGAGCGGGCCATGACCGACACCGTGAACGACACCGCCGTCGAGGAACTGCTGGCGTCCCTGCCGCCGGGCCCCGTACGCGACCTGTACACCGGGGCCGTCACGGGCCCCGACCCGTACCCGGTCTACGCGCGCCTGCGGGACGCGGGCGTGATCACCGAGCCGGAGGCGCACGTCAGCCGGTACGCCGACGTGCTGGCCGTGCTCCGCCATCCCTCGGTCAGCGCCGACGCGCGCAACAGCACCGCCTACGGGCTGCTGGACCCGGGCTTCCAGCGGACGCTGGACACCCGTTCGTTCCTGCACACCGACCCGCCGGACCACACCCGCCTGCGGAGGCTCGTGACCAAGGCGTTCACCCGCCGCCGCGTCGAGGCCCTGCGCCCGGTCGTCCAGGACCTGGTCGACGCCGCGATCGACGCCGCCGCCGCGTACGGCCGGATCGACATCGTCGCCGACCTCGCCTTCCCGCTACCCGTGCAGATCATCTGCCACCTCCTCGGCGTGCCGCCCGAGGACCACCTCGACCTGGCGAACCGGCAGCAGCTCTGCTGCTTCGACCCGTCCACGCTGGCCGCCACCCCCGCGCTGGCGGAGCTGCAGCGCAAGAACCAGGACGACGACCTCGCGTACTGGGCGGGCGTCGTCGAGGCGCGCCGCGCCGGACCCGGTGACGACCTGGTCTCCGCGCTGATCGCCGCGCGCGACGACGCGGACCGGTTGTCCGGCGATGAGCTGGTCGCCACGATCCGGCTGCTGTTCGTCGGTGGGCACGAGACGACCGTCAGCCTGATCGCCAACGGCATGCTCGCGCTGCTGCGCGGCCCCGCCCAGCTCGGCCTGCTGCGGCGGCGGCCCGAGCTGGCCGCCGACGCCGTCGAGGAGACGGTCAGGTACGACGCGCCGTTCCAGTTCGTCCGCCGTACCGCGACCGCGGACCTGGACATCGGCGGCGCGGCCATCCCGGCCGGCACGCAGATGATGGTCTGGCTCGCCGCCGCCGGGCGTGATCCGCGGCGGTTCCCCGAGCCGGACACGTACGACATCCTCCGCGCCGACAAGCGCCACCTGGGTTTCGGCGGCGGCATCCACGCCTGCATGGGCGGCCCGCTCGCCCGCATGCAGGCCGAGATCACGCTTCGCACGCTCACCGCCCGGCTGGACGGCCCCGCCCTCGACCCGGCCGCGCCGCCGGTCTACCACGACGACGCCGTCCACGCCCTGAGGTCGCTGCCGGTCACGTTCCGCGGCGTACGGGCCCGGGAGGCGTGACCGTACGGGCCGGGTGTGCTCAGCCCGTGCGGAGGGGCTTCGCGCCGACGGGGCCGCCGGTGGCGAGGATATCCGTGGCGAGGGTGACGCAGTCGGCGCAGATCCAGACGCCGGGGCCGGCGACCATCGGGCGGGCCGCGTCGGCGGAGGCCAGTGCCGTACGCAGCTCGGCCACCGACGGCGCGCCCGTCAGGCCGCCGTCCGCGCCGCGGAACATCCGGCACGACACGCTCACCGGCCGGCCCGGCTCGGCGAAGCGGTCGACGCCGTCCACCAGCAACGTCGGCGACCCCCGCAGCCCGGCCTCCGCCGCCTCCGCCGCGTCGGCGATCACCCGGCGGCGTACGACCACACCCCGCCGGTCGCCCAGCGCCTCGGCCAGCCGCTCCTCCAGCACCGGCCCGTGCGGGCAGTCCGGGACCGTCAACACCGTCAGCTCCACCCGGCACCTCCGCCAACCGTCGATCGGAGCACGACGCTAAACCCCGCATCGGACTACAGGGTCAAGCCCGTCCGCCCGGCCGGGTCGGCGTGGCTGTGGCGGATCGGGCGGTCCGGGCGCGAAACTGCGTAGGCGCTCACCCGCCGGTGGGCCGGGTCGGAATGCGACGGAAGGACGGCGAGGATGCCGGTCGAGAACGTGGACGTGGTCGTGCTGGGGCTCGGGGTGGGCGGTGAGGACGCGGCCGGGCGGCTGGCCGAGGCGGGGCTGTCGGTGGCCGGGGTGGAGGCCGAGCTGGTGGGCGGCGAGTGCCCGTACTGGGCGTGCATCCCGACGAAGATGATGCTCCGCGCCGCCGACCTGATCGCCGAGACGCGCCGCGTGCCGGGCATGGCCGGCAGCTCGACGGTCACCCCGGACTGGGCGCCGGTCGCGCTGCGGATCCGCGAGGAGGCGACCACGTACTGGGACGACAAGATCGCCGTCGACCGGTTCACCGGCAAGGGCGGCGCGTTCCACCGCGGCCGCGGGCGTATCACCGCGCCCGGCGAGGTCACCGTGGCGGCGTCCGACGGGGAGCGGGTGTTCCGCGCCGGGCGCGGCATCGTGATCGCCACCGGAAGCAGGCCCGCCGTCCCGCCGATCCCCGGCCTGGCGGACACCCCGTACTGGACGAACCGCGACGCCGCCAGGACCGAGACCGTGCCGGAGTCGCTGGTCGTGCTGGGCGGCGGCGCGGTGGGCTGCGAGCTCGCGCAGGCGTTCGCGCGGTTCGGCGCGCGCGTGACGATCGTCGAGGCGCTGGACCGGCTGCTGCCCGGCGACGAGCCCGAGGCGGGTGCGCTGCTGGCCGACGTGTTCACCCGCGAGGGCATCACCGTGCGCACCGGGACCGCCGCGGCCGCCGTACGCCACGACGACGGCGGGTTCACCGTGGACGTCGGCGACACGCCGGTCACCGGGGAGAAGCTGCTGGTCGCCACCGGCCGCCGCGCCGACCTCGCGCCGCTGGGCGTCGACCACGTCGGCCTGGACCCGGACGCGAGGGCCATCGCCACCGACGACCACCTGCGCGCCGCGCCCGGCGTGTGGGCGCTCGGCGACGTCACCGGCCGCGGCCAGTTCACGCACATGGCCGTCTACCAGGCGGGCATCGTCGCCGCCGACATCCTCGGTGCGGACCCGCACCCGGCGGAGTACCACGCCGTGCCGCGCGTCACGTTCACCGACCCGGAGGTCGGCGCGGTCGGCCGTACCGAGGCGCAGGCCCGCGACGAGGGCACCGACGTGCGTACGGGCGTCGCGCAGGTGCCGTCCACCGCGCGCGGCTGGATCCACAAGGCGGGCAACGACGGCCTCATCAAGATCGTCGCCGAGCGCGCCACCGGCCGGATCATCGGCGCCACGTCCATGGGTCCGTGGGGCGGCGAGGTGCTCAGCGGTCTCGCGGTCGCCGTCCACGCGGGTGTCACCGCCGACCGCCTCGCCCAGATGATCTACGCCTACCCCACGTTCCACCGCGGCATCGAAGACGCCCTGCGCGACCTGCACTAGAGAGAAAGGCCGACCCCACCATGACCGACCTCGCCGCTTTCGCCGAACTGATCCCCCTCGACCACGGCCTGTGCGTCGTCACCACGCTGCGCCGCGACGGCGGCCCCCAGTCGTCGGTGGTCAACGCCGGGGTGCTGGAACACCCGCTTCAGGGCGGGCCGGTCGTCGGCCTGGTCGCCATCGGCGGCTCCCGCAAGCTGGCCCACCTGCGCGCCGACCCCCGTACGACGATCGTCGCCCGCGCCGGCTGGCGCTGGGCGGCCGTCGAGGGACGCGCCGAGCTCATCGGCCCCGACGACCCGCACCCCGACGTCGACCCCGATGCGCTGCGCCTCATGCTCCGCGACATCTTCACGGCCGCCGGCGGCACCCACGACGACTGGGACGCCTACGACCGGACGATGGCCGCCGACCGCCGGGCCGCCGTCCTCATCACCCCGAGCCGCGTCTACACCAACCCGTAGAACTACGGCGCCGCCTCGTGCCCGGGCGGCGCGCCGTGGTGGGCGGGGAGGATGGCGCGGGGGATGGGGCCCTTGTTGCGGTTGCCCGACTGGAGCTCCTCCCAGGCGTGGGCCAGGATGCCGACGCTGCGGCTGAGGACGAACAGGCCGCGGGCCAGGGGGGCGGCGAAGCCGAGTTCGGCGTAGATGACCGCGGTGGCGCCGTCGATGTTCATCGGGATGGGCGTCGTACGGCCGCGGGCCAGATGGGCCTCCAAGGCGCGGGCGGCGCGGAGGTGGTGGCCGGGGACGACGCCGTCGCGTACGGCCGCGTCGACCAGGGTGAGCAGGGGGTCGCGGCGGGGGTCGACGGGGTGGAAGCGGTGGCCGAACCCGGGCAGGTAGCGCGGCCACGCGGCCACCGTCCGCTCGATCGCGGTCTGCAGGTCGGCGCCCTGGGCCTCGTGTTCGAGGATGTCGTCCAGGAGGTGGACGCACTGCTCGCCGGCGCCGCCGTGCGCGTCGCCGAGCGTGTTGACCGCGCTGGCCATCGCGTTGTTGAGGCCGACGCCGCAGGTCGCGGTCATCCGGGCGACGGCGATCGACGGCGCCTGCGGGCCGTGGTCGACCCCGGCGACGATGGCCGCCTCGAGCAGCGCCGCCTGCCGCGCGTCCGGCAGGTCGCCGCGCAGCATCAGCCAGATCATCGACGGCAGGCTCGTGGTTCCGATGAGGTCCTGCACGGGACGGCCGCGCAGCTCGACGACGCCGGGCGCCATGCGGGAGATCGCCGTGCCCCACCATTCGGCGACGGCCCCGGTCGGGTCGATGTCGGGCATCCGGGCCTCCTGGGTCCGCGCGGGTGTGCCGGTCACGAGCCGACGGTGTTGTCGGCGGCGGCGCTCCACCGGGTCATGAGCCGGCCGCGTTCCGAATTGTGCTGGCCGAGCAGCGGCGGCGGCGCGCCGGGCCGCAGCGGCTCGCCGTCGTGCAGGACGCCGCTGCCGGCGACCTTCAGCGCGCGGCCGGAGCCGTCGGGGAACGGGAGCTCGGTGAAGAAGCCGCGGTGTCCGAGCTGGTCGAGCTCGACGGCCTGCGGCACGCTGGTGACGCGGGCCGCGGGTACGCCCGACTCGCTGAGGATCCGTTCCCATTCCCGTGCCGTACGGGTGCGCAGCGCGCGGTTCAGCTCCGCGGTCAGCTCGTCGCGGTGCCGCTTGCGCCGGTCGCGGTCGGCGAACCGCGGGTCGGCGAGCAGGTCGTCGCGGCCGACGACGCCGCACAGCGTCTCGAACTGCCGCTGCCGGTTGGCCGCGATGTTGAGGGGGCCGTCCGCGGCCTCGAACGTGCCAGACGGCGCGGCGGTCGCGTTCTGCGTGCCCATCGGCTCCGGCGGCACCCCGCTGACCAGGTAGTTCGAGACCGCCCATCCCATAGCGGAGACCGCGGACTCCAGCATCGAGACGTCGAGGAACGTGCCCTGCCCGGTGGTGGCCCGGCCGGCCAGCGCGGCGCAGATGTGCAGGGCGGCGGTCAGGCCGCCCACCGTGTCGCAGACGGGAAAACCGACCCGCAGCGGCGCCGTCTCCTCGGTGCCGGTGATGCTCATCATCCCGGACAGCCCCTGGATGATCTGGTCGTACGCGGGGGCCTCGCTCATCGGGCCCGCCTGCCCGAACCCGGAGATGGCGCAATAGACGAGCCGCGGGTTCAGCTCCCGCAGCCGCGGCCAGCCGAATCCGAGGCGGTCGAGCACGCCGGCGCGGAAGTTCTCCAGCAGGACGTCGGCGCCCTGGACCATCCGCTCGAAGTCGGCGCGGTCGGCGGGGTCCTTCAGGTCGATCTCGACGGAGTCCTTGCCGGCGTTCTGCGCGAGGAACGAGGCGCCGAGACCCGCGTCGTTCAGCTCGGAGTCGGGGCCGAGGTGGCGGGCGAGGTCGCCCTGGCCGGGCGCCTCGATCTTGACGACCTCGGCGCCGAGCAGCATCAACTGGTAGCTGCAGTACGGGCCGGCCAGGACGTTCGTCAGGTCGAGGACCCGGACTCCGCCGAGTGGTGGCTTGGGCATGCAGTCGCTCCTCACGTCACGGTCACGCCGTGGGCCCGCCGTTCCCGCCGTCAGTGCGCGGGGCTGAGCGGGTGGTCGAAGCCGCGTTCGGACATCTGCCCGGCCACCTGACGCAGGTCCTCGGCGTACGCGGCGACCGTGGCGTCGGGGAAGCGGACGGTGGGGCCGCTGAGCGACAGCGCCGCGACGACCGCGCCCGACCGGCCGGTCACCGGCACGGCGACGGCGGACAGCCCCTCCTCGCGCTCGCCGTGGCTGACCGCCCAGCCGTGGTGCGCGGCGTCGTCGATCCATTCGCGCAGCCGCTTGACGTGGCCCTCGCCGTACGGCGAGCTGATCGCGACGCGCCGCAGGAGTGTCGCGGGCGCGTCGCGCAGCAGGACCTTCGACGACGCGCCCGACCACAGCGGAAGCTCGTCGCCGACGTGGACGACGTGGCGGAGCGGCTGCGGGCCCTCCTGCTGCGCGACGCACACCCGGTAGATGTCGCGGACCATGTAGAGGTTCACCGTCTCGCGGCGGCGGGCCCCGAGCTCGCGCATGAACGCGCGGGTCTCCGGCGGCAGCTCCCAGCCGCTGCGGGCCAGGTGCGCCCAGCGCCACAGGCCGGGGCCCGGTTGGTAGCCGTTGGGGGTCGCCCACAGCAGGCCGTTCAGCTCCAGCGTCTGCACGAGCCTGATGACCGTGGTCTTCGCGAGGCCGGTCGACTCGACGATGTCGCGGATCGAGATCACCGGATGCTCCTCGCTGAGCAAGGACAGGATCTCGATGGCGCGCTGGACGCTGCGCACACCCTGGGCGTCGGCCGGCGACTCGGCCCCGGCGTTCTTCGCTGGACTCACTGCTTCTCGGTCTCCCCGATTCCGGCTGAGGACGGTCCGTACGTTACACGGAGTCCGTATAGCGGTCCAGGAGGGCCGCTATACGGAACCAGGCTATCGGCAAAAGATTGCCCGCGCCCCTTTCCCTTGTGAGCCCGGTCACCTATAACTAACTCACTGGTTCGAACATTAAGGACGCGACTTTCGGAAGGCCGACCCTTGTCGGCGCGACCGGATCGCCCGTACCTTGGCTCGCATTCCGCATGATGGTACTTATGGTCCGCTGAACGGTTCAGGAGGCGTTGATGCTGGAAGCGTTGCTCGCGGCTGCGTCCGGAGAGGAACCGGTGCGAACGGCGGCGCTGATCGGCGGCCGGTGGACGGACGCGGGTCCGCAGAGTGAACGGATCGGTCCGTACCTAGGCACACCGGTCAGCCGGGCGCCCGCCGCGGGGACCGACGAGATCGCCGCCGTACGTGCCTATGCGCGCGAGTCCGCACCGGCGGTGGCGCGGCTGTCGCCGGCGCACCGGGCCGAGGTGCTCGACCGCGCCTCGGGCCTCGCCCTGGAGCACCGCGACGCGCTCGCCCGGCTCCTCGCGCTCGAACTCGGCAAGCCGGTCAAGGACGGGCGCGGCGAGATCGACCGCGTCGCCGACACGTTCGCGGTCTGCGCCGCCGAGGCGCGGCGGATCGGCGGGGAGACGCTCCCGGTCGCCGGCTGGGCGCGCGGCGTGGGGAACACCGGCTTCACGTACCGGGCGCCTGTGGGCGTGGCCCTGGCCATCACGCCGTTCAACGCGCCGGCGAACCTCCTCGCGCATAAGCTCGGCGCGTCCTTCGCGGCCGGGAACACCACGATCGTCAAGGCGCCGCCGCAGGCGCCCGCCGTGTCGACCGCGGTCGTGGCGCTGCTGATCGAGGCCGGAATGCCGTACGAAGCGGTGCAACTGCTGCACGGCGACGGCTCCGTGGGCGCGGCCCTGTGCGCCGCCGGCGAGGTCGGCGTCATCAGCTTCACTGGAAGCGCCGCGACCGGCGCCGCGGTCGCCACGGCGGCGGGGGCCAAGCGCCTGGTGCTGGAGCTGGGCGGCAACGCGGCCACGATCGTGTGCGACGACGCCGACATCGCCGCGGCCGCCCGTGTCTGCGCGCGTACGGGATACAGCAACTCCGGCCAGAGCTGCATCTCCGTCCAGCGCGTCTACGTACAGCGACCGCGCTTCGCCGAGTTCCTCGAACGGTTCACCGCGGAGGTGTCCGAACTGACCGTCGGCGACCCGCTGGACCCGCTGACCGACGTCGGCGCGATGGTCGACGAGCAGGCCGCCGAGCGCGTCGTGGCGTGGGCCGCCGCGGCCGCGGCGGGCGGTGGTCGCGTGGTGCTCGGCGGCAAGCGGGACGGCGCCACGGCCGTGCCGACCGTGGTGGCCGATCCGCCCGCGGACGCCTTCGTCGTCACCGAGGAGGTGTTCGGCGCGCTGGTGGCGGTGCTGCCGTTCGACGACTTCGACGAGGTGGTCCGGCGGTGCAACCGGAGCCGGTACGGGCTGCAGGCCGGCCTGTTCACCCGCGACCTCGACCGCGTCTTCACCGCGTGGCGGGACCTGGAGGTCGGCGGCCTCGTCGTCAACGGATCGTCGAACTACCGCCTCGACCACGTGCCGTTCGGCGGCGTCAAGGACTCCGGGTTCGGGCGCGAGACGCCCCGCTGCATGATCGACGACTTCACCGTCGTGAAGACGCTGCTCCTGCGCGGCACGTCGCTGTGGGGAGACCGGGCGTGACCGCGCCGGTGCCGGCCGCGGAGGCGCTGGTCGGCCAGCTCGAGTCGTACGGCGTGGAGTACGTCTTCGGCACCTGCGGCCACACCAACATCGCCCTGCTCGACGCGCTGGGCCGCAGCCCGATCAGGTTCGTCATGGCCCGCCACGAACAGGCGGCCGCGCACGCCGCCGACGGCTACGCGCGGGCGTCCGGACGCCCCGGCGTGCTGCTCGTCCACGTCGGCCCGGGAATGATGAACGCCGTCACCGGGGTGGCCACCGCGGCGCTCGACTCCGTGCCGCTGGTCGTCATCGCCGGCGACGTGCCGTCGTACTACCACGGGCGGCATCCGCACCAGGAGGTCAACCTCCACGCCGACGCCGACCAGACGGCGATCTACCGGCCCTTCGTCAAACGGGCGTGGCACGTCCACCGGCCCGCCGACCTGTCGCGGTTCGCCGAGCGCGCGTTCTGGACGGCCACCTCGGGGCGGCCGGGCGCGGTGCTGCTGAACGTCCCGATGGACCTGTTCTCCCGTACGGTCACGCCCGAGGACCGCCCGCTCCCGGCGACCACCGCGGCGCCGGACCTGCCCGCCGCGGTCGCCGCGCGCATCGCGGAGCTCCTGGCCGGGGCGGAGCGCCCGCTGATCTATCTCGGCGGCGGGCTGCGCGGCCGTACGGGACGCGACGCGCTGCTGTCGCTGGCCGAGCACCTGGACGTGCCCATCGTCCACTCGCTCATGGGCAAGGGCGCCGTGCCGGACGGCCATCCGCTACTGCTCGGCATGCCGGGCTTCTGGGGACTGAAGACCACGAACGACTACGCACGCGACGCGGACGTGGTGCTCGCCCTCGCCACCCGGTTCGCCGAGACCGACGCCAGCTCCTGGAAGGCGGAGTACACCTGGAACCTTGGCGGCGGGGACCCGCGGTCGGGGCGGCTCATCCAGATCGACATCGACGCGGCCGAGATCGGGCGCAACTATCCGGTGGAGATCGGCGCCGTCGCTGACGTGACGCTCGCGGTGCGGGCCATCGGTGAGGCGGTGCGCGGCGTACGGCCCGCGCCCGTCGACCGCCCCGAGCTGCGCGCGCGCATCCGCGGCGCCAGGTCCGAGCTGTTCGCCGAGAGCCGGGAGCGCGGCCGGAGCGACGCCTTCCCGCTCCGTCCCGAACGGATCCTCGCCGATCTGCGGGAGGCCCTGCCGGCGGACGCCGTGCTGGTCACCGACGTCGGCTGGAACAAGAACGGCGTGGCCCAGTGCTACGAGCTGCCCGCCGAGGGCCGGTTCATCACGCCGGGCGGCGCCTCGACCATGGGGTTCGGGCCGGCGGCCGCGGTCGGTGTGCAGATCGCGGAGCCGGAGCGCGTCGTGGTCGCGCTGGTGGGCGACGGCGGGATGAGCGCGCAGTTCGCCGCCGTCCCGATGGCCGTCGAGCAGGGCGTGCCGGTGGTCTTCGTGGTGATGAACAACCGCGCGCACGGCACGATCGCCGACCTGCAGGCGGCGAACTTCGGCGCCAGTTACGGCTGCGAGTTCCGCGATCCGGACGGCCGGCCGTACAGCCCGGATTTCGCGGCGTTCGCCGAGGCCTGCGGCGCCGACGGATACGCGGTCGCCGAGCCCGGCGCGCTGCTGCCCGCGCTGCGGTCGGCCATCGCCGCGCGGCGTCCCGCGGTCCTGGACGTCCCCATGGTCAACGAGCCGGTCCCGACACCCGGGCACTGGAACATCAACGACATCTACCACGGTGTCTTCCCCGACGGCGGCGGCTACCCCGCCTCGCCCGCTCCCTGAGCCGCACCCCCGACCCCCGCCCCCCGAGGTGAATCCCATGATCAACATCCCCCGATCCCGCATCTGCGCCGTGGCCGCCGGAGCTCTCGTCGCGGGCCTCGCGGCGGCCTGCAGCGCGCCCGGCGCGTCGGGCGGCGCCGCCTCCAGCGGCACCGGCCCGATCAAGATCGCGGTCGTCGACGCCCAGAGCGGGCAGCTCAGCTCGCTCGGCAAGTGGGAGTACAAGGGCGCCAAGCTGGCCGTCGACCAGTGGAACAAGGCCGGCGGCATCAAGGGCCGCACGATCAAGCTCGACGTCTTCGACGACCAGGGCGACCCGACCGTCGGCACGAACCTCGCCCGGAAGATCGCCAGCGAGAAGTACATCGCGATGATCGGCACCGCGGAGAGCGCCGTCACGATCGCGATGGGCCCGTCGCTGCGCCAGTCGCAGATCCCCAACATCGCCTCGGGCCAGTCGCCGGGGATGGTCGCGCTGAAGAGCCCGTTCATGTTCCTGAACGGGCCGACCAGCACCACGTACGACGAGACGCTCGCCAAGTACGTCGTCGACCGGCAGAAGATCAAGAAGATCGCGATGATCAGCAACAACGGCTCGTACGGCAAGGGCGAGCACGACGCGTTCCTCAAGGCGCTGAGCGACCGGGGCATCAAGCCGGTCTCCGACCAGGTCGTCACCACGGACCAGAAGGACTTCAGCGCGCAGCTCACGAAGATCCGGCAGGCGTCGCCGCAGGCCGTCTTCATCGGCTCCGAGGAGGTCGAGTCCGGGCTGATCGTCAAGCAGGCCCGCGACCTCGGCATCACCGTGCCGTTCGCGGGCGCCGCCCCGCAGGGCACACCGGTCTTCCGCGACACGGCGGGCGTGAAGAACGTCGAGGGGACGATCGTCAGCTCGCCGTACCTCAGCAACGACACCGACGCCGCCACGAAGAAGTTCGCCGCCGCGTACAAGGCCGCCTACGGCGAGGACGCCGAGCTGCACGGCGCCAAGGCCTACGACGGCACGCAGATCCTGCTCACCGCGCTGAAGAACAGCGGCGTCGCCACGGGCGCGAAGCTCGCCGACGCGATCCGCGCGGTGAAGTACCACGGCCTGATGGGCGACTTCTCCTACGACAGCACCGGCGTCGGCATCCGGGCCACCCGGATCGGGCTCATGAAGGACGGGACGGTCGTCACGGCCGGCACCTGACCCCGCGTCAGAAAGAGAACCATGCAGGTCTTCCTCCAGACACTCATCGGCGGGCTGAGCCTCGGCGCGATCTACGCCCTGGTGGCCATGGGGTTCTCCCTCGTCTACCGCACCATGGGCCTGGTCAACTTCGCGCACGGCGACGTGCTCATGATCGGCGCCTACACCGCGTCCACGTTCTACATGTCCACCAAGCTGCCCTTCGCCCTGGCCATCGTGCTGGCCATCGCGGTCACCGGGGTGATCGGGCTGTTCATCGAGCGGGTGCTGCGCCCGCTGGAGAACAAGGACTTCACGCTGATGCTGATCGGCACGATCGGCTTCGGCATGGTCCTCGAGGCGCTCGCCGTCCTCATCTGGGGGGCCACCGGCACCGCGGTGGCGTCCCCGGTCAAGGCGGCGCCGCTGCAGTTCCTCGGCCTGTGGGTGCGCACGTACGACCTCGTGGTGCTGGCCATCGCGGCGATCGCGGTGGTGCTGCTGGTCGGCTTCCTCCGGCGCACCAAGCTGGGCACGGCCATGCAGGCGGTCGCGATGGACCACGAGGCGGCCACGTCCGTCGGCATCCACGTCGGCCGCAGCAACGCCATCGCGTTCGCCATCGGCGCCGGCCTCGCGGCGCTGGCCGGCGGGCTCGTCGGCCCGCTGCTGTACGTGAACGCCACGATGGGCGGCACCATCGGGATCAAGGGGTTCGCCGCGGCCATGCTCGGCGGCTGCGGCAACATCTCCGGCGCCATCGTCGGCGGGTTCGTCATCGGGATGCTGGACTCCTTCGCCGCCGGGCACTTCCAGGGCTACTCCGAGCTGGTCGTCTTCCTGGTGTTCACGGTGGCGATCATGATCCGGCCGACCGGCATCTTCGGCGAGACGACGGTGAGCCGGGCATGAACGCGCTCCTCCGCCACCGGCACGCGCCACGGCTCGCGACGCTCGTCGTCCTCGCGGTCGCGGCGTGGCTGCTGCCGTACGGGCTCGGCGACTACGCCATCCACGTCGTCGACATCGCCCTGGTGTTCGCGCTGCTGGCGATCGGCATGGGGCTCGCCATGGGCATCGCGGGCCAGATCAACCTGGCGCAGATCGCCTTCTTCGGGGTGAGCGCCTACGCGACCGCGATCCTCACCACCCGCGCCGGGCTGGGGTTCTGGCCGGCCGCCGTGCTCGCGCTGCTGGCGTCCGCCGTCATCGGGCTGCTCGTCGGCATCCCCGCGCTGCGCATGCAGTCGCACTACCTCGGCATCGTGACGCTGGGCCTGGCGCTCGGGTTCATCAACTGGACGACCAACGACCAGCTCGCCGGCGGCGCGGAGGGCATCCCCGGCATCCCGGTGCCGCCGATGTTCGGCATCGACCTGACCAGCGAGTACCTGTACTACTACCTGGAGATCGTCGTCTTCGTGATCGCGCTGGCGTTCGGGCTGTTCGTGGTGCGCACCGGCCTCGGCCGCCGGCTGATGGCGATGCGGGACGACCCGCTGGCCGCGGGCGCCGTCGGCGCGCAGATCCCGCTGCTGCGGATGACCGCGTTCGCGCTGTCCAGCGTCTTCGGCGGCCTCGCCGGCGTGCTGTACGTGGGGCTCATCCGCTACATCGCGCCCGACACGTTCAACATCACCAACATGTTCCTGCTGCTGGCGATGGTCGTGATCGGCGGGCGGCAGAGCCTGGTCGGGTGCGTCGTCGGCGCGGTCGCGCTGTCGCTGATCCGCGAGGCGCTCGTGGACTATCCGACGTACGCCCAGCTCGGCTTCGGGATCATCGTGGTCGTCATGGTGGTCTTCGCGCCCACCGGCCTGGCCGGCATCCCGGCGCGGTTGCGCGCGGTGCTGGATCGCCGCCGCGGCCGTACGGGCGAGCGCGCCGCGCTGCGGCCGTTCGTGCCGTACGACCCGGCCGGCGCCCCGGAAGCCGGCACGGCGGGGGACGAGGCGACGATCCTGGAGATCCGCGGGATCGCCAAGCGGTTCCGCGGCCTGAAGGCGCTCGACGACGTCTCCCTGACCGTGCGGCGCGGCGAGATCCGCGGCATCGTCGGGCCCAACGGCTCGGGGAAGACCACGCTGTTCAACGTCATCAGCGGCTTCTACCGGCCGTCCGGCGGCCAGGCGCTGCTCGACGGGCGCGTCGTCTCCGGGCGCCGCCCGTACCGCCTGTCCGCGCTTGGCATGGCCCGCACGTTCCAGAACCTCCGGTTGTTCGGCGAGCTCACCGTGCGGGACAACCTCATGGTCGCGCTCGACCGGTCGCGAATGTCCGCGATCTGGCGCTACGCCCTGTGGCCGTTCGGCATCTGGCGGCAGGAACGGCGGCTGAGCCGGCAGGCCGGCGACCTGCTGGAGCGGTTCGGCCTGACCGAGTTCGCCGCCTCGGCGCCGGGCGCGCTGCCGTACGGCATCCAGCGGCGTACGGAGATCGCCCGCGCGATGGCCGGGTCGCCGCGCCTCCTGCTGCTCGACGAGCCGGCGGCCGGGCTCAACGGCGAGGAGGTGCGCCAGCTTTCCGAGATCGTGCGCTCGATCCGTGCCGGCGGCGTCACGGTCGTGCTCATCGAGCACAACATGGGCCTGGTGATGTCGCTGTGCGAGCGCGTCACGGTCCTGGCCGGCGGCTCGGTGATCGCCGAGGGCACGCCCGCCGAGGTGGCCGCCGACCACGCGGTCATCGAGGCGTACCTCGGCGACTCCGCCATGGCCGGCATTCCGCTGCCGGACCCCACCGAGGTGAGCCAATGAGCACCGGAAACGGCGCGGCGCTGACCGTCGAGGACCTGTCCGTCCACTACGGCGGGGTCTGCGCGGTCAACGCGATCGGGTTCACCGTGGCGCCCGGCCAGTCCGTGGGGATCATCGGCGCGAACGGCGCGGGCAAGACGTCCACGCTCAAGGCGCTGATGGGCCTGGTGCCGCGCAGCGGCGGCCGCGTCACCTTCGGCGACACCGACCTCACCCGGGTCAAGCCGCGCGACGTCGTACGGCACGGCATCGGCTACGTGCCCGAGGGCCGGCACGTGTTCCCCGGCCTGACGGTCGAGAAGAACCTGCTGCTCGGCGCGTACGCGCGCTCGTGGCGTGACCCCGGCACCCGGGAGACGCTGGCCGAGGTCGTGGAGCTGTTCCCCGTACTGGGGGAGATGCGCGGGCGGCTGGCCGGCGCGCTGTCCGGCGGCCAGCAGCAGATGCTCGCCGTCGGGCGCGCGCTGATGGCCCGGCCGCGGTTGATCCTCCTGGACGAGCCGTCCATGGGGTTGTCGCCCAAGCTCGTGGAGGACATCCTCGCCGTGCTCGTCCGGCTGCGCGAGCAGGGGCTGAGCCTGCTGCTGGTCGAGCAGAACGCCAAGCTGACGTTCGAGGCGACCAGCGACTGCGTGGTCATGGAGAACGGCGAGGTCGCGATGACCGGCACCTCGCGGCTGCTGCGCGAGGACGTCCGGGTGCGGCGCATCTACCTGGGGCTGTAGGTGCGCCGCACCGGGCGGTCACCGGCAGAACGGCTCCTTGCCCATGGCGGACTCGATGCCGTTCAGCAGCAGGCTCTGGAACCGCTTCGCGCCCGCGAAGTGCGTGCCGTCGTCGGTGTAGGCCTGGGCGTCGTGCCCGAGGGTGGTCAGCCACGCGCGGCCGCCGTCGTAGTACTGGCACCAGGCCACCGGGTGCACCGAGCCGTGCCCCGGGTGGCTCATGTTGCCCGTGACGCCGTCGGCCAGCGAGCGCTCGTCCACCGTGGCGAGGAACCGCACGTCACTGGGGTACGGGACGAGGTTGTACCACTCGTCGGTGAAGGCCCAGCGGTTCGGCAGCCCGGCGGTGGAGACGTCGCGGTGCTCCGGCGTCTGGACGGTGCCGGACTGCTCGCGGCCGTGGTCGTAGAAGTTGGCGCCGCCGAGCAGGCCCTCGTACCAGGGCCAGTTGTACTCCGTGCCGAAGGCGTTGTGGACGCCGACGAACCCGCCGCCGCCGCGGACGTACTGGCGCAGCGACGTCTGCGCGGCGTCGTCGAGCGCGTCGCGCGAGGTGCTGAGGAACACGACGGCGTTGTAGCGGAACAGGGCGGACGGCGACGCGAGCTGCGCGACGTCCTCGGTCCAGTCGACCCCGAAGCCGTGGTCCCTGCCCATCTGGACCAGCGCCTTCTGCGCGACGTTGGCGTCGGTGAGCGTGGGGTTCATGCCCGGTCCGAGCGCGGGACCGAGGTTGGCGTGGCGCGGACCGGCGGTCCGGCTGTACACAAGGATCTTGTAGCCGGCCGACGCCGGGTCGAAGTTCCCCCAGTCGTGGTAGCAGCGGGCGTCGGTGCCGCGGCAGACGCCGTAGTCCGGGTCGCCCAGCTCCTGGGCGCCGCCCGCCGGGGCCTGCGCCCGGCCGCCCGCCGTCGCGGGCATGCCGCCGAGGAGCATCGCGGCGACGACCGCGGCGGCCGTGACGAGCGCGGTGATCAGATAGGACGAACGTATCCTCATAGGTCCACCTAGCGGTTCGATCACACCGTCTAAAAGTTTCCCGACAATCTCATGTCATCTAGGTATCGGCAATACCTTGAATGGAACGAGGAAGCGGCTTACGGTACGTCCGTTGAACGGATCAATTGATCCATACAGTGGACCAGGAGTGAGCATGGAACGACGGGAATTCCTGACCGGCGCGGCCGCGGTCGTCGGCGGCACCATGGCCCTCACGCCTCTCTCCGCGCAGGCGGCCGAGGCCCCGGCCGCGGACCTCGCGCTACCGGTCCCGCCGCAGCCGACGGCCTTCGGCGCCACCGGCCCGGACTTCCCGAAGGTCTGCGGGAACCTGGCCAACCAGAACCACTCGACGCTGCGGCGGGTCAACCGCGGCAACGTCCGCAGGCTCGGCGGCGCCTGGCACGCCAACCTGGAGGGCGGCAGCACCACCGGGGGCGCGCAGCAGAGCACGATCGTCGCCGCGGACGGCGTCCTGTACGTCCAGACCGCCCAGCAGAACGTCTTCGCCGTCGACGGGCGCACCGGTGAGACCAGGTGGAAGACCAGCGTCGGCGCCACGCCGACCAACATGCGCGGCGTCGGGCTCGGCGCCGGCCTGGTCTTCACCACGTCGGGCGACAACGTCGTCTACGCGCTCGACCAGAAGACCGGCGCGGTCGTGTGGAAGCGCGAGCTGCTCATCGCCGGCGAGGGCGACCCCGGCTGCGACCCCGAGGAGGGGCAGTGCGGCGGCAACCGGGGCGGCCTGGCCGGCGCGATCGTCTACTTCGACGGCCTGATCTACGTCGGCACCGAGGGCAGCACCGCGGGCGCCAGGGGCCGCGCGTACGCGCTGAACGCCCGCACCGGTGAGGTCGCCTGGACGTTCTGGGGCCCGCCGGGGCCCGGCGCGTACGGCAACGACACCTGGGAGGGCGACACCTGGAGGACCGGCGGCGTCGTCTGCTGGATCCACCCCGCGATCGACCCGGAGCTCGGCCTCGTCTACTGGGCGTTCGGCAACCCGTATCCGCGGACGAACGGCTCGACGCGCGGGGGTGCGAACCTGTTCGCCAACTGCCTGGTCGCCATCGACGCGAAGACCGGCGAGCGCCGCTGGCACTTCCAGTCGGTGCACCACGACATCTGGGACTTCGACAACGTCATGGCCCCGGTGCTGGCCGACATCCGCATCGGCCGCCGTACGCGCAAGGTCGTGGTGTACGGCAGCAAGGTCGGGATGTACTACATCCTCGACCGGGAGACCGGCGCCCCCGTGCACGGCGTCACCGAGCGGCCCGTACCGCAGGAGCCGCGGCAGAAGACGTGGCCCACCCAGCCGTTCCCCGGCGGCGAGCCGTTCGTCCACCAGGCGCCCAGCTTCCACGACTCGACCCGGCCGGTGCCCTACTACCCGACCGGGGAGATCTTCACGCCGTTCTGGGACGACGCCACCATCCTGTTCCCCGGCGCGGGCGGCGGCGCCGACTGGTCGTACCTGTCGTTCAGCCCGCACACCGGCCTCATCTACGTCGGCTACGGGCTGGTCAACTCGGCGTACTCCAACACCAACGGCGGACGCGTGAACACCGCGCGGCCGCTGGGCGAGTACTTCTCCGGCGGCATCGCCGCGGTGGACCCGCGCACCAACAGGCCCGTGTGGCGCCGCGAGGGCGAGTGGTCGCTGGCGCACGGCAACGGCATCCTCACCACGGCCGGGCGGGTCATGTTCCAGGGGCGGCCGGACGGCGTGCTCGTCGCCATGGACGACACCGACGGCCGCGAGCTGTGGCACTGGCAGTGCGGCGCCGGGGTGCACACCAGCCCGGTCAGCTACGAGATCGACGGCGAGCAGTACGTCGCGGTCTTCGCCGGCGGCAGCGGGCTGCCCTATCCGGACATCCCCAAGGGCGACCACCTGTGGGCGTTCAAGCTCAACGGCCGGGTCGGCCCCGCGCCCGCGCCCACCCCGCCGTCCAAGCGCAACCAGATCCGTACGGCGGCGGTCGCCGGTGCCGACGCGGGCAACACGGTCACGCTCGGCCGCGTCTGGGACGCCGCGAAGAACGCGCCCGGAGCGGAGGAGGACCTCGTCGCGCAGAACGCGATGGCGCCGCAGCACATGACGGTGCCGGTGGGCACGGAGGTGACGTTCGCCAACCCCGCGGGCAACGAGCACTCCCACGGCGCCGCGTCGTTCTTCGAGCACGTCTTCGCCACCGGCAGGCTCGCGCCCGGCCGCTCGTACACGCACACGTTCGCCGAGGCCGGCGAGTACTTCTACAACGACCCGGTCTTCCCGCAGAGCACCGGGAAGATCGTCGTCCAGTGACGACCGGGTCACCGGCCCCGAGGTCACGATGTACTTCGCCGCTGACCGAGCTGTTCGCCCCCGACCGGGTCGGGCAGGGGCGGCGCGACGGCGACGAGGCGCTCGCCCTGGTGCGGGCGTGGGCCGAGACGCGCGCCGACCAGGAGCGGGTGATCGCCGCGTTCTCGTTCAAGTGCGACGTGCTCTGGTCGCTGCTGGACGCGGTCGAGCTGGTCCGGCGCGGCGCGGAGCTGGACACCGGCACGTGGGCGCGGGTGTTCGCGCAGGACGCCGAGCTGGGCGTCGTCCAGGCGCACGTCTCGGGCGGCGAACCGCTGCTGCGCCCCGACCAGCCCGAGATCGTGGCGGCCGCGCACCGCCTCGGGCTGACCGCGGCCCGGCTGAGCGTGCTGACCGGCGCGGGCCTGAACGCCGTGCAGCTCTCCGTGCAGGACGCGCACCGATCCGGCCTGCGCGCTCGCGCCGGACCACCACCTCGTGCGCGCGGCCGTCCCCGTCCCGAGACGCCGTTCGCGTATCGGAGGCCGGGCCGCGCCGGGCGGCCCGCTCCGCTCGGGTGAGCCTGGCCGGAACGCCGTCGGCGTACTAAATTAACGTACTGGTTCGTACATTCAATTGGGGGTGGCGATGTCCCGTCTGGTCGGCCTGATCGGCTCCGATATCCGGACCTCGCTCAGCCCCGCCCTGCACGAGCGGGAGGCCGGCCACCACGGCCTGTCGCTCTGCTACCGCATCATCGACCTCGTCGACCTCGGCATGCCTGTCGACGCGGTGGGCGACCTGCTGGGCTGGGCCCGGCGGCTCGGCTTCGACGGCCTGAACATCACCCATCCCTGTAAGGCCGCGGTCATCCCGCACCTGGACGCGCTGTCCGACGACGCGCGCGCCCTGGGCGCGGTCAACACCGTCGTGTTCGACGACGGCCGGGCCATCGGCCACAACACCGACTGGACCGGCTTCGACGCGGCGTTCACCCGCGGATTCGCCGACGCCCCCGTGGGCCACGTGGTGCTGCTCGGCGCCGGCGGCGCCGGCTCGGCCGTCGCCCACGCGCTGCTCACGCGGGGCGCGGGACGGCTCACCGTGGCCGACCTCGACCCGGCGCGCGCCGACGTCCTGACCGGCGCCCTCGCGCTGCGGTTCGGCGCGGACCGGGTGCGCCGCGCCGGCCTCGCCGAGCTGGGCGAGGCGCTCGCCGAGGCCGACGGGCTCGTCCACGCGACGCCGGTCGGCATGTCGAACTCGCCCGGGATGCCGGTGCCGGCCGCGTTACTGAACCCCGAGCTGTGGGTCGCCGACATCGTCTACCGGCCGCTGCGCACGGAGCTGCTCCGCCGGGCGGGCGAGCGCGGCTGCCGCACGCTGAACGGCGGCGGCATGGTCGTCTACCAGGCGGCACACGCGTTCCGGCTGTTCACCGGCGCCGAACCCGACACCGAGCGGATGTTCGCGCACCTGACCGGCCTCGTCACGCCCTGACTGGAGCACCGCATGCGTACGTCCATCGCCACCGTGTCGATCAGCGGCACGCTCGCCGAGAAGCTCGCCGCCATCGCCGCCGCGGGCTTCGACGGCGTGGAGATCTTCGACGCCGACCTGACCGCCTCGCCCCTGTCACCGGAGGACGTCCGGCTGCGCGCCGCGGACCTCGGGCTGCGCATCGAGATGTACCAGCCGATGCGCGACTTCGAGTCCGTTCCCGCCGCTCGGCTCCAGGAGAACCTGCGCGGCGCCGAGCACCGGTTCCAGATCATGGACCGGCTGGGCACGGACCTCCTGCTGGTCTGCTCCAACGTCTCGGACGCGGCGATCGGCGGCGACGCGCTCGCCGCGGAACAGCTCGCGACGCTGGCCGACCGCGCCGCGGCGCACGGCCTCCGGCTGGCGTACGAGGCCCTGGCGTGGGGCCGCCACGTGCACGACTACCTGCACTCCTGGCGGATCGTCGAGATGGCGGACCGGCCGAACCTCGGCGTGTGCCTGGACAGCTTCCACATCCTGTCGCGGGGCGCCGACCCGGTGGGCATCGGCGCGATCCCCGGCGAGAAGATCTTCTTCCTGCAGCTCGCCGACGCTCCCCGGCTGGCGATGAACGTGCTCCAGTGGAGCCGCCACTACCGCTGCTTCCCCGGCCAGGGCAGCTTCGACCTCCCGGACCTCGTGTCGCGCGTGCTCCGCGCCGGGTACGCCGGGCCGCTGTCCATCGAGGTGTTCAACGACGCGTTCCGCGCCGCGGACACCGGCCGCATCGCGGTGGACGCCATGCGCTCGCTCATCACGCTCCAGGAACGGGTGGCCGGTACGCCCGGCGGCGTGGCGCCGACGGCGTTCGCGTTCGCCGAGTTCACCGGCGCCGATCTCACCGGCCAGGCCGGCCTGCTGAGCGCCCTCGGGTTCGTACGGACCGGGACGCACGACCGCAAGCCGGTCGAGCTGTGGGAGCAGGGCGGCGCGCGGATCCTCCTCAACGGGGCCGGCGCCGGGCCGACCGCGCTCGGTGCGGTCGGGCTGGAGAGCCCGGACCCGTCGGCGTCCGTACGGCGCGCGGAGTCACTGCTGTCCCCGGTGCTGCCGCGCGAGCGCGACCCGCGCGACGCGCCGCTGCACGCGGTCGCGGCGCCGGACGGCACGCAGATCTTCTTCTGCACCACCGACCGGGCCACCGGATGGCTGGCCGACTTCCGCCCGTCCGCCCCGGTCGCCGGCGCCGTCACGGGCATCGACCACGTCGCGCTCACCCAGCCGCGGCACTACTTCGACGAGGCCGCGCTGTTCTACCAGAGCGTCCTCGGCCTGCGCGGCGACGAGAGCCAGGAGTACCCCGACCCGTACGGGCTGCTGCGCAGCCGCGCGATGTCCGGCGACGGTGTCCGCATCGCCATCAACGTCGCCGACACCGGCACGCCCGGCGTGCTCTGGCAGCACGTCGCCCTGGCCGCCGACGACGTCATGGCCGTCGCCCGCCGGCTGCGCGACCTCGACGACGGCCTCGTCCTGCCCATCCCGGGCAACTACTACGACGACCTGGCGGCGCGCTGGGACGTGCCGGCCGGGCTGCGCGAGCTGAACGTCCTGTACGACCGCGACGAGCACGGCGCGTTCCTGCACCTCTACACCCGCACCATGGGCCGGGTCTTCCTCGAGGTGGTGCAGCGCGTGGGCGGCTACGCGGGGTACGGCGCGCGCAACGTGCCGATCCGGCTGGCCGCCCAGCACGTACGGGCCGGCGGCGCGGCGAGCGTGGTGGCGTGACCGCCGGCGCGGCCCGCGCCCATGACGCCGGCCGCACCCGCTCCGACATCCTCGCCGTCGCCACCCGCGTGTTCGCGCGGCAGGGCTTCAACGGCGCGCGCGTGGACGAGATCGCCGCGCGCACCCGTACGACCAAGCGGATGATCTACTACTACTTCGGCGACAAGCGAGGGCTGTACGTCGCCGTCCTCGAACAGGCGTACACCGAGCTGCGCACGGCGCAGCGCGGCGTGGACGTCGCGCATCTGCCGCCGGTGGAGGCGGTCCGCGCGCTGGCCGAGCGCACGTTCGACCACGACGACACCCACCGGGACCTGATCCGGCTCGTCGTCGGCGAGAACGTCCACGACGCCGCGCACATCCGCGGCTCGGACGCGCTGGCCCGGCTCGGCGATCCGGCGCTCCACGTCATCTCCCGGATCCTCGCGGACGGGCGCGCGAGCGGCGATTTCGCCACCGAGGCGGACGCCGTCGACGTGCACATGCTGATCGGCGCGTTCTGCTTCTTCCGCATCGCCAACCAGCACAGCTTCGCCGCGCTGTTCGGGCGGGACATGACGGCGCCCGACCACCGCGCCCGGCTGCGCCGCATGGCCGGCGACATGGTGGTCGCGTACCTGCGCGGCGGCGGCGCGGCGGCCCGGTGACCGTCGGCTCGGCGTGACCTGCCCGGTGTCTACGATGGGGACATGCCGGAAGGCCCCGTACGCCGCCCGTCCTCCGGCGCCCGCGCCGTGCGTCCGATCGCCCTTGGAGCTCGATGACCTCACGACCCTCCGTCCGCGCGCCGGTGGAACGACAGCGCGACGCCGACCGGACCCAAGCGGAGATCCTCGAGGTCGCCGGCCGGGAGTTCGCGCGGCACGGATACGACGGCGCCCGGGTCGACGAGATCGCCGCGCTCACCCGTACGACCAAGCGGATGATCTACTACTACTTCGGCGGCAAAGAGGGCCTCTACATCAAGGTCCTCGAGGACGCCTACATCCGGGTGCGGAACGTCGAGCGCTCCCTGGACGTCGAGCACCTGGGCCCGGTCGAGGCGATGCGCACGCTCGCGGAGCTGACGTTCGACTTCCACGAGGCCAACGGCGACTTCATCCGCCTCGTCAGCATCGAGAACATCCACCATGCCGAGCACATCCAGAAGTCCGAGGTCCTGCCCAACCTCGGCTCCCCGGCGGTCGAGGTCCTCGACCGCATCCTGAAGGCCGGCCGCGCCAGCGGCGACTTCGCGGTGGACGCCGACGCCGTGGACGTGCACATCCTGATCAGCTCGTTCTGCTTCTTCCGCATCGCCAACCAGCCCACTTTCGGCGCCCTGTTCGGCCGCGACATGACCGACCCCCGCCACCGCCCCCGCCTGCGCCGCATGATCGCCGACATGCTGATCGCCTACCTCCGCGGCCAAGGCGACCCCGGCAACGCACCGACCACCCGTCCCGAACCGTGATCCGACCGCCCGCGGCCATGGCAACCCGCCGACCAGGGTCGGCGTCGCGGCGCTCCGCGGTCAGGTGAGCTGCTCGGCCAGCGCGACGAGGATGCCCGCGGGGCCGCGGAGGTAGCAGAGGCGGTAGCTGTTCTCGTACCGCACCAGTTCGCCGAGGGGTTCGGCGCCGTGGGGGCGCAGGCGGGCGAGGATGTCGTCCATGTCGTCGACGGCGAACATGACGCGGTGGGCGCCCAGGGTGTTCGCCGGGGCGCGCGGGTCCGGGTTCCGGATCGACGGCGACCGGTACGTGGTCAGCTCGAGGCGTCCGTGGCCGTCCGGGGTGCGCATCATCGCGATGTCCGAGCGGACGCCTTCGAGCCCGACGAGGCGATCCACCGAGTCGCCCTCGACCGTCGCCTCGCCCTCCAGCTCCAGGCCGAGCTCGGCGAAGAACGCGATCGCGGCCGCGAGGTCGTCGACGACGATGGCGACGTTGTCCAGCCGCTGGATCGTCCCGCGTCGGGAGTGGGGGCCTGGCCGGCCGGTGTCGTCCATGGTGATCTCCTCATCGGGTCGGCCGCCGGGTCCGGCGGCGCGGGGCGTGTTCATGCGTGCCGGCGTTCCTGCTGTTGCCGCATGAGCTCCTCGATGGCGGTGGGCAGGGTGGTCTCGAAGTCGATCAGCTTGGCCCAGGTGGGCTTCACCACGACCCGGACCATGCCGTCGTACAGCGACTGCACGCCCTCCTCCCACTCGGCCCGCTGCTCGGGCGTCATCTCGTACGTGCCGTTCCACTGGAGGTACTCGTCCGGGATGCCGTCGACGACATCCAGCTCCGCCTTGCCGCGGAGGAGCAGGACCTTCGGCGGGTGCGACTCGGTGTCGATCGTCAGCGCGACCGCCGGGCTGCGGCGCAGGGCCGGCAGCTTCCGCGCGTTCTTCGCCGTGCACATGACGACCTCCGCGCCGTTCCACGTGATCCCGATCGGGATCGACCGGGGCGTCCCGTCGAGCGCGACGAAGGCCAGCCGGGCCAGGTCACGGGCCAGCAGTTCCTGGCTGAGCGGGCGGTTCAGCACCTCGTCGAGGGCGTTCTGGTCCATGATTCGGGGTCCTCAGTTGTAGTAGCGGCGGGCGCTGGAGCCGACGCGGGAGATGTCGGTGCCGTAGACGTGCAGGCTGATGGCGGTCTCGTCGCCGACGTTGCGGATGCGGTGGATGTCGCCGGGCGGCGCGAAGCCGCTGACCTCGCCGGGAGCGCTGTCCCGCGTGCCGATGGGGTGGAGCGCTTCGTCGAACAGTTCCTCGTGCTCGACGCCCGTGAGCACGCCCACGACGCACCAGGTGATGTGGTCGTGGATCCGGGTGGTCTGCCCGGGGCGCCAGACCAGGCCGAGGATGGAGAACGCCCCGTCGGGCTCGGTGTGCAGCAGGTGGCCCGCGACCTTGTCGGGCCGGCCGAGGCGGCGAGATCGGTGAGCGTCGCCGGTGAGAGGGGCATGGCCGGGTCCTCCTTCGAAGTGCGGGTTCGCCTCCTCAGGGTCCCGTGCGGTCGACTCATTCGTCCAATGAAGATCTTCGTGCGAACACATGCGTACTCTTGATGCATGCTGGACATCCTGCGGTTACGCGTCCTCGCGGCGATCGCCGCGCACGGCTCGGTCACCAAGGCCGCCGCGCACCTGAACTACTCCCAGCCCGCCGTCAGCCACCATCTGGCCAGGCTGGAGGCCGAGACCGGGGCGAGGCTCGTCCAGCGGGTCGGGCGGGGCATCCGCCTCACCCCGGAGGGCGAGCACCTGGCCCGCCGCGCCACCGAGATCCTCGGCCGGGTCGACACCGCCGCCGCGGAACTGTCCGCGATGGTGGGCCTGCGGACCGGCCGCGTCCGGGTGGCCGGCTTCCAGTCAGCGCTCGCCGCGCTGGTGCCGCACGCCGCGAACACCCTGCGCGGCGAGCACCCCGGCATCGAACTGCACCTGACCGAGGCCCACCCGCGTGTGGCGCTCGACCTGCTGCGTACCGGGCAGGTCGACGTCGCGGTCGTCTTCCGCTATGACGACACGACCCCGGACGACATCCGCGCCACGCATCTTTTCGACGACCCGATGTACCTGCTGAGCCGCGAACCCGGCCAGACGCTGGCCGGCAACCGCGACTCCGCCTGGATCGCGGGCTGCGAGAACTGCCGCCGCGAGTTCCTCGACGCCTGCGACAAGGCCGGTTTCGTCCCGCCCATCGCGTACACCAGCGACGACATCATCGTCCAGCAGGCGCTGGTCGCCGCCGGCATGGGCGTGACCACCATGCCGGGCCTGGCGCTGCGCACCCACCACGCCCCCGGAATCGCGGCCAGCGCCCTCCCCGACTTCCGCCGCCACGTCTACCTGGCCACCTACGGCGACCCCCCCGACCCACCCGCGACCACGGCGTTCGTCACCGCCCTAGCCCACGCCGTCGAGCAAACCCGGCCGGGCGAGCCTGCGGCACCCGCGTAGCTGAATGATCTCGACCGAGCGCCGTGGGGCGTCGGCGGTCAGGGGGCGTGGACGTGGAAGTGGAGGGTCGTGTGGTGGAGGGACTCGGTGATCTGCCAGCAGCCGGAATGGGGGAGTGCGATGACGGTGGGCCAGAAGGAGATCGGCTTGTCGCCGTTGCCTGTGGCGTTGCCGTACGCGCGGACGGAGGCGTGTCCGGTGCCGGGGGCGTCTACGCGGTGGACGGCCAGGCGGGGGCGGCCCGCGTGGGGGGACATCGTGCCGCGGTCGTCGAGGGTGAAGGAGCCGTACTTCAGCCGGTAGCCGGCGCCGGCGCGGGTCATGCCGGCGCCGATGCCCTGGGTCCACAGCGGGCCTGAGCCGTACCAGCCGTCGCCGCCCGCGCCGGTGACCAGGGTGCGGGGGACCGTCGACGGCTGGACGGGCGCGGGGGCCGGGCATGCCGCGTCCGCCGTCGTGGCGGGCGGGCTCCGGCGGGTGCCGTCCGCCGAGGGGCCGCCGTGGCTTGCGGAGCAGCCCGCCAGCACGACGACCGAGCCCGCGAGGGCCACGAGCCCGGCTACCTGGACGGTCCGGACGTGGAGCTGCAGCATGCGGGGGATCCACCTCGGCTCGTATCGGTTGCCGTCGTCGTCATCGGGCCGCCATCGGGGGACGAGCACGGCCACCGCGAGCGGGACTGCGAACCCGATGCCGTACGCCACGCCGGTCAGCGGCGGCGCGATGCCCAGTACGGTCAGGCCCAGCGCCGCCCAGGTGGTCGCGGAGACCCGGAAGGTGCTCACCGCGGTGCCGGTGTCCAGGCCCCACACGAACGCGCCGAGCATCGCGCCGCGGCGATAGGTGATCATCTTGGGCGTCTGCCGGGGCAGGCCGATGCTGAACATCCTCCCGCGGGCCAGTACCCACACGTCCACGCCGAAGAACACCGCGCACACCGCCGCCGCGATGGCCGGGTACGCCGCGCCGGCGTGCCCGGCGCCCGACACACCGCCCAGCAGGCCCACCGCGAGGAAGACCGTGGTGGCCGACAGCAGGAACCCCGTGCCGAGCAGGACGACCGGCAGCGCCCGCCGCGCGGCCCGGATCCGTCCCTCCTGGACCAGAAGGGCCGGCGCGCCCTTGGCCCGCGGCCGGAGCGTGCCGATGAAGGACAGGCCTCAAGGGCTGAACAACTGGGCGAATCCCGCCGTCGCGGCGAGCACCAGCGCGATGATGCCGGTGGCCGCCGTACTCGTCACCGTGTCCTCCGCAGCAACACGCCGGTACGACCGTCCCTTCGATCAGGTCAGCAGCACGACGCCCAGGACCGCGCCTGCGAGCAGATGAACGTGCCCGTGTCACAGTTACCGCCGGTGGTGCACTCGTAGCAGATGAAGTAGCCGCCGGTGACCGGACACTGCCAGGACTCCAGATGCCCGCCGTTCCCGCAGTTGACCTGCTCGCAGGCGCTGCCGTACACGCCGCAGGTGTTGCAGTACACGAGGTTGCAGCAGCCCTCGTCGCAGGCCGCCGAGGCCGACGCGGCGTCCCGCCGCGCCTGCTTGTCGGCCATTCCGCCGATCATCTTCGGACCGGAGTTCGTGATCTTCTGGAAGAAGCTGCGTACTCCTGTCGCGGTCTTCGTGGTCATGCCCGCATCCCTTCGTGATCCGAGTCGAGGCTGTGGATGGTCGTCGTGTCCACCGGTACCAAGGCGCCGACCATCTCGTAGACCTGCCTGGTCGACGTGATTCCCGACGCTCGGCGCAGCCGTCCGTGCTCGACGACCACCACCAGCGGGGTCAGGAGGATCCCGATGCTCTTCATGATCGTGCGCCCCCGGTCGACGATCACGTCATCGGGCCGGAATCCGAGTTCGGGCGCGATCCGCGCGCCCTCGGGCGTGGTGCCGGGGTCGAGCACCAGCCACAGGCCCGGCGGGAGCACGCCCTGCAGGCCCGCGGCGATCGAACGGCAGACGAAACACTTGTCGGACAGGAACAGGACGAGCGCGCTGGTCGCGGTGTCCAGCCCCGCGGGGAGGCCGACCGCGCTGGCGGGCAGGTCACGCGCCTCGCCCAGGTCGACGGGCGTCGCGCGGTCGATCAGCCCCGCCTGCTCGCGGATCTGCTTCAGGCTGCGGAACGTCTCCACCTGGGCGCTGATGAGCAGGAAGACCACGACACCGAGGCCGGCCGCGAGGACGATGGCGACGACCGCCAGCGTGGTTGTCATGAACGCTCCTCACTGAGGGTGAAGATAGGGCTGTGATGGGGCTCCAGCGCCTCGGACACCGCCTGCCGGTCGCCGATCGCCGCGCGGGTGCCGCGTGCCAGCCGTACGGCGCGGGCCCCGCAGAGGCCGGCGATCAGCACCGCCAGAAGAGCCAGCCCTTGCCGGTACGTCCAGTCGCGGCCGATCAGGGAGAGCGCGCCCACGCCGGCGAGCCAGAGCGGCAGCGCGTAGAGCTGCCGCGCGCCCAGCGTCGCGTTGCCCGTGGCGCCGAAACAGGAGCAGGCGATCGGTTCGGCGGCCCGCAGGCCCTGTACGCCCGCGAGCGCGAAGCCGGCGGCGAGCAGGAGCACCAGCGCGCGCGGCCACACCTGCCCGGGAACCAGCAGCAGGCCGGCGGCGGCGGCCAGCTCGGCCAGCGGGACCGCGACGACCGCGGCCCGCCGTACCGGGGCGGGGAGACCGAGCGCGCGCAGCGTCTCCCCGAATTCCGTGGGCGCCCGGAGCTTCTCCAGGGCGGCCCACAGCAGGGCGCCGGACAGGGCGAAGGCGACCGCCCACGCCGTCAGTTCAATGAGCATGACATCTCCGCCGGTCGGCCGACGATCCGGGCCAGGTCAGCCGCGCAACGGCGCGACCAGCGGTTTCACCGCCATGCAGACGGACTGCTGCCCGGCGGCGTTGTCCATGACCTGGGCCACGTACGGGGCGGCGGCGTCCGGATGGTCGCCGACCTCGGTGATCGTGTGGTCGGACACGAGCGCCTCCGAATCGGCTATCCGCAGCACCTTGCCGGCCTCCGGACGCCCGGCGATGCTGCCGGTGACCGGGCGCACCAGGGGAGACGCCACGTCCTTGGCGGCGCCCTCCGGCCGCTTCCGCACCCACACCAGGTCGCCGGATCGAAGCCGCCACCCGTCAGGGAACCCGTGCACGGGCAGGGTCCGCGCGGCCTTCGTGCCCTCCGTCATGACGACCTCGACGTTCGCCCCGACGTGGCGGCGGACCATCGCGACCGGTGCCGCGCTCGTGGCCCGGCGCGCGGACGTCACCGAAGCCGCGGCGGCGCCCTCACCGAGCATGCCGACGGCCGTCGCGCCCGCGACCACCCCGGCCGCCGTCACGCCCAGCATCTCCCGGCGGCTGAACTCCGTGCCACGTGCCGTTTCCTTCTCCACTGGCCTCTCACTTCCGCCCGGTTGTGCGACTGACCGAGCTTCGTGCGCTCGCGGACCGGCGGCAAGACCTATTTAGCCAGGGCTCAAAGGGTCGCGTTCTGCCTGTTCACAAGGGCCACGGATATGTGTAGCGGATTTGGTGAACGGGGTGCACACTGTTTGCGGCTGCAAAGGGTGGACCGTTCGGGGGTTACACTGTGTTGCACATTTACTTTTCGCACGATGACCTTGCGAGAACCATGATCGCGCAAGGTCCGGCGCCGATGTGGGAGATGCTCCTTAGCCTGCACGTGCTGCGCTCCCGTGGCGGTCCTGAAGACGTTCGGCAATGGCGTCGTGAGGTCGGTGCCAGATTGCCGGATGTGGCCAGTTCTCTGCTGGAATTCGTGCCGTCACAGGGCTACTCGCCGGCCTTCCTGAGGCCGGACGGAGGCGCCGACTTCGAACAATCACTGGCCGCGCTCTTATCGACCCCGCGCTGCCGGGTCCGGGCCGAGCTCGCCGTCATGGCCGCCCGGCACCCGTTGAGCGGGCTGGCGGCCGCGATCGCCGACGGCCGCGGTACGCTCCGCGACCTCGGAGACGCGATCCGGTCGTACTACCAGATCGCCATCGTCCCGTACTGGCCGCGGATCCAGACGGTCGTCCAGACCGACGTCGCCCTCCGCGCGAGCGACCTCACCCGCCACGGCCTCGGCGAGGTGTTCACCGGGCTGGCCCCGCAGGCCCGCTGGCTGCCGCCGGTGCTCAACGCCCCGTACCCGTCGGAGCAGGAGCTCCGTCTCCAGGACCGCGGCCTGCTGCTGTTGCCGTCGTTCTTCCTCCGCACCAGGCTGATCACGCTCAGCGAGCGCTCCTCGACGCCGGTGCTCGTCTTCCCCATCCGGCACGATCCCGCCCGGTCGTACGAGTCGCCGGACGGGCCGTCCGGGCACCCGATCACCGCTCTGCTCGGCCGTACGCGCGCGCGCCTCCTGACCGTCGTCGCGACCGGACCGGCCACGACGACCCAGCTCGCCCGCCGCTGCATGGTGTCGCCGGCGTCGGCCAGCCAGCACACCGCGGTGCTGCGCGCCACGGGCCTGATCACCAGCCGGCGGATCGGCGGAAGCGTCGTGCACGCCATCACACCGCTGGGCGTCGCGCTGAGCGGGGACGCGTCACCGCAACGGGCGAGCTGAGCCCGGCCCGCCCCTGGGGTCATCCACCGGCTTCGGCGGTGACCAGCCACGCGGCGTACCCCAGCCACACGCCGCCGGGCCCGGCGCGCCGGCCCAGCGCGTGGCGCAGGTCGGCGTCGATCGCGGCGATCGTGGCGGACGGCAGGCCGGCGAGCCGCTGCCGCCCCGTCGGGTGGTCCTTGTAGTACGCGATCGCGTCCTCGACGTCCGATCCGACGGCCATGCGCCCGGTGACGCCCTCGATACGGATGCCGCCGAAGCCCGCTCCGCCGAGCAGCGTACGGATGCGGCGCGGGTCGTCCAGCGAGAACGGGCCGGGGGCGTCCGCGCGGCGGAGCGGCGGCGGCTCCGTGTGCGCGGCGATCACGCCGAACGGGAGCCGGATGTACTCCACGAGCTCGGCGTTCTGCCAGCACAGGAACGCCAGCCGGGCGCCGGGCCGCAGGGCCGCCGCCACGTTGCGGAACGCCGCGCCGGGGTCGGCGAAGAACATCACCCCGAGGCAGGAGAACGCCGCGTCGAACGCCGCCGGGTCGAACGGGTGAACCTGGGCGTCCGCGCGCAGGAACCCGGCGCCGCGGACGCGGGCGTCGCGGGCCTGGGCGCGGGCGACGGCGAGCATCGGTTCGGACGGGTCCACCCCGAGCGCGTGGCCACCGGCCGCGCCGTCGGTGACCCGGCGGGCGGCCGCGATCGTCGCGTCGCCGCACCCGCAGCCGATGTCCAATACCCGCTGCCCCGGGCGGGGATCGGCGGCGGCGAGCAACCGCGCGGCGAGGGGCGCGTGCATCCGCCGATGGCGTTCGTGCTGGGCGACGTAATGCCGTCCGGTCTCGCCATTCCACGCGCTGAGCTGCTCATTGTTCGGAACCACCGTGTCGTCCGCCACTTCGGCCCCCGGATTCGCCGGATTAGGTGGTGATCTCCGGCGAATCATAGATAGCCATCCGGGTTGTCGTCACTATTGTGGCCGGTATGAGATCCGGCGTCGTAACGGTCGCGCGCGACATCGCCGAGACCGTGCTATTTCCCCAGGCAATGGACGTCGATGAAATGGACGCGGTGCCGCGTGCGCAGCTCGACGCGCTCGCCGCCGCCGGCCTGTACGGCGCGCCGGTGGCCCGCGAGGCCGGCGGCCTCGGCCTGGATTTCCCGAATGTGTGCGCGGTGGCCGAGGAATTGGCGGCCGGATGCCTGGCCACCGCATTCGTCTGGATGCAGCATTTCGGTCTGCTGCTGACCCTGACCGCGCCGGGCGCCCCGCCCGCCTTGCGCGACCGGTGGCTGCTCCCGGCGTGCCGGGGTGAGGTACGGGGCGGCCTCGCGCTGGCCGGCATGGTGCCCGGTCCGCCGCAGCTTCGCGCCGTACCGGCGAACGGCGGGTGGGAGCTGCACGGCACGGCGCCGTGGGTCAGCGGCTGGGGCCTGGTCGACGTGCTGCAGGTCGCCGCGCGCGGCCCGGACGACACGCTGCTCACCCTGATCATGGACGCCGCGCCGTGCCAGGGGCTGACGGTGACCCGGCAGCGGCTGGTGGCGGCCGACGCGACCGTCACCGTCCGCCTCGACTTCGCCGGCGTGCCGGTGCCCGCCGCGCGCGTCGCCGGGCGTACACCGTTCGATCCGTCCGCCGGGCTGAATCCGCCGGGGCTGCGGGTCAACGGATCGCTGGCCCTCGGTGTCGCCGCGCGCTGCTGCCGGCTGATCGGGCCGGGCCCCCTGGACGACGCGCTCGCCGCATGCCGCGCGCGTCTGGACCGGGCCCTGGACGAGGACCACACGTCCATGGCCGAGGCGCGGGCGGCGGCGTCGGAGCTCGCGACGCGCGCCGCCGCGGCTCTCGTCGTCCACGCCGGCAGCGGGTCGGTGACGCGCGACCGGCACGCGCAGCGGCTGGCCCGCGAGGCGGTGCTCACGCTCGTGTTCGGGTCGCGCCCGCACATCAAGACCGCGCTGCTCGGGCGCCTCGGGGCCGCGGCGGGGTGACGGCGGCGGGCACCTGGTAGACGCGGACGACGTCGTCGCCGGTGGCGAACACCGGGCGCCAGGCCCGCCCGGGGCGCGGCGGGCGGCCCCACAGCCTGCGTTCGGCGCGGCGGCACACGCCGCAGATCCGGCCGCGGTCGGCGTCGAAGAACAGCACGAGGTCGCCGGGGCGCGGCCGCGGGCCGTACGCGGTGATCGGGCGCACCGGCTCAGGCCAGCGGCGGCCGCCGAACGTGCCGTTCCGGTACACCTCGGCGGCGCCGCCGCTCCGCGCGTCGGCCCACAGGACGCGGGCGCCGTGCCGGCGGCCCATCCAGGACCGGAGCGCGGCCATCTGGGTCCGTCCGTTGTCGGCGCCGATGACGGGGTCGCGGCCGGCGGCGGCGATCGTGGTGGCGGCCGAGGCGGCGGCGACGGCCAGGACGAGGGCGGGCGCGGCCAGGCGTACGGCGCGCAGGCGGGCGGTGAGGGCCTGGGCGGTGAGCCAGAGGACGCCGAGACCGGCGACCGCCAGGGGCGGGAACAGCGGGAACCAGTAGCGGACCAGGCTCAGGCGCAGCGTGGGGTGGCCGGGGCTCAGCAGGCCGCCGGCCAGGGTGAGCGGGACCCAGATCAGGGCGCACCAGGCCAGCGGTACGGCCAGGCGGCGCGGCCACACCAGGGCGCCGAGCAGGGCCACGGCGAGCAGGGCGGTCAGCCAGAAGCCGCCCGCGTCGTGGTCCAGCGTGAGCGGGAGCTGGGCGAGGTAGACGGCGCGGGGCTGGCCCGGGTACGCGGGGAACGGGCTGGGCTGCTGGGTGAGGATGGCGTGCACGCGGGTCAGCGGGTCGCCGTACAGCGCCTGGCACAGCGCCAGTTCCACGCCCGCGCAGACGAGCATCGGCGCGGCGGCCCAGCCGATCCGCCGCAGCGCGGCCGTACGGTCGCGCCGCACGACGAGGAGGGCGGGGATCAGCGGCAGCGCGAACACGATGTACTCGCGGATCAGGTACGACCAGCCGAGCAGCGCCCCGATGAGGAGCAGCGGCCATCGGCGCCCGGCCCAGCGCCCGCGGCGTACGGCGATGGTCAGGGCGGCGGCGACGGTGAACAGCCCCGTGGCCGGCACGTCGGGCAGGAGCGCGGCGGCGTCCTGGAACATCGGCGTCGCCGTGACCACGACGGCGCCGGCGGCCGCGCCGACGGCGGGTGAGAACAGCAGGGTGCCCAGCGCGTACGTGCCGGCCAGGACGGTGAGCGTGCCCAGGATCGGCACCAGGTGGTACGCCGCCTCGGAGTAGCCGAACACGCCGACCGCCAGGCGCACCGGAACGACCAGCCCGAACCGCGTCACCTGGTGCATGGACCCCGGCCGCGGGAACCCATGCGGGAACGCGGCGCCGGCGTTCAGGTAGTTGAGCTGGTCGGACGGATACGGCAGGGGCAGATGCCGGAGCACGACGACCAGCCAGCAGCATCCGAGCACGGCGGGGATGAGCAGGTGGACGACGCGGGTGGACACGCTCGGTAGCCGACCACACCAGGGTGATCAACAGATGAACGCCCCGTTGGAGCCCGGCACGCCCCCGGCAAAGCCCACCCCACGTGAGGCGCGGCGCTCGCGTTGCTCCGCGCGGCGGACGAGCGTGCCGACGATCCGGCGCCATGCCGGTGACTCCTTGAGGATCAGGGAGAAGACCGGTCGTCATGAGGCGAGGTTGCGACCCTGGCGCGGCGTCAGGGTCGAGCCCGGCCGTAAGCCTCGTGACAGTAGGCTCGGCGCATGTTCCATCTTGATCATCTCTGTCTCGGCGTGCGCGACCTGGGTGACGGGGTCCGCAGGGTGCACGAGGAGACGGGGCTCGCCTACTACGACGGCGGCGTGTTCGCCGGCGGCATCGCGAACACGATCTTCCCGCTCGGCGAGGACGCCTACCTGGAGGTCGAGGCGGCGACGGGGCCCGTCGCGGAGCGGGCCCCGGCGGCCGCGTGGTTCGACGGGGCCCTCGCGGGCGGCGACCGGTGGATGTTCTGGAGCCTGCGCGCCGACACGCTCGAGGAGATGTACACGGTCGCGCGGCGGTTCGGCGGCGAGGTGGCGCGGCGTCCGGGGCGCGTCCAGCCCGACGGCACCCAGCGCGTCATCACCACCGCGCCCGGCCCCGGCCGCGCGCTCGACACGTGCTGGCGCCGGGGGCTGCCGAACTGGTTCTACCGTGAGGACCCGGCCACCAACCCCGATCGCGGTGCGGCGGAGCACGGCGAGCGCGGGGCGGCCGTGACCCGGCTGGAGGTCGGCGCGGACGCCGGGGAACTGCGGGAGCACATCGGTGCCGCGACGTTCGACCGGCTGCCGCTCGCGGTCGTGCCCGGCCGGCCCGGCATGCGCGCGGTCACGGTGCGCACCGCGTCCGGGCGCGAGGTCACGCTGCGCAGGGACCCGGCCGAGCTGTAGAGGGCGCCCCTCTCCTCGATGAGACCGTCGGATCACCTGGTCCGCAGATCGCCTGACGTTGTCACTTGTGTGCGCGCAGGAACGCCGGGATGCCGGCGCGGGTCGGGTAGTCCGGCAGCGGCGGAGGCCCGCCGCGCAGGAACGCCGCGATGACGGCGGCGGCCCGGTCGTTGTCGCCGTCCAGGCCGTTCCACATGTGGTGCCCGACGCCCGGCATGTACTGCGTGCGCCGGACGGCCGGGTCGTCGGCGAGGACCGCGGTCTCCCATTGGCGCACCTGCGCGGAGCACTCGGCGATCATCAGCATCGCGGGGGTGTGCGAGCGCCTCAGGCGTGCGGCGATGGAGGGGGAGTCCTTGACCGTCTGCTGGAAGCGCAGGCTCGCGACGGGGCTGAACGTGAAGGTGCGCGCCGTGTCCTCGACGGGGATGCGGTGGGCGTCCCGCGCGCAGTAGCCGGACGCGGTGTCGCCGCCGAGATCGGCGGCGGTGAAGGCGTTGTCGCCCTCCGCCTGCCCGATCAGGCCGTTGCCGGGCGCGAGGAGCCCCAACTGCACGAGGCCGAGCCCGACACCGTACCTCGGGACGTAGGTCGACCGCGGTCCGGTCACGGGCGGTGCCAGGCCGCGCGCGGACGGCCGCCCCGGGTGCCCGTTGATCTTCGCGGTGGGGCCGTCCATCGGTCCGGGCTCGGCGATGACCGCCCGGTGCACCCGCGCCGCGACCCGCGGGTCGGCGAGGGCCCGGGTGAGCACGACCCCGCCCGAGGAGAATCCGAGGACGTCGGCCGGGCCCGTGTGCAGGTGGTCGATGAAGGCGCCGAGGTCGCGGACCGTCCGGGAGACGCCGTACTCGTCCATGGGGAGCAGGCCGCTGCGCCCGCCGCCGGCCTGCTCGTACGCGTAGACGTCGTGGCCCCGGCGGGCCAGGAGCCGCAGGAACCGGTGGTCGAGCAGCGAGATGCCGCGTACGGGGCCGCCGTTGAGGTAGACGAGCGGCCGCGGGCGCCGGGCGGCGCCGGGCGCGGGCGGGTAGTGGTACACCGCGACCCGGCTCCCCGTGGCCAGGCGCCAACTCCGCGTCGCCACGAACGGCAGGGGGGCCGGATACCGCCGGTGCGTGGGCACGGTCGGGATCAGGACCGACACCGTCAGCGCCGCGGCGACGGCCACCGGCAGGAGCCGCAGGAGCCGGGCCCGGCGGGTACGGCGGCCCGGCCACAGCGCGGCGGCGGCCCCGGCCCCGAGGGCCGCCAGCCATGCGGGGATCCCGGAGCCCGCCCCGTCCGTGACGACGATCAGCACGAGGAACAGGCCGATCAGCGCGATGACGGCGGCCAGGGCCGGTCCGAGGCGGCCGATGGCGGGGATGACGCGGGTGAGGGGTGCTGGCATCACGGGGCCCCGTCGTAGTTTCCAAACACTGTTTGGAAACTACGTTAGCAGCGGGACTAGGCTGATCGCCGTGGCCCGACCGAGAACGAACGACGACGCCGTGAAGGAGCGCCTCGTCGAGTCCGCGACCGAGATGTTCGCGACCCGTCCGCGGGAGTCGGTCACCATCCGCGCCGTGGCCGCCGCCGCCGGCACCCCGACCGCCGCGGTGTACGCGCTGTTCGCCGGCAAGGACGCGCTGATCGCCGAGGTGCGCGACAGGGCGGTCGCCGGCCTGTTCCGTGACCTGTCCGCGGTGCCGGCCTCCGACGACCCCCTGGCCGACCTCTACGCGCTCGCCGTCGCGTACCGGCGATGGGGCCGCGAGCACCGCCATCTCTACGCGGTGCTGTTCGGCGGCGTGCAGTCCTTCGACCCGTCGGGCGTGGCCGGCGCCGGCGACCCCGTACGCCCGCTCATGGACGCGATCGACCGCGGCCTGTCCGCGTCCGTCCTCGCCGGCGACGCCACCGCGATCGCCCTCTCGCTCTGGGTGACCCTGCACGGCCTGGTGACCCTCGAACTCGCCGGCGCGCTCGACCCCGCCACGTCCGAGACCACCCTCCGATCAGCGATCCCCGCCGCCCTGCGCGGCTGGACGACCTCCCCGGCCCGGCCGTGAGCCCGGTGGCGCCGCGGGTCGTCAGAACTGGTAGCGGCGCAGGCCGCCGTCCACGGGGATGACCGCGCCGGTGATGTAGCCGGCGCTGGGGGCGGCGAGGTAGCAGACGAGGCCGGCGATGTCCGCGGGCTCGCCGTAGGAGCCGACCGGGATCTCGTGGGTGGACTGGTGTTGGCGGTAGGCGGGGTCGTAGTTGCGTTCGATCTGCTCGCTCATGATGCGGCCCGGCGGGATCGAGTTGACCGTGATGCCGTAGCGGCCGACCTCCCGTGACAGGCCCTTGGCCCAGGAGTGCAGGGCGGCCTTGGCGCAGAAGGCGCCGTTGAGCCCCTCGGGCTCGGACTTCCCGGTGATGTTGATGATCCGGCCCCACGACCGGTCGATCATGGACGGCAGGACGCGCTGGGTGAGCTGCCGGTGGCGGGTGAAGTTGAGCGTGATCGCCTCGTCCCAGGCGTCGTCGCCGGTGTCCAGCGTGAACGGGCGGCTGCCGCCCGCGTTGTTGACCAGGATGTCGACCGCGCCGAGCGCCTCGGCGGCGCCGTCGTGAATGCGGTCGGGGGCGCGCGGGTCCAGGAAGTCCGCCGTGAGGACGGCCGGCCGCGGGCCGCCCGCCGCCTCGACCTCGTCGGCGACCTCCGCGAGCTGGTCGCCGCGCCGCGCCGTCAGGGCCAGCCGTACGCCCTCACGGCCGAGCGCGATGGCGATGCCCCGGCCGATGCCGCTGCTCGCGCCGGTGACCACGCCCGTCTTGCCCGCGATCCCCAAGTCCATGAACGCCTCCCGAATGTGACCGTCGCACGGTTGACGATTGCATACAACTGCATACGATATTGCCCGGTGGTGTGCGATGTCACAGCCCGACGGGCTGTGTCCCCCCTTTGCCCCGCCGTTAGGAGAAGCGGCTGATGAACGCGACCGACCTGGCGGCGCGGCTGGATCGCCTGCCCGTGAGCGGGTTCCACCGGCGTGTCCTGTACGGGCTCGCCTTCGGGTTCTTCTTCGAGCTCGCCGACCTCAACACGTTCGCGTACGCGGCGCCCGCGCTGAAGAAGTACGTCGGCATCTCCGTCGACGACATCGCGCTGGTCACGTCGATGAGCTTCCTCGGGATGTTCCTCGGCGCGGCCGTCGGCGGGTGGGTCGCCGACCGGGTCGGCCGGCGCCGGGCGCTCATCGGCTCCATCGCCTGGTACTCGCTGTTCTCGCTGCTCAACGCGGCGACGTGGAACGTGCCGACGCTGGCGGGCGCGCGGCTGCTCACCGGCGTGGGGCTCGGCGCGATGACCGTCATCGCGATCACCTACCTGTCCGAGACCATGCCGCGCGCCCACCGCGGCCGGATGCAGGCCGCGACCCTCGCGCTCGGCCTGGTCGGCATACCCGCGATGGCGTTCACCGCGCGCGGCGTCATCCCGCTCGGCGCGGACGGGTGGCGGATCGTCTTCGTGTTCGGCGCGCTCGGCGTGCTGTCGCTGGCGATCATCCTCCGGCTGCCCGAGTCGCCGCGCTGGCTTCTGGAGCATCGCGGCGCCGACGAAGCGGAGGCCGCGCTCGCGCGCATCGAGGCGGAAGTGGAGCGGCAGGCCGGCCGCCTTCCCGCGCCGGTCGCCACTGCCGCCGCCACCGAGGGCGCCGCGCCGCACCGGCTCCGTGAGCTGTTCCAGGGCCGGCTCCTGGGCCGTACGCTGCTGCTCCTCGTCGCGTGGATCTTCCAGACGCTCGGGTTCTACGGCTTCGTGTCGTGGGTCCCCACGCTGCTGGCCGAGCACGGCTTCGACCTCAAGGACAGCCTGACGTTCTCCGCCCTGACCACCATCGGGGCCGTGCCCGGCGCGCTGCTGGCCTGGCCGATCTCCGACCGCTTCGGCCGCAAGATGCCGACTGCCATCGTCGCCGCGCTGGTCGCGGTCTGCGGTGTGCTGTACGGCCTGTCGTTCAACGCGGCGGCCATCGTGGTCTTCGGCTTCGCCGTCTCGTTCTTCATCCAGACGTTCGCCGCCCTGCTGTACGCCTACACCCCCGAGCTGTATCCGACCGCGCTGCGCAACACCGGCAGCGGCTTCGCGTACGGCACCGGCCGCCTCGCCAACATCGCGGGCCCGCCGATCGTCGCGCTGATCTTCTCCACCGCGGGCTACATCTGGGTGTTCGTCTACATCGGCATCTGCTGGCTGATCGTGGCGGTCGCCATCACCCTCTTCGGCCCGCGCACCGCGGCCGTCACCCTGGAAGACCTCCAGACCGCCCCCGACACCCAGCCCACCTGATCGCCGGGCCCCTGCCTCCCGCACTACGGTGAAGCGATCGCTGCTGGAGGGGTTGTGCACCGGGGAGCGGGCCGAGGATGAGCACGGAACCGTCGGATGGCGCCGGTACGACCCGGAGCCGGTCGTCGCCGTTGTACGCCGCGGGGTTCGTCACCGCGTTCGGCGCGCACAGCATCGCGGCCAGCCTCGGCGGATACACCGAACGCGCGCACGCTTCGCTGCTCGCGCTCGGCCTGCTGCTGGCGGTCTACGACGGTGCCGAGGTCGTGCTGAAGCCGGTGTTCGGGTCGCTGGCCGACCGCATCGGTCCGCGTCCGGTCCTGCTGGGCGGGCTCGTGGCGTTCGCGCTCGCGTCCGCGGCGTTCGTCGTCGCCGGTGATCCGGCGCTGGTGGGGGTGGCGCGGTTCGGCCAGGGTGCCGCCGCCGCGGCGTTCTCGCCGGCCGCCGGGGCGATGGTGGCCCGGCTGGCGCCGAGGTCGCGGCGGGGGAGGGCGTTCGGCGGCTACGGGGCGTGGAAGGGGCTCGGCTACGCCCTGGGGCCCGTGCTCGGCGGCGTGCTGATCACCCTCGGCGGTTACCCGCTGCTGTTCGGCACGCTCGCCGTGCTCGCGGCCGCGGTCGCGGCGTGGGCCGCGCTGGCGGTGCCCGCCGTCCCGCCGCTGCCCCGTACCCGGCAGACCGTCCTCGACCTCGCGCGCCGCCTCACCACCGGCGGCTTCGTACGGCCCACGCTCGCGCTGGCCGGCGCCACCGCCGCGCTGGCCGTCGGCGTCGGGTTCCTCCCCGTGGCCGGGCACGGGCACGGCTCGCTGGTCACCGGCGCGGTCGTGTCGCTGCTCGCCGCGTGCGCCGCCGTGGTCCAGCCGTGGACCGGGCGGCTGCGCGACGCCGGGAGGATCCGCGACGGCGCCGGAATGGCGGCCGGGCTCGGCCTGGCAGCGGCCGGTACGGCGGTGGCCGTCGTGCTGCCGGGCGTGGCCGGATTGGTGGCCGCCGCCGTGGCCATCGGCACGGGTACGGGCCTGGTCACCCCGATCGGGTTCGCCCACCTCGCCGCGTCCACGCCACCGGAACGGCTCGGGCAGACGATGGGCGCCGCGGAGGTCGGCCGCGAGCTCGGCGACGCCGGCGGACCGCTGCTGGTCGGCGCGATCGCGGCCGCGACCACCCTCGGCCCCGGGCTGGCCGGCCTGGCCGTCCTGCTCGCCGTCATCGCCGCGACGGTCGCGACGGCCTAGTCGCCGAAGACGAAGGGGAACGCCACGGCGGCGACGATCAGCGCGATCCCGCTCAGCAGGTCCGAACGGATCCGGATGAGGTTCGCGGCGAAGCGGCCGATGAGCAGGCCGGCGAACGACATGACCGCGGTGATGACGCCGAAGAGGCTGGCCGACAACCAGGGCGAGAGCCCGAGCAGGCCCAGGCTCGCCCCGGCCAGCAGGTTGTCCAGGCTCAGCGTCAGCGGGATGCCGAATAGCGCCCACGGCTGGTCCACCGTCTCCGGCTCCGGGTGCCGGAGCGCGGAGATCACCAGATAGAGCCCGTAGCCGCCCAGCGCGACCGCGCCCACCACCTCGGCGATGCCGCCGAAGGCCTTGCCGATCTGGTGGCCGATCAGCAGCCCGATGAGGGGCATGACGGTGTCCCACAGCCCGAACGTCAGCGCGACCTGGCCTGCGCGTTTCAGGCCGAAGGGGACGGTGCCGAGCACGATCGCCACCCGGAAGTTGTCCAGGCTGAGCACGAATCCGAGGGCGAGCACTTCCCAGATCATGGCGGCCTCGCTTCATCCGGCCCGGTGCGGGCGAGGGATCAACGGAGGGTCGCCGGCACGGGAGCCGGCGTTGGCGGCGTCGACCGCGCGCGCGACCAGGCCGTGGTCCGGCGACAGGTGGCAGACCGGGTCGGTACGCGCGGCGTCGCCGGTGAGCTGGAACGCCTGGCAGCGGCACCCGCCGAAGTCGACGTCCCGCCGGTCGCACGTACGGCACGGGTCCGGCATCCAGTCCGTCCCCCGGTACGCGTTCATCACCGGCGACCGCGTCCAGATCCAGTCCAGCGACCGTTCCCGTACGCTCGCGCGCGGCAGCGGCAGCGACTGGGCGGCCGGGCACGGCAGGACGTCGCCGTTCGGCGTCACGGTCAGCATCCGCGACGCCCAGCCGCTCATGCACGGCTTGGGGTAGCGGCTGTAGTAGTCCGGGATGACGTACAGGACGTCCATGCGGTCCCGCAGGCGTTCGCGGGCCGCCCGTACGACCACCTCGGCCGCCTCGAGCTGCGCCCGGCTCGGCAGCAGCGCGTCGCGGTTGCGCCAGGCCCAGCCGTAGTACTGCGTGTTGGCCAGCTCCACCCGGTCGGCGCCCACGTCCTCGGCCAGCCGGAGCACGCCGGCGACCCGGTCGATGTTGCGCCGGTGCAGCACCACGTTCACGGTGAGCGGCCAGCCCAGCTCCTTGACCAGGCCCATCGCCGCGATCTTGCGCCGGAACGACGGGGTTCCGGCGATCCGGTCGGACAGCGCCGGATCGTCGGCCTGGACGCTGACCTGGACGTGGTCGAGCCCGGCGGCGCGCAGCTCCTCGGCCTTCGTACGGGACAGCCCGAGCGCGCTGGTCACGAGGTTGGTGTACATGCCCAGGCCGTGCGCGCCGGCCACGATCTCCGCCAGGTCGCGCCGGAGCAGCGGTTCCCCGCCGGACAGGTGGAACTGCAGCACGCCCAGGTCCGCCGCCCCGGCCAGCACCCGGAGCCACTCGGCGGTGGTGAGCTCGTCGGTGTAGTCGGCCATGTTCACCGGGTTCGAGCAGTACGCGCAGGCCAGCGGGCAGCGGTAGGTGAGCTCGGCGAGCAGGCCGAAGGGGCTATCCATCGGCCGGCTCCACGCACCGCCGGGCGACGAGCCGGGACAGGTATCCCCGTACGTCGTCCTCGGAGACGGCCGCGTACTCCGTGCCCAGCTCGGCCACGATCTCCTCGACGCTCCGCCGCCCGTCGCACAGCCTCAGGATGGCCGCGCCGGTCCCGTTCAGCACCACCACCGTCTCGGGGAGCAGCAGCACCGGGCGGTCCCGGGTGCGGTCGAAGGCCAGCCGGACGTGGCGCGCCAGCCGGGGCCCAGTGGCGAGATCCATCGCGTCACTCCGGGTAGGCCTGGTCGATTGCGTCCATCAGGGCCCACAGCACGTCGCACTTGAACGACAGGGCGGCGACGGCGGCGTCCCGTTCCCGGTCGGTCAGGCAGTACGCGGTGACCACCTCCAGGGCGTGCTCGCAGTCCTGCGGTGCCTGTTCGAGGCGGGCGCGGAAGTAGGCGAGGCCGTCGCGGTCGATCCACGGATACCAGCGCTCGAACGCGGCCAGCCGCTCGGCCATCAGGTCGGGCGCGAACATCTCGGTCAGCGACGAGGCCACCGCCTCCACCCACGGGCGGGTACGGGTGAAGTCCACGTACGCGTCGACCGCGAACCGCGCCCCGGGCACCAGGTGCCGGTGGTCCAGGATCTCCTCGCGGGTCAGGCCGGCGGCCTCGCCGAGGCGCAGCCACGCCTCGATGCCGCCCTCGCCCGCGGCGGTGCCGTCGTGATCGGTGATCCGCCGGATCCAGCGGCGCCTGACCGCCTGGTCGGTGCAGTTCGCGAGGATCCCGGCGTCCTTGCGCGGCAGGTTCTCCTGGTAGTAGAAGCGGTTGGCCACCCAGCCCCGGATCTGCGTACGGCTCAGCCGGCCGGCGTTCATCCGTACGTGGAACGGGTGCGCGTCGTGGTAGCGCTCGGAGTGGGCGCGCAGCGTCTCGACGAAGCCGTCGACATCGGTCCGCGTGGCATCGGTGGTCATGGTCATTGCAGCTCACACCTCGACTTCCAGGCCGTCCACGGCCACTTCCATGCCGGCGTCCTCCACCAGCCGCCGCTCGGGCGAGTCCTGGAGCAGGATCGGGTTGGTGTTGTTCATGTGCACGAAGACCGTCCGGCGCACCCCCAGGCCGGCCAGGCGCGCCAGGCTGCCGTCCGGCCCGTCGATCGGCAGGTGGCCCATCTCCCGTGAGGTCTTGCCGGCCAGGCCGAGCCGGACGAGCTCGTCGTCGCGCCAGCAGGTGCCGTCGATCAGCAGGCAGTCGCAGCCCGCGATCTGCACGCGGACCTCCTCGGTGAGCGCCTGCACACCCGGCAGGTACACCAGCGTCCCGCCGGTACGCGCGTCGGCCAGCCGGTAGCCGACGACGCGGCCCTCGGCGCCGCCGACCGCGAACCGGTCGCGCTTGGTGGTGGGCACGTCGAACGCCCGGCAGGACAGCCCGTCCGCCAGCGGCATCTCGGCCCCGGGCGCCACGGCCTCCCACTCCACCGGGCAGTACCGCTCCAGCGTCCGCACCACGCCCGAGCCCGCGCACAGCGTCTTGTGCACCGACGGCGTGGCGTACAGCCGCACGGCGCCGGCCTCGCGCAACAGCAGCAGGCCCAGCGTATGGTCGAGCTCGGCGTCGGTGAGCAGCACCGCCTCGATGGGGGTCGCCCGGCCCTCGTACGGGTGCAGCCCGGGGAACGCCTCGATCTGCGTACGGACGTCCGGCGAGGCGTTGATCACGAACCAGCGCCGCCGGCCGGCGCTGACCGCGACGCTGGACTGGGTGCGTACGGGGCCGGTCCCGGAACGGACCGCGGCGCACACCGGGCAGCCGCAGTTCCACTGCGGCGAACCGCCTCCCGCCGCCGAGCCCAGCACCCTGCAGAACACGCGCGCCTCCGTTCGTGACCGCCGGGGCGCCGGGCTGCCCGCCCGGCGCCCGCGACGTCCGGTCAGTCGTCCATCTGCGCGAAGTACATGGTCACCTCGGGCGCGACGGCGATCTCGTCGAACTCGGGCGTCTCCCACACAGCGAGCTGGGACTCCACGGACTCACCTCCCCTCAGTGCTGTCCGGCAGGGCGAACACGATCAGGGCGCTGCCGTGGCCGGCACCGAGCAGGCCGGGCAGGAAACCCTCGATCCAGCCGCCCCAGCCGACGGGGACGGCGACGTACTGCTTGCCGTCGACCGCGTACGTCACCGGGCTGCTGTGGTGGCCGCTGCCGCATTGGAACTGCCACAGCAGCTCGCCGGTGCGGGCGTCCAGGGCGTTGAACTCGCCAGTCGGCTCGCCGGCGAACACCAGGTCGCCGGCGGTCGCCAGCACGGACGCGCACATCGGGACGTCGTTGCGCCAGCGCCACTTCTCCTCGCCGTCGGCGTCGAACGCGCTGACGCACCCGGTCATGTTGTCGGCGTCGACCTGCACGCCGGCGCCCCAGTACGGGATGGACTCCTTGAACTCACGGCGCCGCCGGGTCGCGGTGGCCCCGACGTCCTGCACCGGGACGTAGAAGAGGTGCGTCCTCGGGCTGTAGGCCGCGTGCGTCCACTCCTTGGCGCCCGCGGGTCCGGGGAAGAAGTGGACCGGGTCGCCTTCGGCGTCCGGGTAGCGCCGCGGAGTCACCTGGCCGTCGCGGGTGATCGCGCCCCAGTCGATGCGGTCGACGAACGGGGTGATGTTGACGAGCGAGCCGTCCGTACGGTCGACGACGAAGAAGTAGCCGTTCTTGTCGAAGTGCCCGAGCAGCTTGCGGCCCTCGTGCTCGAACAGGATGCACTCGCTCATGCTGTCGTAGTCCCACAGGTCGTGGGGCGTGCACTGGTAGTGCCAGCGGATCTGGCCGGCGTCGACGTCGACGGCGATGATGCTGTCCGTGTAGAGGTTGTCGCCCTCGCGGACCTCTCCGTCGAAGTCCGGCGCCGGGTTGCCCGTGCCCACGTACAGCAGGTTGGTCTCGGGGTCGAACGTGCCGGTGATCCAGGCGTTCGCGCCGCCGCGCGCCCACGCCTCGCCGTCGGCGGGCCAGGTCTCCGACCCGGGCTCCCCGGGCTTCGGCACGTTGTAGCAGCGCCAGACGTGCTCGCCGCTGTCCACGTCGAAGGCGTCGATGTGCCCGCGTACGCCGAACTCGCCGCCGGAGCTGCCGACGATGACCATGTTCTTGATGATCAGCGGGGCGACCGTGGCGCTCTCCCCGGCCCGTACGTCGCCGTAGGTCTTGTCCCACACCTTCTTGCCGGACGCGGCGTCGAGCGCGAGCACGTGGGCGTTGGCGGTGGTCATGAAGACCTTGCCCTTGGCCACGGCGACGCCGCGGTTGACGTTCCCGCAGCACAGCGACACGTCGTACGGCACGGCGTGCTTGTACCGCCAGAACTCCGTGCCGGTCACCGCGTCCAGCGCCCACAGCCAGCCGTCCCAGCCGGAGACGTACATGACCCCGTCCACGACGATCGGGGTCGCCTCGAACGCGTACGTCGACGCTCCCGCGATGAGGCCGCTTGCGCCGGCCTGGAAGATCCAGGCGGGCCCGAGGCGGCTCACGTTCTCGGTGTTGATCTGGTCAAGCAGGCTGTACCGCTGGCCGTCGTAGGCGCCGTAGTAGGTGAGCCAGTTCTGCGACTCCGAACGGGCGTCCTGGATGCGCTCGTAGGTGACGTTGGCGGCCACCGACGGGGCGTCTCCCCGCTTGGCGCTCAACTGCCCCTGGTCGATGGCCTCGCCGGCGTCCACGTACGGTTCTTCAACAGTGGTCATGGTGGCTCCTCCCGCCTATGGCCGTGGCTGGTCGGGACGGTCGAGGCGGGCCTCCGGGGGCACGTCGCCCAGCACGACGATCGCGCCGGTCAGTCCCCGGCCCTCGTCGTTGCCCGTGGGCGAGCTGAACCAGTACGCGCCCGGTCCGTCGAGGTTGAGCTTCGCCTTGCCTTTCGAATGGTTGACCAGCCAGATGAATTTCCGGTCTCCATTGCTGGGCAGCAGCGCGCAGTGCGTGTTCAGGTCGTCGTTGATGAGCTCGAGTTCGAGGTCGCCGCCATGGGGCAGGACCAGGATTCCCGGATCCCAACTGATCTCGTCGGGCTGAATGCGAATGGTCGCCGACATTGTGCCGTCGGCGTTCTCCGTCGCCTGCCCGACGTTCCCGGTGCCCAGCATGCGCCCCAGTGCGGCCCTGTTCTGGACGTTGACCCCGAGTTCGTCCAGAAGGGCGGCTCGATCTTGCGCGACCGTCATCGGGCTCACCTCCTCATCCGTAATCCCTTGTCGAACGGACATGAAACATGCGCAATATCGCGGTAGACGGCAGATATGAAAGGCATTGATCCGGATTTTCAAAGGCGCGCGAAATTGCCGCGACCGGCCCGGTCGCATTCGCGGTCAGTTGACGGTTGAACGACGATTTATCCGGACGTTACGTCGCGGAAATCCGGCTGACAAGCGCGGCCGTTAGGTTGCGCGGGCGGCGCCGTTCGTCCGCCGGCGGCTACCGCTCGTGCGGAATGTCGTACCGGCCGAGGGTCATGACCTTGTCCCAGGCGGCCGCGAAGTCCCGTACGAACCTCTCCCGCGCGTCGTCGGCCGCGTACGCCTCGGCCAGCGCCCGCAGCTCGGAGTGGGAGCCGAACACGAGGTCGACGCGGCTGCCGGTCCACCTGAGCTCCCCGGTGACGCGGTCGCGGCCCTCGTACGTCTCCGCGTCGCCGCCGGCGGGCGTCCAGATGACGCCCATGTCGAGCAGGTTGACGAAGAAGTCGTTGGTCAGCACCCCGGGGGTCGAGGTGAGCACACCCAGCGGGGAACGCCCGCAGTTCGCGTCCAGCACGCGCAGGCCCCCCACGAGGACGGTCATCTCGGGCGCGGTCAGCCCCAGCAGGCCGGCGCGGTCGACCAGCAGGTGCTCCGGCGGCAGGCGGGTGTCCTTGCCGCGGTGGTTGCGGAACCCGTCGGAGTCCGGTTCGAGCGCCGCGAACCACTCCTCGTCGGTCCACTCTTGCGGCGCGTCCATGCGCCCCGGGCGGAAGGGGACCGCGATGTCGTGGCCGCCGGCGCGGGCGGCCCGCTCGATCGCGGCGCATCCGCCGAGCACGATCAGGTCGGCCAGCGAGACCCTCATGCCGTCCGTACGGGCGGCATTGAACGACCCGCGGATCTCGTCCAGGACGGGCAGCACGCGCTCCAGCGTGTCCGGGTCGTTGACCGGCCAGCCGCGCTGCGGTCCGAGGCGGATCCGGGCCCCGTTGGCCCCGCCGCGCCCGTCACTGCACCGATACGTCGACGCCGACGCCCACGCGGTGAACACCAGCTCGGCGGCCGGCAGCCCCGAGCCGAGGATCCGCGTCTTCAGCTCCGCGATCTCCGCGGCCCCGATCAGCCCGTGGTCCACGGCCGGGATCGGGTCCTGCCAGAGCAGCCGTTCCGCGGGGACCAGCGGGCCGAGGTAGCGCTCGCGCGGGCCCATGTCCAGGTGCGTCAGCTTGAACCAGGCGCGGGCGAACGCGTCCGCGAGCTGGTCCGGGTGTTCGTGGAAGCGCCGCGCGATCGGTTCGTACGCCGGGTCGTACCGCAGCGCGAGGTCGGTCGTCAGGATGGTCGGATGGTGGGTCCGCGACGGATCGTGGGCGTCCGGCACGGTGCCCGCCCCGCCTCCGTCGCGGGGGATCCACTGCCACAGGCCCGCGGGGCTCAGCTCAAGCTCCCACTCGTAGCCGTACAGGCTCGCGAAGAAGCCGTTGTCCCACCGCGTCGGCGCGGTCGTCCACGTTCCTTCCAGCCCGCTGGAGACGGCGTCGGCGCCCATGCCCGTTCCGTGGTCGCTCTGCCAGCCCAGGCCCTGCCGCTCCAGCGGCGCGCCCTCGGGGTCCGGGCCGAGATGGCGGTCCGGGTCGGCCGCGCCGTGGGTCTTGCCGAAGGTGTGCCCGCCCGCGATCAGCGCGACGGTCTCCGCGTCGTCGAACCCCATGAGGCGGAACGTGTCGCGGATGTCGCGGGCCGAGGTCCGCGGGTCCGGGACGGTGTTCGGCCCCTCCGGGTTGACGTAGATGAGCCCCATCTGGTCGGCGGCCAGCGGGCTCTCCAGCTCCCGTACGCGGTCGTGCCGCTTGTCGTCGAGCCAGGCGCGCTCGGGACCCCAGTACGCGTCGGCGTCGGCCGCCCAGGCGTCGCGCCGGCCGCCGGCGAAGCCGAAGGTGGTGAAGCCCATCGACTCCAGGGCCCGGTTGCCCGCGAAGACCAGCAGGTCCGCCCAGGAGATCGCGCGGCCGTACTTCTTCTTCACCGGCCACAGCAGGCGGCGCGCCTTGTCCAGATTGCGGTTGTCCGGCCAGCCGTTCTGCGGCGCGAAGCGCTGCATGCCGGTGGACGCGCCGCCGCGGCCGTCGGCGGCGCGGTACGTACCGGCCTCGTGCCAGACCATCCGGAGCACCAGCGGCCCGTAGTGGCCGAAGTCCGCGGGCCACCACTTTTGTGAGGTGGTCAGGACCGCGTCCACGTCCGCGGCCAGGGCGTCGAGGTCGAGCGCGCGGAACGCCGCGGCGTAGTCGAAGTCCGCGCCCAGGGGATCGGCCTCGGGCGGGTTGGTCCGCAGGATCGCCAGGTCGAGCCGGTACGGCCACCAGTCGCGGTTGCCGGCGCCGCCGGCCGGGTGGTGACGGGGCCGGGCGCTCATATGTCCAGCGCTCGTCGTACGGCGGGCGCGTTCCGCCGGGAGACCGGCACCATCGTGCTCTCCGGGTTGTCCATGACGAGGGACAGGTCGCCCTTGGCGCCGCGCTCGATCTCCCTGACCCGGCTCAGGTTGACCACGTACCGGCGGTGCACCCGCAGGAACCCGGCATCGGCCAGGTCGCCGTCGAACTTGTCCAGGCCGGGTGAGGCGGCGCGCAGCCGCCCCTCGTCGGTGCACAGCCACACGTCGTTTCCCTCCGATTCGGCGAAGGAGACCTCCGGCGGACGCAGCAGGACCAGCCGGTTGTTCCGGGTCGCGACCACGTGGCGCGGACGTGTCGAAGCGAGGGCCGGCCCTGTCGCCGGAGGGACCTTCTCCCCGTCAGGGGCGCCGAACGTGACCAGGCTCCCGATCAGGTGCCCGGCCTGGAAGAGGGGGCGGAGGCTGACCGTGGTCGGCTCGTCGCAGAGGTGGGTGAAGATCTGGGTCGAGCCGACCCAGTCGGGATCGCGTACCGCCTGGCGGCTGCCGTAGCGGGCGGCCTCGATCAGCTCCGGCAGGCCGGGCTTCCACCGTACGGTCGGGTCGAGCGCCGGCGTGGAGGCGGGCACGCCCATCAGCACGCTCGCCGTCTCGTCCGCGATCACCACCTTGCCCGCGGTGTCCAGGACCGCGAGCGCGGCCGACGGGCGCGCCCTGGCCTGGGAGAACGCCGCCACCAGCTCGGCGCCGCTGTCGCGTGCGCGCCTGCGCAGCTTCTGCTGGGTCTTGGTGGCCGCGTTCGTCAGCCAGGCCGGGACGGCCACGGGGAGCTGCCCGCGCCAGAAGGAGATGTTCAGGACCGCGAGCGGCTCGTGGCTGGCCACGTCACGTACGGCGATGCCCGCGCAGGCCCAGTCGTGGAACGCCTGGCACCAGTGTTCGGCCCCCCGGATCACGACGGGCCCGTGCGTCTCCAGGGCCGTCCCCATGCCGTTGGTGCCGGTCGCGCCCTCGGACCAGCAGAACCACGGCGCCATCGTGCAGTCGGTGGCCCTGGCGACGACGGCCTGGTCGCCCCATTCGGCGAGGATCCGGCCGGTGGCGTCGGTGATGGTGACGACGCCGCCGAGGTTGGCGACCTCGTGCGCCACGGTCGCGGCCCGGAAGCTCAGCTCGGCGATGACCACGTCGTGTTCCGGGCTGTGGTCGGCCTGCGCGACGGCGACCGGTGCCTGCGTCAGTTGCGGGTCCACCCGGTGCTGGTCGCGGCAGCGGTGCCAGGAGATCGCCACCTCGGGCCTGACCCCCGGAACCTGGTCCTCGCCCTGGACGAACCGTTCCCACGCCGCGAGCACGGTCGCGCTGTCGAGCTTCGCCGGCATGCGCCCGGGACGATGTGCATCCCACATGGTGGAGCACCACCCTCGGCAGGCCGTATACAGAGGTGCAGCCGTCAGCCTAGGTATCGCTTTTGGACGATGACACCCTCCCGGGCGCTTCATGCACCTATCCACGGCGACTCGCTCACGGCCCGGACCGATTCCAAGAATCGCGTTCTTCGAAGGGGCGCGGGGATTCCCGCCGGCCATAAGAACCGCTCTGCTCGCAGGTCAGCCAGTGTGCTCCCCGCGTGCGCGGGACGGTCCTGTCGCCGTGTCATCCGCGGGCGTCCGGTTCTGGCCGGGAGGGGGATCTCGGGGGGGTTGCGGTGTGTAATCGGCCTGGGGGGTGTCGAACGGGACGGTGGTGGGCGCTGTGGCGGACGCGCGGTTGGTCGATGCCGTGTTCCTTCTTCCCGATGGGAACTTCCGGGTCGTGCGGCGGAACCAGGTTCATTCGACTGAGGGGGATCCGGGCGGGGCCGCGCCGCTCGGGACGGCTTATCCGTCGCTGCCGCTGTTGTTCACCTCGGGGGCGCGGACCGGGTACGTACGGCCGGACGGGGCGCTCGGTTTCGTCAAGGGCGGCTACGTTCACCAGACGGACTGGGCGGCCGGCACGGTCAAGACGCTGGGCGAGGTGTTCGCCGGGCTGCCGGCGGACTTCCAGGCGGGCGTCGACGTGATGTACATGTACCCGACGGGCGTGCCGGGGTTCGTCAAGGGCGGCCTGGTGCACCACGGCGACTGGGCGGCCGGGGCGACGAAGACGATCGCGGAGCTGTTCCCGGGGCTGCCGGCGGACTTCAACACCGGCGTGGACGCCGCGTACATGCACCCCAACGGCGTGCTCGGCTTCGTCAAGGGCGGCGTGGTGCACCACGCCGACTGGCCGACCGGCTACTCGCTGACACTCGAGCAGAAGTTCCCCTCGCTGCCGATGGGCTGGACGCGCGGTGACCGGCCGATCACGTACCTCGTGCGCTCGGCGGGTACGGCGTCACGCATCCAGGCGGACGAGGAGACGCTGGTACCGGACAACGACCTGGCGCGCGGCGGCCTGATGGTCATGGTCATCGACCCGGCCGACGGCCAGGTCCTTACGTCCGGCTGGTATGCCGCGCAGGGCGGCGGCCCGGGCGCGGATCCCTTCGCCGAGCTCGTGGAGGGCGTCCCGGCGGGGCGGTGGGTCGCGGTCGCGGCCTGCGCCCCGTCGGACGGGCCGCTCGACGAGCGGGTGGCGCGCGCCTGCGAGTCGCTGGGCAGCTCGGCGGTCCGCGACCTGCGGCCCGGCGACGCCTGGGCCATGCTGGGGCGGCGCGGGCTGGCCCGCGGCCTGGCGCGGGAGCGTACGGGTACGGCCCCCGGCGCGGCGGAGATCTCCGGCACGTTCGCGCCCGAGGCCGACGCCGACCCCGCCGCGATCCGGGTGACGGCGACGGCCGCGAACCGCCGCGAGGCGAGCAACGTCGAGGTCCAGGAGACCGTGGTGACGCCGAAGCGGGGCATGGACGACTGGACGATCACGGTGGTCGTCATCGACGATGCGACAGGCGTGGTCGACCGGGTGAGCGGCTACGAGCCTGTGCGCAGCAAGGACGGCAAGACGGACCTCACGGAGGCGGAGCGGTTCGCCGCCGACATCGAGAAGCTGCCGCCCGGGAAGCTCGTCGCGATCGTCGACTCGCACGGCGCCGCGAAGAACTTCACCGAACGCGCGCACCAGGCATGCGACTCGCTCGGCGGCAAGTACAGCAGGCAGGTGCGGTACGCCGCGCGGTGGTCGTTGGTCGGGGTGAAGGGTTCGCCGCCCGGTACGGCGGCGGAGGCGTGGGGCGACGGCCTGGGCGACAGCGAGATCAGCCGGTACTGGCACGTGCTGTCCCATGCGGGCGGCCCGACGCCGTTCGCGCTGTCGGTGCTGTCGACCGGCTGGGTGTCCCGCGGCCCGTTCGACCTGTCGATCGGCGGGCTGACGCCGGACGAACTGCCGATGAAGGACTGGCAGGACACCACCGGGCTGCATGTCGTGGTCATCGACGAGATCACCGGGCAACTGCTCGGCTCGAGAATCTTCCAGACGCAGAGTTCTGCCGCGGAGGCCGACGCCTTCGCCGCGTACGTCGAGGCGTTGCCCGTCGGGCGGCTGGTGGTCGCGGGGACGCGGGGTTCGAGCGCGGAGAAGCTGACGCCGCGGGCCTTACGCGCCTGCGAGTCGCTGGGCAGCGGGCTGATCCGCCAGGTGACCAAGGACGTGGCCTGGGCGCTGATCGGCCGCAAGGGCTGCGCGCCGGGGGCGGCGGCGGAGGTCTTCGCGTCGGACGGTTCTACGTGGGTGTCGCTCGCCGCCCCGATCGCCATGGCCGAGGCCGGGGTGGCCCGGCCGTTCGTCGTGCTGGACGCGGGGGCGGTCGCGGGTGCGCCGGACACCTCACTGGCCACGACGTTCAACCCCGAGGCGGTGCGCCTGCCGGACCGGCGCGGCGCGCTGCGGGCGGCGATGTTCGACGCCGTCACCGGCGACGTCGTGGACGCCCAGGTTTTCGACCTCACCGCGGGCGGGTCGGCATCGTTCGCGGCCTGGGTGAAGCCGCTGAAGGACAATCGCGTGGTGTCGGTGGTGCTCGACCCGGACGCGGGCTCGGCGCTGACGGAGGACGCGCTTCGCGCCTGCGAGTCGCTGGGCTCCGGCCTGGTCCGCAAGGCCGCGGTCGGCGGCGCCTGGTCGCTGGTGGGCCGCAAGGGCGGCAGACCGGACACGGTCGCGGAGTCGCTGGCGCCGACGAGCGTGTCCAGCGCGTACTGGCTGTTCCCCGACATTCGGAACCCGGGGTCGGGCTTCAGCGTGTCCATACGCGCCGGAGGGGACTACACGCGGATCTCCTCGCTCGGCGCGACCGTGCCGATCGCCGCAGGCTACGGGCCGGGGCTCAACGCGGTGGTGCTCGACGAGGCCACCGGCCGGACGCTGTCGGCGGACCGGTACGACGTCGTCGCCGATCCCGGTGCCGCCGACCGGTTCGCCAAGCTGGTCGAGGCGGCGCCGCCGGGCCGGATCATCGCGGTCGCCGCTGTCGGCGTCGACGCGACGGCGCTGCCGGACCGCGCGCTGCGCGCCGCCGAGCTGCTGGGCAGCGGGCTGATCCGGACGCTGACCGCCGACTGCTCGTGGTGCATGGCCGGCGTCCGCGGCTTCGCGCCCGGGTCGGCGCTGGAACGGACCCGCCCGTCGGGGACGTCGGCGCTGGCGACCTGGATCCCGTTCCCTCCACGGTCACTCCTCCCCTTCATCGCGGCGGCGACGGCCGGGCTCATCGTCTTCACGGTCGGCTCGATCGTCGCCTTGAACAAGCTGACCGATGTCCTCCACCAGCCACAGGCCCAGGCGCTACCCCCCGCGCCGCCGCCGCTGCCCGCCGGCCCCCGCTACGACCAGGGCACCGTCCTCGTCGCGCACAACGCGTTCAACAACACGCACGACGGCGCGTGGCCGCACGACCGGCAGCAGAACCTGTCGATCCCGGAGCAGCTCCGCTACGGGGTGCGCGGCCTGGCGATCGACATTCACCGGTACACACCCCCGGGCGGCACCCAGGGGCTGTATCTCTGCCACGGATGGTGCGTCGACAACTGGTGGCGGCCGGGGCTCCAACTGCGCACGTTCGCCCAGATGCTCACCGACGTCGTGCCGTTCCTCCAAGCCAACCCCAACGAGATCGTGACGATCCTCATCGAGAGCGAGGCCGGCTGGAACCCGAACGCCGCGCAGAACCAGCTCTTCGTGGACGCCCTCGTCAGCAGCGGCGCGATGCCGTACACGTTCTGGCCGGATCCTCCCGTGCCCGCCGGGGGCAACATGTGGAACCCGGCGGTCAACCCCGGCGGGGGAACGGCGTTCACCTGGCCGACGGTAGCCGACATGCAGGCGAGGGGAACGCGGCTGGTGTTCTTCGTCGACCGGCGGAACGGCGACCCGCCGTCGATCCAGCACCCGCTGCCGTTCGTGTGGCGCTACGTGCGGGAATCCGATTTCGGTCTCCAGGGCAACTGGGAGCCCGGCTCGCCGATGGCCGAACGCGGGCAGAGCCGGGGCGGCCAGCCGACCCGGACGCTGAACCTGCTCAACCACTTCGCCACCGCGCCCGCGTTGACCGCGACAACCGCGGTCAACCGGTACAACGTGATGCTCGGCCGGGTCATCGACTACGCGAACACGTTCCACGCCATCCCCACCTTCATCGAGGTCGACTTCGTCGATGAAGGCGACGCGCGCCGCTTGGTGGACAACCTGAACACGCACGTGTGGCCCGCCGCCAACCCGATCACCGAGGTGGCGAACCTGCCGCTGGACCCCGCCACCCCGCCGACGACCATCTGAGCCCACCGGACGGGTTCATCCGTTGCGGGGCGGCACAGGCGGGTGGTCGTCCGCGCCTAACGGGACAAATTTGTTGACGATCGCAAGGAGGATGTCTAGCGTCCGGGGAAACACCGCAGACGGGGAGGACCCGGGCATGGCCGTTGATCCCGCCGCTGTTGTCGCCATTGACGTCCACGTTCACGTGCACGCGTCGGTCGCCGCCGGTACGGGCGGTGACGGTGGCGGCGGGGACGAGCGGCTGCAGGCGATGGCCAGTTACTTCCGTACGGATGGGGTGGCGGCGAACACCACGCCGGACATCGCCGCCTACTACCGCGAACGCGACATGGCCGCGGTCGTGTTCGGCGTGGACAGCGCGGCGGGCGGGCGGGCGGACGCGCCCACGAACGAGGAGATCGCGGAGCTGGCCGCGGAGAACTCCGACGTGCTGATCCCGTTCGCGAGCATCGACCCGGCGCGCGGCGCGGACGGTGTGCGGATGGCGCGGGAGCTGATCGCGAACCACGCGGTGCGCGGCTTCAAGTTCCACCCGAACACGCAGGGCTTCTTCCCCAACGACCGCGCGGTGTACCCGCTGTACGAGGTGATCGCCGAGGCGGGGCTGATCGCGCTGTTCCACACCGGGCACAGCGGCGCGGGCGCGGGGCAGCCCGGTGGGGGCGGCATCCGGCTGAAGTACTCCAACCCCATGCACGTCGACGACGTCGCGGTCGACTTCCCCGGGATGCCGATCATCCTGGCGCACCCGTCGTTCCCCTGGCAGGACGAGGCGCTGTCGGTCGCGCTGCACAAGCCGGCCGTGTACATCTACCTGTCCGGCTGGTCGCCGAAGTACTTCTCCCCGCAGCTCGTCCAGTACGCCAACACGCTGCTGCGGGAGAAGGTGCTGTTCGGCTCGGACTACCCGCTGATCACACCGGACCGCTGGCTGCGGGACTTCGCCAACCTGGACATCCGTCCCGAGGTCCGGCCGCTGATCCTCAAGGACAACGCCGCGCGGCTGTTCGGGCTGGGGTAGGACGCCGTGCGCGAGAACCTCGCGACGCTGTTCGAGGTCGTCGCGGACGAGCGCGCCGAGCGGACCGCGATCATCCAGGGCGACGTCCGGCGTACGTGGCGGGAACTGGACGACCGCGCCGCGCGGCTGGCCCGGCACCTGCGCGGGCGCGGTGTGCGGCACGGCTCGCGGGTCGCGATGGCGCTGTACAACGGGCCGGAGTACGTGGAGACGCTGCTCGCCGTGCTGAAGCTGCGCGCCGCGCCGGTGAACGTGAACTACCGCTACCGGTCCCGCGAGATCGCCGAGCTGCTGACGGGCTCCGGGGCGACCGTCATCGTCGCGGACGCCGCGCTCAGCACGGACGTCGCGGACGCGGTACGGGACTCGCCGATCGTACGGCTGGGCGCCGCGGACGGGCCGGACCCGCTGGCCGGGCGCGCGGACGACTACGCCGCGGCCATCGCGGCCGCGTCCCCGCTGCTCCGCGAGCCGCGGTCCGGGGACGACGAGTGGCTGATGTTCACCGGCGGCACCACCGGGCGTCCCAAGGGCGTGCGCAACCGGCAGACCGAGCTGTTCGGGATCGCGGCGGGCAACGGGTACGGGGTCCGGGGCGTGCCGCGCCCCGCCGACCTGGACGAGCTGCGGGCGGTGACCCGGCGGCTGAGCGACGGGCCAGGCCGGCTGGTCACGCTGGTCGCGCCGCCGCTGATCCACGCCACGGGGCTGTACACCGCGCTCGGCACGCTGCTGGCCGCGGGCACGGTCGTGTTCGCGCGATCGCGTACGTACGACCCGCGGGAGCTGGCCGTACTGGTGGACCGGCACGAGGTCACGAACCTGTGCCTGGTCGGGGACGTGTTCGCCGCGCCGTTCGCCGACGTGCTCGACGCGGCCGCGGCCGCCGGGCGTCCGTACCGGCTCAGCGCGCTGCGCGAGATCCGCAGCGTCGGCGTGACGTGGAGCCCCGGGGTGAAGCGGCGGCTGCTCGACCACGCGGACGTCCGGCTGGTGGACGTCATCGCGGCGTCCGAGGGCGGCCCGTTCGCGTCGTCGGTGACGACGAGGTCAGGCGGCGCCATCACGTCCACGTTCGAGCTGCTGCCCGGCGCGCGGGTGATCGACGCGGACGACCGCGACGTACGCCCCGGCGAGGTGGGCCGGCTGGCCGCGCCGTGCGCCGACGACGCCGCGTACCTGGGCGACCCGGCCCGGTCGGCGGCCACGTTCCGGCTGATCGACGGCGTCCGCCACACCGTCCCCGGCGACCTGGCCACGATCCGCGAGGACGGCTCCCTGGTCCTGCTCGGCCGCCAGGGCCGCGTGATCAACACCGGCGGCGAGAAGGTCTACGCGGAAGAGGTCGAACAGGCCATCGCCGCGCACCCGGAGGTCGGCGACGTCGTCGTCGTGGGCGTGCCCGACCCCCGCTGGGGCCACCGGATCACCGCCGTCGTGTCCGTGACCCCCGGCGCGGCGCCGACCCCGTCCGACATCCAGTCCGCGGTCACGTCCCGGCTGGCCGGCTACAAGAAACCCCGCACCGTGGTCTTCGTCCCCCGCGTCCCCCGCACCCCGGCCGGCAAGCTCGACCTCCGCCAGGCCCGCATCCTGGCCGAAGGCGATCCCCAGCCGTGACGCCGCTGAAGCCGTTGCCGTCAGGCGTCGTCGCCGACGCCCAACTGGTGGCGCATCGCGGCCGAGTCGAGCAGGGCCCAGTGTTCAACGATCTTGCCGTCCCGCACGCGGACCATGTCGATGCCGGTGACTTCATAACGGCGCCCAGACGCCGTGTGAGTGCCGCGAACGGTGTAGCGGTTGACGGAGAAATCGCCGGAAGCGACGTTCTGCTCGATCGTCGACCGGACGCCGTCACCCATGTGTTCCCACTTCTGTTTCCAGGCGGCCACCCCCTGGTGATCGCCCAAAGCGCCTCCGCGGTGGTCGATGGCGTCCGGATCGACGAGCGCCAGTGCCTCCTCACGCCGGCCCGCGCCGAACAACTCGATGATGCGGCGGTGGACCTCGGCCGCGCCGGCGACCGAGGCCGCGGCATTCGCCTGTTCCGACATGTGGTGTCTCCTCCACCAGTCAGGGCATAACTGGGGAATTCCCCGGTTAACTGCTCAGGTACTCTAATCGGGGACATCCCCGATTCGCAAGGAGGGCCATGTCATCGGCCGGTGTCGGCCCCGCGCCCGACCAAGATCAGCCGCGGCGCCCGCGCCGGGCTGACGCGCAGCGCAACTACGAGCGGCTGCTGGCCACCGCCAGGGAGGTCTTCGGTGAACGCGGCGTCGACGCGCCTCTCGACGACATCGCACGCCGGGCGGGGATCGGCAACGCCACGATGTACCGGCATTTCCCGACGCGGCGCGAGCTGATCATCGCCGTTTACGCCGACGAGGTGGCCGCGCTCTGCGCCCAGGGCGAGGCCCTGCTCGAGGATGAGTCGCCCGGTGACGCGCTCTTCGGCTGGCTGCGCGCCTTCATCGCGCACGTGGGCGCGAAACGGGAGCTGGCGCTGGCCATCCCCAACGATCAGGGTGGGCAGCGCTCGGCATTGTTCGATCGCTGGCACACGGCGATGCGTACGACCGCGTCCACATTGCTGGCGCGCGCCCAAGACCGTGGCGCCGTCGATACCGAACTCGATGTATCCGACCTGCTCGCACTGGCCAACGGCATCGCCGTGGCCAGCGTCGGCACCGATCAGACCGAACGGTGCCTCGGACTCCTCCGTCGCGGCATCACCCCGTGACCGGCGGCGCTGAAGACCCCACGGAAGCCCGGGTCGGCGTCGGCCCGCGTCTCAATCTCCGGGCCGCGTGTGCGGCTGATCGTGGTCGTGCGCGGCCGTGTCCTCGGAGGGGCCGGGTTGGTGGTTCTGGGTCCAGGCCGCCCAGTCGCCGAGGGCCTGGTGGAGTCTGATGCCGGCCTCGGCGGCGATGCGGATGGACCTGGTCTGGGGGCTGTCGCCGTACTCGCCGCGGTCCTTGGCGGCCGCGAGCTCGCGGTACTTCTCCGCGAGGTCGTGGTAGAAGGCGGCCTCCTTCTCCAGGTGGGCGGTCAGCTCCTCCGGCGTCATCAGCCAGAAGAACACCGACCGCAGTACGGGCTCCAGCCGCAGCGTGTGGTCGACCTCGACGGAGGTCAGCCAGCGGCGGACCTCCTCGACGCCCGATTTCGTGACCCGATACGCCTTGCGTCCGCGCGGCCCCTCGGAGTCCATCTCGATGAGGCCGTCGTCCTGGAGCTTCCGTAGCTCGCGGTAGATCTGCGGGTGTCCGGCGGGCCAGACGGTGCCCAGCAGGTCGTCGAAACGACGGGTGAGGTCCCAGCCGCTCGCCGGTTGCTCGGCCAGCAGCCCCATGAGCGCGTGCCTCAGCGACATCCCACCACCTCGCGTTCGATGACGACATGTGCCTGTTGACATGTCGGCCACGGGTTGCCATTGTGTCACATGTGCGTCGTGACATGTGTATAGGCACATCTGAGGGAGTGAGATGACGCAGGACAGTGTGTTCATTACCGGAGCGGCCGCCGGCATCGGCGCGGCGACCGCCGAGCGACTGGCGGAGGCGGGCTACCGGGTCTTCGCGGGTGTCCACGCCGATACGGGCCCGTTGGCCGGCATTCGCGGTGTGGAGACGGTCGTGATCGACGTGACCGATCCGTCCAGCGTCGACAGCGCCGCCAAGGTGGTCGAAGAATCCCTGGGCGGGCGCGGGCTCCGGGCCGTCATCAACAATGCCGGCGTGATCGTCCAGGGGCCGCTCGAGCTGGTGCCCGCGGGGGAGCTGCGCCGCCAGTTCGAGGTCAACACGTTCGGGCCGGCTCATGTGATCCAGGCGTTCCTGCCGCTGCTGCGGGAGGGGACGGGACGGATCATCAACGTCAGTGCGCCGACCGCCCGTGTGCCGGCCCCGTTCATGGCCCCGATCGGCGCCAGCAAGGCGGCCTTGGCGTCGTTCTCGGACTCCCTGCGCGTCGAGCTCGGCGCGTGGGGCATCCCCGTGGTCGTGATCGAGCCGGGCGGGACCGACACGGCGATCTTCCAGAAGGCCGACACCGCCGCCCGAGCGGCGCTCAGGGCCGCCGATCCGGCCCGGGTCGGGCTCTACGACGACCAGCTCGCCGCCTTCGCCAAGGCGGCCGCCAAGCAGAGGCTCGGCCCCGTCGACGCGGTCGCCAAGACGATCGTCGCCGCCGTCGCCGCGCGCAGGCCCAGGCGCCGCTACATGGCGGGGTCGGGTGTCGCGATCTTCGGGGTTCTGGCGCACCTGCCGGCGGGTCTGCGGGAACGGCTCGTCAAGACCGCCTTCGGGCTCGGCTGAGGAGCCCGCCGCCATGACCGAGACGATCCGTACGATCGCGTTCATCGGCGCCACCTCGGGCCTCGGGCGCACAGCAGCCGATCAGCTCGCGCGAGACGGCCACCGGCTCGTTCTCGTCGGCCGTGATCCGAAGCGCGTCCAGCGGCTCGCCGAACAGGTGCCGGGCGCCGTCGTGATCGGCGCGGACGTCGCCACCAGCGCCGGGATCGACCACGCCGTCACGCGGATCGAGAGCGCCGTCGACCATCTCGACGCCCTGGTCAACAACGCCGGCGTGATGATCCCTACGCGGCGGACGACCGACGAGGGCATCGAGTTGAACCTCGCCGTCCACCACCTCGCTCCGTACTCCATGACCGGCAGGCTCCTCCCGCTCCTGCGCGCCGGCGCCGGCCGGGTCGTCAACGTCAACTCCGAAGGCCATCGGGCGCCCCTGTTCGGCGGCGGCCACGTCGGCATCGACCTCGACGACCTGAACATGGAGCACGGCTACGAGCCGTTCCTCGCCTACAGCCGTACGAAGCTCGCCAACCTCCTGTTCACCTACGAGCTCCAGCGCCGCCATCCCGAACTGTCCGTGGTCGCCGTCCACCCCGGCATGGTCCGCACCGACCTCGGACGCCACTGGCCCCGGCTCCAGGTCGCCGCGATGCATGCCATGTCCATCTCGGCCCGTAAGGGAGCCAAACCCGTCCTGTCGCTGGCGACCGCGCCAAGGGTCGAACACGGCGCCTACTACAACCGCTTCACCACGACCCGGTCCTCCGCCGAGTCGTACGACCCCCACCTCGCCCACCAGGTGTGGACGGCGACCGAGACCCTCCGAGGCCCGTTCGGCGGTTAGCGCCGGGCGGCAGGGCGCCGCCGCGTGTGCCGGCCGCGACGTTCGTCTGTGCCGGTCCCTTCTTTCGGGTCTTTCCGCGGGCCGCGTTCGCGCGGTGTGCTGTGTCGCGGGAGGTGCTGATGACCAGACGGCGTGGGGGAGCGCGACGGGCCGGCGTGGCCGCGGTCGTCGATATCGCGTTGCCGGCCGGGGCGTTCTACCTGTTGCGGCTGTGCGGTGTGGACGCGTATCTGAGCCTGGTGCTGGGGGCGGCGATCCCGGTGGCGGCGGTGCTGGTCCGGTTCGCCTGGTGGCGGGAGGTGGACCGGCTCGGGGTGTACGTGGCGGCGATCATGCTGCTCGGCCTCGGCATATCGGTGTGGTCGGCGAGCCCGCGCGCGCTGCTGGCCCGCGAGGCGTGGCTGACCGGCTTCACCGGGCTGTGGTTCCTGGTGTCGGTGTGGTCGCGCCGGCCGCTGGCGTTCCTGTACAGCCGTCCGCTGCTGGAACGCCGGACCGCGCCCGCGGGTACGGACTGGGACGAGCTGTGGGAGCGCGTCCCGCGGTTCCGGCGGCTGTGGCGTGCCGGCACGGCGCTGTGGGGGGTCGCGCTCCTGGCCGACGCGGCCGTCCGGGTGGCCATGGCGTACACGCTGCCGGTCGACGTCGTCCCCGCGCTGGGCACCGCGCTGTACGGCGCCACGTCCGTGGTGCTCATCGGGATCACGAACGTCTACTACTTCCGATCGGGCCTGTACGACCGGCGCTCGGCGCTTTACGCCACGGCATCGGTCTCCGCGGGCGGTCCGCGACCGCGGCCGACGCTCGACGACGGGCGGGACCTCCTCGTCGCCGCCCTCCCGTGCCCGGGTGACCTGGCGTCCGCGCTACGCGATGAGACCTACGTCGCCCTCACCACGTTCCGCGCGGACACGACGGCGGTCACGACGCCGGTGTGGGCCGCGGTTACCGGCGACCGCCTGCTGATGTACACGCCGGAACGCTCGGGGAAGGCCCGCCGCGTCCGGCGCGACCCCGAGGTCCGGATCGCGCCGTGCGACTTCGACGGCACCCCGCACGGCCCCGGGCTGACGGGCCGGGCGCGCGTCCTGCCCCGCGCGGAGCTGGCCCGGGTGAGGGAGGCGCTGGGCGCGAAGTACGGCCTGCGGTTCCGATGGTTCACGCTGATCCTGCTTCTCGGGCGCCCCAGGCGGTACGGCGGCCGCGCGGTCGGGCTGGAGGTCCTGCTCACCGGCCCCGCACCCGATCGCCTCCGGCCGTGACGCCTCCAGCGCCACCGGGGCGGTTCCTCGGGCTCGGCCGAGTCAGGGGGCCGGCGGGGCGGTGGACTCGCGGACGATCAGCTCGGGGTCGAGCAGGATCTGGCGGCGGCCGACGTCCTCGCCGCGGAGCATGTCGAGCAGCAGGCCGCCGGCCGTGGCGCCCAGCTCGTAGTGCGGGATGCGGACGGTGGTCAGCGGCGGACGGAAACGCCCGGCGAACGGGATGTCGTTGAAGCCGACGATCGACACGTCCTCGGGGCAGCGCAGGCCCACCTCGTCCAGCGCGTCCAGGCAGCCGAGCGCCATCAGGTCGTTGCCCGCGACGATCGCGGTGAACGGCACCCCGCGGCCGATCAGGTCGCGGCAGACGCGCGCGCCCTCGGCCTCGGTGAACCCGTCGCCGCTGTCCAGGAGCTCGGGGTCGACATCGAGCCCGCGCTCGGCCATGGCCGCGACGAATCCCTGCCGCCGCCGCATGCCGGTGGACAGCCGGGACGGGCCGGACAACTGGGCGATGCGCCGGTGGCCCAGCTCGACGAGATGCGCGACGGTGAGCCGTACGCCCCGCTCGTCGTCCACGGTCACGGCGGGCAGGGCGTTGTCGTCGGCGCGCCGGTTGACCAGCACCACCTTCGCGTCCGGCCCGACGACCTCGGTGATCAGCCGGTGGTCGCGGTGCGCCGTCGCCGTGATGAAGCCGTCGACCTGGCGGGCCAGCATGGCCTCGAACTGCGTACGCTCGCGGTCCGGGTCGTTGTCGGTGTTGGTGATGAGCAGGGTGTAGCCGTCGCGGTCCAGCCGGGCCTCGATGCCGCGCACGATCGCCGCGAACAGCGGGTTCAGCAGGTCCGGGACGATGACGCCGACGGTGCGCGACCGGTTGGTCTTCAGGCCGCGGGCGATCGGGTTGGGCCGGTACTTCAGCTTCTCCGCCGCATCGAGCACGCGCCGCGTCGTCTCCGCGTTGACCAGCGGCCGGGTCGCCTCGTTCAGCGCCCGCGACACCGTACCCGGGTGCACCCCGGCGAGCTGCGCGACATCGCGCAGCGTCACCGCGCGCGTCGAGCCCGCCCCCGAGGCTTCACCCATGAGGCGCCATTATGCCGCGCCCCCGGGCCGATCGCTCAGGCACGGGCGCCGCCGAGCGACTTGCGCACGGTCTCCGCGATGAGCGCCGCGGACGGGCGGGCGTGGTCCTCCAGGGCGTCCGCCGAGGGCAGCGGCACGTGCGGCGTGGTGATCCGGACGATCGGGCCGGTCAGCTCGGACCACACCTCCTCGGCGGCGATCGACGCCACCTCGGCGCCCCAGCCGCACAGCCGCGGGTTCTCCTCGACCGTGAACAGCCGGCCGGTCGCGGCGGTGCTCGCCAGGATGGTCCGGGTGTCCAGCGGCACCAGCGACCGTACGTCGATCACGGTCGCCTCGATTCCGAGCCCGGCCAGCGTGCCGGCGGCCTCGATCGCGCGCGGCACCATCGCGGCCAGCGCCACGATCGTGCAGTCACCGCCCTGCCGGCGGATCTCCGCGGTGCCGAGCGTGTCCACGATCTCGCCGTCCGGCACCTCGCCCTTGACCGGGTACAGGCCCTTCGCCTCGAAGAACACCACCGGGTCCGGGTCCCGTACGGCGGCCGCGAGCAGCCCGACGACGTCACGGGGCGTGGACGGCGCCACCACCTTCAGGCCCGGCACCGCCATCGCCCAGTTCTCCACGGCCTGGGAATGCTGCGCGCCGAACCGCAGGCCGCCGCCGTTCGCCGTACGGATGACCAGCGGCAGCGTGAGCTGGCCGCCGGACATGTACCGCGTCTTGGCGATCTCGTTGGCGACGATGTCCCAGCAGACGGCCAGGAAGTCGGAGAACATGATCTCCGCGATCGGCCGCATCCCGGTCATCGCCGCGCCCATCGCGGCACCGAGGATCGCCTGCTCGGAGATCGGCGTGTCCCGCACCCGGCGCGGCCCGAACCGGTCGAACAGCCCGGTCGTGGACTTGAACACGCCTCCGGCCGACCCGACGTCCTCGCCGAGGAACACCACCCGCTCGTCGCGCTCCAGCTCCTGCGCGATGCCCCGGGCGACCGCGTCCCGGTACGTCAGTTGCGCCACGACGCACCCCCGTCCGCCCACACGTCGCGCTCCACGAGGCCGAGGTCCGGCGCCGGCGCCGCCTTCGCCGCCTCGGTGGCCGCGTCCAGCTCGCCGGCGACCTCGTCGTCGACCTCCTTCAGCGCGGACTCGCTGACGCCGTCGCCGGCGAGGTGGGCCCGGTACAGGTCGACCGGGTCGCGCGCGATCCACGGCCGTACCTCGGTGTCCTCGCGGTACTTGGCCGGGTCGGCGCGTGAGTGCCCGCCGTGCCGGTACGTCACCGCCTCGACCAGCGTCGGCCCGGCCCCGGACCGCGCCCGCGCGAGCGCCCGGCACGCGGCGTCGTACATCGCCAGCACGTCGTTGCCGTCGACGAGGACGGGGTCCAGGCCGTAGCCGCCGGCCCGGTCGGCGGCCGGGCGCGGGACCGCGGTGACGCTGCCGATGGGCGTGTACTCCATCCAGAGGTTGTTCTCGCAGACGAACACGACCGGCAGCCGCCACGTGGCCGCGAGGTTCAGCGCCTCGTGGAACGCGCCGATGTTGGTGGTCCCGTCGCCGAAGAAGCACACCGCGACCTGCCCGGTGCCGCGCAACTGCGCCGACCATGCCGCGCCGTTGGCCACCGTGAGATGCGCGCCGACGATCGCGTACGAGCCCATCATGTGGTGCTCGGCGCTGGTCAGGTGCATGGAGCCGCCCTTGCCGGACAGCAGGCCCGTCGACCGGCCGAGCAGCTCGGCCATCACCGGGGCCATCGCGACGCCGCGGGCCAGGGTGTGCGCGTGCCCGCGGTACGTCGCGAACGTCCAGTCGTCGTCCCGCATCGCCTCGCCGAACGCCGCGGCGATGGCCTCCTGGCCGAGCGACAGATGGCTGGTGCCCTTCACGAGGTTCTGCAGGAACAGGTCGTACGCCCGCTTCTCGAACCGCCGCATGCGCAGCATCGAGCGGTACAGGCCCACGGCCACGTCGTCGTCGACCCGGTTCGCGAAGGCGGGCGCCGCGGGCAGGCCGAGCTCAGTAGGCGTTGGCAACGAACAGCTCCTCTGCCGGGAACAGCGTGATGACACGCGGGCCGTCCGCCGTTACGACGATCTCCTCTTCGATGCGCGCGGCCGAGTAGCCGTCGGACGCGGGGCAGTACGTCTCCAGCGCGAAGACCATGCCCTCGGCCAGCTCCACCGGGTGGTCGAAGGAGTTGAGCCGGCTGATGATCGGCCGCTCGTGCAGGGCCAGCCCGAGGCCGTGCCCGAACTGCAGGCCGAACGCGGCCATCTCGTCGGCGAACCCGAAGTCCGCCGCGGCCGGCCAGAGCCGGGCGATCTCGTCGGTGCCGACACCCGGCTTGACCACGGCGATGGCCGCGTCGATCCACTCCCGCGCCTTCTTGTACGCGTCCCGCTGCGCGGGCGTGCACCGGCCGACCGCGAAGGTCCGGTAGTAGCAGGTGCGGTAGCCGTTGAACGACTGGATGATGTCGAAGTACACCTGGTCGCCGGGCCGGACGATCCGGTCGGTGAAATTGTGCGGGTGCGGGCTGCACCGCTCGCCGGACACCGCGTTGATGGCCTCGACGTCGTCGGAGCCCATCTCGTACAGCCGCTTGTTCGCCAGCGCGACGACCTCGTTCTCCCGGATGCCGGGCTTCAGCGCGTCCACGATGTCCTGGTACACGCCGTCGACCATGGCCGCGGACGTGGACAGGAGAGCGATCTCGTCCGGCGACTTGATCTGCCGGGCGTCCAGCATGACCTGCTGGCCGTCCCGTACGTCGAGGCCCTGCTCCCGCAGCGCGAACATCATGGGCGGCTCGGCGATGTCGACGCCGAGCGGCATGCCGGCGACGCCCGCGTCCTCGAGCATGCCCTTGATCTCGCGGGCCGCGCGGTCGAACAGCCCGGCATCGGGCGCGACCGCCCCGCGCAGCCCGAGCATCCCGGCGCGGGAGTCCTCCGGGCGCAGCCACGGCGCGTGGAGCCGGTGGTGCATCGCCGCGGAGCCGAAGTCCCACACCACCGGCGGCGCCTCCCGGGCGAGCAGCGCGTAGCGGCACATCTTGTCGCGCGCCCACTCGCCGATCATCGTCGCGGTGAGGTAGCGGATGTTGTTGATGTCGAAGACCAGCAGCGCGCCGAGCCCGGACGCGTCCAGAGCGGCTCGCGCCCGCCCCAGCCGGTAGTCGCGGAGGCGCGCGAAGTCGACGCGCTCCTCGAAGTCCACGCCCATCCGCCCCGGGGACGGCACGAGCGTCGCCTTGGACGCCATCTCACGCTCCTTTCGGGCCGAGCCCGTCGTCCACCTCTCCGGGCTCGGGTTTGAGGTCGAGGCCGGCGGCGGCCGCCTGGAGCCGGAGCAGGACGGCGAAGTCCTCGGCGGAGTGGCCGCCGCCGATCGCGGCCTGGACGAGCTGCTGGGTCAGGGAGGCGAGCGGCAGGGACGCGCCCAGCTCGCGCGCGGCGGCCAGGCCCAGGTCGAAGTCCTTGCGCAGCAGCACCGGCGTGAACGTGGGGGTGAAGTCGAGCTTCACGTACGCGGGGGTCTTGTACCGCGTGAACATCGAGCCGAGGACGCTGTCGTTCAGGAACGACAGGAGCGCCTTCCTGGACACACCGCCCTTCTCGGCCAGCACGGTGATCTCGGCCAGGGTCTGGGCCGTGACGCCGAGCAGCAGGTTGTGGCAGATCTTCACCAGGTGGGCGGCCTCGCCCTCGCCGACGTACGTCGCCGAGCGGGCGATCGTGGTCAGCAGCGGCTCGGCCCGCTGGAACGCGGCCTCGGGACCGGACGCGACGATGCTCAGGTAGCCGGCCGCGGCCACCCGGCCGTTGCCGCTCACCGGTGCCGCCAAGAACTCCGTACCGCGCGCGCCGGCGGCCGCGCGCATCGCCGCGGCCGTATCGGTCGACACCGTGGAGCAGTCGACGATCAGGCCGGGGGCGGCGTCCTCGCGGGTGAGCAGGCCGCCATCGCCGGTGAGCACCCGTTCGAGGTCGGCTGACGCGGCGACCATGGTGAACACCACATCACGGTCGGCGAGGTCGGTGATGTGGCCGGCGATCGCGGCGCCGTCCGCGGTGAGCGGCTCGGCCTTGGCCCTGGTGCGGTTCCAGACCGTCACGTCCACACCGCTGCCGGCCAGCCGGCGTGCCATCGGCGCGCCCATCCGGCCCGTACCGATCCAGCCGACCCGTAGCGTCGGCGGCGTTCCGTCGGTCATGCCCGCGATCTCCTCGGCGCGCACGATTGCAAACGATTGCTTGACGGTAGCCACACGGCGCAGAATGTGTCAAGGCGCCCACCGGGGGCGGCTGCGGGGAGGCGCGATGACGACGAGGCTGAGCGTCGGGTTGTTCAGCCCGTCGGTCGTGCTGGCAATGGCCGACCTCGCCGGGGCGGGGCTCGAGGTCGACGAGGTGCCCGCGACGTCGTCGGCCGTGCAGCTCGACGACCTACTGGAGGGCCGCCTCGACGCGGCGCTGACCAGCCCGGACAACGTTCTGGCGTACCGGCACGCCGCGGCCAACCCGGCGCACCGGGCGCACGACGTCCGCATCGTCGCCGCGGTCGACCGGGGGCTGGGGCTGTCGCTGTTCGCCGCGCCCGGCGCCGGCGGTGCGGCCCACGGCATCCTCGCGGTGGATGTGCCGACGTCCGGCTTCGCGTACGCGGCATACGAGCTGGCCGCCCGGCGCGGCCTGACCGCCGGCGCCGACTACGAGGTGCGGGCGCTCGGCACCACGCCGCAGCGGGCGACCGCGCTGGCCGCGGGCCGGTGCACGATGACCGTGCTCGGCGCGGGCAGCGACCTGCGCGCCGAGGCCGCCGGGTGCCTGCGGCTGTCCCGCGCGACATCGCTCGGCCCGTACCTCGGGACCGTGCTGGCCACGCGCGGCGACCGCGTGGAGACGGGCCGGGCGCCGCTCGCCGCGCTGGTCCGCGCGGTCACCGCGGCCTGCGCCGAGCTCGCCGCGGGAGGGCGGTCCGACGAGGCCCGCGCGGTGGCCGCCCGCCTCTTCGGGCTCGGCCCGGCGGAGGCGCGGCGCTATGCCGCCACGCTGGCCGACCCGGACGAGGGCCTGGTGCCGGACGGCCGCGTCGACCCGGAGTCGCTGCGCACCATTGCGGCGTTGCGCGCCCGGTACGGCCCGCGCGGCTGGACCGAGGCGGACGCGCTCGGCGATCCCGGGCTGGTCGACACCCGCCTGCTGCCCGGGTAGTCCAGGGCCACCGGGGTCTTGACAGGGGTCACGGGCGCCGGTAGCTTCAGCGTCGCGCAGCAATCGTTTGCAATGCGTGTGGCCGGTGGAGGTCATGATGCCTGGACGCGGCTGGGCTCACGGTGTCATCAGGGTCATCAGGCCCCGAATCCCGGCGCTGCCGGCCGCGTTACTCGTGCTCGCGCTCGCCGCGACCGGGTGCGGCGGTGGCGGCGGAACGGGCGGCGGGCCGATCAAGATCGGCATCTCGCTCCCGCTGACCGGTGACCTCGCCCAGCCCGGCAAGGAGGCCCGGCGCGGCTACGAGATCTGGCGGGACTTCACCAACGCCGCCGGCGGCCTGCTCGGCCGCAAGGTCCAGCCGAAGATCGTCGACGACGCCTCGAGCCAGAAGACGATCGTCACCGACTACCAGCGGCTGATCAGCCAGGATCGCGTCGATCTGCTCTTCGGCACCTTCTCCTCGCTGCTGAACCTGCCCGCCTCGGCCGTCGCGGAGAAGAACGGCATGCTGTACGTGGAGCCGGCGGGCGGCGCCCCCGAGATGTTCACGCGCGGCTTCACCCACCTGTTCTTCGCCCAGGAGGCCACCGCCCCGCACCAGGCGGACCTGCTCGCCGCGTGGGTCTGCGGCCTGCCGGCGAACCGGCGGCCGAAGAGCGCCGCGTACGTCTCGCAGGACGACCCGTTCGCCAAGCCCGTCGTCGCCGCGATCCGGCCGAAGCTGGAGAGCTGCGGCGTCCGTACGGTCTACGGCCTGAAGACCTACCCGGCCGACCAGACGAGCTTCGACGCCGTCGTGAACGGGATCAAGGCCAGCAAGGCGGACGCGGTGTTCCAGGGCGCGGTGTTCGACGACGGCGTCGGCGTGATCCGGCAGATGAAGCAGGTGGGCTACAGCCCCAAGCTGCTCTTCCAGACGTCGGCGCCCTCGGAGAGCGACCAGTACGCGAAGGGCATCGGGCCGAAGAACACCGAGGGCGTCTTCTACACGGTGAGCTGGGACCAGCACGCCGCCACGACGGGCAACGCGAAGTTCGTCGCCGAGTACCGGAAGCGGTTCGGCGCCGACCCGGCCGAGGACGCCGCCGACGCCTTCGCCACCGCGCAGGTCGTGGCCGCCGCGGTGAAGGCCGTCGGCTCCCTGGACCAGGACAAGCTCGCCGCCTGGCTGCACAAGAACAGCGTGAACACCGTGGAGGGCAAGCTGTCCTGGGACAGGACCGGCGCGCCCACCGGACGGTTCCTGCTGGCCCAGTGGCAGGGCGGCTCGTCGAGGCTGGTCCTCCCGCCGGACCTCGCCACCAGCAAGAACATCGTCTATCCGAAGCCCACCTGGCAGTAGGGCCACGATGACCCAGCTCATCGAGGTTCTCGTGCTCGGGCTGCTGCTCGGCGGGATCTACGCGCTGGCCGCCTCCGGGCTGACCCTCGTGTTCGGCGTCATGGGCATCGTGAACGTCACCCAGGGCGCGTTCCTGGTCCTCGGCGCGTACCTGACCTGGCTGCTGTGGCGCGTCCTCGGTGTGGACCCGATCGTCCTCGCCCTCGTGACCACGCCGATCATGTTCGGTGTCGGCTGGCTGGTGTACCAGCTCGTCATCCGGCACCTCAGGGACGCGCCGAAGGCGACGACCGTACTGGCGACGTTCGCCGTGGGACTGGTCATCGTGGGTGGGCTCGGCATGGTGTTCAGCAACGACTTCCGCTCGGTCACCCCGGCGTACGCGGACCGGGCGTTCCACATCGGCGCGCTGTACGTCCCGGAGGCCCGGCTTTACGGATGCGGGGTCGCCGTGGTGCTGCTGCTCGGGCTGTGGCAACTGCTGACGCGGACCTGGCTGGGCCGGGCCATCCGCGCCGCCGCCGAGAACCCGGACGCGGCCCGGCTCGCCGGCATCGACGTGGTGCTCGTCGCCGCGCTCACCTTCTCGATCGGCACCGCGACGACCGGCGCTGGCGGGTCGCTCATCGCCGTCCTGTACCCGTTCTTCCCGGCGACGGCGTACGTCTGGATCTCCCGGCTGCTCGGCATCGTCGTGCTCGGCGGCATGAGCAGCCTGCGCGGCACGTTCATCGGGGCGCTGCTCATGGGGGTGGCCGAGATGGTCGTCTCGACGTACGTGTCCACATCGTGGACCACGGCCGTGCCGTACCTGGTGATCCTCGTGGTCCTGCTGCTGCGCCCCGACGGGCTGTTCGGCAGGCGCGAGCGCCGTGACGTGGCGGTGGCCAGGTGACGGGCCGGGTGACGGGGGCGCGCGTCCGGCGCGGCCTGGTCGTGGCCGGCGTCGTGGCCGCGGTCGCGTTCCCGCTCGTCTCGCACGACCCGTACTGGCAGACCGTGCTCTACATGTGCTTCCTGATGGCGCTGCTCGCGGTCGGGTGGAATGTGGTCTCGGGCTTCACCGGCTACGCGTCGCTCGGGCAGGGCGCGTTCCTCGGCTATGGCGCGTACGCGACCTCGCTGCTCACCCTGCGCACGCACGCCCCGGTGTGGTGGTTCGTCCCGGTCGGCGGGGTCGTGGCGGCGGTCATCGCCGCGCTGCTCGGGCTGGTCGCCATGCGGCTGCGCGGCCACGCGTTCGTCATCATCACGATCGCCCTCGTCTACATCAGCCAGCTCGTCGCGATCAACTGGCGGTCGGTCACCGGCGGCACCAACGGCCTGACGCTGCCGCTGCCGATCTACGGCCGGGACTGGCAGAACACGCCGTACTACTACGCGCTGCTCGTCCTGCTCGCGGCCTCCGTCGCGCTCTCCGCCTGGATCCGCCGGACCAAGCTGGGCGCCGGCCTGATCGCGATCCGCGAGGACGAGGACAAGGCCGTGGCGATCGGCGTCAACGCGTTCGCGTACAAGCTGGTCGCGTTCGTCGCCAGCGCGCTGTTCGCCGGCATGGCCGGCGGCGTGTACGCGTACGCGCTCACGTTCATCGACCCGACCGGGATGTTCGACATCCTGTTCAGCGTGCAGCTCGTGCTGGCCGCGCTGCTCGGCGGCCGGGGCAGCGTCTGGGGCCCGGTGCTCGGCGGCTTCCTGATCGAGTTCATCGACGAGGGGACGAACCGGCTGTTCGGCGGCGGCCAGGTGCACATCGTGCTGTTCGGCGCGATCATGGTGGCCGTCATCGTCTTCCTGCCGCGCGGCATCGTGCCGAGCGCCGAGCGCCTGCTGCGGCGCCGCCGCGAGCGCCGCGAGGGGCGCGTGGACCAGTCCGTCGACCTGCGCGTCACCGAACGCGAGCCGCACCGGCCGCCGGTCACCGGCCGTACGCTGCTTGAGCTGCGGGACGTGCACAAGCGCTTCGCCGGGGTGCACGCCGTCGACGGGCTCTCGTTCGCCGTCCAGGAGGGCTCGATCACCGCGCTGATCGGGCCCAACGGCTCCGGCAAGACGACCGCGTTCAACCTGGTCCACGGGATGCTGCGCCCGGACGCCGGGGAGATCGTGCTCGACGGCCGCCGGGTCGAGCGGCTGCCCGCGCACCGCCGCGCGCATCTCGGCCTCGGCCGTACGTTCCAGATCACCCGGCTGTTCCCGGAGATGACCGTACTGGAGAACGTGGTCGCGCCACTGCCGCGGTTCTCCTGGCGGCGGCTCGCGGCCGGCGCCGTGTCCGGCGCGGAGGCCGAGCGGGCCCGCGAGCTGCTCGCCTTCGTCGGCATGGCGGCGTTCGCCGGCAAGCGGGCCGGGGAGCTGTCGTTCGGGCAGCAGAAGCTCGTCGAGATCGCCCAGACGCTGATGCTCGACCCGAAGCTGATCCTGCTGGACGAGCCGAGCGGCGGCGTCACGCCGGCGATCGTCGAGCGGATGGTCGACCGGATCCGCGAGCTGAACGCCGGCGGCAAGACGTTCCTGATCGTCGAGCACAACCTCCCGCTCGTCGCCGAACTGTGCGACCCGGTGGTGGTGATGGCCGCGGGGAAGCGGATCGCGGAGGACTCCGCGGCCGCCGTCCAGGCCGACCCCGTGGTGCTGGACGCGTACCTCGGAGCGGACTGGAACGGCGAACGGGTGGAGGCCTGAGGTGTTCCTGCGCGTACGGGACCTCGTCGCCGGCTACGGGTTCGGCGACATCCTCCAGGGCGTCGAGCTCGACATCGGCGAGGGCACGGTCACCTGCATCGTCGGCCCCAACGGCGCGGGGAAGTCGACCGTGCTGCGGACGATCAGCGGGCTGCTCCGGCCGCGGCGCGGCAGCATCGAGCTCGACGGCCGCGAGATCGCCGGTTCGTCGCCGCGCGCGGTCCTGGAGCAGGGCGTGGTGCAGGTGCCGCAGTCCAACGGGGTGTTCCCGGGCATGTCCGTACGGGACAACGTGCTGCTCGGCGCGTACCCGATCCGGCGGGACCGCGCACTGGTGGCCCGCCGGTACGCGGCCCTCGCCGAGAAGTTCCCGATCATCGCCGAGCGCGCGGGTGAGCCGGCGGGCAACCTGTCCGGCGGCCAGCGCCGCGTCGTCGAGTGCGCGCGTGCGCTGATCCTCCAGCCCCGGGTGGTGCTGCTCGACGAGCCGTCGGTCGGCCTCGACCCGATGGCGCTGAAACTCGTGTACGGCGCCATCGAGCTGATGCACGCCGCCGGCACCACGATCCTGCTGGTCGAGCAGAACGTCCGCATCGGCCTGAGCCGGGCCACGCACGGCGTCGTCATGGAGGGCGGCCGGGTCCGGATGTCCGGTGTGGCGGGCGCCATCCTGGGCGACCCGGCGATCGGCGAGCTGTACCTGGGCGGCCGCGCCAAGGCGGCCACGGCCGGCGAGGCGCCGGGCGCCGGGGATTCCGACGGTTGAACAGGCCCCGTATCCGGAGGTGAAGAGCCGTGCCCGACGCGCGTGTGCAGGCCGCCATCGACAACTGGGCGCCCCGGTTCGTCGCGATGGGCGTCGACTACAACGACTTCGTCCGGACGACCGGGCGGATCGAGCGCTGGGAGGAGTGGCTCGACGCCTGGACCGCGACCGCCGAGGAGCACCTGGCGCTCGCCGACGAAGCGGCGGCGGCCGGGCACGCGCGCAGCGCCGGTGAGGCGTACAACCGGGCCGCGGTGGCGTTCCACTTCTCGAAGTTCGTCTGGGTGCTCGACGCCGGCCGCCACCGCGCGAACACCGACCGCTCCATCGCCGCGCTCGCCCGGGCGCACGCGCACCTCGACCCCACCGCCGAGCGGATCGAGGTGCCGTTCCGCGGCTGGCGCCTGGCGGCCAACCTGCGGCGCCCGGCGGACCCCGTACGCCCGCCGCTGGTGCTGCTGATCCCCGGCCTGGACTCCACCAAGGAGGAGTTCTTCCACTTCGAGGACGTGTTCCTGGCCCGCGGCATGGCGACGCTGTCGATGGACGGGCCGGGCCAGGGCGAGACCGGCTACCGGCTGCCCATCGACCCGGAGTACGAGCACGCGGTGAGCGCGCTGCTCGACGCGATCGCCGGCCGTACGGACGTCGACGTGGACCGGGTCGGGGCCATCGGGGTGAGCCTCGGCGGCTACTACGCGCCCCGGGCCGGCGCGTTCGAGCCGCGGCTCAAGGCGGTCGTCGGCGTCAGCGGCGGCTACCGGCTGGCCGACCATTGGGACGACCTGCCGCGGCTCACCCGGGACACGTTCCGCGTGAAGTCCCACGCGCGCGACGACTCCGAGGCGCGGGAGCGGATGGCGGCGATGGACCTCACCGGGGTGCTGCCGAAGCTGACGCAGCCGCTGCTCGCGGTCACCGGCGACGGCGACCGGCTGGTGCCGTGGCGGGAGACCCGGAGGATCGCCGATGAGGCGCCGAACGGCCGGTTCGTGCTGTACGAGGGCGGCAGCCACGTCGTGAGCAACCTGCCGTACCGCTACCGGCCGCTGTGCGCCGACTGGCTGCACGACCGGCTGACCGGCCCGTGACCGCGGACGCGCGCGGGCTGCGGGCGATCGGCCACTCCGGTCTGGGCGGCCACGGCGACGGCATGCAGGTCCTCCGCCACGGCGACGCGCTGTACGTCGGCCACGCCGGCACCAGCGGTGCGGGCACCTCGATCCTCGACGTGGCCGATCCCCGCACGCCCCGGCTCGTCCGGCAGTGGCCGGCGCCGCCGCGTACGCACACGCACAAGGTGCAGGCGGCCGGCGGGCTGCTGCTCGTCAACGAGGAGCAGTTCCCGCTCGGCGGCGAGCCGGACGACGGCGAGCACCGCGGCGTCGCGGTGTACGGCCTGGCCGACCCGTTCGCGCCGCGGCGGCTCGGCACCTGGCGCTGCGGCGGCCGCGGCGCGCACCGGATCGTCCACACCGGCGGCCGGTACGCGTACCTGTCGGCGACGCCCGCGGGGTTCACCGACCGCATCTGGGTGGTGCTCGACCTCGCCGACCCCGCCGCCCCCACCGAGGCCGCCCGCTGGTGGTGGCCCGGCCAGGGCCCGGGCGAGACGCCGGCGTGGCCGGGCGGCGAACGGTACGCGGCGCACCACGCGCTGCTGGACGGGACCCGGGCGTACCTGGGCTACGGCGACGCGAACCTCGTGGTGCTCGACGTGGCCGACCCGGCCCGGCCGCGGCGGATCGGCGGGGCCGCGTGGTACGGCGGCGACACGCACACCTGCCTGCCGCTCACCCCGCGCCCCCTCCTGGTCTGCGCCGACGAGCAGGTACGGCCGGAGCCCGGCGCGCCCGAGCGCCGCATCCGGGTGCTGGACGTGACCGACCCTGGGACGCCGCGCGTGGTCGCCGTCTGCCCCGCGCCGGACGCCGCGTACGCGTGCGACGGAATGCGCTTCGGCCCGCACAACCTGCACGAGAACCGGCCCGGCACGTACCGCAGCGACTCCCTGGTGTTCGCCACCTACTTCAGCGCCGGGCTGCGGGTGTACGACCTCGCCGATCCCGCACGGCCGGCCGAGGTCGCGCACTGGGTGCCGGAGCCGCCGGCCGGTCAGCGGGCCGCCCAGCTCAACGACCTGCTGGTCGAGGAGAACGGCCTGATCTGGGTGACCGACCGGGTCGGCGGCGGCGTCTACGCGCTCGAGCCGGAGCCGGGGCTGTCCCGGCTGATGGCCGAGCGCGCCCAGTAGTCGCCTGCGGCCCGCGTCTCGGCGGCGGCCTCGGCCGTCTCGAACCCGGGCGCCAGCGACGCGGCCGTACCGGCGAGGTACTCGTGGTGGCCGATGCCGAGCAGCCGGATCCAGCTCTGCTGCCCGTACGTGAGCGCGACGAAGCAGCCGAGCTCGACCAGCTCCGGCTCGGAGAAGTGCCGGTGCAGCCGGGCCCAGAACGCGTCGTCGGCCTCCAGCCGCCAGGCGATGGCCTCCGCGTACGCGAGCGCCGCCTTCTGCCGGTCGTCGTAGGCGTCCGACGACTCGAAGTTCAGCAGGTCGTCGTACTTCGCCTCGGCGAGGCCGGCCGCCGCGGCCCGCACCGACCGCTGGTTGCCGCAGTACTCGCAGTTCACCGTCCGCGAGATGTAGACGCGGCACAGTTCCTTGGTCGCGTGGTCGCACACGCCCTCGCGGAAGACCTCCTTCCAGGAGTCGGCGAACGCCCAGAACGCGTTCGGCGCGTGCGCGCGCACCGCGGAGCTCTCCGGCCGCGGCGTGCCCTCGCGGGCGCAGCGCGCCATCTCCTCCCGCATGCGCGCGTCCATCCGGTCGAGCGGGACGTAGCTGATGCCCTGCATGGCGCCTGCTCCCTACCTGTCGATGGCTCTCGCTACCTGCTCGCGGGTGATCGGGAGGTCGCGGACCCGGACCCCGATCGCGTCGGCGACGGCGTTGCCGATCGCCGCCGCGGCCGGTCCGTGCACGGCCTCGCCTGATCCTGCCGAGGGCTCCTCGGGCCGGTCGATGATCCGTACGTCGACCCGCGGCGTCTCGCTGAACCGCAGGATCGGGTAGCTCTCCCAGTCCGTGCTGGTCACCCGCTCGCGGTCGAAACGGACGCGTTCCTTGACCGTCCAGCTCGTCGCCTGCACCGCGCCGCCCTCGATCTGGTTGCGCACGCCGTCCGGGTTGACCACGCGTCCGACGTCCACGGCGATCGCGAGCCGCCGGACGCGGACCTCGCGCACGGCCTCGACCTCGGCGACCACGGCGCAGTACGCGCCGGAGCCCTTGTACCGCGCGTACCCGATGCCGTGCCCGACGGCCTCCTCGCGCGGCGGCGGTCCGGCGAGGTCCGCGGCCGCCTCCAGGACGGCGCGGCCGCGCGGGTCGGTGAGGTGCGCCAGCCGGTACTCCAGCGGGTCGCGGCCGGCCGCGGCGGCCAGCTCGTCCAGGAACGACTCGATCGCGAACACGTTGCCGTACGCGCCGAGCGAGCGCATCGACGAGGTCCGGATGGGCGTACGCAGCAGGCGGTGCGCGCGGACCGACCGGTGCCCGAACGCGTAGCCGGGGATGGAGTTGCGGGTGCTGCCGCCCTGCGGCATCGACGGGTCGACGGCCGGCACGGGCCCGACCGGGCGCTCGAGCTGCCGCGCCGCCAGCAGCCCCGGGTTGCCGGCGAAGCCGGGCCGGGACGCGAAACCCTGGCTCCACAGCTCGTACGACCAGGTCACCACCGACCCGGACGCGTCCACGCCGGCCGCGACGTCGATGCTCATGGCCGAGCCGAACGGCGCCCAGGCGAGCTCGTCGGCGCGGCTCCAGCGCAGCATCACCGGCCGGCCGGGCACCGCGCGGGCGAGCAGCACCGCGTCCAACGCGGCGTCGTCGGCGCCGTTGTGCCCGTAGCAGCCCGCGCCCTCGACGTGGTGCACGGTGACGGCGCCGGCGTCCAGGCCGAGGACGCTCGCGATCGCCCGGCGCAGCGGGTGCACGCCCTGGCTGTGCGTCCACACGGTGGCCGTCCCGCCGTCCCAGCGCGCGACGGCGCAGCTCGGGGCCATGGAGGCGTGGGCGAGGTACGGCTTGTTGAACGTGGCGGCGAGCGTCCGTACGACGCCGGCCGGGTCCGCCCGTCCCGACTCGTCGACGACGGTGTCGTCGGTGGGACCGGCGCGCAGGTAGCCCGGCAGGTCGTCCTCGTCGGGCAGCGTCTCCTCCCGCTTCCACCGCGCGCTCTCGGCGAGCCGGCGCGCGGCGGTGTCGGCGGCGTGCTCGTCGTCGGCGACGACGCCCAGGAAGCCGCCGTCGCGCACCACGGCGCGCACCTCGACCGTGTCCGGGTCCACGTCGACCAGGGTCGCCCCCGGTGGCCGTACGACCCGGCCGTGGAGCTGCCCGGGCAGGCGGAGGTCGTGGATGAACCGGGGCACGCCGGCGACCTTGTCCGGCAGGTCGAGCCGGGGCACGTCGGTGCCCACGAGCCGCAGCCGCCCGGCGGGCTTGGGCGCGGCGTCACCGGCGGCGTCGCGGTCGAGGTCGACCCGCGCGGCCAGGTCGCCGTACGTGACACGGCCCGGTCCGCCGGCGCAGACGCCGTCCACGACGGTCACGTCCTCCGGCGCCACGCCCAGCTCGCGTGCGGCGGCCGCGACGAAGGCGGCGCGCACCTCGGCGCAGGCCTGCCGGAGCGCGGCGCCGCTCATGGCGACCGACATGCTGCCCGCGGTGAAGCCCTCGTCCGGCCCGGCGTCCGTACCGGCCGGCGCCATCCGCAGCCGTTCCAGGGACACGTCGAGCTCGTCCGCGGCGATCTGCGCGAGCGCGGTCAGGATGCCCTGGCCGAGCTCCACCTTGCCGACGCGTACGGTGACGGTCCCGTCGGCGGCGACGCCCACCCAGTCGGCCAGGCGCGGGTTGGCGGCCAGCGCCGGGGGCGGCTCGGCCGTCATCACCGTTCTCCCGCCGCGCGCAGCACCGCGCGTACGACGCGGCGCTGCACGCCGCAGCGGCACAGGTTGGCGTCGAGCGCCGCGACCACGTCGTCCTCACCGGGTGCCGGGTTCTCCGCCAGCAGCGCCGCCGCCCGGACCAGCAGCCCCGACGTGCAGTACCCGCACTGCGCGGCCTGCTCGTCCAGGAAGGCCCGCTGCAGCGGGTGCGGCCCGTCGTCGCCGCCCAGCCCCTCCACCGTGGTCACCGCGGCCCCGGCGACCGACCACAACGGCGTGTCGCAGGACGTCACCGCCCGCCCGTCCACGAGCACCAGGCACGCGCCGCACGCCCCGAGCCCGCAGCCGAACCGGGGCCCGGCGAGCCCGAGCGGCCCGCGCAGGACGTACAACAGGGGCGTGTCCCCGCCGGCGGCCACCCGATGCGCCGCGCCGTTGACCGTGAGCTCGACCGTCTCCGTCGCCACGCGCGGCGCCCCTTCATGAGTCGCAATCGTTTGCGCCAGTCTCGGCGACACCACATGGACCGTCAAGGAATCCCGTGTCAGTGCCCCCCAGGATGCGGCGATGACCCGGATCAGGAGTTCGGCGGTGCTGTCGGGCGACCTGGTCGGGGCAGGCTCCCGTCCCGGAGCCGCTAGCCCTTCATCCGGGCGCTGGTGGGGTCGTAGAACGGCTGGGCGGAGAGGTCGGCCGGGACCCGGACGCCGCCGCAGTCGACGGAGAAGTCGCCGTCGTCGGGGGTGCCGGCGTCGACGAGGCCGATGCCGCAGGCGCGTCCGAGGGTGTAGCCGTAGCCGCCGCTGGTCACGCGGCCGATCCGCGTGTCGCCGTGGAAGATCGTCTCGTCGTGGACGAAGACGGTGCCGGGGTCGCGGAGGGCGACGAAGACGGCGCGCCCGGCTCGCGGCCCGTCGGCGGTGAGGGCGGTCTTACCGGTGAATTCGGTGGTCTTGCGCCGCGAGATCGTGAAGCCCAGGCCCACGTCGTACGGGTCGTCGTGCGGTCCCATGTCGTGGCCGAGGTGCCGGTAGCCCTTCTCGGAGCGGAGCGAGTTGAGCGCGAGGTATCCGGCGTGCCGCAGGCCGAGGTCGGTGCCGGCCGCGACGAGCGCGTCGTAGACGTTGACGGCCTGGTCGCACGGGACGTACAGCTCGTAGCCGAGCTCGCCGACGAAGCTGACGCGCAGGGCGAGCGCGGTGCCGTCCGCGACCTCGACCTCACGCGCCCGGCCGTACGGGTGGTCCTCGTTCGACCACCCGGCCGGGGAGACCCGGGTCATCAGCTCCCGGCTGCGCGGCCCCATCACGGCGATGGCGGCGTAGCCGGAGGTGGCGTCGAACACCGCGGCGGCTCGGCCGTCGGCGAGGCGGTGGAGCATGGCGACGGTCTTGGTCTGGGCGGCGGCCGGGGTGATGACCCAGAACCGGTCGGGGCCGAGGCGGACGACGGTGCCGTCGATCTCGATGCCGCCGCGCGGGTTGAGCATCAGCGTGTACCGGACGCGGCCGGTCTCCATGTCGGCGTTCGCCGTGCAGAGGTGCTGCACGACGTCGAGCGCGTCCGGGCCGGCCACCTCGACCTTGGTGAACGAGCTGAGGTCGAACAGCGCGACGGCCTCGCGGGCGGCCCGGTGTTCTTCGCGCACGGTGTCGAACCAGTTCTGCTTTCCGTAGCTGTACCGGTACTCCGGCGTGGTGCCGGGTTCGGCGTACCAGTCGGCGCGTTCCCAGCCGGCCAGCTCGCCGAGGCAGGCGCCGGCCCGGACCAGCCGGTCGTGCAGGGGCGAGCGCCGTACGTCGCGGGCGGTGGCGGGCTGCAGGTGCGGCCAGTGCATGGCGTACAGCCGGCCCAGCGCCTCGGTGGTCCGCGCCCGCAGGTAGCGCCGGTTGTTCTGCACCCGGGCGAACCGCCGGACGTCGACGGCGGAGGCGTCGAAGCCCGGCCCGCCGGAGACGACCCACTCGGCCAGCGCCCGTCCCGCGCCCGGGCCGAAGATGATGCCCTGGGAGTTGAACCCGGCGCCGACGAACAGGTTCCGCAGCTCGGCCGCCTCGCCCAGGCAGAACTCGCCGTCCGGGGTGAAGGACTCCGGTGCGTTGAGGAACCGGTCGTACCCGGTCGTACGCAGCGCCGGGACACGTTCCTCGGCGCTGCGCCGCACCGGGGCGAAGTGCTCCCAGTCGGGCGGGAACCGGGCGAACCCCGACGCGCCGATCTCGTCGACGCCGCGCGGGATGCCGTTCGGCTCGAACGCGCCGACGAGCAGGCGCCCCTGCTCGTGCCGTACGTACAGATAGCCGTCGAGATCGCGGAGCACCGGCAGGCCGGGGTGGGCGCCGTCGAGCGGTTCGGTGCGGACGTGCAGGTGCTCGGCCGCGTGCAGCGGTACGGCCACGCCGCACCGCGCCGCCAGGTCGCGGGTCCACAGGCCGGCGGTGAGCACCACCCGTTCGCACGCGACGTGGCCGAGCGCCGTGTCGACGCCGGTCACCGAGCCCTGGTCGTGGGTGACGCCGGCGACCTCGACGTGCTCGCGGATCGTCACCCCGTGCCCGTGCGCCAGCTTTGCGAGGGCGAGCGCGGCGTAGCCCGGGTTGACGTGCCCGTCGCCCGGCTGGTGCATCGCCCCCACCAGGCCGTCCGCGGAGGCCAGGGGGAACAGCCGGACCACCTCGGCCGGATCGATCAGCGTGGCCGGGCGGCCCACCTGCCGGGAGTGGGCCGCGGTGTAGCGCAGCTCGTCCAGCCGCCCGGGCGTCCGGGCGAGCGCGAGGGAGCCGCACTGGTTGAAGGAGACCTCGACCCCCGTGTCGGCCTCGAGCCGCCGGTACGTCTCCACGCCGTAGTGCGCCAGCTCCGACAGCGCCGGACCGCTCCGCGTGGTCGCCACCAGCCCCGCCGCATGCCAGGTCGTGCCGCTGCCGAGGACGTTGTGCTCGAGCAGCAGCACGTCGTCATCGCCGTTCAGCGCCAGGTGATACGCCGTGCTGGCGCCCACGATCCCCCCGCCGACCACCACGGTCCGCGCCCGTGACGGCAACGTCCGTTCGTCGGGCAGGAAGTCGCGGGCGGACAGCCCGTCATCGACCAGGCGTTCCATAGCGCTCCTCCGGATGTACGGGTCTGCCCCCGGGGTCTCGGCTCCGTGCGCGGCCAATAGTACGAAGTCATCGACGTCCGGCCCGACGCCGGATCCGCCCCGGCTCGGCGTCGCCGCAAGGAGGGCGTCTCCGGGAGGTCCGTAAACGAATAAGGGTGCCAGCATCGCCGACACCCGTTCTGACCCCTGGGGGACATGCGTTCGAAAAAGGTGCTGTCGTAGGCGTCCTGCCAGCTCAGGAGCTCTCCCCGTCCGTCCGTCGGGATATGACTCTCTTGGGTTGGCTGGCCCATTGGCGCATCGATTGCGCACGGGGCACCGCCCCCGTCCCTCTAGAGCGGACCCGGTCAAGCTGCTCCGCGCCCGGCTCGACCGGACCGGCACGGCACACCCCCGGTTCGCGCGCGAGGTGGCGGTGGCCGAGCGGGTGGCACCGTTCTGCTGTCAGATGCGTTGTGGGTCGAGGTGGCCGATCGGCAGGTCCGTCGTGGTCGTGGTGATGAGGTCGGCGGCGGCTTGGCCGATGGCGGGGGACATTTTGAAGCCGTGCCCGGAGAAGCCGCCGAGGACGATCACGTTGGGATGGCCGGGCAGCGGGCCGACGACGGGGTGACCGTCGGGGGTGTAGCCGTCCATGTGGACGGAGACGCGGTGGGGGTAGTCGTGCAGGCCGGTGAAGTAGGCGTCGGCGATGGAGGAGACGCGGGCCAGGTCGGCGGGGGCCACGTCCTTGTCGAGTTGTTCGGGTTCGCCGACGGTGCCGTAGCTGCCGACGAGGGCGACCTTGACCGAGCCGCCGTCGAGGGTGGGGATGCCGAAGACGTCGACGCCGTTGTCCTGGCGGATGAAGATGGGGAACCGGTCGGGCGCGTAGGCGGCCGGGTCGGCGGCACGGAACCAGGTCATCACGATGCGCCGGATCTCGATGCGGCCCGCGTAGCGGGGCAGTAGCCGGGCCGTCCACGGGCCGGCCGCGACCACGGCATGGCGGACCCGGTACGTGCGGCCGGCCGTGCGTACGGTCACGCCGCCGCCGTCCGGCGCGAGCTCCTCGACCACCGTGTGCGGATGGATGCGGGCACCGTGGGCGGCGGCGCGCTCGGCGGCGGCGATGATCGCGAACTCGGGGCGCAGCACGCCGGCGGCGTGGTCGAGGACGGCGAACTCCTCGTCGCTCAGCACGTGCTGCGGGTACCGTTCGGCCATCTGCGCCCGGTCGAGGGTCTCGTGCGGAAGATCGAAGCGGCGCACGGACTCCAGCACGTTGGCCATGTGCGGGCTTCCGTCCACTCCGATCATCAGCGCCCCGGTGAGCGTCAGCAGCGGCTGCCCGCTGTGGCCCTCCAGGTCACGCCATAGGCTCAGCGACCGCTGGAGCAGCGGCACGTACTCGGGTCCCTCCAGGTAGGCGGTGCGGAAGATGCGCGACTCGCCTCCCGCGGCGGACCGGTCGTGACCGATGCCGAAGCGTTCGAACGCGATCGTGGACAGGCCGGCCTCGGCCAGCCGCCACGCGGCCATCGCGCCCATCGTCCCGGTTCCGATGACGGCGACGTCGGCGTCCAATGTGACTCCTCCTTGAATGCTCAGCCGGTCAGGCCCAGACGGTCGGCGACCGTGCGTACGGGGTGGAAACGCTGCGGGTCGAGGTGGCCGATCGGCAGGGTCGTACCGCCGTCGAGGACCAGCTCGGCGGTCGCGCGGCCGATGGCCGGGGACATCTTGAAGCCGTGCCCGGAGAAGCCGCCGAGCACGATCACGTTGTCCAGGCCGGGGACCGGCCCGACGAAGGAGTCCTTGTCGGCGGTGTAGCCGTCCATGTAGACGCCGACCCGTACCGGCTCCGGGTACAGGTCGGGCAGCAGCTCGGCCACCGCGTTACGGATGAGCGCGGTGAGCCGGTCGTCGACGGAACGGTCCAGCCGGTCCGGGTCGGCGACGTGGTCCCAGCCGTGGTTGACGGCCACCTTCACGCTCGCCCCGTCCAGGCTGGGCCAGCCGGAGATGTCGTAGTCGCCGGTCTGCCGGATGAAGATCGGGAAGTTGTCCGTACGGAACCGGCTCACATCGCGGGCCGGGAACCAGGTCATGATCAGCCGCTGCACGTCCAGGCGCGGGGTGAGGCCGGGCAGCAGCGCGTTCGTCCACGCGCCCGCGGCGACAACGGCCGTACGGGCGCGGATCGTCTCGTCGCCCGCGATGATCGTGACGCCGGAGGCGTCCGGCTCGATGCGGGTGACGGCCCGGTGCCGTACGACCCGGGCGCCGTGCCGCTCGGCCGCGTCGGCGGCCAGCGTGACGGCCAGCTCGGGCCGGACGTACCCGGACTCGTGGTCCAGGATGGCGACCTCGCCGTCGCCCAGGGGGTGCTGCGGGTAGCGCCGTCGCATCGCGGCGGGGTCGAGCACCTCGTGCGCGATGTCGTGATCCTCGATGCTGGCCCGTACGTTGCGCAGGAACGTCGTGTCAGCGCCGCCGATCATCAGGCCGCCGTTCAGCGTGAGCAGGTCGTGGCCGGTCTCCTCCTCGAGCTCCCGCCACTGGTCCCGCGCGGCGCGCAGCAGCGGCACGTAGTGCGAGCCCTCGAGGTACGCGGTACGGAACAGCCGCGACTCCCCGCCCGCGCCGGACCGGTCATGCCCCGGGTTGAACCGCTCGATGCCGACGGCCTTCACGCCCCTGCGGGCGAGCTGCCACAGCGTCATGGCGCCCATCGTTCCGACGCCGATGACGGCGACCTCAGCGTCCACCGGCGACCTCCTTTCTGTGGCCCTCGCCCTCGTAGTACTCGGTGTCGAGCAGCGCCGTCCGCGTCTCCGGCGCCCAGGCGAGCGTGACGACCAGGCCGACGACCAGCACGATGGTGGCGATCAGCATGGTCAGCCGGTTGCCGAGGTGCTCCAGGGACAGCGGCAGCAGGAACGTGCCGACGGCCGCGCCGACGCGGCTCATCGAGGCCGCGAAGCCGACGGCCGTGGCGCGGATGTGCGTCGGGAACAGTTCGCTGGGATAGACCGTCTCCAGGTTTCCGGAGGCGGAGACGACCAGCGCGAACACCGCGAAGCTGCCGAGTACGAGCGCGGTCGGCGCGTTCGGCACGACCGCGAGCGCGCCCAGGCAAACGGCCATCACCAGGAACGACACCCACAGGAACAGGCGCCGCGGCAGCATGTTCATGATCACCACGCCGACGACGGCGCCGATGAGCTGGAAACCGTTGGTCAGCAGGCCGCCGGTCAGCTCGCCCTTGATCCCCAGCGCGCCGAGCACCTGCGGCGCGAAGGTGAACAGCGCGAAGAACGGCAGCACCTGCGCGAACCAGAAGATCGACGCGAACGCGGTACGGAGCCGCCAGCGCTTGGTGAACAGCTCCCGTAGAGAGGTCCGCTGCTCCTCCGGTTCCGGTTCGGGCACCATCACGTTCGTGCCGAAGTACCGGTGGATGATCGCCCGTGCCTCGTCCACGCGGCCCTTGCCGACCAGCCACCGCGGCGACTCCGGCGTGCCCAGGCGCAGGCAGAGGACGATCAGCGCGGGTACGGCGCTGGACGCCAGCATCCAGCGCCAGGAGTCCGGGCCGAGGTCGCGGAGCAGGTAGCCGACCACGTACGCGGCCACGTAACCGAACGTCCAGACGGCGTTCAGGCACGCCATGAGCGGGCCGCGCTGCCTGCGCGGGAGGAACTCGGCGAGCAGCGCCGCGCCGATCGCGTAGTCGGCGCCGACCGCGATGCCCATGATGAGCCGCAGGGCGAACAACTGCCACGGTTCCTGGACGAAGAACTGGGCCGCCGAGGCGACGACGAACGCGACGAGGTCGGCGGTGTACATCGTCTGCCGGCCGACGCGGTCGGTGATCGGCCCGAAGACCAGGCTGCCGACGAAGATCCCGGCCAGCGCGGAGGCGCCGATGAGGCCGTCCCACAGCGAGGACATCCCGACCTGCGGTGACCAGACCGACAGGGCGATGCCGATGATGCCGAGGATGTAGCCGTCGCAGAACATGCCGCCCGTGGAGTACGCGGTGACACGGATGTGGAAGCGGTTGAGCGGTACGTCGTCCAGCGCGATGGTCCGGTCGGCCACTCGGCACCTCCTGGGTGAACGGCGGGGTGCCCGTAATTGAAGGGCCGGAGCCGACCAGATGTCCAATATATGGTCGGTTAGGGAGCCATATCCTTCGCATATGAACGTGGATCTGCGCGGCCTGGAGCAGTTCGTGGCCGTGGCCGAAGAGCTCAGCTTCACCCGTGCCGCGGCCCGGCTCCAGATGGCGCAGCCGCCGCTGAGCCAGGCGATCGCCAAGCTCGAACGGAGGCTCGGTGTACGGCTATTCGAGCGCGGCAGCCGCCAGGTGAGCCTCACCGCCGCCGGCCGCGTCCTGCTCGTCGAGGCGCGCGCCGTCCTGCGCCGCGCCGACGAGGCCACCCGCATCGTCGGCCGCGCGGAAGGGAAGTGGCCGCTGCGCATCGGGTCCATCCCGTCGGCCCTGTCCGGTGTGCTCCCCGGTGTGATCCCGGGGTTCCGTGCCGAGCACACCGACGTCCTGCCGCTCATCTACGAGATGGAGGAGCGCGACCAGCTCGACGCCCTGCGCCGCCGGGACCTCGACATCGGCGTGTGCCGCCTCAACTTCCACCCGCCCGACCTGTCCGTCACCCGGTTGCCCGACGAGCGGCTGATCTGCGCCCTGCACGAGACCCATCCCCTCGCCGGTCGCCGCCGCCTGCGCCTGGCCGAGCTCCGCGACGAGGACTTCGTGAGCTTCCCCCGTGCCAACGCGCCCGTCGCCAACGACGCGGTCATCTCCGCGTGCGCCGCCTCCGGGTTCACCCCCCGGATCGTCCACGAGGTGGGCGGCGACCAGGCCCTGCTCAGCCTGGTCGCCTGCGACCTGGCCGTCGCCCTCGTCCCCTCCGCCACCGCGGGCATGCAGATGGCCCACGTCGTCTTCCGCCCTCTCTACGAGCGGTACGCGGTAACCCCGCTCGCCGCCGTACTCCCCGCCCACGACATCACCCCCGCCGCGGCCCTGCTCCGCGACCACCTGACCGCATGGACACCCCCGTGACGCCCGGCGTCCCCACGCCCGGCGATGGCCCGGCCATGAACACCGCTATCGCCGAGAACTGGCGCGGCGGCGGCCGGTTCGCCGGCGTCGTCCTCCGGTCGCGGGTAACCGTCGCCGACGCAACCTTGCGCGAGGTGACAGAGAGTCTCCGTCATCCGGCCGCCGAGCCTCGCCTCGGTGCTCGTCCGCCACGAACGTCAACTCCGCGTTTCACGGCATCCCCGACCTTGATGCGTGGCTGCGCGTGCATCGGATCGAGCAGCTCGTGGTCTGTGGGATCACCACCAACCACTGCTGTGAAACGACGGCCCGAGTCGCCGGCAACCTCGGCTACGACGCGCGCTTCGCCCTGGACGGTTTCGGCGCGCTGTCATCGTCTCACCGGCCGGGCCACGTCCTAGCCGGTCGGCACCTCGCTGAGTCGGACACCTCGGCTCTGGAGTTCCTTCTCGGTGAGCGTGACCGTTTTGTGCGCAGGGCCGTCCGAGTTGGCCAGCGTGACCGTACGCGCGTTCTCGTCCACGTCGACGACGGCATATGCGTGCTTGGGCGTGATGCCGCGCGCTTCGTGGTTCTCGATGTCCGACAGCCTGCTCGCCCGCTGGAAACCCACGGCGAACGCGTGGCCGTTACGAAAATCGCGCGCCATGTCGCTCAGCGAAGGCTTGTCGGTCAGATACTCGACCGGCCTCTTCCCGGTCATCTCCTCGAACGAGTCGAAGAGCGACCCACCGCGGCCCACCCGTTCATAGCTGCCGTGTCGTTGGGCGAACGCCTTCTCCATGATCGCCGCCCAGGCCGCGCGATCGGCCCCCGCACCGTCCATGGGCACCTCCGGCGTGACCGTGACCTTGTGGCCGTCGCCGAAGGTCACGGTCACGGTGCCGTTCGGGTTCTCCTTGATCATTTTCCGGATCAGTGCGGGCGACCGGTCGGCGAGAGCGGCCATGCCCGCCAGGCACCAGCAGGTGCCGTACGCGCCCCGCTGTACGTCCGCCACCTTCGGGTCGCCGTCGAACATCGGCTTCTTGCTGATGTCGGTCCAGTGAACGCCCGGGTTCTCGGCCAGGCTGGGATCGATGGCTCGTACCGCGTCCGGTGAGGCGTGCGCGAGGAGATCGGCCTGGGTGTCCGCGGACGCCTGCCGGTACAGGTCGGCGACCTCGCCCGGCGTCAGCTTGCCGAGGAAGGCGGTCTTGTCCGCGTCGCCGAGCGCCGTGAAGTCGTCGAGGAGACGGCCGGCCTCGGCTTCGGGGAGCGGCGGATGATGGCCACTGTCCCGCAGCCTCCGGAGGTCCAGCGGCGCCGAATCCGCTTTCTCCGCTTCTTCGGCTGCCCGCGCGGCGCGGCTCAGGCGGCCGATTTTGTTCAGGCCGGGGATTTTGGTGGGGATGAAGAAGGAGGCCACGTTCGTGGCCAATCGCCCCGTGCCGTGGGCGATCCGACCGTGCGTGTAGTCGTCTTTGACCTGGTCGTCGAGGGTCATGTCCTGGAGGAGGCAGCCTCCGAGGATGCCGTTCATCGCGGCGCAGCGGCGAACGTCGGTGCAGTGGGCTGAGGGGTTGTTGCCGCACCGCACGGCGTCGATGGATGCTCCGCCGGTCTTGCTCCAGAGGTACTTTCCGAGGTTGGCGCCGGTGGTGAGCGGGTTGGTGGTGACCAGTGCCGCGAGGTCCTTGCCCATGTCCGCGACGGCGCCGCCCGCACCGTCCAGGGTGTTCTTCGTTCCGCTCCAGGCACAGCCCCAGAAACCGTGACAGCCACCGGAGCTGCCGGAGCCGGCCGGTACCGGCGGCACCTGACCGCTCCGCGGCGAGCCGGATGCCTGGCAGCCGGCCCGGTCGAGGATCGAGCACACCACGCTCTTGGTCCCGTCCGCCATCCGTGACGGCATGCCGGCCGCGACCAGCGAGCCGACGATCAGCGCGGCCAGCACGATCAGCGCGACGTACCCCGTAACACTCGCGCCCCGCTCACGGTGGCCCGCCCGGACTCCGCGCACGCGCCATCGCCTCCGATATTGACCGATCGTTCAGTACGGGTGGCCGGGCGAGGCTACCGGATCTATTGACCGATCGGTCAATTGGGTGGGCCAGAGAGTCAGTGCACGTTCACGCACAGTCGAGCCTCGAGCTCCTCCTCGCCCGTGGCGGGAGTCGTGGCGGCCGACCTGGCCTGGACCACTACCAGGTCCGCGCCTATCGCGCCTGGTACGCCCACATCACCTTGTCCACGCACCAAGCCCGCCTCAGCCACTACCGACGACGCGGCTACACGATCACCTAAAAGCGGTGCAGTACTAGGGCCGGCCGGGGTCCGGGCCGCCGACGGCGCGCCAGACCAGGCGCGCCGTACGTGTGGGCCAGTTCGCCGGCGGCTCGAGGCCGGCGAGGGCGCGGGCGTACCAAGCGCCGGTGCACAGCGTGACGGCGACCTCCAGGTCGGCGTCGGGCTCGACGAGGCCGAGCCGCTGAGCGCGCTCAAGGATGGCGCGTATCCGGGTGCGGCGCGGGGCGATGACCCGGGACTGGTAGCGGGCGCGGGCTTCGGCGGCGGTCGCGTCCTGGAGCATGGTGCCGACCAGCGAGAGCCGGCCGGGCAGTGAGACGCCACGCTGGAAGTCGGCGAGTTCGGCGACCAGGTCGGCCAGCGGGTCGGTCGTGGCGGACTCGGGACCGGCGGCCGCCGCTGCGAGCAGCGCGTCGGCGGCCAGGCTGGCCTTGTCCGGCCAGCGACGGTAGAGCGCCTGCCGGGTGGTGCCGGCCTCCTCGGCGATCGCGGCCATGGACATCGCCTCGTAGCCCAGCGTCGACAACTGCCGGTTCGCGGCGGCGAGGACCCGCGTGTCGATCTTCGGGTCGCGGGCGCGACCCGGGCCGCGACGCTTATCGGCTGGCGCGCTCCAGGACATGGATGCCAGATTACCAATCCAATACTGCATGGTATTGAAATTGGGCACCCGCCTGGCCGAAGATGTCGTCGGGCATGAGCGCGATCACGAAGGGACGGGCGAGGATCATGAGTGGGAGTGACACACCGGACGGCCTGGCCGAGGCGGGGCAGGCCGCGGGGTGGCCCGCCGCGACGCTCGACGTGTTGCGGGGCGGCGTGACCACGCAGGCGGCGCGGGTGATGGTGGTGCCGGGCGGGCCGTACCTTGCCTCGGGCGCGATGCGGATCACGGACCACCTCGGCCGGCCCATCGAGCACGACACGGTGACGGCCCTATGCCGGTGCGGCCGGTCGGAATCCAAGCCGCGCTGCGACGCGGCCTGCATCCGGACCGGCTTCGACGACGCGAAGGCCCCTGACCGGGTACCGGATCGCCGCGACACGTACGCCGGGCAGCAGGTGACCGTGTTCGACAACCGTGGCCTCTGCCAGCATTCCGGGTTGTGCACCGAACGGCTGCCCGGGGTGTTCCACACCGGCTCGGAGCCGTTCGTCACCCCGAGCGGCGGCCGGATGGACGAGATCGTGCGGGCGGTACGTGACTGCCCGTCCGGGGCGTTGTCGTTCGCCGTGGACGGGGTGGAGGCACGCGCGCAGACCGACTGGGCGGGCACACGCCCGCCGACGGCGCTGATCAGCCAGGACGGGCCGTACCGGCTGACGGGCGGCGTCGAGATCGTTGACGGCGCCGGGGCTCCGGTGCCGCGGGCGCAGGGTGCGTCGACCGAACATGCGGCGCTGTGCCGATGCGGGCACTCGCGCAACAAGCCGTTCTGCTCGGGCATGCACTACTACGCCGGGTTCCGTGACCCGCTCCCGGACCCGGCCGCCGTGCCGTCGATCTTCGAGTGGGCGGGCGGACTGCCTGCCCTGGAGCGGCTGACCCGGCTGTTCTACGAGAAGTACGTACCGGCCGACGCGCTCCTCTCGCCGCTGTTCGCCTCGATGTCGCCGGATCATCCGCAGCGGGTGGCGAGCTGGCTTGGTGAGGTGTTCGGCGGGCCGAAGGCCTACAGCGACCGCTACGGCGGGTACTCGTACATGCTGTCCCAGCACGTCGGCAAGGGCATCGACGAAAAGCGCCGGGCCCGCTGGGCCGCACTGTTGATGCGCGCCGCGGACGATGCCGGCCTGCCCACCGATGCGGAGTTCCGTTCGCTGTTCGCCTCATACATCGATTGGGGCTCTCGGCTGGCCGTGGACAACTCCCAGGCCGACTCGCGGCCGTCGGAGAACATGCCGATGCCGCACTGGGACTGGACGACCGCCGCCGGCCCACCCGGCTCCCGCGTCCCCGCGCGCCCCGGCACGAACGAGCCGGCACAGGCGGACCCGCCGGTCGTGCTACCGGCCGAGGATGAACCGGTCAGCTTCTCCACCCACATCAGGACCCTCTTCCGCGACCGCGACCGCCGCTCCATGCTGTTCGCCTTCGACCTGTGGAACCGTGACGACGTCGCCACCCACGCCGCCGCCATCCTGGCCCGGCTCCAAAACGGCACCATGCCCTGCGACGGCGCATGGCCCGAGCGGCACATCGCCGTGTTCGCCCGCTGGATCGACGAAGGAACCCACCCCTGACCGGCGACCTGCTGAACACGGCCTAGGGCGGCATCAAACACGGCGCATACCCGCGGCGGATGAACGAGATCCCGAAGCTCGTCGCCTCGGTGGCCGGCTGCACGGTGCTTCAAGGGGGCGCCGTGCGGCGAAGTAGAGGCACCCGAAGAGCGCGACGAGGTCGGGGTGGTCCTTGGCGATCTCGGCCAGGATCGCGCGTACCTGCTCCGGGTTGGCGACCTCCCGGTCGTCGACGGGCCGGAGTATGGTTCGCCGTTTTCCTTTGATCCGGTCCAATGGATTGGCCGGCAGTAGTCCGAGCTCTACGGCGTAGTCGAGCGCTCCATGGAAGATTGCGCGTTTACGGGCGAGTGTGTTCGAAGCGGCGGCCTTCCCGTCCAACCTCCGTCCCAGAGCTTGGAGGGCGCGGCGAATGTGTGCCAGATCGTTCAGATCGGCGACGGGAAGGGTAGCGGTGGAGAGCCAGTCCACGACCTTCTGGGGAGAGGAGTCGGGTTCCACGGTTTGGCGCCGTGTCGTGTTGAACGCCCACCCGTACAGCGCGGTCCGGATGGCGGCCCGAGTTGGCCGTGTGAACCAGCTCGGCCTTGAACCCGTCAGCCAGGGCGAGGGCAAGAAGGACTGGCCGGTACTCGACCTGCGCGTCGGACGGACCGATCACGGTCACCCATGCCATGAGCAACAACGGTTGAGCCGGGAACGGCCAAGCGCTTTCTTAGCCCCGTTTTGGCCCTCGTAGAGGGACACGCGTTCGAAAAAGGTGTGGAGCTATGGGGATTCGAACCCCAGACCTCTTGCATGCCATGTACGAATATGGCGTGGTTTGGGGTCTGGGGGAGTGGCTGAGATAGCTGTATGCCCAGCTCAGAAGTCTCTGAGGGTGGAAGAGGGTCGGGGTCAGTCGTTGCCAACTGGCCCCCCTTCTGGCACCCCCTCGGCTCTCCCGGCCGGCGTCGTCGTATGTGCTCTTGGTCACATTGGCTCTCCTGAATAGGGTCATCCAATGCATCTACCAGGCCCTTGCCTGGGCGTATCGGCTCGTGGCCCACGAGCATCTAGAGGAATGTCAGATCGAATTCCCAGAATCGCGCTCTTAAAAGGGGCACATAGATTCCCCGCTGGGCTATTTCTATCGCTGGCCATGGGAGCCGCTCTACTCGCCGAGATATCGCCCGCACGTGCTCGTCGCTGGCAATTCATTCTCAAGCGACGCCTCGTGGTTCCCGTGGCTGCGAGTGTTCTGTGGCTGTAACGTTCGCATGCCCGACCTACGTTGTGTCGCTGGCGGTCTTGTATGCCAAAATGTCCGATTCCGAAGAAGTGATGATTTCCGGCCTCCTGGCGGTCTTCCCTCGCAGGCCAGCCAGTGTGCTCCCCGCACGCGCGGGGATGGTCCCGTCTGCGGCTGCACCGCCCGCGTGAAGCCCTGGTGCTCCCCGCACGCGCGGGGATGGTCCCTCGACGCGGAACTCCTGGACGCGGTCGAGGGCGTGCTCCCCGCACGCGCGGGGATGGTCCCAGCTTGGCCCCGGTCCGCTCGGCCAGCTCCCGGTGCTCCCCGCACGCGCGGGGATGGTCCCTGGACGATCCCCTCGGCCAGGCGCGGCCGCGTGTGCTCCCCGCACGCGCGGGGATGGTCCCGTGCCGTCGATCTCCGGCACGGTGACGACGGTGGTGCTCCCCGCACGCGCGGGGATGGTCCCGCGCGGGCATTTGGGTTCCCGGAAGCGCCAGTGTGCTCCCCGCACGGGCGGGGATGGTCCCACCGACGCACCCCTAGAACGGCCTGAGTCGCCGTGCTCCCCGCACGCGCGGGGATGGTCCCTGGATCGGCTCGCACATCAAGTCCGTCTACAAGTGCTCCCCGCACGCGCGGGAATGGTCCCGGCCCGGACAGCGGGTCGCCGAAGCCGTCCTTGTGCTCCCCGCACGCGCGGGGATGGTCCCGCCACATGGGTCAATCTCGAATCCATCCTGGCGTGCTCCCCGCACGTGCGGGGATGGTCCCAAGTACGGCGGCTACTTCAACTCGGGCGACCTGTGCTCCCCGCGCGCGGGGAGCACAGGCCCCGGCCGCACCCGCGCGTCGTGATGCTCCGCATGCCCGAGATGATCCTGGCCCGGTCGGGGCCCGGCGGCGTGACGACCATGCACGGGAACGCGGTCCTCGCCATGGAGGTGTCCGTACATAGGGGCTGGTTCAGATCTATCTCCTGGGCGAAGCGTTCTGCTAGCCGAGCCCATCGCCCGCTGATCCCGTCGCTGAGCTTGCGGTTTGCCGGTGACGGCACGGTTGTAGGTGCCTATCGCTGTGGAAAATGATCTTCCGTGGTGCGAAAGATCTTGTCACGGACTTGCGGGTTGGGGTCGTGGTTGTCGGTGACGGAGTGTTAAATGGCGCCATGTCGGAGGGAAAGTTACGGCCTGTAGTGGTTGGCGATGGGCTGTCCGGGTTTGCGCGGGCGGCTTGGGCTAAGCATGATCGCGATGGTGGGGGCTGGCTGCCGTTGTGGCGGCATATGGCGGACTCCGGGTCGGTGGCGGGGCCGCTGTGGGATTGGTGGGTTCCAGAGCAGACGCGTCGGGTGATCGCGCGGACTCTCCCGGGTGGGCTCGAGGATGCGCGGCGGTTGCTGGTTTGGCTGGCTACAACGCATGACATCGGGAAGGCGACGCCGGCGTTCGCGTGCCAGGTCGACGAGTTGGCTGAGGTGATGCGAGGCGTCGGTCTGGCGATGCCGGATCGGCGGGATTTCGTCGATCGCAAGCTTGGGCCGCATGGGTTGGCCGGGATGGCGCTGCTGCGGGACTGGCTGGTCGAACGGTACGGGTGGGGGCGGCGAGACGCGTTACCGTTCGTGATCGTCGCGGGTGGCCATCACGGAGTGCCACCGACGAACGGCGCGATCGGGGCGCTCGATGAGCACGCAGAGTTGTTGCGTACTCCGGGGTGCGAGGCGGCGTGGCGAGGTGTGCAGTGGGAGTTGCTGGACGCGTGCGCCGAGGCGTGTGGCGTGGTCGACCGTCTGCCGGTGTGGCGTGGGGTGCGGTTGCCGCAGGCCGCGCAGGTCTTGCTGACCGGCCTGGTGATCATGGCGGACTGGATCGCGAGTAACCCGGATTTGTTTCCGTACTTTCCGCAGGCCGCGGGTGTGGGCGATCGGGAGCGGGTCGAGGCGGCCTGGCGTGGGCTGGACCTGCCGGCGCCGTGGCAGCCGGCCGAACCCGCCGAGGACGCGGACGGATTGTTCGCGTCGCGGTTCGAACTCCCGGATGGTGCGAAGGTGCGTCCGGTGCAGGAGCACGCGTTGCGGCTGGCGCGGGGGATGGCGGCGCCGGGGTTGATGGTCATCGAGGCACCGATGGGAGAGGGCAAGACCGAGGTGGCGCTGGCGGTGGCCGAGGTGTTCGCGGCACGGTCGGGGGCGGGCGGCTGCTACGTGGCGCTGCCGACGATGGCGACGAGCAACGCCTTGTTCTCCCGGATGTTGACCTGGCTGCGAAGGCTGCCGTGCAGCGGTACGGCCGACGGGCCGTACTCGGTAGTGCTGGCCCACGGGAAGGCAGCGCTGAACGAGGACTACGCCGGCCTCCTGCGGTCCGGTTTCCGGACGATCCGGGGGGTCGAGCCGGACGGTTGGGCACAGGCGGGGGAGCGGTGGCGGGCCTCGGCGGTGCTGGTAGCGCACCGGTGGCTGCGGGGCCGTAAGAAGAACCTGCTGGCCTCGTTCGCGGTGGGGACGATCGACCAGTTGCTGTTCATGGGGTTGAAGGGCCGGCACCTGGCGTTGCGGCACCTGGCGATGGCGGGCAAGGTCGTGGTGATCGACGAGGCCCACGCGTACGACACGTACATGAACTCCTACCTGGACCGGGTGCTGTCGTGGCTCGGCGAGTATGGGGTGCCGGTCGTCGTGCTGTCGGCGACACTCCCGGCTGGGCGCCGCGCAGAGCTCGTCCAGGCATACACGGGCACTGGCGAGGTCGCCGAAGTGGCGGAGGCACGCGGGTATCCGCTGATCACCGTGGCCGAACAGGGCGGCCGTCCGGTGTCCGAGCCGGTCGACGCGTCGGGGCGGCGTACCGAGGTGCACATCGAGCGGCTGGACGACGATCTCGATGCTCTCGCGGCGAGACTGCGGGCCGAACTGGCCGAAGGGGGCTGCGCTCTGGTCGTACGTAACACCGTCGACCGCGTTCTGGAAACGGCCGGCCACCTACGTCGCTCCCACCCCGAGGCGACGGTGACGGTGGCGCACGCGCGTTTCCTCGACCTGGATCGAGCGGCCAACGACAGGCAACTACTCGACCTGTTCGGGCCACCAGGCAAGGCGCTGAAGCGACCGGCTGGTCCGTACATCGTGGTCGCCAGCCAAGTGGCCGAGCAGTCTCTGGACATCGACTTCGACCTGCTGGTGTCGGATCTGTGCCCGATCGACTTGCTGATCCAGCGCATGGGTCGGCTGCACCGCCACCAGCGCGGTGCCGGCCAGTCGCAACGACCGGCGCGGCTACGAGCGGCTCGCTGTCTGGTCACGGGCGCGGACTGGGGCGAGAGCCCGATCGAGCCGGTCAACGGATCACAGCGCGTCTACCGGCTCTACCCGCTGCTGAGGGCCGCGGCCGTACTCGCCCCTCACCTGGTCGCCGACGGTGGTCGGCCGGTGTGCCTGCCCGAGGACATCAGCCCGCTCGTCCAGGCGGCGTATGGCCCGGACGCAGTCGGTCCATCCGAATGGCAGGCCGTGCTGGACAAAGCGCATCGCGCTGACCTGATCCATCAGGCCGAGCAGGAGAAGAAGGCGGAGACCTTCCAGATCCGAGCGGCCGCTGGTGGAAAGCCGCTGATCGGCTGGGTCGACGCCGGGGTGGGCGACGCGGACGACTCTCCGGCCGGCCGCGCGCAGGTACGCGACAGCGTCGACTCGGTCGAGGTTCTGGTCGCCCAGCGCCTATCTGACGGAAGCATCCGCACCATGCCCTGGCTTGACGGAGGTCGCGGCGGTCTGGAGGTACCGACCGAGACGGCGCCCGAGGCCAGGCTGGCCCGCATCCTCGCCTCGTGCGGTCTGCGTCTCCCGCTGCGTCTGTCCAACCCCGGTGTGGTCGACCGCGTCATCGCCGAGCTGGAGGCGAACTGTATCTCCGCCTGGCAGAACCCGGAGTGCCACTGGCTGGCCGGAGAGCTGATCCTCTTCCTGGACGAGGATTGTCACACTCGGCTGGCAGGCTTCGATTTGCGGTACAGCGAAGACAACGGCCTGGAGGTGGCCCGTGCCGCTTGAGCCCGAAAGCGCCACGTTCGACCTGACCCGCGAGCCGTGGGTTCCGGTGCAGCGCGGCGACGGCCACGAGACGTCGCTGTCCTTACGTGACGTCTTCGACCAGGCGGAGAACCTGCGCCGCGTCGTCGGTGACGTGCCCACCGTGGAGTTCGCGTTACTGCGCCTACTGCTCGCCATCCTGCACGATGCGATCGATGGCCCCGCTGACATCGACGAGTGGCAGGACCTGTGGGACAGCGGCCTGCCGGTCAAGAAGCTCCATGCCTATCTCGACGAGCATCACGAGCGCCTCGACCTCCTCCACCCGCGAACGCCGTTCCTCCAGACCCCCGGCCTGCGTACGGCGCGCGACGAAATCAGCCCGCTGGACAAGATCGTGGCCGACGTACCGAACGGTGCCCGGTTCTTCACCATGCGCGCGGCCGGCGTCGACCGGCTGAGCTTCGCCGAGGCGGCCCGCTGGCTGGTCCACGCGCACGCCTTCGACACCTCGGGCATCAAGACCGGCGCCGTCGGCGACCCACGCGTGAAGGGCGGCCGCGGGTACCCCCAAGGCGTTGGCTGGGCCGGCAACCTCGGTGGTGTTCTCGTCGCCGGGGCGAACCTCCGGGAGACCTTGCTGCTCAACCTGGTCGCCTTCGACACCGAGAACCTCCGCCTCAAGCCCGAACACGACCGGCCGGCCTGGCGGCAGCCGGTCCCCGGCCCGGCTCCGACCGACGAGCTCGAACTCAGCCGTCGCCCGTACGGGCCACGCGACCTCTACACCTGGCCGTCCCGCAGGATTCGGTTGCATGCCGATGACCAGGGCGTGACCGGTGTGGTGCTGGCGTACGGGGATCCGCTCCCCGCTCGGAACATGCACGAGCGGGAGCCCATGACCGCCTGGCGCCGTAGCCCGGTCCAGGAGAAGAAGCTCGGCTTCGCCACGGTGTACCTGCCGCGCGAACACGACCCGAGCCGTTCCGCCTGGCGCGGGCTCGGCGCGCTGGTCACCGGTGAGGTCGACGGCGCCGAGCAACGCGGCGAGGCCGCGGCGACCGTGCGGCCTCGGATTCTTGACTGGGTCGCCAGGCTGGCCGTGGAGGACGCGTTGCCGCCGGACTTTCCCGTCTGGGCGCGCCTGTACGGGGCCCAGTACGGAACCCAGCAGTCGGTCATCGACGAGATCATCGACGACGCGGTGGCCATGCCGATCGTCGTGCTCCGAGAACGCGACCGGGCGCTGGGCCGTCAGGCGGTGCGCGCGGTGACCGACGCGGATACGGGCGTGCGGGCGCTCGGCTGGCTCGCCGCCAACCTGGCCCAAGCCGCGGGTGACGACCCGGAACCGGCGGCCGAGACCGCTCGTGACCGCGGATACGCGCTGCTCGACGGGCACTTCCGGCAGTGGCTGTTCGCACTCGACGCCACCGCACGAGACGAGCAGGCTGCCCAGGCCCGGCGGGCGATCTGGCAGGACACCGCCCGCCGGTTGCTCACCCAGTTGGGTGCGGACCTGTGCGCCATGGCCGGCGACGAGGCATGGGCCGGACGCGTCATCGCCACCCGCAAAGGCCAAACCCTGTGGCTGAACACCGCCCAAGCCGATCTGACATTCCGCGCCCAACTGCGCAAAGCCCTTCCCGGACACGCGCCTCCATCCCCCGCCCCGGAGCCCCAGGAGGCCGGTCGATGACAACCAGCACAGCCGCGCTCAACCCGTCCACCCGCCCGCCCACGGTGGCGCGCCTGGTGCGCACGACCGCCGGTGCCTACATTGCCCGGCTCCAGAAGGGCTATCTGGCAACGCCGCAGCGTCCGGTGGCGGTCGCCCGCCTGGCGCAGCTCCGGCGTGGCGCGGGCAAGCTGCCAGTCGACGTTCCCGGACTGTGGGGGCTCACCGGGCTGGACCTCTTCTACGACGCCGCAGCACGAGACTTTCCCGACCAGGATCTGCCGTCGCGGACGCTCGAACGCGCCGAAACTGCGCTGTTCCTCGCGATCACCCTGCATGCGCTCCACCAGCAGTCCCAGCACGATGCCGGAATGCATCGATCCGGCGTCGGGCTCGGCCAGGCCGTCCGCCGGCTCATGCCGCCCGCCGACATCGACGAGCCGCTTCGGCGCCGCTTCGTACGAGTCGGCACCGCCGAGACGCTCGACACGCTCGCCTACCGGCTCCGCGAGATCGTCTCCCTGCTCCGCCGAGGAGCCAAGCGCCCAACTGGACGGGTACCGGTCCCGCTCGACTACGCGCTGCTGGCCGAACAGCTCTACCGGTATCCCGACCCCGACGGCGCGCGGAGCGTACGGGCCGAATGGGGCCGCAGCTTCCACGCCTTCCGCCCCGAGCCGGACGACGGGGCCAACAGCGACACCCCTGCCGACGACGACACCAAGGACCACGAATGACCAGGACCATCCTGGATCTGCACCTGCTGCAGACCGTCCCTCCGTCCAACCTGAACCGTGACGACACCGGCACCCCGAAGACCGCGATGTACGGGGGAGCGCGCCGGGCGCGGGTGTCCAGCCAGGCGTGGAAGCGCGCCACCCGCCACGCCTTCCACGACCTGCTCGATCCGTCCGAGCTCGGCGTGCGCACCAAGCGCGTCGCCGACCTCGTCGCGGAGGCGATCCAGCGTCAGGACGGTTCGGTGACGGCGGCCGATGGCTGGGCACTCGCGGCGTCCGTCATCACCGCCGCGACCGGCTCGAAGATCGAGGCGCCCAGAGGCAAAGCCGAAGATGGCGTGGCGCCGGAGTCGAAGTATCTGATGTTCCTGTCCGCGGCCCAGGTCGACGCGCTGGCCGCTCTCGCCATCGAAGGCCGCGACGACATCACGACCTTCGTCAAGGACAAGGAGAACAAGGCCCGCGCCAAGCAGATCGCCAACTCCCGGCACTCCGTCGACATCGCGCTGTTCGGTCGGATGGTCGCTGACGGTGCCGGCGTCAACGTCGATGCCGCCGCGCAGGTCGCTCACGCCATCAGCGTGCATCGCGTGGACAACGAGTCCGACTACTACACCGCGGTCGACGACCGGAAGAACCGCGAGGCCGAGGACGACCTGGGCGCCGGCATGATCGGCAACGTCGACTTCAACTCCGCCACCCTCTACCGCTACGCCGCGCTCGACGTCGACCTTCTGCGTCGCAACCTCGGCATGGGACTGCGCGAGGACGAAGATCCCGCGACGCCGTTGCGCCGCGCCGTCGAGGCCTTCGTCGAGGGCTTCATCTGCTCCCTGCCCACCGGCAAGATCAACACGTTCGGCAACCACACGCTGCCGGACGTCGTGATCGCCAAGCTCCGCACGGCCCGCCCGGTCAGCTTCGTCTCCGCGTTCGAAGCACCCTGTCGGCCGGACCCGGAGACCGGCGGCTACCTGCGCGGCGCCTGCGACCGGCTGGCTCACTACATCACCGACATCGAGACCACCTACGGCATCACCGACGACGACCACACCTGGACCATGCGCACCGGCGACAACACCGAGCCGCTGGTCGGGCTGGGCGAACGGATGCCGCTGCGGGACCTGATCACGACGGTCGGCGAACAGACCGCGGCCCGGCAAGGCTGACCATGAGCGTGCTCGTCCTCCAACTCGCCGGACCCCTGCAAGCCTGGGGCTCTGCCGCACGGTTCGCTCGCCGCACCACCGAGTCGGCGCCGACCAAGAGCGGCGTCCTCGGCCTGCTCGCCGCAGCCTTCGGCCGGGAACGTACCGACGACCTGTCCGACCTGGCCGTGCTGCGATACGGGGTCCGCATCGACCAGCCCGGCGTTCGCATCCGCGATTACCAGACCGCCCACCACTTCGAGACCGACGTGTCCATGCCGGTCTCCGAACGCTTCTACCTGGCCGACGCCGTATTCGTCGCCGCCGTAGAGGGCGATCCCGACCTGCTCGAACGCGCTCACCACGCCCTGTGGCATCCGACGTTCCTGCCCTACCTCGGACGCCGATCATGCCCGCCGTCACGGCCGGTGAGCCTCGGGATCCGTGCCGAGCTGGACATCGAGACGGCGCTGGGCGTGGACGGAGCGAAGCCCGGGACGGAGGCGTGGCGGGCATCACCATGGCACCGGCGATCTCAAGACGAACCCGAGGTGCGCCTGACGGCACTGATCGAGCCGCGTCCCGCCGACACCCGCGCCGGCTGGCGCATCGAAAGCCTCCACGACCAGCCGCTCAGCTTCGACCCACGCCACCGCCGCTACGCCCTGCGCGGGTTCGTCGCTGGCCAGGCGACAGCCCCCAACCCCGCGGCCCGTACCGGCCGCCCCGCCCATGACCCGATCGCTGCACTGGGGGAGGCGTGATGTACCTGACCCGTTTCCGTATCAACACGGCCCGTGTCCAGGCCCGCCGCCTGCTGTCCTCCCCGCAGCGCATTCACGCCGCGGTCATGTCGTCCTTCGCCGACCCGCCCGACCACGGCGCAGACGGCCCCCGTGTGCTGTGGCGGATCGACCGCGCGGGCAACGCCCAGACCTACCTCTACATCGTCAGCCCCGCCGAACCCGACGTCACTCACCTGATCGAGCAGGCCGGCTGGCCGCAGACCGGCGGAGGCTGGCAGACCCACGACTACACCGGCTTCCTCAACCGCCTCGCCGCCGGCGACCAGTGGGCGTTCCGCCTGACCGCCAACCCGGTGCACACCATCCGCCGCACCAACGACGAGCCCACCAAGATCACCGCCCACGTCGGCCGCCGCCACCAGCAGGACTGGCTCCTCGCCCGCCAGGCGAAGAACGGCTTCAAGATCGTCGAGAAACCCAAGGAACGGCAGCTCATCCCCGACCAAGACGTACACGAGCTGCTCATCCACGACCACCGCCAGCTCGCCTTCACCCGAAACGGCCAGCGCAAGCCGATCACCTTGTCCACCGTCACGTACGACGGCCGCCTCGAAGTCACCAACCCCGACGCCCTACGCCACACCCTCACCCACGGCCTCGGCCGAGCCAAGGGCTACGGGTGTGGCCTGATGACCCTTGCTCCCGCTGGTTGATGAGTACTGTCGGTAAGCGCGGTGCCTCCACACCGCGAGAGCTCACCCGCAGCGGCGACCGGGTCTCCTTCATCTACCTCGAGCGGTGCATCGTCCACCGCGAGGACAACGCCATCACCGCGGAAGACGCCGACGGCGTCACCCACATCCCGTCCGCCACCATCGGCACCCTGATGCTCGGCCCCGGTACCAATGTCACCCACCAGGCGATGAGCCTGCTCGGCGACACCGGGGCCGGCGTCGTGTGGGTCGGCGAGGCAGGCGTTCGGTTCTACTCAGGTGGCCGATCCCTCACCCGATCATCGGCACTCGCCGAAGCGCACGCGTCCCGGTGGGCGAACCGCCGTACGCGTCTCGATGTCGCCCGCGCCATGTACAAGATGCGATTCCCTGACGAAGACCCCGCCGCGCTGAGCCGTCAGGAACTCCTCGGGCGCGAGGGCCGCCGGGTCAAAGCGTGCTATCGCTACGAAGCGGAACGCGTCGGCATTGACTGGGCCGGTCGCAACTACCTTCCCCGCGAATTCGACTCTGGCGACGCCCCTAACCAAGCCGTCACCGCCGCAGCCCAGTGCATGTACGGCATCGCGCAGACCACGGTGGCGGCCCTCGGCTGCGTGCCCGGCCTCGGGTTCATCCACTCGGGCCACGAACTCGCGTTCGTCCTCGACATCGCCGACCTGTACAAGACCGAGATCGGCATCCCTGTTGCCTTCGACGTCGCCGCGGCCGGCGCTGAGAACGTCGGCTCACGCACCCGCCGCGCCATCCGTGACCGTGTCAACGAAGTCGGGCTGCTCCGCTGCTGCGTCACCGACATCAAGACCCTGCTCGTCCCTGACGCCGTCCAAGGCGACCCCACCGACGCCGACTTGGACCAGGTCACTTTGCAGAGCGATCACGGCATCGAGCTCGAGGCCGGGCACAACTACGACGACAGGCTCATCTGGTGACGATCATCATCCTCACCAACTGCCCATCGGGCCTCCGCGGCTTCCTCACCCGCTGGCTGATGGAGATTGCCCCCGGCGTATTCATCGGTGCGCCGACCGCCCGCATCCGCGACGCCGTGTGGTCCGAGGTCAAGAACTACTCCGGCATCGGCCGAGCCCTTCTCGCGTACAGCACCAACAACGAGCAGGGCTTCACCTTCGACACGTGGGACCACAAATGGCGCCCCACCGACTACGACGGCCTGACTCTGATCCGCCGCCCTAGGCAGCAGCCCCGAGTCGCCGCGGCGCCCCCACCAGCCGGCTGGAGCAAAGCCTCCAAACGCCGCCGCTACGGCAACCGCTAGCGGTCCACGTTGATGCTGCCGGAAATGTCGGTATCGCAAGAAGTGATGAATTCGAGCCTGGTCGGCACATAGACCCCCAGGTCGGTCAGTGTGCTCCCCGCACGCGCGGGGATGGTCCCGAC
>DASXYG010000080.1:0-139478 GCA_036502625.1 Streptosporangiaceae bacterium
GGCCGTTAGACGACGGTCCAGGTGTCGGTGCCGGCGAGCAGGGCGTCCAGGGCGGTTTCGTCGCCGGGTGCCTTGGCTGCGGCGGTGTCCATCTGTTCGTTCATCAGGTCGTCGTAGACTGGGCGCTCGACCGACCGAAACACGCCCATCGGTGCGTAGCGGCTGTCGATGGAGGAGATGCGCGACAGCGTGAAGGCGTAGGCGGGGTCGTCGACGTGTTCGTCGTGGATCACGACGCGGGGATCATCGGTGGCGATGTGGTCCTCGATGCTCAGTGCGCCGCTGTCGCTGCGGATGACGGCTTTGGACCCGAGGCCGTCGGTGTTGGGGGTGCCGAAGCGCAGCGGCTGGCCGTGCTCCATGCGGATGGTCCAGTCGTCGCGGGTGTCGGCGTCTTTGAGGACGTCGAAGGCGCCGTCGTTGAAGATGTTGCAGTTCTGGTAGATCTCGACCAGCGCGGTGCCGTGGTGTTCGGCCGCGGCCCGCAGCACGCTGGTGAGGTGTTTGCGGTCGGAGTCCAGGGTGCGGGCCACGAAGGTGGCTTCGGCGCCCAGGGCCAGGGAGACCGGGTTGAACGGGTTGTCCAGTGATCCCATCGGCGTCGACTTGGTGATCTTCCCGACCTCGGAGGTGGGGGAGTACTGGCCTTTGGTGAGGCCGTAGATGCGGTTGTTGAACAGCAGGATGTTGATGTTCACGTTGCGGCGCAGCGCGTGGATCAGGTGGTTGCCGCCGATCGACAGGCCGTCGCCGTCGCCGGTGATCACCCACACCGAGAGGTCGGGCCGCGACGACGCGAGGCCGGTCGCGATCGCCGGGGCGCGGCCGTGGATGGAGTGCATGCCGTACGTGTTCATGTAGTACGGGAACCGCGACGAGCAGCCGATGCCGGAGACCACCACGATGTTCTCCCGCGGCACGCCGAGCTCCGGCATGAACGACTGCACGGCCGCGAGGATCGCGTAGTCGCCGCAGCCGGGGCACCAGCGCACTTCCTGGTCGGACTTGAAGTCCTTCATCTTGCCCGGCTCTTCGGTGCGCGGCACCAGCTCAAGCGACGCGAACGGGGTCGGATTGCTCACTTGTTCACTTCCCCGGTCTCGATGACGTCCGTGATGACACCGGCCAGCTCCTCGGCCTTGAACGGCAGCCCGCGCACCTTGTTGTAGCCGACCACGTCGACCAGGAAGCGGCCGCGCAGCAGCAGCGCGAGCTGGCCGAGGTTGATCTCGGGGACGACGACCTTGTCGTAGCGGCGCAGCAGCTCGGCGGTGTTGGCGGGCATCGGGTTGAGGTGGCGCAGGTGGGCCTGCGCCACCTTGTTGCCGGCCGCGCGCACCCGGCGTACGCCCGCGGCGATCGAGCCGAACGTCGACCCCCAGCCGAGCACCAGCACCTCGGCGTCGCCGGTCGGGTCGTCGGCGACCAGGTCCGGGATGGTCTTGGCCACCGCGTCGACCTTCGCCTGGCGCAGCCGCACCATGGCGTCGTGGTTCTCCGGGTCGTAGGAGATGTTGCCGGTGACCTGCGCCTTCTCGATGCCGCCGATGCGGTGTTCGAGGCCGGGGGTGCCGGGCAGCGCCCACGGGCGGGCCAGCGTCTCGGCGTCGCGCAGGAACGGCTCGAACGTGCCGTCGGCGGTGTTCGGCTCGGTGGCGAACGCGACGGTGAGGTCGGGGAGGTCGGCGACGGCCGGGATGCTCCACGGCTCCGAGCCGTTCGCGAGGTAGCCGTCGGAGAGCAGGATGACGGGGGTGCGGTAGCGGGTGGCGATGCGCGCCGCCTCGATGGCCGCGTCGAAGCAGTCGGACGGCGACGACGCCGCGATCACCGGGACCGGCGACTCGCCGTTGCGGCCGAACATGACCTGGAGGAGGTCGGCCTGCTCGGTCTTGGTCGGCATTCCGGTGGACGGCCCGGCGCGCTGCACGTCGATGACGATCAGCGGCAGCTCGATGGACACGCCGAGGCCGATGGTCTCGGCCTTCAGCGCCATGCCGGGGCCGGACGTGGTGGTCACGCCGAGGGCGCCGCCGAACGCCGCGCCGAGGGCCGCGCCCACGCCGGCGATCTCGTCCTCCGCCTGGAAGGTGCGCACGCCGAAGTTCTTGTGCTTGCTGAGCTCGTGCAGGATGTCCGACGCCGGGGTGATGGGGTACGAGCCGAGGAACAGCGGCAGCCCGGACAGCCGGGACGCCGCGATCAGGCCGTACGACAGGGCCAGGTTGCCGGTGATGTTGCGGTAGGTTCCGCCGGCCAGCGGCGCGGGCTTCACCTCGTAGCGGACCGCGAAGGCCTCGGCGGTCTCGCCGAAGTTCCACCCGGCGTTGAACGCCGCGATGTTCGCCTTCATGATCTCGGGCAGCTTGGCGAACTTCGCCTCGAGGAACTTCAGCGTGCCCTCGGTGGGCCGGCCGTACATCCAGGACAGCAGGCCGAGCGCGAACATGTTCTTCGCGCGCTCGGCGTCCTTCTTGGAGATGTCGAAGTCTTCGAGGGCCTTGACCGTCAGGGACGTCAGCGGCACCGGGTGGACGCGCCACTCGTTCAGCGAGCCGTCGTCGACGGGGCTCTCGGCGTAGCCGACCTTGCCGAGGTTCCGCTTGGTGAACTCGTCGGTGTTGATGATGATCTGCGCGCCGTGCGGGATGTCGGAGAGGTTGGCCTTCAGCGCCGCCGGGTTCATCGCCACCAGGACGTTCGGCGCGTCGCCCGGCGTGAGGATGTCGTGGTCGGCGAAGTGCAACTGGAACGACGACACCCCCGGCAGCGTGCCCGCGGGGGCGCGGATCTCGGCCGGGAAGTTGGGCAGGGTGGACAGGTCGTTTCCGAACGACGCCGTCTCCTGGGTGAAGCGATCGCCGGTCAACTGCATTCCGTCGCCGGAGTCGCCGGCGAATCGGATGATGACCCGATCGAGCTGCTCGACCTGCTTGGTCACAGGACCGCTGACCTCCTCGACGCGCCAGGGCGCCGCCCAGGGGCCGAGGCGCAACTTAGGTTCACCTTCATGCTACGTCTCCCGTGCACCGCGAATGCCGTGTGCACCATTGAAATCTCGCTGTGACCTACGTCGCAGCAGCGGGGTTTGTGGACTCGGGGCTGATCGGCTCGTGGACGTTGGTCAACGACACAGGTCGCTGGCGGGCTTGCACAGATCGATGTGCAGCCGCGCGACGAGCGGGAATCCGGTCACGCTCGCACTATAGGCGCCGTACGGGACCGCCTCCGCGCCCGGGGCGGCCGTCGGCAGGTCGCCGGGCCCTGGACCGTACGGCGCGGCCGCCGGTAACGGTCGCGCCGTACGGCAGGGCGGGCCCAGCCGGAACGGGCGGCGGAATGGGGTCTCCGGACCTAGGCGATGGGGCCTCCGGGCCCACGCGCCGGTGATCGGCCCCGATCTACGCTTCCGGCGTCGATCTCCCGTGAGGTGGTCGGAAGTGACCCATACGGCTCCGGTGCGCGAGCGCGGCTCCGGCACCTTGTCGTACCTCGCCCTCGGCGTCCTCGCCGCGGTGATCCTCGGCTCCCTCGTCGCGACCGGCGTCGGCGGCCGGTTCGCCGCGGGCGCCGGCGCCGTGGTCTGCCGTACGGTCCGGGCCGGCGGCCCCTGCGGCGTGCGCCCGGTGGCGCAGGCGCCCGTACGCGCCGGCACCGCGGACGGCACCGGCGGCGACAAGCCGTCCTCCGCCCACAAGAAGGGCGGGTGCCACGGTTTCCTGGGGTGTACGTGGAGCGGCGCGAAGCACGTCGGGGGCGGTACGTGGAGCGCGGTGAAGGACACGGGCAGCGGGGTGAAGTCCGTCTTCACGACGAACCCGGTCACGACCGGTAAGGCGCTGAGCACGTTCGTGTGGCGTGAGTCGCCGGTCGGCGAGGGGATCCGTGCGTGGAAGGCGTGCGGTGCGGGCCGGTACGCGGCGTGCGGTGACGCGGTGTTCTGCGCGACGACCGCGAACGGCTGCCTGGTCCGCGACATGGTCATCGACGACAAGACCCGGCAGGACATGGCGCAGGGCCACTGGGGCGACGCCACGGGCCGGGTGCTGTGGAACGGCGGCTCGCTGTTCCTCCCCACCAAGATCCCCGGCCTCAGCAGGCTCGGCACGGCGGGCAAGGCCGCGGAGGACGCGACCGAGGCAACGAAGGCCACACGGGCGGCACCGTTCGGCGGCGGCCGCGATTCCACCCTGTCGCTGGGCAAGGCCGAGAAGAAGCTGCGGGTCGCCCGGCGCGCACGCGGTACCGATGAGCACCTGCGGTTCCCGGCGATCAAGGAGATCGCCGCGGAGTTCGAGCGGCTGGGTCCGGCGGAGCGGACGAGATTCCTCGACCAGGTCGCGTTGTCGGAAATGGTGGACATCTGGAGCGCCGCGCCCGGTATCGACGTGAACCTGCGATCGGATCTCATGCAGGCGGCGTCGCCGTCGATGCTCAAGTTCCTGGATGCCCGGCCTCCTTTCGCCAGTCTCGACGGCTGGTACGAATTCACCGGTGACCTGTGGCGCGATTCGGGCCCGACGAGGTGGGACGTCCAGCAGGGGGCGGTCGGCGACTGCTGGTGCCTGGCGTCGATGGGCGCCCTCGCGGACCAGGCCCCCGGCCTGCTGAAAAAGATGTTCACGAAGAACCCGAACGGCACGTACACGGTCGCGTTCGGAGACGGCCAGCGTGTCACGGTCACGCCCGAACTGCCCTATGAGGGGGCGCACGTCTACTCGGAGGCCGGCTGGCCCGCGCTGCTCGAAAAAGCCATCGCCGCGCGACAGGGCGGCTACGACGCCATCCGCGGTGGAGACGCCGGTCAGGCACTGCACTGGCTCACCGGGAAACGGGCCGTCTCGTACACGTCGGAGGGCCACGACATGCCGAACGCGCGAGAGATCGCCACGGATCTGGGCGACCATGACGCACTGGTCTTCGGCATCAACGACGGCGTGAAGCTCAAGGACATGGCCGGTCGCGGCATCGACGCGGACCACGACTACACGGTGATCGGCGCCGACCCCGCCGCGAAGACCATCACCTTGGCCAACCCGCACGGCCCCACCACGCCGGAGATCACGCTCACCGAGCAGGAGTTCATGAAGACCAAGGGCATGGCCCTGAATCGGGTGCCGACAAGATGACGCGTAAGGTGCCGCAGGCCGCGCAGGCGTGGATCGGTGATGTGGCGATCGTGTTCGCCGAGCGCAGGGGCGATGTCGCCGTGCTGGCGGTGCATGGCCGGGAGGTCGCCTACCACGTGGTCGAGGCGGAGCTCGGTCGCACCGTGGACGCCGGCCCGTTCGCCGTCACCGCCACCGCTTTCGGCTTCGAGCACGGGCGTGACGTCGTCGTGCTCACCGTCACGGAACCGGCGCCGGAAGGACGGCCGTGCTGAGCTGGGCGGCCGGGCGCCGCGGCGACCGCGGCGCGTCGGTCTTCGAGTACCTCGCGCTCGGCGCGCTGGCGGTGATCCTGGTCGCCGGCCTCGTCACGGCCGGCGTCGGCAGGACGCTGGCCGCCGGGACCGCGCGCGTGACGTCCTGCGCCGTCCAGGACCGCACGGGCTGCGCGGCGCGGGCGCGGGCCGTACCCGCCGCCGGCACCCCGCGTACGGACGCGCCCCGGAAGAAGGCCGCGCACAAGAAGGGCGGGTGCCACGGTTTCCTGGGGTGTACGTGGAGCGGCGCGAAGAACGTCGGCGGCGGTACGTGGAGCGCGGTGAAGGACACCGGGAGCGGCATGAAGTCGCTCGTCACGACGAACCCGGTCACGACCGGTAAGGCGCTGAGCACGTTCGTGTGGCATGAGTCGCCGGTCGGCCAGGGGATCCGCGCGTGGAAGGCGTGCGGTGCGGGGCGGTACGCGGCGTGCGGTGACGCGGTGTTCTGCGCGACGACGGTGAACGGCTGCATGTTGCGCGACGTCGTCATCGACGACAAGACCCGGCAGGACACGGCGAAGGGCCACTGGGGCGACGCCACGGGCCGCGTCCTGTGGAACGGCGGCTCGCTGCTCATCCCCACCAAGATCCCCGGCCTGAGCAAGCTGGGCAGGTTCGGCAGGGCCGGCGAGGAGGCGCGGGTTCCGGTCGGCGCCGAGCGCGCCCCTGCCGGGTCGTTCGAGAAGGCACAGGACGAGCTCAAGGATCTCCGGCGCGACGAGTCCTCCTCGTCCGACGTGTTCCTGCTGCACGGCGCCGAGCTGGCCCGGAAGTTCCTGGCGCTGGCCCCCGGGGACCGGACGAGGCTGCTCGACACGATGACGCGCGACGAGCTCCGCGCCTTCTACCGCGACGCCGGCGGCTTCGACGAGAACCTGCCGTCCGACGTGCTCCAGGCCGCGTCGCGGGACGCGCTCGCCAAGATCCACCCGGCGGAACCGGTCTTCACCCACAGCGGAGGCTGGCACCTGTTCACCGGTGATCTCTGGGAGGGCTTCCCCGTCAACCGCGACGTCGCGCAGGGTTCGAAGATCGGCGACTGCTGGTGCCTGGCCGCGTCGCAGTCCATGGCCTCCGCGCCGCGCGGCAGCCTGGAACTCCAGAAGATGTTCACCAAGAATCCGAACGGCACGTACACGGTGACGTTCGGCGACGGCCGCAGGGTCACCGTCACGCCCATGCTGCCGGTCAACGGCGCGCTCGTCGCGGACCGCGCGGGCTGGCCGGCGATCATGGAGAAGGCGATGGCCGTACGCACCCGGGGCGGCTACGACGGGCTGACCGGGAGCTCCCCGTCGAGCGTCTCGCTGAAATGGCTCACCGGCCGTGACGCCGAGGTGTACATCGGCAGGCACGACATGCCGGACCTCGCCACCGTCCGCACGTGGTGGGACGACCAGGATCCGCTGCTCGTGGGCTTCCCGAGAGCCGCGGACATCAAGATCCCGGCGTACGACGAGAAGGGCATCATCCCCGAGCACGTGTACTCGGTGCGCGACGTCGATCCGCACACCGGGATCGTCACGCTGCTCAACCCGCACGGCCCGGGCAGCGCGATCGTGACGATCAACAAGGACGAGCTGGCGGGGACCAGTAACCTCCGCCTGTACCGCGGCCGGCTGCCCGAACGCGGCCCCGTCGAGGACGAGGGCCCGCTGCCGGACTACTGAGGTCCGCGTACCTCGCGTACACGCCGGTACGATCACGATCCGGGACGAAACCCCGCTACTGGAAGGGACCGCCGATGGGAGCGGGAGACGGCTACCTCGACACCGAGGTGTCGATGCCGACGCCGGTCAAGACCGTGCGCGTGCTGCTCTACATCCTGGCCGGCTTCACCGTGCTGCTCGTCGTCTCCGCCCTGGTGTACGCCGGGGTCACCGCGGAGCTCCTCGGCTACCTCACCTGGTTCGCCTGGCCCGGCATCGTCGGCTTCGTCGTGGCGCTGCGCCTCGGCCACCCGGGGCGCGTCAAGTTCTGGCTGCTCGTCGTGGTGTCCGCGATCGACATCGTCAACTCCGTCAGCGAGCTCGGCGGCGGCGACCCGCGCGGCATCACCTCGCTGATCCTCCCGGTCCTGATCCTCGTCTTCCTGCTGCGCCGCCCGTCCCGTACGTACTTCCTCCACCGCGAGAAGAGCGAGGAGACGGCCTGATCCACCGGCCCCGCGACACCTGTGGACAGCCGGTTTCCGCGCGGTCCGGTCCGGTCTACCCTGCATCGAGGAGGTGGAGGGAGGCCGGCGGATGGGGGAGTACCTCGGGTCGTACGCGGTGGTCGCCGTGCTCGCGCTGCTCGGCGCCGCGCTCGTCGCGGGGGCGTTCGCGGCCAACCGCGCGCTGCGGCCCACGGCGCCCACGCGCGAGAAGCTGCTGACGTACGAAAGCGGCGTCGATCCCGTGGGCGGCGGCTGGGCGCAGTCCTACGTCCGGTATTACGTGTTCGCATTCCTCTACGTGGTCTTCGCCGTCGGGCTGGCCTTTGCTTGGCGCAAAGGGGTGCTCACATGGGTGTGACCGGTCCCGTCGGGCTCCCCGACCCACGGCTCGGGCCGGCGGCGCGGCTCGCCCCGAAACCGGTGCGCTACGTCCTCAATTGGGGCCGCCGCTATTCCCTGTGGGTGTTCAATTTCGGCCTCGCCTGCTGCGCCATCGAGTTCATCGCCACGTCCATGTCGCGCCACGACTTCATCCGCCTCGGCGTGATCCCGTTCGCGCCCGGCCCGCGCCAGGCCGACCTCATGGTCGTGTCCGGCACCGTGAGCGACAAGATGGCCCCGGCCGTCCGCCGGCTGTACGAACAGATGCCAGAGCCGAAATACGTCATCTCCTTCGGCGCCTGCTCCAACTGCGGCGGCCCGTACTGGGACTCGTACTGCGTGACGAAGGGCGTCGACCAGATCGTCCCGGTCGACGTCTACGTCCCCGGCTGCCCCCCGCGCCCCGAGGCGCTGCTGCACGGCATCGTGCGGCTGCAGGAGAAGATCGCCGCCGAGGCCCTCGGCGAGCGCTACGCTCCGCCGCGCCCGTCCGCCCGCGAGCTCGCCGCCCCGCTGCTGTCCGCGCCGCCCGGCCCCGGCGGAGCCGCCGGATGACCGCCGACCGTACGGCCGGCCTGGCCGCCGAGCTGGCCGAGCGCGTCGGCGGCGCGGCGGAGGAGTCCTTCGGCCAGTGGGTGGTCGACGTCCCCGCCGAGCGGTGGGTCGAGGCGCTGACGTTCGCCCGCGACGAGGCCGGATGCGGGTTCTTCGACTGGCTGGCCGGCGTCGACGAGGGCGACGACTTCGGCGTGGTGGCGCACGTATGGTCCGTCGAGGCCCGCCGCCACCTGCTCGTCCGCACCCGCGTGCCGCGTGCGGCCCCCGCCGTGCCGACCGCCACCGGCGTCTACCGCGGCGCGTCCTGGCACGAACGCGAGGCGCACGAGATGTTCGGCATCGACTTCCCCGGCCACCCCGGGCTCACGCCGCTGCTGCTGCCCGACGGCTTCGAGGGCCATCCGCTGCGCAAGGAGTTCGTGCTGGCCGCGCGGGTCGCGAAGCCGTGGCCGGGCGCGAAGGAGCCGGGCGAGTCCGGCCACGGCGGGCCGAGACGCCGCCGCATGACGCCCCCGGGCGTGCCGGACGACTGGGGTCCCAACGCCGCGCCGGCGGACGGGGACTGACCATGGCCGAAGCGCTGGGAATCGCCGTACGCCTCGTCGCGGTCCTCGCCGGGTTCCTGGTGCTCCCCCTCGTCGTCGGCCAGACCGAGCACAAGGTCATGGCGCACATGCAGGGCCGCCTCGGCCCGATGTACGCCGGCGGGTTCCACGGCTGGGCGCAGCTCGTCGCCGACGGCGTGAAGTTCGCCCAGAAGGAGGACGTCGTCCCCGCCGCGGCCGACCGCCGGGTGTTCACGCTGGCGCCCGCGGTCGCGCTGGTCCCGTACCTCATGGTGCTGCTGGTCGTCCCGGTGGGCCCCGGCGACCTCGTCGGGCGCGACCTCGACCTCGGCCTGTTCTACGCCCTGGCCGTGCTGGGCGTCGGCGTGCTGGGCGCCGTCATGGCGGGCTGGTCGAGCGCGAACAAGTACGCCCTGCTCGGCGGCATGCGGATGGCCGCGCAGTTGATGGCGTACGAACTGCCGCTGGTCTTCGCGGCCGCGTCGGCCGCCATGGCGGCGGGCACGCTGTCGCTGACCGGCATCGTCGAGGCGTGGCACTGGTGGTGGCTGCCGTGGCAGGCGATCGGCACCGTGGTGTTCTTCGTCGCCGGCCTGGTCGAGCTGCGCCGCCCCCCGTTCGACATGCCGGTGGCCGACTCCGAGATCATCTTCGGGCCGTACACGGAGTACACCGGGCTGCGGTTCGCGCTGTTCATCCTGTCCGAGTACGCCGGCATCGTGGTGCTGTCGGCGCTGACCGCGGTGCTGTTCCTCGGCGGCTGGCGCGGCCCGTTCCTGAACGCCGAGCTCGGCTGGCTGTGGCTGCTCGTCAAGATCTTCGTCCTCGCGTTCCTGGTGATCTGGGCGCGGGTCAGCTACCCGCGGCTGCGCGAGGACCAACTGCAATCGCTGGCGTGGAAGGGCCTGGTGCCGCTCGCGCCGGCGCAGCTCGCCCTCACCGGCGTCGTCGAGGTGGCCCGATGAGGAGGGTGCTCCCGTGACCCAGGTTCCCGGTTCCGGTCTCGCGAAGGGCCTGGCGGTCACCCTCCGTACGATGACGCGCCGGTCGGTGACCCGGCAGTACCCCGAGGTGCAGCCCGACCTTCCGCCGCGCAGCCGCGGCGTGATCGCGCTGCTCGAGGAGAACTGCACGTCCTGCATGCTCTGCGCCCGCGAGTGCCCCGACTGGTGCATCTACATCGATTCGCACAAGGAGACGCTGCCCGCCCCGGAAGGCGGCCGCGAGCGGTCGCGGAACGTGCTCGACCGCTTCGCCATCGACTTCGCCCTCTGCATGTACTGCGGGATCTGCATCGAGGCGTGCCCGTTCGACGCGCTGTTCTGGTCGCCGGAGTTCGAGTACGCCGAGCCCGACATCCGCGACCTGCTGCACGAGAAGGACCGCCTCCGCGAATGGATGTGGACCGTACCCCCGCCGCCGGCCGCCGATCCCGCCGCGCCGCCCGCGAAGGAGGTCGCCGCGGCGGAGAAGGCCGCCGAACGGCCCGAGCCTGACGCGTCCGCCGAGCGGCCCGCCCGCCGCGCCACCACCGGCCGGTCCGCCGTACGCAACATCCGCCCGCCCGGCGCCCCGAAGCCCCCCGAGCCGACCGGGGAGGACGACACGTCGTGATCGCCGCGGGCGCCCTCATCACCGCGCCGAACGCGCAGGAGATCGTGTTCTGCCTGCTCGGCGCGGTGATGATCGCGGCCGCGGTGCTCGTGGTGACCCCGCGTCAGCTCGTCCACGCCGCGCTGTGGCTCGTCGCCTGCTTCGGCGCCTCCGCCGACCTCGACTCGGGCAACCGCGCCGCCGCCGTCGTGGTCGCGCTGGCCACGGCCGCCGTGCTGGTCACGGTCGTGGTCCGCGGCTTCCGCGGCTGGGTGCTTTCTACCCGTTCGTGTTCGCCGCGGTCCTGTTCGCCGTCGGGGTCTACGGCGCGCCCGGGGTGGTGATGCGCCTGCCGATGGCCGCCCTCGGCGGCTGACGCGCCCGCCGCCCCGGCGAACGGATGACCTGCGGTTGACCCCCGCTTCAGGGAACGCGATTCGGTACCACGCTCGTTGTACTCGTGAATCCCACCCAGCCGGAGGCAAGAGGCGCGTGCACCACAATGGCCTGAGGACCACGGTCCTCCTCGTCGGCCTTTCGGCGCTGATCGTGGCGGCGGGCGGCGCGATCGGCGGCGGAAGCGGCCTGCGTATCGCGTTCGTGCTGGCGCTCGCGTTCAACGCGGTCGCGTACTTCCTCAGCGACCGCATCGCGCTCGGTGCCATGCGCGCCCGCCCCGTCAGCGAGGTCACCAACCCGGGCCTCTACCGCATCGTCCGCGAGCTCTCCACCACCGCGCGCCGCCCCATGCCCCGGCTGTACGTCTCGCCCACCATGCAGCCGAACGCCTTCGCCACCGGCCGCAACCCGCGCCGCGCCGCCGTCTGCTGCACGTACGGCCTGCTCGACATCCTCGACGAAGGGGAACTGCGCGGTGTCCTCGCCCACGAGCTGTCGCACGTCCACAACCGCGACATCCTGATCTCCTCGATCGCCGGCGCGCTGGCCACCGGCATCACGTACCTCTCGCACCTCGCGTGGCTGCTGCCGATCGGCTCCGATGACGACGACGAACAGGGCTTCGTCGGCGCCCTGCTGTTCACGCTGCTCGGCCCGGTCGCCGCGATGGTCATCCAGATGGCGATCAGCCGGTCCCGCGAATACCAGGCCGACGCCTCGGGCGCCCGGCTGACCGGCGACCCGCTGGCCCTGGCCCGCGCCCTCCGCAAGATCGACATGGGCACCCACGCGCTGCCCCTGGCCCCGGAAGGCCAGGTCGTCACGGCCAGCCACCTGATGATCGCGAACCCGTTCCGCGGCCACGGCTTCGTCCGCCTCTTCTCCACCCACCCCCCGACGGCCGAACGCGTCCGCCGCCTGGAGGCCATGGCGGGCTACCGCCGCTGACGCCGCGCGGGCGCGGGGGTCAGCGGTAGTTCACGAACTGCAGCGCCACCTCGAGGTCCTGCCCCTTGAGCAGGCTCATCACGGCCTGCAGGTCGTCCTTCTTCTTGGAGCTGACCCGCAGTTCGTCGCCCTGGATCTGCGCCTTGACGCCCTTCGGCCCCTCGTCGCGGATCAGCTTGGAGATCTTCTTCGCGTTGTCGGCGTCGATGCCCTCCTTGAGGGCGACCGCCATCCGGTACGCCTTCCCGGACGCCTTGGCCTCACCGGCATCCAGCACCTTCAGCGAGACCCCCCGCTTGACCAGCTTCTCCTTGAACGCGTCGAGCACCGCGGCGCAGCGTTCCTCGCTGTTCGCCCCGATCTCGATGCCGTCCCCGGACCACGCGACGGACGCCCCCACCCCCCGGAAGTCGTAACGGTGAGCGATCTCCTTGGCGGCCTGGTTCAGGGCGTTGTCGATCTCCTGACGATCAAGCTTGGAGACGACGTCAAATGAGCTCTCGGCGGGCACGTTGAACTTCCCGATCAGTAGACGAGTGTGATCCCCCACAGGCTAATGCCCGCCCCCCTGAGCCCGCCTCCCCAAGATCCCCAGCCGTGTTCGTAGCGGTCCACCCCGTCCGCTATCCTCATACAAGCCGCAGCACGCTGCGACCCCGGCAGGTTGCCCGAGTGGCCAAAGGGAGCGGTCTGTAAAACCGTCGGCTCAGCCTACCCAGGTTCGAACCCTGGACCTGCCACCACCGAAAAAACGCCCTGACCAGCAGTTATGCAGGTCGGGGCGTTCTGGTTTCCCGCCGCGGCAGGCCTTCGATGTCCTGAGATCCGGCGCGGACGTCGTGTCCGGGCCGGATCTGCGCGGGTCAGGTGGAGTGGGTCGCTACGAACTCGGCGAGCTCGTCCAGGTTGCGGGCCTCGCAGGTGCGGTGGCCTTGCTCGATGTCGTGGATCAGGGCGACGACCTTGTCGAAGATGGGGCCCTGGATGTCCTTGTGGACCTCGTCGACCTCGGTCTTGCGGCGGCGCACCATGAGGTCCCGGTAGATGCCGCTGTGGCTCTTGGCGCTCTTGCGGTTGAACTCGGCGAGGCGGTCGAGCGAGCCCTCGAGGTCGTCGGGGACGAAGCCGTCGAAGCCCTCGACCGGTACCGGTGCCTGGGCGAGCGTCTCCTGGGCGATGGCGATCATCACGGGCCGGTAGGCCGGGCGGACGAGGGTCTCGGCGATCGACAGGTCGGAGACGGCGCCGGCCCAGAGCATGGCGCCGTACGCCTCCTTCCCCCACAGGTAGCCGAGCACGTTGCCGGTCGCCTCGGCGTACGGCAGGGCGTCGGCGAGCTCGCGTACGCGCGGCGTGATCGCGCCGCCGGCCGGCTCGCCGACCCGGAACGTCCCGATGTTGCCCTGCATGACCCGCCCCGGGGCCATGAGGTCGGCGCCGAAGTTGACGAAGCTCGACACGACCCGGTCCGGGCCGACCACGTCCGAGAGGGTGCCGGCGGTGAGGCCGTTCTGGACGGTGAGGACATAGCCGTCCGGGGCCAGCCGGCCGCGTAGCAGCTCCGCCGCCGACGCCGTGTGGACGCTCTTCACCGCGACGATGGCGCGCTCGATGGTGTCCGGCAGCTCGTCCGGGGTGATCGCGGGGACGTCCACGGTGAACTCGTCGACCGGCCCCTCGATGCGCAGGCCCTTCTCCCGGATCGCGGCCACATGGGCGGCGTCGGCGTCGCAGAGGGTGATGTCGTGCCCGGCGCGGAACATGTGCGCGCCGATGGTGCCGCCGATCGCGCCGGCTCCGATGATGGTGAGCTTCATTGCGACTCCTCAGCGGTTACGCGGATGGCTTCTCGGTCACCGCCGCGACCGGCGCGCCGGCCCCGGGGTTCTGCGGGTCGTAGGCCCGCGCGACGTGCACCGACTTCTCCCACTCCTTCATCCGCTCGATACCGCGGTCGCCGGTGGCGAGCAGTACGGCCTTCACGAACGCCTCGAGCAGCACGATCAGGCCCGCGTCGGAGTCGAACGGAATGCCGTCGACCATGACGGGCAGGACGATGTCCGCGCTGCTCGTCGCCGGCGACAACCCCTGGTCGGTGATGACGATCACGGTGGCACCCCGGGCCTTCGCGAACTGCGCGGCGTTCGTGGCGGCCATTTCGTAGCGGCGGAAATCGAGCAGGATCGCCACCGAGCCCTTACCGAGGCCGAGGTATTTGCCGATGTCGTGGCCGAGCGGCTCGGCGACGAAATCGACATTGGGCATGACCTGATCGAGCTGGTCGGCCACGAGCATCGCGAGGTGCCGGGTGAAATAGCCGCCGGAGATCACCACGTGTTTCGGACGGTCGGCGAGCGCATTGACGGCACGGTCGAACTCACTGGGGGGCACCTGGGTCTCCAGGGTCTTCACGAGGGCGATCCGCTCGCGTATCGCCTGGCCGAGCACCGACTCCTCGTCGTGCGGCCCCCTGCCCTGCTCCGTGCGGTTGACCGGGCTGTTCATGTAATGGCTGATCTCGACGCGCAGCCGCGCCTGGAAATCCGGGTAGCTGCCGATGCCGATGCGCGCGAGCAGGCGCAGCACGCTGGGCGTACTCGTCCCCGCGGCCTTGGCCAGGCGGGCGGCGCTGTCGAGTCCGGCGCTGGGATAGTCGGACAGCAGGGTGCGCGCCACCTTCTTCTCCGCGGGACTCAGTTCGTTCATTCGGGCGAAAATCTCGTCTTGGATCGACATCGTGTTTTTCTCTGTGGAGTGATCGGCGGAGCGTCACATGAGAGTAACGAGGCCATCGTGGTCCTCGAAGGCGGCGAACATCGTCGGGGAATTGTGCGCCACGACGACGCGCCCGTCGGGTGCGACCGACACCAGTCCTCCGCTGGCGTTCTTCGCCGTCAACGCGTCGTCGATCGTCGTGGTCACCGCCTCGGGCAGCGGCAGGCCGAGGTAGCGCATCCGCGCCGCGATGTCGTACGACACGACGCCGCGAATGAACGCCTCACCGTCTCCGGTGCACGAGATCGCGACGAGCCCGCCGCGTGCGTACGTGCCGGCGCCGATGATCGGCGAGTCGCCGACCCGGCCGGGGGTCTGGCCCGCCATCCCGCCCGTTGACGTCGCCGCCGCGACGCGACCGTCCGCGTCCCGGGCCACGGCCCCAACGGTCCCGTGCCGCGGCGCCGTGGCCCGCCCGTTCTGGATGCGGGCGAGCTGGCGTTGCCGGGCCTCGGTGATGAAGTACGACTGCGGGGCGGCCGGGTGGCCCCACTCGGTGACGAGCTCCTCGCTCGGGGAGACGAGCAGCACGTGCCGGCCGCGCTCCATCACGCCGCGGGCGAGCAGCACCGGGTTCTTCGCGTGCCGCGACGCCGCGACGGCCCCGGCCGTGCCCGCGCCGTCCATGACCGCGGCGTCGAGCTCGACCGTCGCGTCGCTGCGCAGCGCGGCGCCCCTGCCGGCGTTGAAGAGCCGGTCGTTCTCCAGCTCGACGACCGTGGCGCAGACCGCGTCGAGCGCGGACCCGCCGGCCGCGAGCACGCCGTGCCCCGCTTCGTACGCCCGGGTCAGGCCGGCCTCGAACGCCGCCTTGTCCTCTCGCGACAGCTCGTAGATCCGCCCGCCCGCGCCGCCGTGCAGGGCAAGCGCGAAGTCACGCCGCGGCGCGACGTCCCAGATACGGGTCCGCAGCGGAGGGGCGACGGCCTCCTCGTTGCGCTCGTTCACCGGCCACCCGCCTGCCGGGTGATGTACGTGGCCGCGACGAACGAGGTGAAGACGCCAAGGAGGTCCTCGCCCTCGATCCGTACGCCGCGTTCGGCCGTCCGCGTCGCGCCCCGGACCCAGGTGGCGACCTCGGCCATGTCGGCCGTCTGGAGCTCGAGGTCCAACGCGGCCGGTCGTGCGATGCCGGGCAACGGCACCTCGCCGGCCGCGACCCGTTCCACCGCCGCCTGGGCGCCCGCGGCGATCCGGCGGCACGCCTCGGCGGGATGGAGGTTCAGCGCGCTCGCCCGGGTGATCGACTCCTTCGTCACGACCGAGACGGCCCCGGACGCGAACGGCTCCGTCTCCTCCCAGGTGACCCGGTCTCCGGAGACGAACGCGATGGGCACGCCGTAGTGCTCGGCGACGAGCGCGTTGATGCCGCTCTCGCCGACCTCACGGTCGTTGAGCCGCGCCGCGGAGAAGACCTCGGGGTTGTACGTGTGGGACAGCGTCGACGGGCGGCCGGAGATCGAGCCGTGATAGCCGACGAAGAAGACGGCGTCGAAACCGTCGTCGAGCCCCTGCATCATGTACAGCGGCTTGTGCCGGCCCGAGAGGTACTTCGCGCCACCGGCGTTCTTGCGGGGATCGAGGTTCGCCATCCGTCCGTGGGAGTCATTGAGGACGATCTCGGTCGCCCCGCCGGCGACGGCGCCCGTGATGGCCGCGTTGACCTCGTCTTGCAGCAGCTCGCATCCGAGGCCGTACGCCGTACCCCCCGGCCGGCACTGCTCCCAGTCGACGATCCCGGCGACACCTTCCATGTCCAGGGAAATCCAGACCTTCAACGTGCCCTACTCCTCGGGTGCTCGGGCCGGACTCCGCCGCCAGGGGCCGACCCCTGGCCCTCCGGCCGATCGGCGGTTAAGATCACCGCAATCTTGTTCAACGTAACAGGACCGAAACTATTAGCACATACTGTAACGATCATAACGGCCGATCGGGGTCGGCAGGCCAGCCGTAGGACCGTCACGGCAGGAGCGGAACAGTGACACGACCGATCGAGCGGACCGCGCATCGTGCGTGGTCAGGCGGGGCGATTCAGCCACGACGCGCACCGGCGAACAGCGCGGGCCCGGCATGACGGCCTACCTGCTGCGCCGGCTCGCCGGGCTGATCGTCCTGGTGTTCGGGATCACGGTCCTGATCTTCTTGATGATTCGCCTGATCCCCGGCGACCCCGCCACCGCGATCCTGGGGCAGAGCGCCAGCGACCCCGCGGTCGTCGAGCGGCTGCGCGGCCAGCTCGGCTTGAACCAGCCCCTGTTCGTCCAGTACGTGACCTGGGTCAAAGGCGTGCTCACCTGGGACTTCGGATACTCCTACAACCAGCAGCGCGCGGTCTCCGGGCTCATCGCCGAGAACATCGGCCCGACGATCCAGCTCACGGTCGCGGCCCTCGGCCTGACCGTCCTGTTCGGTCTGCTGTTCGGCGTGGTGACCGGCCTGAAGCGCGGTTCCCCGCTGGATACCGGGATCATGGGATCGGCGCTGGCCGCGATGTCGGTGCCGAGCTTCTGGCTCGGGTCGATGCTGCTGGTGATCTTCGCGGTGAAGCTGCCGATCTTCGACGTGGTGGGCGGTACGGGCCTGCGCGGCCTCGTGCTGCCGGCGCTGACCCTCGCCCTCGGCGGCGTCGGGTTCCTGGCCCGCTTCGTCCGATCGAGCGTGGTCGACACGGCCCGTCAGAAGTACGTGACGACCGCACGGGCCAAAGGACTCTCCCGGCGTTCGGTCGTGCTGGGCCACATCGTCCGCAACTCCCTGCTGCCCGTCCTGACCGTGATCGGCCTCCAGCTCGGCAACCTGCTCGCCGGCACCGTCATCGTGGAAACGGTGTTCTCCCGGCCCGGAATCGGCCGCCTCCTCGTGGACGCCATTCTGAAGAAGGACTACCTGACGGTTCAGGCGGTCGTCCTGCTGATCGCCGTCGTCTACGCCGTCGTGAACGCCGTCGTCGACATTTCGTACCCGCTTCTCGACCCACGGGTGGCGGCACGATGAGCGCGATCGAGGGAACGGAGCCGGCGGCGGCGCTGGGCGGCGGCGCCGGCCGGGCGCCCGGGGTGTCCGGCGAGGGCCGCGCCGCCAGGCTGCGCCGTGCGCTGCGGCACCGCAGCCTGATGATCGGCGTGGTGATCGTCACGGTGATCGTCCTGCTGGTGCTGCTCGCGCCGGTCATCGCGTCCCAGGACCCCATCAAGCAGGACGCGGCCTCGACGTTCCTCCCGCCCTCGGGCGCGCATCTGTTCGGGACCGACTCCTTCGGCCGGGACCTGTTCAGCCGGACCCTGCACGGTGGGCTGTACACGATCGGCGCCAGCCTCGCCATTGTGCTGATCGGAGGGTTCGTCGGCACGCTTCTCGGGGTCGTGGCGGGCTATTTCGGCGGCGCCGTCGGCTTCGCCGTGATGCGCGTCGTCGACCTGATGCTCGCCTTTCCCGGCATTCTCCTGGCCCTCGCGGTCGCCGCGATCATGGGACCCGGACTGGACAACGGCGTCATCGCGGTCGCGATCGTGCTGGTGCCGGTCTACGTACGGGTCGTCGAGGGCGCGACGGTCCAGGTGCGCAATCTGCCGTACGTGGACGCCGCCGCCAATCTCGGTGCGCGGCCGTGGCAGATCGTCTGGCGCCACATCCTGCCGAACGTCCGCGCCCCGATCGTCGTCCTGACCACCACGTGGATCGGGATCGCCGCGTTGTGGATCGCGGCGCTCGGATTCCTCGGACTGGGTGTGCAACCACCGACCCCCGAATGGGGCGCGATCCTCAATGACGGCCAGCGATACATCACGATCGGCTGGTGGATGACCGTTTTCCCGGGCATTTTCCTCGCCCTTTTCGGCGTGGGCGTGAACCTCATCGGTGACGGCCTACGGGACGAACTCGACCCGGCACTGACCTAGGAACCGACGGACGTTATGAATGGCGAACGCCAGGAGAGACACATGAACTCCAAGCGGAAAATCCTCACCGCGATCCTCACCGTCGGGCTCGCCGCGGGCGGGGCGGCCGGCTGTTCCGGCGGCGGCGACACCGGCGGCGGCGCACAGAACCTGACCGTCGGCTGGGCGTCACCGCCGGACACCCTGAACCCCGCGACGACCGGCGCACGCAGCGTCGGCCCGCTCGACGCGGCCATGTTCGACACGCTGGTGTACCTGACCCCGGACAGCAAGGTCACGCCGGGCCTCGCGACCGGGTGGAAGGCCGCGCCGGACGGCAAGAGCTACACGTTCACGCTCAGGAAGAACGTGAAGTTCCACGACAACACGCCGTTCGACGCCGACGCGGTCGTCGCGAACATCAACTACATCACCGACAAGTCCACGCAGTCGACGATCGCGCTCGGCCTGCTCGGGCCGTGCACGCATGCCAAGGCGACGTCGCGGTACGAGGTCAAGCTGAGCTGCACGAAGCCGTACGCCCCGCTGATCAGCCAGCTCGGTGAACCGTACCTGGGCATGCAGTCGCCGGCGGCGATCAAGAAGTACGGCAAGGATCTGGGGCAGCATCCGACCGGCACCGGCCCGTTCGAGTTCGTCAGCTACGCGCCCAACCAGCGCCTGGTGGTCAAGCGGAACCCCGACTACCAGTGGGCACCGAGCGCCACCGGCGGCAAGGGTCCGGCCAAGCTCGACCAGATCACCTTCCAGTTCATCCCGAACGACCAGTCGCGCGTCGGCGCGCTGCAGAGCAACCAGGCGCAACTGATCCAGGTCACGCCCGGAATCTTCTACAAGCGGCTCAAGGGCACGTTCTCCCAGGCGCCGAACCCGATCTCGGGCATGGGCGTCTTCTCGCCGATCAACGCCGGCCGGTGGCCGACCAACGACCCGGCCGTGCGCAAGGCGATCATGTACGCGCTCGACCGCAAGACGATGATCCAGTTCGCGGCCACCGGCGTGTACCCGCCGAACGGGTCGCCGCTGGTCAAGGGGATGTTCGGCTACGACGCATCGCTCGCGGACCAGTATCCGCACGATCCGGCGAAGGCCCAGGACACGCTGCGGAAAGGCGGCTGGGCCAAGCAGGGCGACGGTAGCTGGACCAAGGGCGGTAAGAAGCTCTCCCTGATCATCACCGCGATCAACACCTCGCCCACGTATCCGCTGCTCGCGCAGGCGATGCAGGGCAGCCTCAAGCAGGTCGGCATCCAGGCCAGCGTGCAGCAGATGGGCGACTCGGCCTGGGAGGACAACAACGTCAAGGGCGGCTTCAACCTGACGCCGCTGACGTACGTGGCGGTGGACCCGGACGCGCTGAGCTTCTGGTTCAACCCGGGGTCCTTCTACAACTGGAGCCACTACACGAACGGCCGCCTGACCGGTCTCCTGTCCCAGGGGCGTGTGACGACCGACGAGACGAAGCGCGCGTCGATCTACAAGCAGGCGCAGAAGATCATCATGGATCAGGCGGTGCTCTACCCCATCTATGAGAACCAGGACCTCCTCACGTACTCGAAGAAGCTGACCGGCGTGAGCTACTCCGGCGGCGGGTTCGAGTCCTTCTACCGCGCGACCTTGGGGAGGTGATGGCGATGAGGACAGTGCTGCTCGCCGACCGGCTGGTCGACGGTACGGACGCCCCGGCGATCGACGACCCGGTCGTGGTCGTCGATGACGGGACGATCCGCGAGGTGCGTCAGGGGAGCGCGGCGGAGGATCTACGGGACGAAGGGACGACCGTCCTCGACCATCGCGGCACCACCCTGATGCCCGGCCTGATCGACGCGCACGTTCACCTGAACCTCCCGGGGAACGGCGGGATCTTCGAGGTACTGGACAACAGCGACGCGTACGTCGCCGTCGCGACGGCCAACGCGGCGCGTACCGCGCTGCACGCCGGCATCACCACGGTCCGCGACGTCGGCAGCCGCGGCACCACCGCCATCGACGTGCGGGAGGCGCTGCGGAACGGGATCGGGGACGGGCCGCGGATGCTGGTCGCCGGGCCGCCGATGACGATCACCGGCGGCCACTGCTGGTACTTCGGCGGCGAGGCCGACGGCGTCGACGGCGTCCGCGGGCAGGTGCGGCACCTCAACAAGATCGGCGCCGACTGGATCAAGGTGATCGGCTCCGGCGGCGGCACGCCACGGACCCAGTCGCACCGGGCGTCCTACAGCGCCGGCGAGGTCGCGGCCATCGCCGACGAGGCGCACCGGCACGGCATCAAGGTGACGATGCACTGCCTGTGCGGCGAGGCGATGGAGAACGCGGTGGCCGGCGGCGTCGACGGGATCGAGCACGGCTGGTTCCTCGTCGGCGAGGGGCAGGACCAGGTGTTCTCCGAGGCGCTCGCCGACCGCATCGCGGAGGCCGGCATCACGATCACGACCACGCTCGCGGTCGGCTACGAGATCATCGCCGCGATGGAGGGCCGGACCCGGCTCACCGCACAGGAACAGGCGTACCTCGACGGCTGGCGGCGTACGCGCGACTTCACCCTCACGCAGTTCGGCAGGCTGCGGTCGCACGGCGTGAAGTTCATCGGCGGCACCGACGCCGGCTGGCGGTACACCCGGTTCGACAGCCTCCCCGCCGAGGCGTACCTGATGGCCGAGGGCGGGATGACGGCCGAGCAGGCCATCGGGGCGTGCACGGGCGGCTCGGCCGACCTGCTGGGCATCGGCGACCAGACCGGCCGGGTGAAGCCGGGGCTCGCCGCGGACCTCATCGCCGTCGGCGGCGACCCGCGCGGCGACCTGCGCGGCCTGTCCGACGTCCGCATGGTGATGAAGGACGGCGACGTGCGGCTGGAGCGTCCGGGGACCGGCGCGTGACGACCGCGGCCGCCGGCCCGCCCGGGCCGCTGCTCGAGGTCGACGGTCTCCACGCGTACTTCCGCACGCGCGGAGGCCTCGTCAAGGCGGTCAACGGCGTCGGGTTCGCCGTCGACGCCGGTGCCAGCGTCGGCATCGTCGGCGAGTCGGGCTCCGGCAAGAGCGTGACGGCGTACGCCATCGCCGGCCTGCTCGAGGCGCCCGGGTACGTCCACAGCGGGTCGATCCGGCTGCGCGGCAAGGACATCACCGGGCTGCCGGACCGGGAGATGCGGCACATCAGGGGCCACGACATCGGCATGGTGTTCCAGGAGCCGATGGCCGCGCTCAACCCCGTGACCCGGGTGGGCCACCAGATCGCCGAGGCCATCCGCGCCCACAACGACGTCGGCCGTAAAGAGGCCATGACCCGCGCCGTCGAGCTGCTGCGGGCCGTCGGCATCCCGGTGCCCGAGCGGCGGGCGCACGACTACCCCAACAGCATGAGCGGCGGGATGCGGCAGCGGGTCGTCATCGCGATGGCCATCGCGAACGATCCGCACCTGCTCATCCTGGACGAACCCACGACCGCGCTCGACGTGACGGTCCAGGCGCAGATCCTGGAGCTGGTCCGCGAGCTGCGCGAGCGGATCGGGACGGCCGTGCTGCTGATCACCCATGACATCGGCGTCATCGCCGAGGTGTGCGACGAGGTGATCGTCATGTACGGCGGCCGGGTGATGGAACGGGCCACGACCGCCCAGGTCGTGCACGCGCCCACGCATCCGTACAGCGTCGGCCTGCTCGAGTCGGTGCCCTCGGGCAGCCACAAGGGCGGGCGGCTGAAGGCGATCAGCGGATCGGTCCCCACGCCGAGCCAGATGCCGCCCGGGTGCCCGTTCGCGACGCGCTGCCCCAAGGCATTCGACAAGTGCGCGGACATGCCGCCGTTGCGCCGCCTCGGCGACGGCCGCCAGGTCGCATGCTGGCTCTACGAGTAGGAGACGTACGCGCCGATGACCCCACTGCTGGAACTGCGCGACCTGCGGACGTACTACCCGATCAAGAACGGCGGCCTCGCGCCGGTGCGGGGGCACCTGAAAGCCGTCGACGGGGTGAGCCTGTCCATCCGCGCCGGAGAGACGCTCGGCCTCGTCGGCGAGTCCGGCTGCGGGAAGAGCACCCTCGGCCGGACGATCGTCGGGCTTGAGAAGGCGACCGGCGGCAGCGTCCTCTTCCGCGGCGAGGACGTGGCCACGGCGTCGCGCCGGCGGTCGCGGGAGATCAGGCGCGAGACACCGATGGTCTTCCAGGATCCGCAGTCGTCGCTGAACCCGCGGATGAAGGTCGTCGACATCGTGACCGAGGGGCTGCGGGTCCCCGGGGCGAGGATGCGCGGTACGGCGCGACGCGACCGCGCGGCCGAGCTGCTCTCGGTCGTCGGCCTGCGCCCGGAGCACCTGGACCGCTATCCGTCCGAGTTCAGCGGCGGCCAGCGCCAGCGGATCGGCGTCGCCCGCGCGCTGGCGGTGAACCCGTCGGTGATCATCGCCGACGAGGCGGTCTCCGCGCTGGACGTCTCGGTACAGGCGCAGGTGCTCAACCTCCTGTGCGACCTGCAGCGCGACTTCCAGCTCACGTACGTGTTCATCGCGCACGACCTGTCGGTGGTCGAGTACATCAGCGACCGGGTCGGCGTGATGTACCTCGGCAGGATCGTCGAGCTGGCCGGCGCCGCCGAGCTGGCCGCGCATCCGCGAATGCCGTACACCCAGGCGCTCCTCTCGGCCATTCCCCAGGTCACGGCCGTGGAGGGGCGGGAGCGGATCGTGCTGAGCGGCGAGCCGCCGAACCCGATCGACCCTCCGTCCGGCTGCCCGTTCCGGCTGCGCTGCTGGAAGGCCCAGGACGTCTGCGCCGAGCGGCGTCCGGAGCTGCTCGAGGTGCGACCGGAGCACTGGACGGCCTGCCACTTCCCGGACGAAAGCTGAAGGGACGCACGCATGCCCACGGAAACCACGTCCGCACGTGAGGCGACGGCCTACTGCGACCGCATCACCCATCGCCAGGGCGAGCGGGTGGAGCTCAGGGCCTCCGGCGAGGGGCCGGCGGACCTCGACGTCGTCCGGTTGCACCGCCCGCCGGACGACCCGTCGTGGTCGATGCCGTGCTTCTCCCCGGTCGACGCCATCACCGCGCAGCGGATCCGGCTGGAGCCGCACGAGACCCATGCGGGCTCGTACCTGACCGTCGACGGGCTGCCGGTAGGGCCGACGACGCCGGTCAGCGGGTCCGCGTACGTGCTGCCCACCCTGCTCGCCTCGGGGCACGTCCAGGGAGTGTTCGCGCTGAGCGGCACCGGCGCGGGTGTCGCGGTCGTTCTCGACCCGGACGGCGGGCTGTCCCTGAGCTGGGACGAGGCCGAGCTGGCGTCGCCCGTCCGGCTGGTGGAGGGCCGGTGGCACGTGGTGTCCTGGTCGGTCGACCCGGCATCCGGCGAGTTCTCGCTGGCGCACCGGCCGGTCAGGCCCGCGCCCCACGGGATCGGCCGGTGGGCGGGTTCCGCGCGTGCGGCGGGAACGCCCGCGACCGGCTCGACGCGGCTGCTGGTCGGCGCGGCCCGGGTCGCGGCGGCGCCCGACGCGTCGACGCTGCCGGGCACGCCGGGGCGGCGTACGTCCTTCAACGGCAAGATCGACGCGCCGGTGCTGGTGGCCGCCGCACTTCCGCCAGGGGAGCTCGAGGCGGCCACGCCGGAGCGGCTGCGCGGCCGCGGGCCCGTGCTCGGCGCCTGGGACTTCAGCCGGGAGCAGTCGTCGGACCGTGCGGTGGACACCGGCCCGCACGGCCGGCACGGCCTGCTGGTGAACGGTCCGGCCCGCGCCATGACCGGGGTGCACTGGAAGGCGGACGAGCAGAACTGGACGCACGCGACGGAGCAGTACAGCGCCGTCCACTTCCACGACGACGATCTCGACGACGCGCGCTGGCCCGTCGCGGCGACGGTCGATCTGCCGGAGGATCTGCCCACGGGCATCTACGCCATCCGGCTGCGGCCAAGCGGCGATGACGACCGGCAGGAGCTGGTCACCATCGTGGTCGCCCCGCGCGGACGCCCCGGCCCCGAGGTCCGTACGCTCGTCGTGCTGCCGACGTACACCTACATGGCGTACGCGAACAACCTCGGCAACGGCGAGAAGCTGGACTACGCGCAGGCCGGGCTCGCCGAGGGCGAGGTGGAGCCGCACGCCGGCCAGCAGCGGCTGTTCGCGTTCCCCGAGATCGGCGGCTCGGTGTACGACGTGCACAGCGACGGTTCCGGGCGCTGCTACTCCTCGCCGCGGCGGCCGATCCTCAACCTGAAGCCGGACTGGAAGAGCGGGCGCCGCGACGCGTACCGCCATCTGGCCGCCGACCTCTACATCCCGACGTGGCTGGAGTCGCTGGGGATCCCGTACGACGTGACGACCGACCACGTGGTCAACGCCGACGGCGCGGCGGCGCTCGAGGGCTATTCCGTCGTGCTCACCGGAACCCACCCGGAGTACATCTCCCGGCCGATCATCGCGGCCCTGCACGCGCACCTCGACACGGGCGGGTGCCTGCTGTACCTCGGCGGCAACGGCTTCTACTGGGTCACCTCGGAGAGCGCCGAGGTCCCCGAGCTGGTCGAGGTCCGCAGGGGGTTCCAGGGCACGCGGACCTGGACCGGCGCGGCCGGGGAGAGCCATCACAGCCAGACGGGCGAGCTCGGCGGGCTCTGGCGCCTGCGCGGCCTGCCCCCGAACGACATCGTCGGGGTGGGTTTCGCGGCCCAGGGCGCCGACGGCGGCGCGGCCGGTTACCGGCGGGCCGACGGGGCGCTGAGCCAGGACGCGGCGTTCCTCTTCGATGGCGTCGAGTCGGAGGTCTTCGGCACCACCGGGTACGACATGGGCGGCGCCGCCGGCGACGAGGTCGACCGGTACAGCGTGCCGCACGGTTCGGCGCCGTGGGCCACGGTCGCCGCGTCCTCACTGCCGCTCAGCAAGTTCTACAAGCTCACGATCGAGGACATCCAGATGTCACGCGAGAACAACGGCGGCGACCACATGCCGGAGGTCCGGGCGGACCTGGTCGTCACCGACCATGCCGCCGGGGGGTTCGTATTCGCGACCGGCTCCATCTCGTGGGTGCAGAGCATGGCGGTGGGGGAGTTCGACAACGACGTCGCGCGGATCACCGGGAACGCGCTGCGCACGGCGCTCGCCCGTACCGAGAAATGAGGCGCGACGGTTCACCGCCGGTCGATCGCGGGCCGGCGGCGCTCGACGGCCAGCGCCTCTTCCACATGGCGCGCCGCGGCCAGCAGCCGCTGGTCGGTGCCGGGTGCGGTGGCGAGCTGGAGGCCGATCGGCAGGCCCGCACCGCTCCAACCGCAGGGCAGGACCAGGGCGGGCGCGCCGGTGACGTTGTGGACGGCGGTGAACAGGCCTTCGGTCTCGCCTTCTGGGGTGTCCACCGGTGGCGTCGTGACCGGGGCGACGAAGGGAACGGCCGGCGTGAGCAGGACGCCGGCCCGGGCGTAGACCTCCGCCGCCGCGGGCAGCAGCCGCTCCCGGGCGTCCAGCGCCGCCTCGTAGGCCGCCGCGGTGATCTCCGCGCCGGACCGCAGCAGCCGCAGGGTCTCCGGGCCGTAGTGGCCGGGCGTGGCCGCCACCCGCGCGCGGTGGACCTGCCACGCCTCGAACAGCAGGATGTCGGAGAACGTCTTCTCGATCTCGTCCAGCGCCGAGCCGTCGACCTCCACGACCGGGCAGCCGGAGCCGCGGAGCGTCTCGACCGCCGCGCGGACCGCCGCGGCGACGTCGGGCTCCAGTTCGGGACGGTCGAGCCACCCCGGCAGGACGCCGATGCGCGGCGGCGCGGAGACCCGGGTCGCCGGCCCGCCGCCGGTCAGCGCGGCGAAGACGGTGGCCGCGGTGGCTACGTCGGCGGTGAGCAGGCCGACGTGGTCCAGCGTCGGCGAGAGCGGCTGCACCCCGTCGGCCGACAGCGCGCCGTGGCTGGGCTTGAATCCGACGGCGGCGCAGTAGTGCGCGGGGACGCGGATGGAGCCGCCGGTGTCCGTGCCCAGCGCCACGGCGCAGACACCGGCCCCGACGACGGCGGCCGATCCGCCGCTGGACCCGCCGGCGGTCCGCTCCGGGTCGTACGGGTTCATCGCCTCCGGCACGTCCGGATGGACGGCGCCGGCGGCGTACTCCAGCAGGGACGTGGCGGCGAACACGTCCGCGCCGGCGGCGCGCAGCGCGGCGACGACCGGCGCGTCCGCCGTGGCGGGCGCGTTCCTCATCGCGTCCGCGTTGCCGTTGCCGCGTGGGTGCCCGGCGATGTCGACCAGGTCCTTGACCGCGACGGGCACGCCGTGCAGCGGACCGCCAGCGGCGCGCGGTGGCGCCGGGAAGAGCCCGGCCAGCGCGTGCAGCGGCCGGCCGAGCCGCTCGGCTCGTTCGAGGGCGGCGAGCAGCTCCAGGTTGGCGACCTCGCAGGTCCGCTCGCCCCGCTCGATCGCCTTGATGATCGCGCCGGTGTACGCCGTCAGCGGCCCGGCGAGGTCGCGGAGCAGGTCGTCCACCTCGGTCGTGCGCCTGCGGACCATGAGGTCGCGGTAGATGCCGCTGTGCGACTTGGCGCTCGCGCGGTTGAAGGCGGCCAGCCGGTCCAGCGAGCCCTCCAGGTCGCCGTGGTCGAACCCGTCGAACGCCTCCGGCGGCACCGGCGCCTGGGCGAGGACCTCGCGGGCGATGGCGAGCATCAGCGGCCGCCAGCGCGGGTCCTCCAGGGAGTCCGCGATGGACAGGTCGGAGACGGCGCCCGCGTACAGCATCGCGCCGTACGCCTCCTTGCCCCACAGGAAGCCCCGCACGTTGCTCGTGGCCTCGGCGTACGGGAGCGCCGTGACCAGTTCCCGCAGCCGCGGCGTGATCTCGCCGGTCAGCTCGCCGACGCGGAACGTGGCGACGTTGCCCTGCATGATCCGGCCGGGCGCCACGACGTCCGCCCCGAAGTTGACGAAACTGACAAGGAGCCGTTCCCGGCCGACGACGGCGGCGAGGGTGTCCGCGGTCAGCCCGTTCTGGAAGCTGACCACGTAGCCGTCCGGGGCGAGCCGGCGGCGGAGCGGCTCGGCGGCCGGCTCCGTGTGGTGGCTCTTCACCGCCACGGCGACGTGCTCCAGCCGGTCGGGCAGCCGGTCAGGGGTGACCGCGCGGGCCGCGACCGTGAAGTTCTCCACCGGGCCCTCGATCGTCAGCCCTGTGGCGTTGATCGCCTCGACGTGGGCGGTGTCGGCGTCACAGAACAGCACGTCATGGCCGTCCCGGAGGAGATGGGCGCCGATGGTGCCGCCGATGGCGCCGGCGCCGATGATGGTCAGTCGCATGACGCTCCACCTCGCGGGTTCGGGGGGACCGGGCGCGCCCGGCACGACCGCTGTGGCTGGACCATACCAATCGGTTGGCGCTACATATCGCGATCAACCTTTCCTATTGTCACGAAAATTCCGGTCAGTGTCTTACGTATGAAAAGTCATTCGTGCTATATCTCTGCGATGCGTCTTTTTATCCCCCGTACGTAGTGCTCTAAGGAGCAGCCATGAACGACGAGTTCCCCGCTCGCCCCCCGTTTTCTGAGATCACCCGGCGCAGCGTGCTGCGGCTCGGCGCCGCCGGTATCGGGGCGATCGCGTCGGCGCCGCTGCTCGCCGCCTGTGGCGGTTCGTCCTCTTCGGACACCGGCGCCGCGAAGAAGGGCGGTGACCTGACCATCGTCCGGGCCCAGGACTCCGTGAACATGGACAAGACGATGGTGTTCAGCAACGCCTCGCTCTGGGTGTACCAGCAGATGTACGAGCCGCTGGTGATCATGACGGACGACGGGAAGGGCGTTAAGCCCTGGCTCGCCGAGAGCTTCGAGATGTCGCCGGACAACCTGCGCTGCACGCTGAAGCTCAGGAAGGGCGTGAAGTTCCACAACGGCCAGCCGATGACCTCGGCCGACGTGAAGTTCACGATTGAGGAGTCGAGCAAGACGTCCGGCGGCTGGGAGTTCATCAACTCGGCGATCAAGGACATCAGCACCCCCGACGACCTGACCGTCGTGGTGCGCACCAAGTACCCGTGGGCGCCGCTGCTGGCCGACCTGAGCTGCCCGAACAACGGGATCATCCCCAAGGACTACGCCGGCAAGAGCAAGTCGGCGTTCTACAAGGCGCCCATCGGCACCGGCCCGTTCGTCTGGGGCACGTGGAGGAAGGGCAGCGCCCTCACGCTGAAGAAGAACGCGCACTACTGGCAGCCGGGCAAGCCGTTCCTGGACTCGGTCACCTGGAAGGTCGTGCCGGACGGCAACTCCCGCGCGCTCCAGCTCCAGGGCGGGCAGGCGCAGATCAACGAGGCGCCGCCGTTCTCCAGCGTGCCGCAGCTACGGAACACGCCGACCGTCAAGGTCGACATGTTCCCGTCCACGCGTACGGACTACATCCTGATGAACCAGAAGGTGAAGCCGTACGACGACATCCACGTGCGCCGCGCCATCTCCTACGCGATCGACCGCAAGACGATGGTGAAGAACATCCTGTTCGGCGCCGGTACGCCGGCGAACTCGTTCATGATGCCGTCGACGCCCTACTACGACCCGCAGTGCCCCGGGATCCAGTTCGACATGGCCAAGGCCAAGGAGGAGATGGCGAAGTCCAGCGTTCCGCACGGCTTCACCACGACCTTCATGGCCATCTCCGGCGACGAGGTGGACGCGGCCGTCGCGCAGATCCTCCAGGCGGCGCTGAAGCAGCTCGGCATCACCATGAAGATCCAGAACACGGACCCGAGCGCCCAGCACGACCTCACGACCAAGCTGCAGTACCAGATCGCGCACTCGTACTGGACGATGGACCTCGCCGACCCCGACGAGCTGGCGCAGTTCGCCCTCGACCCGAACTCCGGCGGCCACTCCTTCAACACCGGGATGAACGACAAGGACCTGATCAGCCTGGTGCGTAAGGCGGAGCACGAGTTCGACCCGAAGAAGCGGCAGGCGCTGTACAGCGAGATGCAGACGAAGGCGGCCGAGTCGGCGTTCCTGGCGTTCCTGTTCTACACGCCGTTCCCGTACGCCACGTCGAAGAGCGTCAAGGGCTTCAAGGTGCTGCCGACGGGCTTCTACCACGTCGAGGACATCTCGCTTTGACCCCGCGGCGCGACCACTCGGAGCGAGAACGATGCGGTACCTCATCTACATCCTGAAGCGGCTCATCGCGTTGATCCCGGTGCTGTTCGGGATCAGCCTGGTCGTCTTCTTCCTGGTCCGGCTGATCCCCGGCGACCCCGCCACGACCTTGCTCGGCGTGCACGCCAACGCGCAGTCGATCGCCGCCCTGCGGGAGCAGATGGGGCTGGACAAGTCGCTGGTCAGCCAGTACCTGACGTTCCTGGGGCACCTGCTGCAGGGCGACCTCGGGTACTCCTACGTCTACAGCAGCTCGGTCCTCGGCCTGATCACGACGAGCCTGCCGCCGACCATCTGGCTGCTCGTCTCCGGGACGCTGTTCACGCTGGTGATCGCCGTGCCGCTGGCCGTGATCGCCGCCGCACGGCGCAACGGCGTGCTGGACAACATCATCCGGGCGGTCCCGGTGGTGGGGCTCGGCCTGCCGTCGTTCTGGCTCGGCATCATGCTGATCCTCTTGTTCGGCCTGAAGCTCGGCTGGTTCCCGGTCGGCGGGTACGGCACGACGTTCGCCGCGCACATACGCGGGATGGTGCTGCCCGGCATCACCATCGCGTTCATCCTGGTGCCGATCCTGATCCGCAGCCTGCGCGCCAGCATGATCGACGTGCTGAACAGCGACTACATCGTGACGGCGAACAGCAAGGGGATCAGCACCGCCCGGGTGGTGTTCGGCCACGCGCTGCGCAACGCGGCCACCTCGTCCGTCCACGTGCTGGGCGTCAACCTCGCCTACCTGGTCGGCACGACCCTCGTCGTCGAGCGGGTCTTCTCACTCCCCGGCATCGGCGAGCAGATGATCAACTCCATCCTCGGGAGGGACTTTCCCACCGTGCAGGGCATCACGCTGACCTTCGCGATCATGGTCGTGATCGTCAACCTGCTGACGGACCTCACACAGGCGGTCCTCGACCCGCGGGTGAGGCTGTCATGAGCGCGGTCACGACCCCCGGCACCGGCGCGCTCGGACCCGGCGCGGTGGACGCCGGCCGTACGCGCCGGCGCGGGCGGCGGCGGAACCTGACGCTCATCTCCGGCCTGGTGCTGTTCGGGCTGATCGTGCTGTGCGCGCTGTGCGCGCCGCTGCTGACCGGCCAGGACCCGATCAAGCAGAACCTCCCGCAGGCGTTCCTGACGCCCGGGTCGCCGGGCCACCCGCTCGGCACGGACGCCTTCGGCCGCGACGTGTTCGCCCGGCTGCTCTACGGCGCCCGGGTGGACCTGCGCGTCGGCGTGCTGGCGGTGGTGTCGCCGTTCATCATCGGCACCATCATCGGGCTGGTCGCCGGATGGTTCGGCGGCTGGGTCGACACCGTGATCGGGCGGATCGTCGACATCGTCGTCGCGTTCCCGTTCCTGGTGCTCGTCATCGCCCTGGTCTTCGCGATGGGGTCGGGCACCCTCAGCATCTACGTCGCGATCACCCTGGTCGGCTGGGTGGCGTACTGCCGGATCGTACGCGGTCAGGTGCTGGTCGCCAGGGAACAGGAGTACGCGCTGGCCGCGAAGGCCAGCGGGCTGCCGACCTGGCGCATCCTGCTGCGGCACCTCCTGCCGAACGTGATCCTGCAGGCGTTCGTGTACTCGATGAGCGACATCGTGCTCACGCTGCTGGCCATCGTGACGCTGGGCTTCCTCGGCCTGGGCGTCCCACCGCCCACCCCCGACTGGGGAACCATGATCCAGGAGGGTCAGCAGTTCATCCTGACGAAGTGGTACATGTCCACGATCCCGGGCCTGGCCATCGTCGTCACCGGCCTGGCGCTGGCACTGATCGCCGACGGCATCGTCGACAAGGCGAACAAATGACACCTCCGCTGCTCGAAGTGCACGACCTGCGCGTCGACATTCCGTTGCCGCACGCTCGCCTGAACGCCGTACGCGGTGTGTCCCTCACCGTGGACACCGCGGAGGCTGTGGGGCTGGTCGGCGAGTCCGGGTCGGGCAAGAGCCTGACCCTGCGGGCGCTGCTGGGACTGCTGCCGCGGCCGGCACGGATCGTCTCCGGCGCCATCCTCATCGACGGCGAGGACGTCACCGGGCTGCCGGCCAAACAGCTCAGGCGGCGGCTCACCGACACGATGAGCATGATCTTCCAGGACTCGCTCACCGGGCTGAACCCGGTGATGCGGGTGGGCGACCAGATCGCCGAGGCGCCGATCCGCAAGCTGGGCAAATCGCGGAGCGAGGCGCGGTCGATCGCGGTCGGCCTGATGCGCGAGGTCGGGATCGCCGACCCCGAGCGCCGCTACCGGCACTACCCGCACGAACTGTCCGGTGGCATGCGGCAGCGGATCTGCATCGCGATCGCGCTGTCCACCAAACCGCGCCTGATCCTCGCGGACGAGCCGACGACCGCGCTCGACGTGACCATCCAGGCCCAGGTCCTCGGGGTGCTGCGGCAGCTCAAGGACGAGGAGAACGTCGGGCTGCTGCTGGTCAGCCACGACCTCGCCGTGGTCAGCCAGGCCTGCACCCGGCTGTACGTGATGTACGCGGGCAAGGTCGTCGAGTCCGGTGACGTGCTCGACCTCGTCGCCGAGCCGCGGCATCCGTACACGTTCGCGCTGCTGCGGTCGGTGCCCGACCCGGACGCCCGCGTCGACCGGCTGCTGACCATCGAAGGTCAGCCCCCGGATCTCACCGATCCCGTGAGCGGCTGCTCGTTCGCGCCGCGCTGCCCGTTCGCCGAGGACGCCTGCCGTACGGACGAACCGGAGCTCGCGGCGTACGGACCGCAGCGGATGAGCGCGTGCCGGCGGGTGGACACCGCGCCGCGGTGGACCGCGATGGTCGAACAGGACGGATCCCAGGAAGCGGTGAACGGCCGGTGACGGTGGGAAACGAGGTTCTTTCCGTGCACGGCCTCGCACGGCACTTCACCCCGAACGTCTCGCCGATCGACCGGCTCTTCGGCACGAAGCCGATGGTCAACCGGGCGGTGGACGGCGTCGACCTGGTGGTGCGCGAGGGAGAGACCCTCGGCCTGGTCGGTGAGTCGGGCTGTGGGAAGTCGACGCTCGCGCGCACGATCGTCGGGCTGTACCCGCCGTCCAGCGGGGAGATCCGCTATGGCGGCGAGACGTTGCCGGTGAACCGCACCAAGGCGCAGCGGCGCGCCATCCAGATGGTCTTCCAGGATCCGTACAGCTCGCTGAATCCGCGGATGACGGTCGGGCAGATGCTGTCCGAGCTGCTGAAATATCACGGGCTTGTGCCGCGGAACAAGGTCGGTGAGCGCGCCAGGGAGCTGATGAACCTGGTCGGCCTGCCGGCACGTGCCCTGGGCCAGCGCCCCCGGCAGTTCTCCGGCGGGCAGCGGCAGCGCGTCGGGATCGCCCGCGCGCTCGCCCTCGAACCGCGGGTGCTGCTGGCCGACGAGCCCGTCTCCGCTCTCGACGTCTCGGTCCAGGCCACGATCATCAACCTGCTGGCCGACCTGCGGGAGACGCTGGGCCTGTCGATGATCTTCGTGTCGCACAACATGGCAGTGGTGCGTCAGATCAGCGACCGGACGGCGGTCATGTACGGCGGGCGCATCGTCGAGACCGGGACCACCGGCACCCTCTTCGACGACCCCGCGCACCCGTACACGCGGCTGCTGGTCGGTGCCGTGCCCCGGCTGGCCGGCCCGGACGGGCCTGCCGAGGCCCAGCAGGACGACACGGATGACCGCGCCGGCGTCCGCGAGGAAGTGGCGGCGGCCGCGGCCGCCGCGGGAACCCCGGCGTGCCGCTTCGCCGAGCGCTGCCCGGCGGTGGTCGACCGGTGCGCCACGGAGCCGGGGCTGCGCGCGGATCCGCGCGACGGGGCCAGGTCGGCGGCGTGCGTTCATGTGGGCGCGACGTGAAGATCACGAATGTGCTGTGCGAGCCCGTCCGCGCCGGGTTCTTCGCCGACGACCAGGCGGCGATCCGGGCCGGCGCCGAGCACGACGGATTCTCCTACGCCGGGCCGCCGCGCACGCCGGGGTTCACCGAGATCCGGCAGGCCGGCGAGGCGCTGTCGGTGCTGCTGCTGCTCGAGGACGGCTCGGTCGCCCAGGGCGACTGCGCGGCGGTGCAGTACAGCGGGACCGGTGGCCGTGACCCGCTGTTCCGTGCCGCGGACGGCGCGGCCGACGTCCACGAGCACCTGTATCCCCTGCTGATCGGCGCGGAGCTCGACTCCTTCCGTGACCTGGCCGGGCGTGTGGACGCCTGCCGGGGCCCGGCCGGTCCGCTGCATGCGGCGACCAGGTACGGAGTGAGCCAGGCCGTGCTCGACGCCGTGGCGCTGGCCCAGCGGCGCACGATGGCCGAGGTGGTCAGGGACGAGTACGCCACCGGTGTGCCGCTGCGCCCGGTGCCGATGTTCGCGCAGACAGGTGACGACCGGTACGACGGCGCCGAGCGGATGATCCTCAAAGGCGCGGGCGCACTCCCGCACGGCCTGGTCAACAACGTGGACACCAAGCTCGGACGCCGCGGCGAACTGCTGAAGGAGTATCTGGGCTGGCTCGTACGGCGGATCGCTGAGCTGCGCCCGTACGACGGCTACGCGCCACGGCTGCATTTCGACACGTACGGCACGGTCGGGCTCGCCTTCGGCGGAGACGTCGGGGCGGTGGCCCGGTACCTGGCCGACCTCGGCACGATGGCCGAGCCGTACGAGCTGGTGGTCGAGCATCCGATCGACGCGGGCGGCCGCGACGCCCAGATCGGCACGTACGTACGGCTGCGCGCGGAGCTCGCGCGCCTGGGCGCGCGGACGAAGATCGCCGTCGACGAATGGTGCAACACCATCGAGGACATCGAGCTGTTCGTGGACGCGGGCGCCGCGGACGTGATCCACGTCAAGACCCCGGACCTCGGCGGGATCACCAACACGATCGAGGCGCTGCTGCTGGTGCGCGACCGCGGCCTGGTCGCGTACTGCGGCGGCACCTGTAACGAGACGGATCGGTCGGCCCAGGTCAGCGCCCATATCGCCATGGCATGCGGGGCCGGTCAGGTGCTGGCCAAGCCCGGTATGGGTGTGGACGAGGGGCTGATGATCGTCGGGAACGAGATGGCGCGGGTGGCGGCGCTGGCGGCCGTACGAGAGACGGGGCCGGAGGTGCCGCCGATGGCCGGCCGCGGCGATGTGTGAGCGGGCGGGGTGGTCAGCCGGCCGCCTCCGGCGACTCCGCCGGTTCCGTCAGCAGCGCGGCCACCAGGTTCCTCGGCTCGCGCTCCACGATGGTCAGCGAGGTCTCGGTGCGCTGCAGGCCCTCGACCTTCCACAGCCGGTCGACGAGCACGTGGCGCAGGTGGTTGTGGTCGCGGATGCGGAGCCGGGCGATCATGTCGACGCCGCCGGTGACGACGGACAGCCATTCCACCTCGGGCATCTGGGCGATCTGGTCGGCGGTCTCGCGCTGCTGGAACCCGCGGACGGTCCGGATCGAGAGGTACACCGTCATCGGATAGCCCGCGGCGCCCCAGTCGATCCGCACGCCGTACCCGCGGATCACGCCGAGCCGCTCCAGCCGCTCGACCCGGCCGCCGACCGCGGGCGCCGACATGCCCAGCTCACGGGCCAGCGCCCGCTGCGAGCGCCGGGAATCCTCGCTGAGCAACACGAGGATCTGCCGATCAATGTCGTCGAGTGGCACCGACGCCGATTGTGCGGGCCCGCCCGTGTTCTCGGCGCTGTGAAGGTCGGTAGCCATGCCGGAAGTCCAACTTTCAGGTCGCGAGAACGATGCCGAACGATAAATCGGAAGCCGCGTAATTGGTGCGGTCTTCGCCGCACCGGGCGGGGATGGCGCGGGTCAATTCCAACCTACGGTACCCAATATTAACCGAGTTGAGAAACGGGGTGTCCAGAAGTTGCGAGTGGTCGACAGAAATTGGATCCAAATTGCGGACTATCTGAAACACGATGATCGGATCGTGCTGCCGGTCGGCTCGATCGAACAGCACGGATACCTGTCGCTCGGTACCGACGCGCTGCTCGCCGAGAGGGTCTCGGTCGAGGCCGCGGAACCGCTCGGCGTACCGGTGCTGCCGGTCGTGCCGTACGGCATGGCGCCGTACTTCGCCCGGTTCCCCGGCAGCATGAGCCTGCGCATCGGCACGTACATCGCGGTGGTGCGCGACCTGCTCGACTGCCTCGCCGGCCAGGGCTTCCGCCGGATCGCGGTGATCAACGGCCACGGAGGCAACGCGCCGGTGGCCGGCATGATCCGCGAGTGGATCAGCGAGCCGCGCGCCGAGCGGGTGCAGGTGCTCTTCCATAGCTGGTACAACGCGCCGAAAACGGCGGCGGCGGCCGGCCGGTTCGACGACGACCAGTACCACGGCTCCTGGCTGGAGAACTTTCCGTGGACGCGGGTGGACGGGGTGGCGATCCCGGACGGCGCCGCGCCCGTGCTGCCGCGCGAGCTGGTGAACAACCTCACCGCGGACGAGATGCGCGAGATGACGCCGGACGGCAGCCTCGGCGGCGCCTACCAGCGTCCGGACGAGGACATGCGGGTGGTCTGGGACGCGGGCGTGGCCGAGGTGCGCGAGCTGTTGGACACGGGATGGGGGCAGCGATGAGCGACCAGGCATCGGCGGGCAGGGTCGCCGTCGTCACCGGAACGGCGCACGGCATCGGCGCGGCGATCGCGGACACGCTGGAGGCCGGCGGCATCCGGGTGCACCGCGTCGACAAGGAGACCGTTGGCTCCGCCGACAATTCAACCACCGTTGGCTCCGCCGGCAATTCAACCGCCGTGGACCTGACCGACTCCGCCGCGGTGCGGGCGTACTTCGCCGAGGCCGGCAGGGTCGACATCCTGGTGAACAACGCGGGCGGCGTGGCCGGCCAGGTGCACAAGCCGATCGACGAGGTCACCGACGAGGACTGGGCCGCCGTCGTGAACGCCAACCTGACCAGCACCTTCCACTGCACCCGCGCGGTCGCGCCGGGGATGAGGGAGCGGGGCTGGGGCCGGATCGTGAACATCTCCTCCGGTGCCGGCCGCAGCGTCAGCCTCACCGGCATCCAGGCGTACGCGAGCGCGAAGGCCGGGCAGATCGGCTTCACCCGGCAGATGGCGCACGAGCTCGGCCCGCACGGCGTCACGGTGAACTGCATCGCGCCGGGATTCGTGCTGTCCAATCCGACCACGATCAAGCAATGGGAGGGCTACGGCGAGCGGGGCCAGTCCGAACTGGTCGAGGGCATCGCCGTCCGGCGGCTCGGCCGGCCGGAGGACATCGCCAATGGCGTCCGCTTCTTCGTCGCCGAGGAATCGTCCTGGGTCACCGGGCAAACAATTTCGATCGATGGTGGACATGCTCTCTTTTGATGCCGGCGACGCCGAATACATCGACGAACTCACGGATTACGTCGCGATTCCGAGCGTGAGCCGGGACGCGACGCCGGAAACGATGCGGGCCGCGGCGGCTTGGCTCGCCGCGCGCCTCTCGTTCGCCAATGGCCGGATCGTTCCCACCGACGGTCATCCGGTCGTCCGCGGCGACTGGCTCGGCGTTCCCGGCGCGCCGACCATTCTCGTGTACGGCCACTACGACGTTCAGCCGACCGGCGACCCGGACGAGTGGCGGACGCCTCCGTTCGCGCTGACCGTGGACGGTGACGTGATCCGCGGCCGGGGTGTCTCGGACGACAAGGGCCCGGTCTTCATCGTCCTCAAGGTCGCGGAGACGTTCCTCGCGCAGGAAGGCGGGTTGCCGCTGAACGTGAAGTTCCTGTTCGAGGGCGAGGAGGAGATCGGCAGCCCGCACCTGCCGGCGTACGTTCGCGAGCACGCCGGCGAGCTGGCCGCCGACCTGGTGATCTCCGCGGACGGGGCGATGTGGCGGCCGGGCGAGCCGTCGCTGTCGCTGGCCTCGAAGGGACTGGTGGGCCTGGACATCGAGGTCACCGGCGCCGCCGGCGACCTGCACTCGGGCCGGTACGGCGGCACCGTGGCGAACCCGGCCCACGCCCTGAGCGCCGTCCTCGCGAGCCTGCACGACGCCGACGGCCGGGTCGCCGTGGAGGGCTTCTACGACGGCATTCCCGAGCTGGGCGCCGGCCGCCGCGCGGACATCGCGGCCGTGCCGTTCGACGACACCGCGTACCGGACCGGGCTCGGCCTGGACGAGCTGTTCGGCGAGGCGGGGTTCACCACGCTGGAGCGCCTGTGGGAGCGGCCCACCCTGGAGGTCAACGGCATCAGCGCGGGTGGGAAGTACACCGTCATCCCGCACGTCGCCACCGGCAACGTGTCGTGCCGGCTGGTGCCGGGCCAGGACGCGGCCGCGGTGCTCCGGGCGATCACCGCGCACGTCGCCGGACTGAAGATCCCCGGGGTGCGCGTGGCGGTTCGCCCGGACGGCGGCGCCGTGCCCGCGTACACGATTCCCGCCGATCACCCGGCGATCCGCGCCGCGAGCGCGGCCCTCGCCGGCGTCTACCCCGGCCGGGACGTGCTGCTCGCGGTCATCGCGGGCACGCTGCCCGCCACCGCGTTGTTCGAGGACGCGCTGGGCGCCAAGACGCTGTTCTTCTCCTTCTCCACGGCGGACGAGAACCTGCACGCGCCGAACGAGTTCCTGCGCACGGCCCGGCTGCGCGAGGGCATGCGCGCCTGGGCGGCGCTGTGGAGCCTGCTCGCCGACGGGCCGCACCGGCTGGTGCCGGCGGCCGGGAACGGGGCCACCCCATGACCGCGAAGGGAGACGCCTACCGGTCCTACGGTTACCTCGTCCCGGGCGAGGACCTCCCGGTGTTCGACCTGGCGCCGGAGTTCGGCCGGGTCCCGCCGTACCAGGCTGAGTCCTCAGGTGAGGAGGCGGCGCGGGCGCGGCGGCTGCTCCGCGAGAACGTCGTGATCAGCCTGCACGACCACCCCGTACGGTTCCCGGCGGACATGCGCGGGACGCCTGCGTACAACCGCACCGGGCGCCAGCACACCGCGTTCGCCGGGCTGCTCGCCTCCGGCATGACGGTGGTGTTCGACAACATGATGGACGGCACCGCCTGCGTGACCGGCAACGCCCCGTGGCGGTGGCAGGACGTCATCACCGACCTCGGCATGCGCCAGGCCGACGTGGCGCACCAGAGCGACGTCGTCGTCATCCGCACCCTGGACGACATCGCGGCCGCGAAGCGTGACGGCACGGTGGGTCTGGTCTTCGGGCTGGAGGCGGCGACCCCGATCGAGAACGAGATCGACCGCCTCGACGTCTTGTACGGCCTCGGCCTGCGCCAGATCGGCATCGCCTACTCCGACGCCAACGCCCTCGGCAGCGGCCTGAACGAGACCAACGACGGCGGCCTCACCGACTTCGGCCGGCGCTGTGTCACGCGGATGAACCGGCTGGGCCTGGCCATCGACCTCTCCCACTCCTCCGACCGCACCGCCCTGGACACCTGTGCCGTCAGCGAGGCACCGGTGTTCATCACGCACGCCGGCGCCCGCGGGGTCTGGGACACCGCGCGGATGAAGCCGGACGACGTCCTGCGTGCCGTGGCCGAGACCAGTGGGGTGATCGGGATGTCCGCGGCGCCGCACACCACGTTGTCGCACGCCCACCCCCGGCACACGCTGCTGTCGGTCATGGACCACTTCAGGTACTGCGTGGACCTGGTCGGCATCGAGCACGTCGCGTTCGGGCCGGACACGCTGTACGGCGACCACGTCGGGCTGCACACCGTCTTCGGGCACCTGCTCAGGGCCGGCACCGCGGCGCGCGGTGGTCCGCCGTACGAGCCGGTCGCGTACGTGGACGGGCTGGAGAACCCGACCGAGAACTTCGGCAACATCGCGAACTGGCTCGTCCGCGAGGGCTACTCCGACGACGAGATCGCGGCCGTCCTCGGGGGCAACATCCTCCGCGCGCTGGAAGGGATCTGGGTCCGATGACGGCAGAGACGACGGGCGCCGGCGCGGGAGCGGCAGAACTCGCCCGGCTCAGCGACCTGTTCTTCCAGGTCAAGCATTCGGCCGACCCGTTCAGCGCCACGCTGCTCGGGGTATCGGGGTTCGACGGCCTGGTGCCCGACGTCAGCCGGGAGGGCGCGCGTACGACCGCCGCCGAGCTGGCCGGCATCGAGCGCGCGCTGACGGCCGTCGACCCCGGCGGTCTCGACCCGGCAGGGCGGGTCAACCATGCGGTACTCGGACGCCTCGCCTGGGCGATGCGGGCCGACCTGGAGACCGGGCTGTGGGAGGCCACCGCGTCCGCGGACGGCTACTCGTCGCCGACCGGGCTGATGTTCATGTCGGTTCCGGCCATGTCGATCACCGGCGCGGCGGACGCGGACCGCTACCTCGACCGGCTGGCCGCCCTGCCGGGCTTCCTCGACGCGGTCCTGAACCGCTACCGGGAGGCCGCGGCGGACGGCAGGCTCCCGACCCGGGTCGGCGTCGGCCAGGCCATCGACCAGCTCACCGGCCACCTGGCGCTGGACCTGGCCGATGACACGCTGCTCAGCACGAAGCTGCCCGCCGGCGTCGACGCCGACCGGATCCGTAACCGCGCCGCCGGGATCGTGGCCGACCAGGTACGGCCGGCGCTGCGCCGCCTGCTGGCCGGGCTGGGCGACGACCTGCTGCCGCCGGCCCGCGACGACGACCACGTCGGCATCCGCTTCGTCCCCGGCGGTGAGGAGGGATACCGCGCCGCCGTACGACGGCACACCACGACGGACCTCACGCCCGAGCAGATCCACCAGATCGGCCTGGACTGCCTGGAGGACCTGCGCGCGGAGTGGGCCGAGGTGGGCGGCCGTGCCCTCGGCATCAGCGACGTCACGGAGATCCGTACGCGGCTGCGTGAGGACCCGTCGCTGCGGTTCTCCGAAAGCCGGCAGATCGTCGCCATGGTCACCGACGCGCTGCGCCGCGCCGAGGAGGCCCGCGACGCCTGGTTCCCCGCGTACCGGATCGCTGACTGCGAGATCGAGGAGATCAACCCGATCGAGGCCGGAAACGCCGCGCTGGCGCACTACCGGCCCCCGGCCGCCGACGGGTCGCGGCCGGGAGCGCACTGCCTGCTCACCGTCGACCCGCACGAACGGTTCGTGTACGAGTACGAGGCGCTGGCCTTCCACGAGAGCACGCCGGGCCACCACCTGCAGATCGGCTCCGCGCAGACACTCGGCGAGCTGCCCGCGTACCGGCGGTACCTGGACGCCGAGGTGTGCGGATACGTCGAAGGCTGGGGGCTGTACAGCGAGCGGCTCGCCGACGAGATGGGGCTGTACACCTCCGACACCGCGCGGCTGGGGATGCTGTCGTTCGACGCCCTGCGCGCCTGCCGCCTCGTCGTCGACACCGGCATGCACCACTTCGGCTGGTCCCGGCGGCGGGCGATGGACTTCATGTGGGAGAACACCGCCACGACCCGGGCCAACGTCCGTAACGAGATCGACCGCTACATCGCCTGGCCCGGCCAGGCGTGCGCGTACATGATCGGCCGCCGGGAGATCCGCCGGCTGCGCACGCTCGCCCAGGACCGGCTCGGATCCCGGTTCGACATCCGCGACTTCCACGGCACCGTGCTCGGCAACGCGGCGGTGCCCCTCGACGTGCTCGAGCAGATCGTGACCGCCTGGCTCGACGACGCCGGGGCCTGACCCCCGAAGGAGCTGCTCATGTTCGTGAAGATCAATGGTGCGCGCCTGAACGTCGAGATGCTCGGCGACGAGGACAAGCCCGTGCTCATCGCCCACCACGGCGGCGGCGGTATCGGCTCGCTGGCCGAGCCGAAGTCCACGTTCGGCCCGCTGTCCGACCTGTTCCGTGTCGTCGTCTTCGACTCCCGCGGCTGCGGCCGCAGCGAGGGCGTGCCGCCGTACTCCCACGAGCAGTGGGCCGCCGACGTGGACGGCCTGCGCGAGTGGATCGGCGCGGAGCAGGTCGTCATAGCGGGCGGCTCGTACGGCGGCTTCATCGCGATGGAGTACGCGATCGCCTACCCGGACCGGGTGCGGGCCATGATGCTGCGCGACACCTCGCCGGACCGTACGAACCTGACGCTCGCGCACGAGAACGCGCGCAACCAGACGAGGGTCGAGCTGAACTGGGAGAACTACGAGCGCTACTGGTCCGGCAACATCCGCGACGACGACGACCTCAAGGCCTGCTGGGCCGAGCTGATCCCGTTGTACGACTTCGCGTACGACCCGGTGAAGGCGGCGGCCCGGGTCGAGGCCGGCATCTACCGGCACGAGGCGCACAACTGGTGCTTCCAGCACAACGCGCCGGTGTACGACGTCAAGCCGCGGCTGCCGTCGGTCACCTGCCCGACGCTGGTCATGGCGGGGCGTACGGACTGGGTCACGCCCGTTTCCTGCTCGGAGACGATCGCGTCGCTGCTGCCCAACGCGAAGCTCGTCGTCTTCGAACGGTCCGGCCACTCGCCGCAGTCCGACGAGCCCGAGCTGTTCCAGAAGACCATGCGGGACTTCCTGGCCTCGGCGCTGCCCGAGGGGGCGCGATGACGATCGAGAAGCGGGTCCTCAACGTCCAGGGGCTGGACATTCCGTACGCGGAGATCCGGGGGCGCGGCGACGGGCGGATCACCGCCGTGCCGATCGTGAACGTCGCGGCGTTCTGGGCGCCGTCGCCGATCGTGGTGCCCGCCGACGGCAGGAACCTGAACCGGAGCCTCCCAGGCGACCCGGACGGTACGGCCGCCGACCAGCCCGGCCGTGTCCGCTGACGGTCTCCTCCTTGGACTCGCCCGCGACTGACGCCGGAAGGCGGCGCCGATCGGCCGGAAGGAAAGCAGTATGCCGACGACACAGAGGACGCTGGCGCAGATCGCGTACGGCGACATTCGCGCCATGATCCTCGATGGCGCGTTGCCACCCGGGTCGAAGCTGATCGTCCGGGTGCTGTCGGAGAAGCTCGGCCTGTCGGCGACGCCCATCAAGTCGGCGCTGGCCGCGCTGGAACGCGACGGGTTCCTCGTGGCCACGCCGCGCCGGGGTTTCCGCGTTCCCGAGATCGGGCTGTCCGACATGCGGGAGATCTACGAGCTGCGTGAGGCGCTGGACGGCATCGCCGCCCGCAGGGTGGCGCGGTCGGACGGCGCCGCGGAGCTCGCCCGTACCGTGCTGCGCCCGCTGATCGCCGAACAGCGGGAACGGGGGATGGCGGGCGACCTGGCCGCGATGCGCGACCGCGACCGCGCCTTCCACCAGGCGATCTGGCATGCCTCCGGCAACGGCCGGCTGGCCCAGGTCACCGACAACCTCGGCGGCCAGATCCGCCTGGCGTGGCAGGTCCGCGGTTCCGGCAGCGTGGAGCGAGGGCTGCGCGAACACCAGGCGATCGTCGACGCGATCGCCGCGGGCGACGCCCTCCGCGCGGAGGGCGCCTCACGTGCCCACGTACGAAGCTCCTGGGCGGCCTTCGCGAAAGCCGCCCAGGAGACCACCCGCACCGCCGGAAGGCAACCGGTGTAGGGGCCGGTTGTCAGGTCAGTGCGTCGCCCCATGTGCGGCGGATCTTCGCGAGGTGGTCCGGGGCTGTGCCGACGACCTCGGGGAATGTGTCGAGGCGTTCGTACGGTCGGCAGGCGTCGATGATGGCGCGGCTGTTGTGGGGGGTGGCGCCGTCCGGGAGCATCGGGTCGAGGCGGCTGCCCCAGGTGCGGTGCAGGACCTCGATGTCGGCCGCGGGGTCGGTACGGGTCGACACGGCCCAGATCACCTGGTCCAGGTCGCGTGGGTCGATGTCGTCGTCGACGACCACCACGTACCGGTTCATGTACGCGGCGGCGGGGATCTGCGCGGTCAGGTTCGCCACCTGGCGGGCGTGGCCGGCGTACCGCTGCTCGATGGACACCGCGATGAACAGGCGCCCGCCGCCCGCCTCGTGCGCCCACGCGGCGGTCACGCCCGGCACGCCGGTCGCGACGAGCTCGTCGTGGATCATCGCGGACTTCATCACGGTCCGCATGTAGGAGTAGTCGTGCGGCGGGCGTCCGGGCGGCGCGCCCAGCAGGATCGGGTCGTCCCTGTGGTACATCCGGGTGATCTCCAGGGCCAGGCACGGCTTCCTGCGGCCGGTGTAGTACCCCGTCCACTCGCCGAACGGGCCCTCGTCGCGTGTGTGGTCCGGACGTAGCCGGCCCTCCACGGCGATCTCGCTTCCCGCGGGGATCGGCAGGCCGGTGTCCGGGCCGGTCACGACGGGGACGGACGCGCCGAGCACCGCGCCGGCGTAGGCCAGCTCGGAGATGCCCGCCGGTACCTCCGTACCGCCGAGGACGAGCAGCAGCGGGTCGTGCCCGAACGACACGGTGACCGGTGCGTACCCGTGCCGGGCGAACCAGCGCTGGATGTTCTGGGCGCCGTGCTTGCCGGGCACCGCGGAGATCGTCACCGACCGGCCGTCGTCCTGCACCTCCATGCGGTAGCAGCCGCCGTTGTGCGTACCGGTGTCCGGGTCGCTGGTGACGGCCAGGCAGCCGGTGCCGATGAACCGGCCGCCGTCGCGGTCGTGCCAGCGTGGCACCGGGAAATCCAGCAGGTTCACGTCGGCGCCCGGCACCTCATTGGCCAGCAGCGGCGCGGCGGTCACCGGCCGTACGGGGAAGTCGCCGGCGGCGGCCGCCCACACGGACGGCTTTCCGCGCAGCGCGTCGACCAGGCCCGCGTCGTCGAGGTCGTCGCCGAGCCGCAGCGTACGGCCGAGGCGGCGGGCCGACCCCGTGCTGCCGGTGAGCACGCGCAGGCCCGGCCGGTAGCCGCGGATCTCGTCGAACAGCACGGCCGGGGGCCGCGGCATGCGGTAGCTCAGCTCGGCGATCGCGCCGAGCTCCAGGTCCCAGTCCGCGCCGCGGATGTGCCGCAGCTCGCCGTCGCCCTCGATGGCGGCGATGTGGTCGCGCAGGCCGAGCAGCGGCTCATCCATCGCGGCCCTCCCGTACGGCGGAGGCCTGTTCCGCCGCGTTCGGCGTCAGGTGGCGGTCGATCAGCGGCCACGTGTCCGGTCGTTCGATCAGGCTGAGATGCCGGGTGGCCTCCAGGATGCGCAGCTCGGCGCCCGGGATGCCGGACGCGAGGGCCTCCGCCATCGCCGGCGGCGTCGCGTAGTCCTCCGCACCGGCGAGGACCAGCGTGCGCGCCCGGACCTCGCCGAGCCCGGCGGTGGCGTCGAGGTCGCCGAGCGCCGTGCATGCCGCGGCGTGCGCGCGGGAGTCCGTACGGCGGAAGATGTCCGCGACACGCTCGGCTTCGTCCGGGTGCCGGGTCCGGAAGTCCGCGGAGAACCAGCGGTCGAGCTGGAACTCCACCTGCCGGTCCCGCGGCACGTCGACCGCCTTGCGCGCGCGTTCCGCCCACGTCCGTTCCCGGTCCGGCCCATAGCAGGCCGTGCCATCCGCGATCACCAGGCCGTCCACCAGGTCCGGCCGGGTCTCGGCGAGCACGAGCGCGGTGCTGCCGCCCATCGACATGCCGACCACGTGCGCGGGCCCGAGGTCCAGCTCCTCGATGACCGCGGCCGCGTCCGCCGCCATGTCCGCGACGGTGAACGGCCGCCCGTCCCAGGACGAACCGCCGTGGCCGCGCGCGTCCATCGCGACCGCCCGGTACGCGCCGCCCAGGAACGCGGCGACCTGGTCCCAGACGGCGCCACTGAGCGCGAGCGGGTGCAGCAACAGCACCGGCGGCCCGGCGTCGCCGGTGCGCCGTACGGTGAACCGCCCCCGGCCGGTCTCCACGATCATGCGTTCTCTCCCATCAGCGCGGCCGCGTCCCGGACCGCCGCGACGATCTCCTGGTACGTGCCGCAGCGGCAGATGTTCCCCTCCAGGTGGCCGGCGATCTCCGCGGGGCCCGGGTCGGGGTTCTCGGCCAGCAGCTCGTGGCTCATCAGGACGAAGCCGGGGATGCAGTAGCCGCACTGCATCGCGCGCCGCGCCACGAAAGCGTCCACCACCGGGTCGTCCTCGGGCAGGCCGTCCGCCGTGGTGATCTCCGCGCCGTCGTAACGTACGGCGCGGGCCAGGCAGGCGCTCACCGACCGGCCGTCGGCCAGCACCGTGCACGCGCCGCAGGCACCCACCCCGCATCCCTCCCGCGCGCTCGTTACGCCCGTACGGGTGCGCAGCACGTCGAGGAGCAGGTCGTCGTCCTCGACCGGGAGCCGGTGGCGTACCCCGTTGACGTTCAGCTCGATGGTGGTGGTCATGCGGTTCCCTTCTGCAGCGCGGTGAGGACGCGTTCGGGGGTGAGGGGCAGCCGCGTGAACCGGATCCCGATCGCGTCGCGCAGCGCGTTGGAGACGGCCGGGGCCAGCGGGATGATCGCGGTCTCCCCGACGCCCTTGGCGCCGAACGGGCCGGTACGGTGCGGGCTCTCGACGATGATCGGGGTGATCCGGTCGGGCATGTCCCGCACCGACGGGAGCTGGTAGTCCAGCAGCGTCCCGTTGACGATCTGGCCCTCGTCGAACACCAACTGGTCGAACAGCGCATGCCCGAGGCCCATCACGGCGGCGCCGGTGAGCTGCTGCTCGACCAGCGCCGGGTTGATCGCCCGCCCCACGTCGCCGGCCACCGCCAGGTGCTCGACGCGCACGCGGCCGGTCGCGGTGTCCACGGCGAGCCGTACGGCCGCGGCGCCGGCGAACCAGTGCTCGGTGACCGCGGGCGAGCGGCCGGTCTCCTTGTCGTACGGGGTCCACGACGTGGAGTAGTCGGCCTCGGTGGTGAGCGTGGTGCCGCGCGCGCCGAAGTGCGCGTGCAGCAGGTCGGCGATCCCCACGGTCCGCTGCGTCTGCGCGCTGACGAGGCCGTCCGGGGTCAGCTTGACGTCGGTGGCGGCCACGCCGAAATGGCCGGCGGCCAGGCCGGTGAGCCGGTCGCGCATCTTCTCCGCGGCCAGTCGCACGGCGTTGCCGGTGTGGTACGTGGACCGGCTGCCCGCGGTGATCGTGTCGTACGGGGTGACGTCGGTGTCCGCGGTGACCACCCGTACCCGGCCCTCGCCGAGGCAGAGCACCTCGGCGGCGATCTGCGCCATGATCGTGTCGCTGCCCTGGCCCATGTCGACCGTGCTGATCAGCAACGTGGCCGAGCCGTCCTGGTTGAGCTGGAGCGTGGCGTTGGAGATCGTCGGTGTGAGCACGGCCTTGATGCCGACCGCGACGCCCTTGCCGCGCCGCCACCGGCCGTCGCCGCGCTCCAGGGGCCCGGTCCAGCCGATCGCCTCGGTGACCGCGTCCAGGCAGGCGGTGAAGTCGGCGCTGTGCATGGCCGTGCCCATCGCGGCCACGTCGCCCTCGCGCAGCAGGTTGCGGCGGCGGAACGCGGCGGGGTCCTCGCCGCGCTCCCACGCCAGCTCGTCGACCAGTGACTCGTGCGCCCAGGTCACCTGGGGTACGCCGAAGCCGCGGAACGGCCCGGCGGACGGCTTGTTCGTGTACACGCACCGCGACCGCACGCCGACGTTGGCGATCGCGTACGGGCCGGTGGCGATCATCCCCGACTTCGCGGTGATGCGCGGCCCGACGTCGGCGTACGCGCCCGTGTCGTACCGGACGTCGGCGTCGGCGGTGATGAGCATGCCGTCCGCGTCGGCGGCCATGCTCCCGGTGACCGCGGCGCCGTGGCGGGTGGTGAGCAGGAACGCCTCTTCGCGCGTCGCCGCCACGCGTACGGGCACGCGGTACGTCCAGGCCAGCGCGGCGGCCAGCGGCTCCAGCCGGTCGTACATCTTCGCGCCGAAGCTCCCGCCCAGCGGCGCGCACCGCACCCGGATCCGGTTCAGCGGCAGGTCGAGCAGGTCGGCGAGGGACTGCCGGACGTACGACGGCGTCTGCGTCGCGGACAGCACCTCGATCCGGTCGCCCTCGGGCCAGGCCGCGGTGTACGGCAGCTCGATCGGTACGTGGTGCGTCGGCGGGCACCAGAAGTCGCCGCGCACGGTGTGCGCGGCCGCCGCGGTAGCGCCTTCCGCATCGCCCGTGCGTAGCACGTACTCGTAGTTGACGTTGGTGTCGCGGCGCCCGCGCAGGTGCTTCAGGTCGCCGAAGACCGCGGACGGGCGCAGCTCGTCGTGCACGTACGCGCCGCCCTCGACGGCCGCGTCCACGTCGTGCACCGGGGGCAGGTCGTCGTAGGTGACCGCGATCTCCTCGGCGGCACGGCGCGCGGCGCCGGGGGAGCGTGCGATGACCGCGGCCACCGGCTCGCCGACGTACCGCACCTTGTCCACGGCCAGGCAGGGCTGGTCGGCGAATGCCGGCCCGGTGTAGATGCGGTCCCCAAGCTCGGCGTACAGGTCCGCGCCGGTGACGACGGCGATCACGCCGTCCGTCGCGGCGGCGCGGGACACGTCGATCGCGGCGATGCGGGCGTGCGGCCGGGTGCCGCGGTGGACCGCGACGTCATGGCACGGCCGCACCGGCTCGTCCGCGGCGTACCGCAGCTCGCCGCGTACCTTGGCCCGTGCGCCGGCACGCGCCCACCGCTCACCGACCGCGACGCCGCCCACGGGGGAGTCCACCGTCATCGAAGCGCTCCTTCCATGCCGTACGTACGGCCTCGTCGACGGCCACGAAGGCCAGCCGGGTCTTGTACGCGGCCGAGCCGCGCACGTCCGGGATCGGGTCCACCAGCGGAACGGCCGCCGCGCGCGCCGCCTCGGCCGCGTCGTCCTCGGAGATGTCGTTCGCCAGCTCGACCTCGGTGAACACCGGGGTCGGCGCCACCGCCCCGAGACCGAGCCGCAGCCGGTCCGGGCCACGGCGGCCGAACGCGCGCGACGTCCCGGCCAGCAGCGCGGCCGCCGACGCGCACGGCCAGTCGTTCGCGGACAGGCTGCTGAGCTTGCTGAACCCCGCGCCGGCCGCATCCGGCTGCCGGGGGATCTCGATCGTGGTGACGATCTCGCCGGGCCGTACCGCCGTCTCCTGGAAGCCCACGAAGAACGCGCGTACGGGGACGCGCCGGACGCCGTCCGGGCCGGTCAGCGCGACGGTCGCGCCGAGCACGAGCAGCGCGGTCGGCGGGTCGAGCCGGTAGTCGCCGTGCGCGATGTTGCCGCCCACACTCGCGGTGTTGCGCACCCGCGGGTTCGCCACGTGGCCGTACACGGACGCGGCCAGCGGCGCGACGCGCCGTACGACCGGGCTGGTCTCGACCGCGCGCAGCGGCGTCATCGCGCCGATCCGCAGGCCGTCCCCGGTCTCCTCGATGCCGGACAGGCCCGGGATGCCGGCGATGTCGACCAGGTCGGTGGCGAACAGCACGCCCTGCTTGGCCAGGATCTGCACGGCGGTGCCACCGCCGTAGACCATCGCGTGGTCGCACCGCGTCAACAGGTCACCCGCCTCGGCCAGCGTGTCCGGGCGGTGGAAGACGGGCGTCATGCGCTCTTCCCGCGGAGGACGGCCAGCAGGCGGCGCCAGAACGACGGCCGTTCCGTACGGGCGGTCCCGGGCTCGTCCGGCGGCTGACCGGTGCAGATCCGGGTGAACGCCGCGACGAACTGCCGCTCGACCTCGGTGGAGCGGCGGCGCACGATCGATTCACCGAGCCGCCCGATCTTGCCCCACAGCGCGACGTCCATGCGGTACGACACCTCGGACCCGGCGCCCTCGGGCCGCACGGACAGGGTGGCGTCGATCTTGATGGAGCTGCCCAGCCGGTGATCCTCGCCCTTCAGTACGGCGCGGACCTCCTCGGGCTCGCGCACCTCGGTGATCTCCGCGGTGAACCCGGCGCTGAACCGGACGTGCGCGATCTCGTTGACCAGGCGACCGCGGTAATGCGTGTCGTCGATCCGCTCCAGCTCCGTACATCCGGGCACGGACGCGCGCATCGCGTCCGGATCGAGGAAGGCGTCGAAGACCCGCGATGCGTCCGCGGGGATGACGAATGACGAACCCAAGTTCATATGACCACCATAGAAGACTTTTTGTCCTATATGGAAGACATTAGGATGGCCGAGGGAGTGTCGTCAATGGTCGGCTAACGTAGCCGCTGATCCGTCGGCATCCAGGCAGGAGCGAACATGGCCAGTGACGTCCCGGCCGTCACCAACGCGGTCCGCATTCTCGAGCGGATCAGCCGCGAGTGGCCGGACGCCGTAGCCTCCGGCGCGCTCATCGACGACCTGGGCCTGAACCGCAGCACCTGCTACAACATCCTCGGCACCCTGCAACGGGCCGGCTGGGTGGCCAGCCGCGGCGACCGTACGGGCTGGTCGCTCGGCCCCCGCCTGCTCGCGCTCACCGGCATGTCCACCGAGATGGTGGTCGACGTGGTGCGGCAGGAGCTCGACGACCTCAGCCAGCGGCTCGGGTTCATCGCGTTCGCCGTCCAGCGGCACGGCGCCGCCGAGTACGCCGTGCTCGCCAAGGCCGAGCCCGCGCAGGGCATCCGCATCACCGCCAGCGTCGGCGACACGTTCCCGTTCTCCGCGCCGGCGATCATGCGCGCGTTCTTCGCGTGGTCCGACCCGGCGGAGGTGGCGCGGCAGGTGGACCGGCACGGCGTGCGGAAGTTCACGCCCGAGACGATCACCGGCGCCAAGGCCCTGCGCGCCGAGCTCGACGCCACCCGGAAGCGCGGTTACGGCGTCAGCGTGCGCGAGTACGACCTCGGGCAGTCCGGGGTGTCCGCGCCGGTCTTCGACACCCACGGCCAGGTGTCCCTGGTGCTGTGCTCGCTGGCGTTCTCGTCGGAGCTGAACGAGCGCAATGTGGAAAAGGCGGGCGCGCTGATCCGCGACTGCGGCCTGCGTATCACCGCGCGCACCGGCGGCGTCGCGCCCGATGTGAGCTGAGCCGCACCCGTGTAACGCTCCTGAAACGGGCATTGACGACGCCCTGACACACCCTTAATGTGCCGCATACGAGACCTTAAGTCCTATATGCAGGACAATCGAGGATGTGGCGTCAATGAGCGAAGTGACCGCGGACGTGCGCGGGCCCTGGTACCGGGGATTGGGACGGTCGCAGTGGCGGTCGCTGGTCGCCGCCAACCTGGGCTGGCTGTTCGACGGGTTCGAGACGTACGCGCTGATCCTCACCGCCGGCACCGTCCTGCATCAGCTCGAACCGGGCGCGCCCACCGGGCAGGTGTCGTTCCTGACCGGCGTGACCATCGCGGTCACGCTCCTCGGCTGGGGCGTCGGCGGCATGCTCGGCGGCGTCTTCGCCGACTACTTCGGGCGCCGCCGCGCGCTGCTCGTCTCGATGGTCATGTACGCGGCGTTCACCGGCCTGACCGCCGCGTCCTGGTCTTGGGCGTCGTTCCTGGTGCTGCGGTTCGTCACCGGGTTCGCCCTCGGCTCGGAGTGGGGCACCGGAACGTCGCTGGTCGCGGAGATGTGGCCGGCGCACGCGCGTGCCAAGGCGGCCGGGTTCATGCAGTGCGGCCTGGGCCTGGGGTTCTTCATCGCGTCGTTCTGCTGGTACTTCGTCGCGCCGCTCGGCCCGTCCTCGTGGCGGTACATGTTCCTCATCGGCGTGCTGCCCGCGGTCTTCGCGCTGTGGCTGCGCCGCACGGTCCCGGAATCGGAACGCTGGCAGGGAGCCAAGCGGCAGCGCGACGACCTGCGGCGCCGCGACGACGCCGAGCTGACCGACCACGAGCGTTCGTTCACCAAGTTCACGCTGCGCGCCATCCTGTCCGACCCGAAGCTGCGCAGGCTGACGATCCTCGGCTCGCTGATGTCCCTGGTCACCACCCTCGGCTGGTGGGGCATCTCCACCTGGGTGCCGGCGTACGTCGCGACGATCGCCGGCGGTACGGGCCAGAACCCGGAGGCATGGGCGAGCCGCGCCGGGATGATCTACAACGCGGGCGCCATCGCCGGGTACATCTCGTTCGGCTTCCTGGCCGACCGGCTCGGCCGCAAGCCCGCCGTGATGGTCTTCTTCGGCGCGTCGCTGCTGCTCACGCCGGTGCTGTTCCTGTGGACCCACAACCTCGGGCTCGCCGTCGTGGTGCTCGTCGTCAACGGCTTCTTCACCCTCGGCCAGTACACCTGGATGCCGGTGTGGCTGCCGGAGCTGTATCCCACCCACCTGCGCGCCACCGGTGCCGCGTTCGTGTTCAACGCCGCCCGCTTCATCGCCTTCCTCGGGCCGCTGCTGGCCGGGGCGATCATCTCCAAGCTGGGCGGATACGGGATCGCCGCCACCGTCGTCGGCCTGATCTACATCCTCGGCCTGGCGATCGCCCCGCTCGTCCCGGAGACACGCGGCGTACGCCTGCCCGACAACTGACCGGACGGAGCCCCCCGATGTCCACCCTCTCGACCCGAGCGTCCGCGGACGGCGCCGCGCCGTACACACGCCGCCAGATCGGGCTGATCCTCACGTTCGCCTTCCTCGGCACGCTGTTCGACGGCGCCGAGCTGAACCTCGTCGGATACCCGCTCGCGTACATCTCCGACACCCTGCACGTCACCACCGTCCAGCTCATCCAGGTGGTCACCCTCCAGGGCTTCGCGTCGATCGCCGGCGGCATCATCTTCGGCTGGCTCGGCGACCTGCTCGGCCGCCGCTGGACGTACACGATCTCCGTGCTGCTGTTCGGCGTCGCCGCGGTCGCCGGCGGCATCGCGCCGAACTACCTGGTCTTCATGCTCAGCAGGCTGCTGGCCGGCGTCGGCATGGGCGGCCTGTTCGGGCTGTCGTTCTCGATGTTCGCCGAGTGCTGGAAGACGTCCAAGCGCGGCCTGATGGGCGGATCCATCCAGGCCATGTACTTCACCGGCGAGATCGTCACCGAAGGCGTCATCTACTTCTGCATCACCGCGTTCGGCCCCGGCACCGGCTGGCGTACCGGGTACGTCCTGATCGGCGCGGGCACCCTGGTGATCGCCCTGCTGGCCGCGTTCCTGCTGCCGGAGTCGCAGCACTGGCGGACGTACCAGACGGAGCTGCGCGCCGGGCGCCTGCCCGCCGAACTGCGCCGCGGGAAGGTGCCGCTGGTGGACCTCTTCCGGCGCCGGTACGCGTTCGGCACGATCCTGTTCATCGTGCTGGCCACCGCCATGTTCCTGACGACGAACTCGATGATCGCGTACCTGTCCACGTTCTTGATCAAGGTGGAGAAGGTGTCGCTCGGCACCGCGAGCCTGATCGTCCTGCTCGGGCTGGTGTGCACGGCGGTCACGTACCCGATCGGCGGCGCGCTGTCGGACGTCCTGCGGCGCAAGTGGGCGTTCTTCTGGTGCTGCGCGTTCGGGGTGATCGGGTTCGCGTGGTTCCTCGGCCTGGTGCTGACCGGGTCCGCGCACGTCGGCACCGACTTCTGGGCGTACCCGACGTTCTGGGCGCTGATGCTGTGCGCGAGCGCCTGCGGCGGGTTCGGCATCCTCGGCGTCTGGATGGCGGAGTTCTTCCCCACCCGGGTCCGCTCCACCGGCTCCAACCTCAGCTACTACGCCGGGCGCGGCCTGGGCGCCGGGGTGTTCCCGCTGTTCGCGCTGACGCTCGCCGGCTCGGTGCCGCTGGCCCTCGCGCTCGGCGTCGTCGGCCCGATCGCCGGGGTCGTGTTCGCGCTCGTCGCACCGGACCACACCGGCCGTACGATCGAGGCGGTCGAATGACCCGCCGGATCGTCGTCGGCATCACCGGCGCCAGCGCCCCGCACTACGGCATCGCGCTGCTGCGCCGCCTCCGCGTGATCGACGACATCGAGACCCACCTGGTGGTCTCCGCCGGTGCGAGGCGCACGATCGCCGTGGAGACCGACCTCACCGTGGCGGGCGTCACCACGCTCGCCGACGTGTCCTACAGCCCCGGCGACCTGGCCGCCCCCATCGCGTCCGGCTCGTTCCCGGTGGACGCGATGGCCGTGGCCCCCTGCTCGATGCGAACCCTGGCCGCCGTAGCGCACGGCCTGTCCGACAACCTCCTGACCCGCGCCGCCGACGTAGCCCTGAAGGAACGCCGCAAGCTGGTGCTGGTGACCAGGGAAACCCCCCTCAGCCTCATCCACCTCCGCAACATGACCGCGGTAACGGAGGCCGGCGCGACCGTCATGCCCCCGGTCCCGGCCTTCTACCACGCCCCCGTCACGGTCGACGACCTCATCGCCCACACCACCGGCCGCCTCCTCGACACCCTCGACATCCCCAACACCACCTTCACCCGCTGGGGAACCAGCGAGTAGGCACCCACCGCACCAGCGATACCGGCACGGCGTCCGCGGGGCGCCTGATAGCGCGCTACCGGACGGGCTCTCCTTCGCTTGCCTCCTCCGAGACCGGTGTTCTCTCGGTGGCCGGCGATCGTAGCGTCAGCAGGGTGAGGGCGGCCCCGGCGACGGCGATGCCGGCGGCGCCGCGGAAGGCCGCCGATGATCAGCGGCTTCGCGCCGAGCCCGGCGATCAGCCGTGGCGCGACCGCGACCATGAGCACCACGATCAGCACGGTCATCGGCAGCAGCGCCGCGCCGCTCGCGAACGCGCCGTAGCCGAGCACCTGCTGGAGGTACAGGTTCAGGAAGTACCACATCGGGATCCACGCCGCGCCGAGCAGCGCCTGTGCCAGGTTCGCCGAACCGAGACCGGGTGTACGGAAGATGCCGAGCCGTACGAGCGGAGCGCGCCGCGCCCGCTGGATCACGAGGAACCCGATCAGCAGGGCCACCGCGAGCGCGAGCACCAGCAACGTCGCCGGGCTCGCCCAGCCCTCCTGCGGCGCTCGCACGATCGCGAACACCGCCAACGCCAGGCCGGCCGTCACCGCGGCGGCCCCCGCGACGTCCACGGACCCGCGCCGTGCCGGGGCCGACGGCAGGCCGTCGACAAGTACCCTCATTGGGTATATGGCGGTGATCTAGGTCTCGGGTGCGCCGGCGGGCAGTGCTACGCGAACAGGATCTGCGGAGACGAGCCGCGCCCGTGGCCGACACCCCCGAGATCCTCGCGGTGGCGGATCACTCCGACATGTGGCTCATCGCGATGAAGGCCGCCACCATGAGCGCCGCGTACGCCACGAAGATGACGGCGACGATCACAACGGCGACGATCCAGCGACGCTTCACGCGCCAAGCGTCGCACCGAACCCCGTCATGCGGCCCTGGCCCGGCCTTTCGCGGTGACGACCGCGGTGGCGACGGCGAGGTGCATGAGCATGAGCCCGAAGACGTTGGCAAGGGTGGCGCCGAGTGTCAGGAGGAGCAGATCCGGTACCCACGTCAGGGCGAGCACGGCCGGGACGACAATGCGCAGGGCCTGCGGGGCGCGCCGGGCGATGAGGGTCCAGCCGGCGGCGCCGGCGAGGACGCCGGCGAGGGTCGCGGGCAGGTAGGCGGCGGGGGACAGGCCCATGCCGATGCCGCCGTGATCGAGGGCGGCCGCCGCGAAGGCGATGGCGGTGTTGACCACCAGGGCGGCCGATGCGGCCAGGCCGAGCCGGAGGCCGATCGTCGACGCCGGGGTTCCGGTGATGAGGCTCATAACCCCTCCTTGGGTTGCGTGTTAAACCTGAAGCTAGATTGGATTGCGTGTTAAAGTCAAGCGTGGATTCGGAGACGCCCGAGGGGACGGAAGACGTGGCCGAGGAGCCGGTGCGCTGGCTGGACGACGATCAGCTTCGGGCGTGGATCAACCTGGTGAAGGTGCTGCTCACGCTGCCGGGGGCGCTCGAAGGGCAGCTTCTGCGGGACGCCGACCTCACGTTGCTGGGCTACATGATCTTGGCCCGGTTGTCGGTGGTCCCTGGGGAGAGCCTGAGCATGAGTGAGATCGCGGAGATGGCGAACGGGTCGTTGCCCCGGATCTCCCACGCGGTGGCGCGGCTGGAGAGCCGGGGCTGGGTGACGCGGACGGTGCGCACGGGCCAGGGGCGGCGCTTCACCGTGGCGACGCTGACCGACGCCGGCCGCGCGCACCTGGAGGCATCGGCCCCGGCCCACGTCGCGAACGTGCGGAGGCTGGTCGTCGAGCCGCTGGGCAGCGATTTCGCCCGGCTCGGCGACGCGGCCGAACGCATCGTCAAGGTCCTCGGGCTGCCCACCAGCGTGCTCAGCGGCGACGCCACGTCGGGCTGACCGGGCACGCCGGCACTCGGCCGGCCGCTTCTGCACGATGGCACCGACGGTACGACCTGCCCGGCGGTCGGCAGGCGCACTGCCGAGGCCGGGAAGTGACGGATGTTCGGCAAGATCCGACACGCTACCGGCGGGTACCGGTGTTTGGCGCCCGGCCTGGATCAACGCGCGTTTATATATCTAATATCCCGATACGCGATCTTTCGCGTGTCCGGACAACGGCGCCTGCGCTGGCGAGAAGGCGAATGGTGGCAGGCTCCGCATCCCATCCCGCAAGGGGGGAGACCATGGTTCACTCACCGCACGCGGCAGAACCCGGACGGCCCGAGGCCGAGACGCGCGCCGCCCGCATCAGTGCCCGGATCGATCGGATGCCCACGTACGGGTTCGGGCTCCCGCTGTTCGTGATCGTCGGCGCCTCGTACTTCTTCACCTTCTACGACATCACCGCGATCGGCGTCACGCTGCCCACGCTTACCCAGGTGATGCACCTGACCGGCAGCCAGGTGGCCACGCCGGTCACCGCGAACCTCTTCGCGTACATCGTCGGCGCGTACGGCCTGGCCACCATCGCGGACTACATCGGCAGGCGCCGCGCGCTGGCGATCTCCGTGGTCATCCTCGCGATCGGCTCGCTGGCGACCGCGTTCTCCTGGGACCTCACATCCCTGACCGCGTTCCGCTTCCTCACCGGGCTCGGCATGGGCGCGCAGATCTCGCTGGCCGCGACCATCATGACCGAGCTGACCCCGCCGCATCTGCGCGGCCGCGGCGTCGCGATCAACGTGTTCTGGGGCGGCGTGGGGCTGGGCGCGGCGCCGTGGGTCGGCCTCGGGCTGCTGGAGGTCGGCGCGATCGGCTGGCGGCTGGTGTTCGGCCTGGCCGCCCTGGTGTTCGTGCTGCTGTTCGCCCTGAACGACCGGACGCTGCCGGAGTCGCCGCGCTGGCTGGCCCTGCACGGGCAGGCGGAACGGGCCGAGGCCATCGTGACCGCGATGGAGAAACGGGTCGAACGGCGCGGCATCGAGCTGCCGCCCGTCCGCGAGGTGCCGGCCGAGGCGACCCTGCGCACGTTCCCGACCGCGGAACTGCTGCGCCCGCCGTACATCAGCCGCGTCGCGATCGTGTTCTTCTTCTGGACGTTCAGCTACATGGGCGCCTACGCCTACCTGGCGTACCAGCCCACGCTGATCATCAAGATGGGCGTCGCCGGCGACCACGGGCTGCTCTACAGCGCCATCGGCGACGTCGCCTTCCCGGTCGGCGCGCTGCTGGCCGCGCTGCTCATCGACCGCTGGCAGCGCAAGTACCTGGCGGCCTGCGCGGGCGCGCTCGGCATCATCGGCGTGCTGGTCATCGCGATCGCCGGCGGACCCGTCGCGATCATCGTCGGCTCGTTCATCGCGGGCATCTGGATCATGTCGCCCGCGTACGGCTACTCCTACACCGCTGAGGTCTTCCCGACCCGGGCGCGCGCGTCGGCGATGTCCATCGGAGACGGGCTCGGCCACATCGGCGGCGCCGTTCAGCCGTACGTCGTGGTCGCCGTGCTCGCGGCGTTCGGTCCCCGGCCGACGTTCGTGACGATCGGCGCGATGACGGTCGTCGCCATGCTGATCATCCTGCTGGGCGGCATCCGTACGATGCGCCGCGAACTCACCGAGGTCGCGGCCTGACCCGGGGGCGTCTCGTGGAAGGCTCAATCCGCGTGGTCGTAGGCCTCCTGTGACGCCGTCACGTCGCTGAGGTGGGCGATCGACCACTCCTCCAGCGCGCGCAGCGGCTCGCGCAGGGTTCGGCCCGCCTCGGTGAGCGTGTACTCGACGCGGACCGGGACCTCGGGGTGGACGGTGCGGCGTACGAGCCCGTCACGTTCGAGCGCGCGGAGAGTCTGGGTGAGCATCTTCTGCGAGACGCCTTCGATGCGCCGGCGCAGCTCCGAGAAGCGGACGCTTCCGTCCCAGAGGGCACCGACGATGAGCACCGTCCACCGGTCGCCGATGCGATCCAGGATGCGGCGGGTCGGGCAGTCGGCGTGGTACGGGCTGCCGTGGAGCACCGACTCGGCCGGAGTGGTTACCACAAGGTGCCTTCTTCCGAGAGGAGAGCTGGTCTCTTACGGTAATCACATCGCGTCGTCCGACGCCACCCGTCCCGTGGAAAGGCACCCCGTGTCTCGCATCACCGTCATCGGCGGCACCGGCTATGCAGGTTCGGCCATCGTCGCGGAGGCCGCTGCCCGCGGTCATCAGGTCACCGCGCTGAGCCGCTCGCTCCCCGACGCGCCGATCCCGAACGTGACCTATGTCCAGGGCGACGCCGCCGACGCCGCATCGCTCTCGGCACCCATCGAGGGCGCGGACGTCGTCGTGGCCGCGGTCGCCCCGCGCGGCCCGCAATCCGGCACCTGGCGCGGCGTCCACCGCACCATCGCGCGTCTGGCCGATGCCGCGGGCGTGCCCCTGTTCGTCGTCGGCGGCTACTCGTCGCTGCGCCCGGCGCCCGGGGCGGACCGCTTCGTCACCGACCTCAGCGCCATCCCCACGGAGTTCCACGACGAGATCCGCGCCGGAGCGGCGTTCGTCATCGAGGACCTCCCGGCCACGCCCGCGACTCTCGACTGGGTCTTCGTGAGCCCGGCGTTCGGATTCGGCGCACATGTGCCCGGCGAACAACTCGGCCGGTATCGGCTCGGCGACGACGTCGCGGTTCAGCCCGAGGACGGCGGCGCGATCTCCGCCGCGGACTACGCCCTCGGGTTCGTCGATCTGATCGAGAAAGGCGACCACCACAGGGCACAGGTCAACCTCGCCCACTGAGCCTTTCCGGGCGGTGTCTCTGGAGGCCACGTCGATCCGGGGCCGAGGACGGGAGGCGGAGGCGCGTACCTCTCCCCACTTTCAGATTATAGCAGCCCGGCCCATCTCATGAGAAATCAAATTGTGTTCCATACTGCCGTCGTTGCGTTAGTGGTCGACCGGCGATAGGGCGGCGGAATTGGTCTACGTGCTGGATTTCGGGGAAATCGACGCGGCGAATGCCGGCGAGGCCGGCGGCAAGGGGGCGAACCTGGGGGAGCTCGCACGGATCGACGGGGTGCGGGTGCCGGCGGGGTTCTGCGTGACCACGGACGCCTACCGGCGGGTCGCGGCGGCGGCGCCGGAGGTGGCGGCGCGGCTGGAACCGCTGGTGTCCGTGGACCCGGACGACCATGCGGCGGTCCGTACACGGAGCGCGGCCGTACGCGCGGCCGTCGAGGACGTCGCGATGCCCGGCGACCTCGAGGCGGCGATCGGCGCGGCGCTGGCCCGGCTCGGGGAGGACGGGGCGTACGCGGTGCGGTCGAGCGCGACGGCCGAGGACCTCCCGACCGCGTCCTTCGCCGGGCAGCAGGACTCCTACCTCGGCATCGTGGGCGTGGCGGCGGTGCTGCGGCACGTACGGCGGTGCTGGGCGTCGCTGTTCACCGAGCGCGCGGTGGCGTACCGGCGGCGCAACGGCATCGACGACCGCGCCGTACGGATGGCCGTCGTCGTGCAGCGGATGGTCGACGCCGACGCGGCCGGGATGCTGTTCACCGCCGACCCGGTGACCTCGAACCGGAAGGTCGCCACCGTGGAGGCCGTCTGGGGGCTGGGCGAGGCGCTGGTCTCCGGGCAGGTCACCGGCGACGTGTACACCGTGCGCGACGACCAGGTCGTCACCGCGGAGGTCGCGGCCGGCGCGCGGCCGGCCCTCACGGACGCGCAGGCCGTCCGGCTCGTACGGCTCGGGCGGCGGATCGAGGCGCACTTCGGCCGGCCGCAGGACATCGAGTGGGCCCGCGTGGGCGAGGACTTCCACATCGTGCAGAGCCGGCCGATCACCACGCTGTTCCCCATCCCGGAGACCGCGGACGGTGAGCACCACGTCTACCTCTCCGTCGGGCACCAGCAGATGATGACCGACGCGATGAAGCCGCTGGGGCTGTCGTTCTGGCAGATGACGACCCCGCGGCCGATGCACGAGGCGGGCGGGCGGCTGTTCGTCGACGTGGCCCCGCTGCTGGCCGCGCCCGCGGCCCGCAAGGACCTGCGGGCGATGATGGGGAAGTCCGACCCGCTGTTCCTTGACGCCCTCGACACCGTCCTCGGCGGCGAGGCGGGCACGGACGATGAGCCGGACGCGGACACCGGCGCCGCGCCCGAGCCCGAACCGATCGAGGCAGGACCCGAGCTCGTCACCGAGCTGATCCGGGCCGCCGAGGAGTCCGCGGCGACGCTGCGGCGGGAGATCAGGGACCTGTCAGGGACGGAGCTGCTCGACTTCGTCCGGGACGACATCGCCGAGCTGAGGCGCGTCCTGTTCGACCCGCGCGGCATTCGGCTGATCATGGCGGCGATGGACGCGGCGTTGTGGCTGAACGACCGGCTGGCGGCGTGGCTGGGCGAGCGGAACGCCGCCGACGCGCTCACGCAGTCCGTCGACCACAACGTCACGTCGGAGATGGGCCTGGCGCTGCTCGACGTCGCCGACGCCGTCCGGCCGTACCCGGAGGTCGTGGCGTACCTGCGGCGGGCCGCCGACGACGGCCGCGACGGCGACGCCTTCCTCGACGAACTGGCCGGGCTGCCCGGCGGCGCGGCCGCGCGCGACGCCTTCCGCGCGTACCTCGACGCGTACGGCATGCGCTGCGCCGGCGAGATCGACATCACCCGTACGCGGTGGAGCGAGCGGCCCGTCACCCTCGTACCGACGCTCCTCGGCGACCTCCAGGCGTTCGAGCCGGGCGCCGGGCGGCGCCGCTTCGCGGAGGGACGCGAGGAGGCGCGCCGTACGGAGGAGGACGTGCTGGCGCGGCTGCGCGCCCTGCCCGGCGGCGAGCGCAAGGCCGCGGAGACGAAGCGGATGATCGACCGCGTCCGCGCGTTCGCCGGCTACCGCGAGTACCCGAAGTACGGCATGGTCACCCGCTACCTCGTCTACAAGAAGGCGCTGCTGCGGGAGGCCGGCCGGCTCGTCGGGTCCGGGGTGCTGCGCGCGCCCGACGACATCTTCTACCTCCGCCTCGCCGAGCTGCGGGAGGTCGTCCGCACCGGCAAGGGGGACGCCGAGCTGGTACGGGAGCGGCGCGCGGCGTTCCGTTCGTACGAGACCCTCACCCCGCCCCGGGTCCTCACCTCCGAGGGAGAGGCCGCCACCGGCCGCTATCGGCGCGACGACGCCCCGCCCGGCGCCCTGCCCGGCCTCCCGGTGTCGGCGGGCCTGGTCGAGGGCCGTGCCCGGGTCGTCACCGACATGGCGACCGCCGACCTCGAGCCGGGCGACATCCTGGTGACCACCTTCACCGACCCGAGCTGGACGCCTCTGTTCGTGACCGCCGCCGGCCTGGTCACCGAGGTGGGCGGCCTCATGACGCACGGCGCGGTGGTCGCCCGCGAGTACGGCCTGCCGGCGGTGGTCGGCGTCCCCCGCGCCACGCGCCTGATCCCCGACGGCCACCGAATCCGCGTCCACGGCACCGAGGGCTACGTCGAGCTCCTCGACTGACGTCGAAGGCGCCGACCGTGAAGGAGCCCGCCATGTTCCGCCTCGGCCACGTTCGGCGGCTTCCCGCTCGGATAGCGTCGCCGGGTGGATCGGGATGAACGGCTGCCGCACGCCTCGTCGTTCGGCGCGGCGGCGGCCGCGTACGCCGAGCACCGTCCGGACTACGCGCAGGCCGCGGTGCGCTGGGCGCTCGCGGCCGCGCCCGGGCCGCGCGTGCTGGACCTCGGCGCCGGAACCGGCAAGCTGACCGCCACGCTCATCGCGCTGGGCGCCGAGGTGACCGCGGTCGAGCCCGACCCGGCGATGCGGGCCGAGCTGCGCCGCGCGCTGCCGGCCGTCCGTGCCCTGCCGGGGAGCGCCGAGGCGATACCGCTGCCGGACGCGTCCGTCGACGCCGTCCTGGCCGGGAACGCCATGCACTGGTTCGACATGGCCGTCGCGGGCCCCGAGATCGCCAGGGTCCTCGCTCCCGGCGGCATCCTGGCCGGCCTCTGGAACGTCATGGACGACGAGGTCGAGTGGGTCGCCGCACTCGCGCGGGTCAGCGGCGCCGCGGCCATCGGCCCGCGCGACACGTCCACCTCCTGGCGCGCCGAGACGGCCGGCGCGCACCTTCCCACGACCGGCGTGGCCGCCCCGTTCGGCTCGGCGGAGCAGGCCGGGTTCCCGCACGGCCAGCGCCGTACCGCCGCCTCCCTCGTCGCGACCATCGCGACCCGCGCGGGGATGCTGGTCATGCCGGAACAGGAACGAGAGATCACGCTGGGCCGGATCCGTGCCTTCCTCGCGGGCAGGCCGGAGACCGCCCGCGGCGAGTTCACCCTCCCGATGCTGACCGGCGTGCTGCGCGTCCGCCGGTTGTGAGGGGTTCGCCTTTCCGTACGCGGTCAACCCGGGGTCCACCCGCGGGTTGACGTGACCCGGGGCGGCGGTTTCTACCGTCGTTTCGGTGGGCTACGGACGGAGTACGGAAATGAGTGAAGCGGGCGGGCCGGCGCGGGTCCTCGAGTCGTTCCGGGAAGCGTGGGACGCCGGGGACGCGGCGGCGTACGGGCGGCTGTTCACCGAGGACGCGACGTACGTGATCTTCATGGGCGAGGTCATGCTCGGGCGGGCGGAGATCGAGGACACCCATCGCGACGTGTTCGCGAAGTGGCAGAAGGGCACGACGATGATCGTCGAGCCGCTGCGCACCACGATGCTCGGTGACGATGCCGCGGTCGTCCTCACCCGAGGGGGGATCGGGCACGGGCACGTCGCGTTCGACAAGTTCCAGACGTTCACCCTGGTGCGCCGGGACGGGCGGTGGCTCATCGCCGCGTTCCAGAACACCGGGATGAGCGCGCACGCGAAGCGGCGGTACGCCGATCAGGCTCCGGCGGGTGAGGCGTGATGGCGGGGGAGACCATCGGGCGCGATCGGCTGGAGCACGGGACGGGGACGCGCCGGCGGCCGGGGTGGACGGAGATCGGCGTCGGTCTCGTCACCTCCACCGTCCTCACCCTCGGGCTGACGATCGCGGTCCACGCGGTCGCCGGGCCGGTGGCGTTCGACGTCTTCCTGATGGTGCTGTCGTTCATCGCCGCGGGGGGCGGGTTCGCCGCCGCCGTCGCGGTGCGGATCCGCTCCCTGGCGGCGTTCGGGGTGCGCCGTACGACCGTACGCTGGCTGCTCATCGGGCTCGCCGGCGGTGTGCTGGCGTTCGTGCTGAAGTTCCCGGTGACGAAGATCTACGTCGGGTTGACCGGGTACACGGGCAACCCGCAGGCGATGTGGGCCTCGGCCGCGGCCGACGGCGTGGTGCTGACGGTCCTGGCGTTCCTGTTCCTCGGCGTGCTCACGCCCATCGGGGAGGAGCTGCTCTTCCGCGGCGTGATCGCGACCGCGCTGCTGCGCTACGGTGCGGTCGCCGGGGTCCTCGGCAGTGCGGTGGTCTTCGCCGTGCTGCACGGCAACATCGTCACCGCGTTGTCGGGGCTGATCGTCGGGTTGATCGCCGGTGAGCTGCGACGGCGTAGCGACTCGGTCTGGCCGGGCGTCGCCGCGCACATCGTGTTCAACGTCCTGAGCAACGTGCTGGCCTTCGTGGTGCTGCCCCTGCTGGGCGGCTGATGACGACGGGGGGAACGGTGAGCACGGATCCGCGGGGCGCGTCCCCGGCACGGCTCCTGGCCGGGGTGGTCGTACGGCTGGCGGCGCTCGCGGTCATCGTGTACGGGTCGGTCACCTTCGGCCCGGGACTGGGCGGCACCGGACGGCCGCTGGTGGCGCTGGTGTGCACCGTTGTGGCCTGCGCCGGGTGGCTGGGGTGGACCGCGACGAGCCACAGCCCGTCGGCCGGCGCCGCGGTGCCGGCGGGCGGCCTCGCCCGGTGGGTGCTGTGGGTCTCGGTGTCGCTGTTGAGCGTGGCGGGCTCGGTGCTGGCCGGGGTGAGCCCGGCGTCGCCCGCCTTCGCGCTGTGCGCGGCGGGGATCTTCGCCGCCGCATTGGTGATGGACGTCCTTCCGGCGGTCGGGCTGCTCGTCGTCTCCGTGGCGGGCATGGCGATCGGCACGGCGGCGTTCGGGCACTCCTGGACGCTCTTCGCCGCCTACAGCGCCGGGATCGCGGGGCTCCTGCTGGGCGGGTTCAACCGCGGCCAGTACCGTACGCGGCTGGCCCAGGCCGAGGCGCTGGCGGCGCAGACCCAGCGGGCCCAGGAGGAGCACCGGCTGGCCGGGATGCTCGCCGAACGCACCCGGATCGCCCGCGAGATCCACGACGTGCTGGCCCACTCGCTGGGCGCGCTGACCGTGCAGCTCGACACCACCGACGCCGTACTCGAGGCCGAGGACGCCTCGGCGCGGTCGCGGGAGAACCTGCGGAAGGCGCGCCGGCTGGCGGTCGACGGCCTGGCCGAGACGCGCCGCGCGATCGGTGCCCTCCGCGGCGAGAGCAGGCCACTGCCCGACCAGCTCCAGGCCCTGGCCGCGCAGCACCGGGAGCACACCGCGGCAGGCCTGACCGTCACGGGGACGGTACGCACGCTGCCGTCCGAGGTGGTGCTCGCGGTCGTCCGTACCGCCCAGGAGGCGCTCACCAACGCCGCCAAGCACGCCCCAGGCCGCCGCAGCGATCTCGTACTCGACTACAAGCAGGATCGGATCATGCTCACCGTCACCACATCCGCCGCCCCGGCGGCGGCCCCTGGAGCGCTGGCCGGCACCGGCGGCGGGTACGGCCTCACCGGGCTGGCCGAACGCGCGGCCCTCCTGGGCGGCACGCTGGACGCCGGCCCCGCGCCCGAGGGCGGCTGGGTCGTGCGGCTGGCACTGCCCACGACCGGAGAGGGGGCCGTGTGACCGGCGAAGACGGGCGTACGTCCGCGATCGTGCGGGTCGTCGTCGCGGACGACCAGACCGTCGTACGCGAGGGCCTGGTCACCATGCTCGACCTCGTGCCGGACATCGAGGTCCTCGGCTCCGCCGCGGACGGCGCCGAGGCGATCGCCCAGGTCGAGCGGCACGCACCCGATGTGGTGCTGATGGACCTGCACATGCCCGGCGTCGACGGCACCGAGGCGACCGCGCGGCTGCACACCGAGCATCCCGGCGTACGGGTGGTGGTGCTGACCACGTACGCGGACGAGGAGTCGATCCTCGGCGCGCTGCGCGCCGGCGCGCTCGGCTACCTGACCAAGGACGCCGGCCGCGCCCAGATCGCCCGCGCCGTGTACGCCGCGGCGGCCGGCCAGGCCGTACTCGACCCGGACGTACAGGCGCGCCTCCTTGCCGCCGCGACGCCACCGTCACCGCCGGTGGCCGGCGCCGCCCCGGACGGCCTGACCACCCGCGAGGTGGAGATCCTCGGCCTGATCGCCCAGGGCCTGTCCAACCGGGAGATCGGGCGCGTCCTGTTCATCGGCATGGCCACCGTGAAGACGCACATCAACCATCTCCTCACCAAGACCGCGCAGCGTGACCGCGCCCAACTGGTGTCGTACGCGTACCGCAACCACCTGACCCCGCCATGACCGAACCGATCTCCCTGGCAACGAACCCGCATAGAAAGGCGGCTTGAGATGCCGACACTCCGCGTACACCGCACCGGCGTTCCCGCCCGCTACGAAATCGTCAGCGGCGACGCTCCCGTCACGACGGTCTCCGCGCGGACCGCGCAGCACGGAGGCGAGCTCGACGTGGACGGGCAGGCCTACCGGCTCGACGGCTCGGCCTTCGGCAGGAACTGCGGCCTGCGCGCCCCGGATGGGCGGACGGTCGCGAGCGCCGAACGCGACGGGCTGCGGAGCTGGCGCGTCGTGGCCGGTGAGCGCGAGTACCGCCTGGCGCGTGCCGGGTTCGGCAGCAGGACGCTGGAACTCGCCGAGGGGGACGACCGGATCGGCCAGATTCGCAGGGTCGCCCGAGGGGCGGAGTCCGACCTGCCCGGACTCGAGCGCCCGGTGGAGGTCTTCGTCCTGGTCGTCGCGCTCGCCATGTGGCAACGACGCCGCCGGGCCGCGGTCATCGGCCGCTAGCCGGAACCGCGCACCATCCGCCTACGGATCGGACGGCTCGCCCGCCGTCCGTTCGACGTGCCGGCGGAAGAGCGCCAGGCCCTCTTTGATGGTCCGCCTCTCGTGCGCCGTGGCATCGGCCAGCGCCGCCTCGAGGCTGTTGATGGTCTGGTCGGGAACGGTCACGGTGCCGTGCCGCTTGACCTTGTCCGCCAGCGAGATCAGGACATAGCGCCGGTCATCGGGATGCGGCCGCCGTTGTACGACGCCCTTGGCCTCGAGCCGGTCGACGATGCCCGACACGGTGCTGTGGCTGAGCTCGAGCTCGCGCCCGAGCTCGTTCAGCGTCATCGACTCCCGTCCCCCGAGGAGGGAGACGACGCTGACCTGCCCGGCGGTAAGGCCGCTGCGGGCCAGCTCCGCGCGGCTCTCCCGTACCAGGTGCCGGCGGAGGCTTCGGAAGAGGCCGACGATCTCCCGCGCCTCTTCCACCGCTGCCGCGGATCGTTCGTGATCGCTTGAACTCATGCCCACCTTGAGAAATGTACCGCACCCGACACGTCGTGTACGGTACGTCGTATACGACGCGTCGTGTACGTCACGTCGAGTACGACGCATTCCTCGGGAGGTTCGCATGGCTCAGGAGAACCACCGGCCATCAGGTCTTCAGCCGCGCATCGGCGGCGCGGCCTGGGCTTCGACCGTCGTCTACTTCATCGGGCAAGCGGTCGCTCAGGCGGCATGGAGCACCCCGTACAGCCTGATCGACAATCGGATCAGCGATCTCGGGAACACCGCATGCGGCCGGGCGCCGGCCAACGTCTACATCTGCTCGCCGCTGCATGCCGTGATGAACGCTTCGTTCGTCCTCACGGGGATTCTGCTGCTGGCCGGCCTGTACCTCACCCGGCGTATCTGGCCGCGCGGGAGGCTGACCACGTGGGGACTCGCCTTCCTCGCGGTAACGGGTATCGGCACCGTCCTCGTCGGCCTCGCGCCGGAGAACGTCAACGTGCCGCTGCACCTGGTCGGCGCCCTGAACATCCCGTGCGGCAACATCGCGCTGCTTCTGCTCGGGCTGGCGAACCGGAGACTCCGCCCCGGGATCGCGCGCCTCACACTCGTCCTGTCCGCGGTGGGCTTCCTCGGCATGCTGGGCGGGCCCGCGCTGATCGCCCTCACCGGCCACGGCGGCGGCCTCGCCGAGCGGCTCGCGCTCTACCCCGCGATCGTCTGGACCGTCCTGCTCGGCCTTTCCGTCCTCCGCGTCCGCAGGACGGATCCGCGGGCGAGGACGACATAGCCCGCCGGCCGGTCAGGTTCGGGTCGGGGGTGCGCTCATCGCTGCCGCCAGGAACGTGATCGCCCAGCGCCGGGGCGCCTCGCCCGCTGACGGGGACGGACCGGCCGGGGTGCGCTGGTTGTAGACCTCGACGCGGTCGACGGCCGCCACGGCGAGGATCCCCCGCATCCGGAACCACAGCTCCTCCGGGGACAGGCCGGGCAGGGCGTGCCCGAAGGCCGCCAGGTAGCGGTCGCGGATCGTGTCCTCGGCCGGGCCCGTCCAGAGGCGCATCTCCTCGGCCGGATCGCCGATGATCCGCACGATCAGCCGGGACGTACGGGCGCCGCCCTCGTCGCCGGCCCGCATCCCGTCGAACAGCGGCCCCGCGAATGCCTCCACCAGGTCGGTGACCGGCGGGTCCGGGGTCCGGGCGAGCAGCCGGTCGAGCCCGGCGAGCTGCGCGGCGTTGATGGGCTCGATCACGCGGCGGACGACCGCGGTCAGCAGCCCCGCCTTCGAGCCGAAGTGGTATCCGACGGCGGCCAGGTTCGCTCCGGCGAGGTCGGTGATCGCGCGGACCGAGGTGCCGCGGAAACCGCGCTCGGCGAAGAGGCGTTCGGCCGCGTCGAGGACCTGGGTGCGGGTGTCCGGCGGTGCCATGTGTGCGTACTATACATACGTTTGAATCAAACGATCGTATGACCGAGACGAACGTGCGGAGAGGGTTGTCATGAAGCTGCTCGTGTACGGCGCCGGGGTCCTCGGCAGCCTGCTCTCCGTCCGCCTGCACGAGGCCGGGCACGACGTCTCGCTCCTCGCCCGGGGCGAGCGCCTGGCCGCCCTGCGCCGGCATGGCGTGCGGCTCGCCGAGGGCGACAGCCCGGACGTCCGGCGGGTGCCGGTGCCGGTGGTCGCGCACCCGGCCGGCGCGTACGACCTGATCGCCGTCGTCGTCCGCACCCATCAGGTGGACGCGGTGCTGGAGTCGCTCGCCGGCCTCGAAGGCGACGTGCTGTTCCTGCTCAGTTGGGCGGCCGGCGCGGAGCCGCTGGGCGCGGTGATCGGCCACGAGCGGGTGCTGCTCGGCTTCCCCACAGGCGGCGGCACGATGGACGGCGACGTGGTCCGCTACCGCGCGACCAGCCTGACGACCCGCCTGATCCCGATGCCGATCGGCGAGCCGGACGGCCGTGCCACACCGCGACTGGAACGGGTCACGCGGGCGTTTCGCGCCGCCGGGATCAACGCCAAAGCCGAGCCGCGGATGGATGCCTGGCTCAAGACGCACACCGCGTTCGCGGTGCCGCTCGGGCAGGCGGCGAACGCCGCGGGCGGCCCGGTCGCGCTGGCCCGCGATCCGGACGCGGTCCGCGGCATGATCCGCCTCATGCGGCGGAACCTGGCGGCCATGCCGGGGCGGCCGGTCCCCCGCGGGTTCGCCGCGTTGCAGACCCTGCCCGAAGGGCTGCTCGTGGCCATGCTGCGGCGCTTCCTGCGGAGCCCGACGGCCGCGCACAGCGGGCTGGCCAACACCTCGCCCGCGGAGACGGCCGAGCTCCAGCGGATGGCCGAACAGATGCGCGCCTATGCGAGGGCCCGGTAGGCGGTCGACGGCGGGGCGGCCGGCTCCCGTACGGGCGGGTCCGCCCCCGGATCATGGGGGTAGGCTCTGCGGCTGCCGGGGTCGAGCCCGGACCGTACGCCCGAGGAGCGCCGATGGCACGCATGCCCGTCCCGTCGCCTGACGAGCTCGGCCCCGAGGCCCGCGCGTTGTACGACGGGATCACCGGTGGGCCACGTGCCGCCGGGCGATCGTTCCCGATGACCGACGAAGAGGGCCGTCTGCACGGCCCGTTCAACGCGATGTTGTCCAGCCCCGCCGTCGGTGAGCGGCTCCAGGCCCTCGGCGCGGTGCTGCGCTACGAGACCGGCTTCACCGCGCGGGCCCGCGAGATCGCGATCCTGGTCGTGGCCGGCCACTGGGGCAGCGCGTACGAGGCCTACGCGCACGAGCGCGTCGGCCGGGCGGCGGGTCTGTCCGAGGGCGTAGTCGCCGACCTGCGGGCCGGCCGCGCCCCGGAACTGCCCGACCCGTACGAGAGCGCCGTGTACCGCACGACCGTCGCGCTGGCCGTCCGCGGCGACCTGGACGACGCCGAGTACGCCGCCGCGGAGGCGGCGCTCGGCGCGGCGGGCGTCTTCGAGCTCAGCACGCTCGTCGGCTACTACGCCACGCTCGCCCTCCAGTTGCGGATCTTCCGGGTGGGGGTGCCGGAGGGCTGACCCGGGCGCGCGGGGCCGCGGTGGGCTGCTGGCAGGGCGTCAGTCGGACGGCACCGCGCGTGGCACGGTGCCGGTGCCGTCCGGGCGGGCGTCGTCGCGCGGGGCCGACGGGCCGGCCGCGCCCGTCTCGATCAGGGCGTCGACGGCGGCCGCGTCGAGTCCCGCGAGCGTACGGAGGACGGCCCCGGTGTCCGCGCCGAGGCGCGGCGGCACGATGTACTCCTCGCGGGCGTCGGAGATCTTCAGCGGGTCGCCGACCGCGTAAACGGTTCCGTCGCCCCGGTGCTGCTCGACGACCATTCCGCGTGCGCGGACGTGCGGGTCGGCCAGCGTCGCGTCGATCGTGTTGATCGGCGCGCTCGGAACGCCCTCTTCGGCCAGCCGTTCGAGGAGCTCCGCCGAGGTGAACCGGCGCGCGGCGGGCTCCAGCTCCGCGTACAGCGCGGTGATGTTGTCCCGGCGGGCGTCGTTGGTGGTGAACCGCTCGTCGGACGGCAAGTCGGGGAGGCCGAGCGCGCGGCACAGGCCGGTCCACATCCGCGGCATGTTCGCCGTGACGACGATGTCCTTGCCGTCGCCGCAGGTGAACGCCCGGTACGTGGGGATGCTCATGTGCCGGCGTCCCTGCCGTCCGGGTACGAATCCGCTGGTCAGGTAGTAGGTCGCGACGTAGCTGAGCAGCGACACCTGGGTGTCCATCATCGCGACGTCCACCCGCGAGCCGGTGCCCTCACGCGCGGCGCGCATCAGCCCGGCCAGCGTGGCGATCGCGGCGTTCATCCCGGCGCACAGGTCGCCGATCGGCAGGCCGGAGCGTACCGGCCGGCCGTCGATCTCGCCGGTGAGCGACATGCCGCCGGCGAGCGCCTGCACGATCATGTCGAACGCGGGCCGCTCCCGGTACGGGCCGTCCTGCCCGAACCCGGTGAGCGAGCAGACCACGAGCCGGGGGTTGGCCTCCAGCAGGACGTCGGCCCCGATGCCGAGCCGCTCCATCGTGCCGGGGCGGAAGTTCTCGACGACCGCGTCGGCGGCGCGCGCGAGCCGCAGCAGGGCGTCGCGGCCGGCGTCGGTCTTGAGGTCGAGGCACACGCTTTCCTTGTTCCGGTTGACGCTGAGGTAGTACGCGCTGTCGCCGTCGACGAAGTGCGGGCCGATGAACCGTGTCGGGTCGCCGGTCGCCGGCTCGACCTTGATCACCCGCGCACCGAGGTCTCCGAGGATCTGGGTCGCGTACGGGCCGGCCAGATGCTGCGTCAGGTCGAGGACGACGGTGTCGCGCAGTGGCCCCGTACCGCCGGGCGCGGGATGTGCGTTACTCAAGAATCCGTACCTCCGTCTCGCCGGTCCGCACGGACCCCCGTCCGTGGCCGGATCACCTTGTCCACGAGCAGATAGAGCGCGAAGAGCAGCACCGGCCCGGTGAACAGCGGCTGCGTCACGATCTGCCGGACGATGAGCGGGAAGTGCTCGAGCGTCGGCTCCTCGATGAACAGCCCGCCGATCGACAGCAGGAACGGCGGCCCGAAGACCAGGAAGTTCAACTGGTCCCAGGTGACGCGGCTCAGCGACTCGATCCCTGAAGCCGCGATGACGCCGAACAGCACCACGGCCGCCGCGGCGATCACGTTGCTCGGGATGCTGACGAAGATCGCGTCGAACTTGGCGACGAACCCGCCGACGAGCAGGATCAGGCCCGCCCAGAACGTCACCCACCGGCTGCCGACGCGGCTGGTGCGCACGATCGCGAGGTTGTCCGGGTAGACGGTCGTGGAGAACGTCCCCATGATCGACCCGGCCACCGTCGCGATGGACTGGCCGAAGATGCCCCACGCCATCCGGCGCCCGGGAAGCCGCTGCCCCGCCCACTCGGCCGCCACGTTGTACAGCGCGAGCGAGTTCGTCACGCCGGTGAGCAGCAGCAGGAAGAACAGCACGACGAGCACCGGGCTCACGCTGAAGCCGAACGGGAACCACTGCGGGAGGCTCAGCCAGGGCGCCTCCCGCACCCGGGTGAAGTCGAACGGCGTGATCAGGGCGTACGCGATCGCGCCGACGACGATGCCGCTCAGCATCGCCATGGACCGCAGCGGGCCGCGCACCAGGGCGAGGATGGCGAAGCTGACGACCATGGCGACCGCGCCGCCGATCCACGCGGCCGGGCCGAATCCCGGCCGGCCGGGCGTGCCGAGCCAGTTGGTCACGGTGACGGTGGTCAGGCTGGTCATGGCGATGAGCACGATCCCGCCGTAGAGCAGCGGGTCGCGGAACATGCGGCCGAGGTAGCCGACCACCGAGAGCCCGCGTACGGGGATCGCGAGGACCGCCCAGATCAGCGCGGCCACGAACAACGAACCGAACGCGGCCCCCGGCCCGGCCACCTTCCCGGCGGCGATCAGCCCGGCGAGCGCGGCGGCCCACGGGCCGAGCACGATCGGCATCCGCAGCCCCATCACGGCCTGCAGGACCGTACCGAGCCCGGTGACCACGAAGGTCGCGCCGTACAGGGTGGTGACCGCGCTCGGCGACAGCTTCAGCGCCGCGCCGATGATCGCGGGGAACAGGAACATGCCGACGATGGCGAAGACGTTCTGCAGCGCCATCACCGCGGTCTGGACGCCGCCGACGCGGCCGTCGAACGGTACGTCGAGCACGGGTCTCGGCGGCGGGGCCTCGAGGTCGGTGTCCGGCTTACTTCCCGCCATGGTGGACCGCCTTCCTGGCCGGAGGCCGCGCGCCGGCGGTGTCCGGCGCCGGGGGAGCGAGGCGCGCGGCGAACGTGTCGAGGGCGTGGTCCAGGCGCCCGTCCGGGGCGACCCGGCGGTTGTCGCGCAGGTACGCCTTGCAGCGGGCGAGCAGCTCGCCCGGGGCGGCGAGCAGGGTCTGGACCAGGGCGCCGGTCGCGGCGTCGAGGGAGTCCGCGGCGACGACGCGGGACAGCAGGCCGTACCGCTCGGCCTCGTGGGCGGGCAGGATCCGGCCGGTGACGATCAGGTCGAGGGCGCGTTTGGGCCCGACGTAGTCCTCGAGGTACGACATGACGAACGCGGGCGCCGTGCCGTGGTGGATCTCGTCGAAGCCGAGCTCGGCGGTGTCCGCGGCGAGCGCGATGTCGCTCTGCACGGCGACCCCGCAGCCGAAGCCGAGCGCGCGGCCGCGTACGGACGCGACGGTGATGCCGGGGAATCCGGTGAGCAGCCGGTTGGCGCGCACGATCAGCTCGATGTTGTCCAGCTTCGACATGCCCTGGGGGAGGACCTCCGCCTGGTCGCGGCCGACCGAGAAGTCGGGTCCGCTCGCGGTGATCACGATGACGTCGGCGGCCGCATTGGTCGCCGCGTCGAGGGCGTCGATGAGCTGCCGCATCATCGTGCTGTGGATCCGGTTGCCCGCGTCGGGCCGGTCGAGCCGGATGCGGGCCACGCGGTCCGCGGTCTCGTAGTGGACGTACTGCTCGGTCGCGCCGGATGCCATGCGGGGGTCCTCTCCGTGCGTCTCGGTGGTCAGGAGTCGCGCAGCCGCCATCCGCGGGTCTCCGGGCCGATCCAGATCGTGAACAGGCCGAAGACGAACACGAGCGAGATGAGCAGGCCGGCCATCGGGAACGAGCCGAGGGTGCCGACGAGCACGCCGGTCGTCAGCGTGCCGATCCCGGTGAAGATCCGCGCGAAGTTGAAGCAGAAGCCCTGGCCGGTGGCCCGGACCTCGGTGGGGAACAGCTCGGGCAGGTAGACGGCGAACACGCCGAACCCGCCGAGCATGAACAGCCCCGCGACCGGCGCCATGATCAGCAGCGTGGTCGCCGAGTGCGTGATGGTGAACATGGCGATCGCGGTGAGCAGCGAGCCGAGGCAGAACACGAAGTACGAGCCGCGCCGCCCGATGGCCGACCCGGTGAGCCAGATCAGCGCCACGTAGCCGACGATCGCGCCCGCGTTCAGCAGCATCACGAAGTAGCTCGCGTACCGCGCCACCTGCGCCGGCGGTGCGGCGGACAGTTCCGCGATCCAGGACGGCCCGAACGTGGTGGCGGCGAACGAGCCGACCATCAGCGCCATCGCGCTGAACAGGCCGCCGAGCGTGCGCCTGCGCAGTTCCGGTTCGAAGAGCCGGCGCAGGCTGCCCAGCCTCCGGCCGGTCGTGCGCTGGGTGCGCACCCATTGCTCGGGCTCCTTGACGAACAGCCGCAGCACGGTCACCGCGACGGCCGGCACGGCGCACCACAGCAGCACCCACCGCCAGCTCGCCGCGCCGACCGCGAGGTTGACGACCGCGGCGAAGAAGTAGCCCACGGAGAAGGCGAGCTGCATGACGATCATCAGGCGCGGCCGCAGCCGCTCGGGCAGGCTCTCGGCCAGGAGCGCGGCGCCGGCCGACCACTCGCCGCCGATGCCGAGGCCCGCGACGGCCTGGCAGATCGCCATCTGCCACCAGTTCTGGGTGAGCGCGCTCAGGCCGGTGAACACGGCGTAGATGACGATCGTGACGAGCATGATGCGCGCCCGGCCGAACCGGTCGGTCAGGACGCCGAACAGCGTGCCGCCGATGCCCCACGAGACCAGCTTGATCGCCACGATCAGCCCGCCCGTGCCGGCGATCGCCGCCCGCTGGTGGGTGTGCAGCAGCTCGCTCATGCTGGGCGTGAGGATGAGGTTGAAGACGTTCAGCGCGATCGAGTCGAACATCCACGCCAGGAACGCCGAGACGAGGACCAGCCAGACGTAGCGGTTCATCCGGGTGGGCCCGGACGCGCCGGCGGCGTCCGCTCGCGCCTCGCTTGGTACGGGAACGGCCATGCTCATCACACTCCTGTTCCTTTCGGCGGAACAGTTGTTTTCTTAGCTTTTACCGGACGCTATTTGTGCGCCGATGAACTGTCAAGAAGATGAAAAGAGGAATTCTCGGGAATCCGGCCGGGCCCTTTTCGAGGGCAGCGTGAATCGCGCCGCGGCGCGGCGAATTCGGTGCGGCGCGGCGGCTCAGAGGCCCGTCCAGCGCGCGAACAGGTCGTGCTCGATGCCGAACTGGTCGAGGATCTTCCCGGCGGTCTGCCGCAGCAGGTCCTCGATCGTCTCCGGCCGGTGGTAGAAGGCGGGCACGGGCGGCAGGATCGTGCCGCCGGCCAGCGTGACCGCCTCCATGTTGCGGATGTGGATGAGGTTCAGGGGCGTCTCACGCGTGACGAGCACCAGCCGGCGCCGCTCCTTCAGGCAGACGTCGGCGGCGCGGGTCAGCAGGTCGGCCGCGTTCCCGGTGGCGACGGCGGCCAGCGTGCGCATCGAGCACGGCACGACGACCATGCCGCGGGTGACGAAGGAGCCGGAGGAGATCGGCGCCGCGAGGTCGCCGGGCGCGTGGACGACGTCGGCCAGCTTCTCGAACTCCTCGGCCGCGACGCCCATCTCGGCCTCGATGCTGCGCCGCGCGCCGTTGGACAGCACGAGGTGCACCTCGACGGCGCCGGTCGCGCGGAGGGCGCGCAGCACGGTGTGCCCGAGCTGCGGCGCGCTGGATCCGGACACGCCGACGATCAGCCGGTCGACCATGTTCGGTCTCCTTGAATATCGTCGCGGACGAATTCGTGACGGCGCGGCCCGACAATTGCGCGCGCCGGTTCACGGCCTTTTATCGCGGTCGTTTCCGCCTCCTCTGTCCGGTCAGCGTGACGGTCCGATCGACAGCAGGAGCTTTCCGCTGACGCGGCGGGACTCCAGCAGCCGGTGCGCGTCGGCGGCCCGGTTCAGCGGCAGCACGTCGGCGACCGGGATGGTGAGCCGTCCGTCCGCCAGCCAGGCGAGGAGGTGCCGCGCGCCGTCGGCGAGCAGGCCGCGCCGCCGTTCGCGCAGCGTCTGGAGATGGAACCCGACGACGGTGATCCCGCGCTCGCGCAGGGTCCGCGCGGTCGGGAGCTCCTCGGGCTCGCCGGAGGCGTTGCCGAAGTGCACCAGGCGGCCGAACGGGTTGAGGCAGTGGAACGCGCCGCGGCGCACCGCGCCGCCGACCCCGTCGAGCGCCACGTCGACCGCGTGCGCGGCGGCCGCCGCGGCCATGCCCTCGGCGACGCCGGAGGCCGAGTAGTCGACGCCCGCGTCGGCGCCCCGGGCGACCGCCTCGGCCGCGCGCTCCGGCGACCCGGCCGCGCCGACGATCGTGCCGGCGCCGAGGAGGCGGGCGACCTGGATCGCCGTGGCGCCGACGCCGCCGGCCGCGGCGGTGACCAGGACGCTCTCGCCGTCCCGCAGGCGGGCGGCCGTTTTCAGCAGGTGGTACGCGGTCTGCCCGACCACCGGGTAGGACGCCGCGGCCTCGTCGCTCACCTCGTCCGGCACCGGCCAGACCAGGTCGGCGTGCGCGACGGCGACCTCCGCGTACGCGGGCGTCGCGGCGAACCCGGCGACCCGCTGGCCCGTCCGCAGCCGGGTGACGGCGGCGCCGACCGCGCGCACCTCGCCGTACAGGTCGAGGCCGAGGCCGCGCGGTGCCGGGCCGCCGGGCGCGCGGTACGTGCCGCGCCGCGCGTTGACGTCCGCGAAGTTCACCCCGGCGAGCCGCACCGCGATCTGCACGTCGCGCGGCCCCGGTTCCGGCACGGCGACGTCGGCGGTTTCGAGGACGCCCGGCCCGCCGGCCGCGACGGCCCGTACGGCCTTCATGTCGCGACCAGGGCGAGGTGGCGGCGTACGGCGTCCGTGAAGCCGGCGCGGTTCTCCAGGGGCACGATGTGCGGTCCGGCGATCACCTCGAACCGGGCGCCCGGGACGCGGTCGGCGAGGTCCTTCATCGCGACGACCGGCGCCGCGAGGTCGTCCACGGCGGCGAGCACCGTGGCCGGCACCGTGACGTCCCGGAGCGCCTCCGTGAGGTCGTGGCCCGCCATCATCTCCCAGTACGCCGCGAACACCTCGGGGTCGTCGGCGAGCAGGCGGTCGCGTGCGTACGCGACGCCGGGGTGGCCGTCCGCGGCGAGGGCCTCCGGGGTGAACCACCGGTCCAGCGTGGACGGCAGGACGCCGGCCATGCCGGTCTCGCGCGCCGCGCGCGCCCGCCCCCGCGAGGTCTCCGGGTCCGTCGCCGCGCCCCCGCACGCGAGCAGCACGGACCGCACCATGTCCGGGCGCAGCAGCGCGGCGTGCTGGGCCACCATGCTGCCGAGCGAGACGCCGACGAGGTCGGCGGGTTCGCGCAGCCCCCGCAGCGCGAACTCCACGAGCGCGGGGAAGCTCGGGCCGCCGTCGGGCGCCGGCGTGCCGCCGAACCCCGGGAGGTTCAGCGCGACGTCGTCCGGCCCGGCGATGTCGCGCCACAGCCGCGCGTCGAGGCCGATCGGGTGCAGGTAGACGGTCGGCACGGTTTCTCCTTCGCGGCAGTGGTCTCCGGTGTGCGGGCGTACGGGTCAGGCGGCCCCCGGCCCCCGGTCGCGCGCCTCGGCGATCAGGTCGCCGAGGACGCCGGGAGACAGCGGCAGGTCGTGGATGCGCACGCCGAGGGGGCGCAGCGCGTCCTCGACGGCGGTGGCGATCATGGCGGGGACACCGAGCGTGCCGGCCTCGCCGGCCCCCTTGGCGCCGAGCGGGTTCAGCGGCGTCGGCGTCTCCTGGTGGAACAGGCGCAGCCGCGGCAGCTCGCGCGCGGACGGGATCGGGTAGTCCAGGTAGCTGGTCGTCAGCGGCGTGCCGTCCTCGGCGTAGATGGACTCCTCGTACATCGCGTTGCTCAGGCCGTGCGCGACGCCGCCGATGACCTGGCCCTCCACCAGGAGCGGGTTGATGATCCGCCCGCAGTCGTGGCCGACCACCCAGTCGAGGATCTCGATCTCCCCGGTCTCGGCGTCGACCTCCACGGCGCACGCCTGGACGCTGGCGGAGTAGCCGGCGCTCGACGGGTTGAAGTACGACGTCGAGGTGAGCCCGGCGACGACGCCCTTGGGCAGGTTGACGCCCGGCGCCCCGGCGTTGGCGAGCCGCGCCGCCTCCGCGATCGCGACGCCGATCCGGGTGCCCTTGACCCGTACCTCGCCCTCGGCGACCTCCATGTCCTCAGGCGCGGCCTCCATCATGGCGGCCGCGGTGCGCAGCAGCTTGTCCTTCACCTCGGTCGCGGCCTCGAGCACGGCCGGGCCGGCGTTGGCCATGACGCGGCTGGCGAACGTGCCGACGCCGTACGCGATCGTGGAGGTGTCGCCGGTGACCACGTCGACCAGGTCCGGATCGACGCCGAGGCCGTCGGACACGATCTGCGCGTACGTGGTCTCGAACCCCTGGCCCTGCGGCGGCGCGCCGAGCACCGCCGTGACCCGGCCGGTCTTCTCGACGCGTACGGTCGCGCCCTCGAACGGCCCGATGCCGACGCCCTCGAGGGCGATGGACACGCCGACGCCCCGGTAGACGCCCTCGGCGCGCCGCTTGCGCTGCAGGTCGCGCTGGTGGTCGTAGTCGAACAGGTCGAGGCCCATCTTCAGCAGGCCCGGATAGTTCCCGCTGTCGTAGGTCAGCGGGCTGCCGTCGCGGAACGTCAGGCCCACGTTGTACGGGAACTCGTCGGCCTGGATGAGGTTGCGCCTGCGCACCTCGACGGGGTCGAGGCCCAGGTCGTCGGCGATGTGGTCGAGGACGCGCTCCATCACGTACACGCCCTGCGGGCGGCCGGCACCGCGCACGGCGTTGCACGGCACCTTGTTGGTGAACACCGCGCGGAACTCGATGTGGATGTTCGGGATCCGGTAGCAGCCGGGCACCGTGGTGCCGGCGATCAGCGGCACGATCAGGGACGGCGCGTACGCGCCCGTGTCGTGCAGGAACACGTCCTTCAGCCCGAGGAGCCGCCCGTCGCCGTCGTAGCCGACCTCGACGCTGTGCTCCTGCCGGTGCTCCTGGTAGCAGGACAGGAAGTGCTCGTACCGGTCCTCGATGAACTTGACCGGCCGGTTCAGCTCCTTCGACAGCCAGGTGACCAGGATCTCCTCCGGGTACATGCCGGCCTTCGGGCCGAACCCGCCGCCGACGTCCGGCGGCGAGATGACCCGCACCTTCTCGTCGGGAACGCCGAGCACGGTCGCGATCTGCGCGCGCGCCTGGTGCGGCACCTGGGTGGCGTCGAAGACCGTGAACTGGTCGAGCGCCGGGTCCCAGCGGGCGGCGACCGCGCGGCCCTCCATCGAATGGCCGCCGCCGCGGGTCATCGTGAACGTCTCCCGCAGCACGTGCGGCGCCTGCGCGATCGCCGCCTCGACGTCACCGGTGCTCTGCGTGAAGTGCGCGGCGACGTTGTCGTCGATGCCCTCGTGGATCGCCGCGCCGAGGTCGAGGGAGCGGTGGAGGTCGCCGGCGCCGGGCAGCGGGTCGTAGTCGACGTCCACGAGCTCGCAGGCGTCCTCGGCCTGGTAGCGGCTCTCGGCTACCACGACGGCGAGCAGCTCGCCGGTGAACCGCACCTTGTCGACGGGCAGGGTGCGCTGTACGGCCATCTTCAGCGAGGAGTGCGCCAGGTGCTGCGGCCACAGCCCGTTGATCGCCTCGATGTCGGCGGCGGCGTACACGCCGAGGACGCCGGGTGCGGCCTTCGCGGCCGAGGTGTCGACGTTCAGGATGCGCGCGTGCGGCTGCGAGCTGCGCACGGCCGCCATGTACGTGACGCCCGGCAGGTCGATGTCGTCGACGTAGCCGCCCTTGCCGCGCAGCAGGCGCAGGTCCTCGCGCCGGACGAGCGGTTCACCGATCACCGTGCCTCCCCGGCGTTGGTCGTGGCCTCTTCGACCGCGGCGTCGACCATCTGCTGGTAACCGGTGCAGCGGCAGATGTGGCCCTGGATCTGGTCCCTGATCTCGCCCTCCGTCGGCACCGGGTTGTCGCGGAACAGGGAGGTGAGCGACATCAGGATGCCGGGGGTGCAGTAGCCGCACTGCAGGCCGTGGTGCTGCTGGAACCGGTGCTGCAGGGAGTTGAGCTCGCCGTCAGGACCGGCCAGCGCCTCGACGGTCTCGACCTCGCGCCCCTCGGCCTGGACCGCGAACGTGAGACAGGACCGTACGGGCCGGCCGTCGATGATCACCGTGCACGCTCCGCAGACGCCGTGCTCGCATCCGAGGTGCGTGCCGGTCAGGCGGAGATCCGTCCGCAGGGCGTCGGCCAGCAGCGTGCGGGGCTCGACGGTGATCGATCGGGGTTCGCCGTTGACGACGAACGCCACGGTCTGCGTGCCGGTCATGCCGCCTCCCTCTTCGCCTCGGCGCACGCCCGCTCCACGACGTGGGCGGCCAGCGCGGCTGTGGTGCGCTTCTTGTAGGCCGCCGACGCCTTGAGCGCCGGCGGCGGGTCGAGCACGTCCTGGACCGCGGTGCGCACCTCGCCGAGCACGTCCGGGTCCGGCGCGCGTCCGCGCAGGACGTCCTCGGCCGCGGACAGCCGGACCGGTACGTCGGCGACCGAGATCGCCGCGATCCGGGCGTCGGCGATCAGGTCGGTGTCCGCGTCGAGCGTGACCACCGCGGCGACCCCGGCGACGGCGAAGTCGCCGTGCCGCGCCGCGACCTCCCGGAACGCGGCGCCCTGCCGGTCGCGGCGCACCGGGAACTCCACGGCGGTGAGGATGTCGTCCGGCTCGAGCGCGGTGGTGAAGTACGAACGGAAGAACGCGCCCGCCGGCACGCGGCGCTCACCGGACGGACCGCGGATCACGATCGTCGCGTCGAGGGCCAGCATCGCGCCGGGCAGCTCCGCGGAGGCGTCCGCGTGCGCCAGGCTGCCGCCGAGGGTGCCGACCGACCGGATCTGCGGATGCCCGATGAACGGTCCCACCAGCGGAAGCAGCGGCGCGGCCGCGCGCAGCCCGGGGCTGGACAGCAGCTCGTGATGGCGGGTGAGCGCCCCCATCCGTACGGTGCCGCCGGCGACCTCGTGGCCGGACAGCTCGGGCACGCGGTTGATGTCGACCAGGTGCTCCGGCGCGGCGAGCCGGAAGTTCATGACCGGCACCAGGCTCTGGCCGCCGGCCAGCACCTTCGCGTCGTCCTGGTAGCGGCCGAGGGTCTCCAGCGCCTCGGAGAGGTTCGCCGGCCGGTGGTACGTGAACGCCGATGGCTTCACAGGCGATCTCCACATCGCTTCGGGGCCGGAACCGCCGCTGAAGGGCGTGTCCGCCCCGGGGCGGCTCCGCGGTCCCGGGAAGGGCGCGGTAGGCGTTCCGTCAAACGGAACACATGTACTGTTAAGCAGACAGCCCCGGTATACGTGACCGCCGCCACGTCGTCAAGATCCCCGTCGCGTCCGGCCGCGTGGCGCTCCGTACGCGCCTCTTGACAACGGGCACCCGCGCGATGACGCTGAGACTCGTCAAGCAAACAGCCGTTCCGCTCAACGGTACGCTCCGGCGGAAACGCCGGCCCGCGGTACGGCGTCCGTCCCCGATGCGAACGAAGGATCCATGGTCGTAGGTGAACGCGAGCCGGTAGGCCGGGCGCTCGACGTACTGACGTGGCTCGCGTCCAACCCCCGCCCGCCGTGGAGCGTGCGCCAGGTCGCCCGCGCGCTGGAGATGTCCCCGACCACCATCCACCGGATCTTCGGCGTGTTCGAAGGCCGCGGGCTGCTGGACCGGGACGGCGACGGCGGATACGTCGCGGGCATCGAGCTGTACCTGATCTGCCATTCGGTCGCCGCGCAGCTTTCGCCCGTGCCGCTCGTACGCCACCACCTGGAGGCGCTGTGCGAGAAGTGCGACGAGACCGTCCTGCTCGGCGCGTACGACCCGAAGCGGACGCGGATGATGTTCATCGACGTCGTCGAGTCGCCGCACCCGGTGCAGTACCTGTCCACGCTGAACGAGTGGATGCCCGTGCATTCCGGGGCCACCGGCATCGCCATCTTCGCGTTCCTGACCGAGCCCGAGCGCAAGGCCATCTACGCCAAGGGCCTCGAACAGGTCACCGACCGCACGCTGGTGACCGAGCGTGAGCTGGAGAAGGCCGTCCAGCGGGTGCACGAGCTCGGCTACGTCTGCTCGCGCGGGCAGCGCACACCGGGGGCCGTCGGCATCGCCGCGCCGGTGTTCGATTCGGCCGGGAACGTGTTCGGCGACGTCTGCATCACGATCCCCGAGCAGCGGTTCGAGGACTCGATGGCGGAGACCGTCGGCGCGGCGGTGCGGGAGACGAGCGAGGTCGTCACCGGGGAACTGCGCCGCGCGGGCTACCGCCGGGGCGTCGCCTGACCGCCGAAATCCCGAACGCCGTCCGCTGCGCCGAACCGCCGCGGCAACGGCCAGGCTGGAAGGACCCGTGCATGCCGTTCGAGAGCTACCGCGCGTTCCTTGAATCGGTCGACGGGCTCGGTGAGCTGACGACCGTGCGCGGCGCCGACACCCGAGCCGACATCGGCCCGATCACCGAGATCACCGCGTGGACGCCGGAGCATCCGCTCATCGTCTTCGACGACATCCCCGGCTACCCGGAGGGCTGGCGGGTCGCGGTCCACTCCTTCGACTCCTACCACCGCACACGGCTCGTCTACGGCTTCCCCGACGGCCTGCGCGGCCGCGCGCTCACGACCTGGTGGAAGGCGCGGCTCGAGGACTACCGGCCGGTTCCGCCGGAGTACGTCGACTCCGGCCCGGTGACGGAGGTCGTGCGCCGCGGCGACGAGGTCGACCTCGACGAGTTCCCCGCCCCGTTGTGGCACGCCGGCGACGGCGGACCGTACCTGGCCACCGGCGGCGCGTCGGTCCTGCGCGACCCGGACACCGGCGAGCTCAACGTCGGCTGCTACCGGGGGATGCGCTACGACCGCACCACGATCGGCCACCACCTGGCCGGCGGCCACGACGGTCAGGTCATCCGCGACAAGTACTTCGCGCGCGGCCGGAACTGCCCGATCGTGATCAGCCTCGGCAACGACCCCGCGTTCACGCTCGCGGGCGCGGAGAACGTCGGGTTCGGCACCGGTGAGCTGGAGTTCGGCGGGTTCCTGCGCGGCGCGCCGTTCACGATGATCGAGGGGCCGCTGACGGGCATCCCGTTCCCCGCGACGGCGGAGGCCGTGCTGGAGGGGGAGATCCTGCACCCCGACACCGAGCCGAAGCGGATGGAGGGGCCGTGGGGCGAGGGCGCCGGGTACTACGCCTCGGCTTTCGCCCAGCCGCCGGTGCGCGTCAATGCGGTGTACCGGCGCGCCGCCCCGATCGTCATGGGCGAGCCGACCCTGCGGTTCCGCAAGCGCGGCGGCGCGGGCGGGTTCGCACGGACCGCGCGCCAGTGGCACATGCTGGAGCGGTCCGGGCTCGGCGGTGTCCAGGGCGTCGGCCACGTGGGCCCGTTCCTGGTCATCTCGGTCAAGCAGCAGTACGCCGGCCACGCGCTGCGCGTCGCCGACTTCGCGATGGCGGGCCTCGCGGACCGGCCGCCGCGCTACCTCGTCCTGGTCGACGACGACATCGACCCCGACGACGCGGCGCTGGTCAACTGGGCGATCAGCACGCGGGCCGACCCGGCCGCGCAGGTGCACATCGGCCGGGACCGGTGGTGCAACGTCATCAACCCGGCCGGGCTGACGCTGGAGAAGCGGGCGATCGAGGACTACACCCTCGGGACGATGATCATCGACGCGTGCCGGCCGTACCGGTGGCGTGCGGACTGGGACAAGATCTTCCGCACCTGCGACATCGACGAGGACCTCCGCGCCCGTACGGCCGGACGGTGGGAGGGCGCGCTCGGCTCCCTGATCACCGCACCGAAGCCGATCTAGCCCGTACCGACCCGAAGGAGCGATGCAGTGGGCACAGGACCGGAAACGGCGATCGTGGGCGTCGGGGCGACCGAACAGGGCGAGATCCCGGGGGAGACCGGGAACCAGATCGCCGTCCGCGCCGCCGTCCTCGCCCTCGAGGACGCCGGCATCGACAAGAGCGCCGTCGACGGGCTGGTGACGTGCAAGCCGCCGCGGTCGGCCGACAACGGCGGCGTCGACGAGGACATGGGGCACCTGCTCGGGATCAACCCCGCGTACAGCACCACCCTGGAGTACGGGGCCTGCGGCTTCTCCCTGCACCTGGCGGCGATGGCGATCCACGCCGGGCTGGCGAACACGGTTCTCCTGACGTACGGGACGAACCAGCGCAGCGCGCGTGCGGACTTCTCCACCCCCGTCGGCGGCACCGCGGACTGGGCGGCGCTGTCCGGGTTCGTGCACGTCGCGGGCCCCGCGGCGATGGCCGCCCGCCGCCACATGGCGCTGTACGGCACCACGGAGGAGCAGCTCGGCTGGGTGTCGGTGGCGCAGCGGGAATGGGCGCAGGGGAATCCGCGCGCGATCTTCCGCAAGCCGCTGACGATCGAGGACTACCTGGCCGCCCCGTACATCGTGGCGCCGCTGCGCCGGCCGGACCTGACGATGATCTCCGACGGCGGGACCGCCGTCGTGCTGACCCGCGCCGACCGGGCCCCCGACCACCGCGCGGCCCCCGTGTACCTCGCGGCCATGGCCCAGCAGTCCGCCATGCGCAACGACCAGAACCCGGACAAGGTCATGCGGCCCTGGATCGGCGACATCGCCGACCGCCTGTACGCCGCGGCGAAGATGCGCCCGTCGGACATGGACCTCGCCTACCTCCAGGACGCGACGTCGGTCTGGGTGCTCCAGCAGTTGGAGTGGTACGGCTTCTGCGGCGTCGGCGAGGCCGGCCCGTTCCTCGCCGAGGGCCACACGCGGCCCGGCGGGTCGCTGCCGATGAACACCAACGGCGGCCAGCTCTCCGAGGCGTACATGTGGAACTGGATGCACCTGTACGAATGCGTACGGCAACTGCGCGGCGAGTGCGGCGACCGCCAGATCGCGGGGGCCGAAACGGCGCTGCACGCCCAGACGCACGACTTCTTCAAGGGCGCGGCCACCATCCTGACGACACGGAGCCAGTCATGACCACCGCGTACACCAAGCCCCTGCCCGACGTCGACGACCCGCTCACCGCCCCCTTCTGGTCCGCCGCGCGCGAGGGCCGGCTGGTCGCGCAGAAATGCCCGGCCTGCGGCTACCTGCGCTGGCCGCCCGGCCCGATCTGCAACGAGTGCCAGCATCCCGGCGGCGAGTGGACCGACCTCGCCCCCACCGGCGTCCTCTACAGCTACGCCGAGTACCACCGCGCCCTCGACCCCGCCTTCAAGGACGACGTCCCGTACACGGTCGGGCTGATCGAACTCGACGACGGCCCGCGCATGTACGGCATGATGCGCACCACCCCCACCACCGCCGACATCGGCAAACGTGTCCAGGCCGTCTTCGACCCGGTCACCCCGGAGGTCACCTTCGTCCGCTGGGAGCTGGAACCCTGATGCGTGATTAGATCATTCGGTGCGCGATCGAGGTGATCGCCGAGCTGGGGTACGCACAGGCATCGATCCGCCGGATCGCCGACCGGGTCGGGGTCGCGATGAGCGTGGTGCCGTACCACGTCAAGTCCAAGGACGAGCTGATCGCCGCGGTCGTCGAGGAGATGTACCGCGACGCGTTCGCGGTGGTGGTGAACGGGGTGGTGGCGGACGTGATCCGCGACCCCGGCTTCGACGTGCGCGGCTACGGCGAGATCGTGGTGGACGTCTTCGACCGGGCCACGCGGAGGCTCCCGTGAGCAGGATCGTGATCGTCGGTATCGGCAGCCGCGGCGATGTCGCGCCGCTCACCGGGATAGGCGCCCGGCTGCGGCACGCCGGCCACGAGGTGGTGGTGGCCGCGCCCGCGATGTTCCGCGATCTGGTCACCGGCTGCGGGCTGGGCTTCCGGCCGGTGGACGTCGACCTCGGTATCGACGCGGACATGTCCGATCTCGGCCCGTTGAAGGCGCTGGCCGCGTTCTGGGCGCCCCGCGGTGTCCGCGCGACCGGGGAGGGGGTGCTGGCGGCGTTGCGGGAGGAGCCCGCCGACGCCCTGCTGTTGTCGCCGCTGGCCGAGTTCGCCGGTCACCCGTTGGCCGAGGCCAGGGGCATCCCGTCCGTCGGGATCCGGTTGCAGCCGTTGTCCGCCACCGCCGCCTACCCGCCGAGCGTGCTGGGGGCGTGGTCGCTCGGCCCGTCCGGCAACCGGGCCGCGGCCGCCGCGGGCACGTGGATCCCGGACCGGATGTACGCCCGGACCATCGCCGGGTTCCGCCGGACACTGGGGCTGCCCGAAGCGTCGGTTCGCGCGCTGCGCCGCGAGCGCACCCGTGCGCAATGGCCGATGCTGTACGGGTATTCGCCCACGGTGCTGCCGCGCCCCGCCGACTGGCGTCCCGGCCTGGACGTCGTGGGCTACTGGTGGCCGGCGCGCCCTCCGGAATGGCGGCCCCCGGCGGAACTGGTGGCGTTCCTCGACGCCGGCCCGGCCCCGGTGTTCGTCGGGTTCGGCAGCCTGGTCAACAGCGCCGGCCAAGCGGCCCGCCTGTCCGGAATCGTGCGCGGTGCGCTGCGCCGGGCCGGTGTGCGCGGAGTCATCCAGGCCGGCTGGGCGGGTCTGGACGCCGCCGGCGACGACCTGCTGACCATCGGCGATGCCCCGCACGACTGGCTGTTCCCCCGGATGGCCGCGGTCGCGCACCACTGCGGCGCCGGCACCACCGCCGCGGGCCTGCGCGCCGGCGTGCCCACCATTGCCGTACCGGCGCTGGGCGACCAGCCCTTCTGGGCGCGGCGCATGCGCGAACTCGGCGTCAGCGCCGGCACCATCCCCCACCGCGGGATCTCCACCGAACGCCTCGCCGCGGCCGTGCACACCGCCACCACCGGCACCCGGCTCCGCGCCAACGCCGGCCACCTGGCCGACCGCATCAACAACGAGGACGGCGCCCAGCGCGTACTGGCCACCCTCGAACGCCTGCTCAACCCCTGAACCACACCGACTAAGACCGCGGGCGCGACCGGTCCGTCCGCAGGGTCCGTACGGCGAGTACGCACATCCATACGGGCCCGACGACCCCGGCGACGCGCTCCAGGAGCCCGCCGTCCGCACCGGCCAGGTCGGCGGCCTGGGGACTCACGGCCAATGAGGCGACGAAGAACCCGGCGATCAGGATGGCGCTGAGGATGCCGTACCAGCGCCACCATCGCCGACCGTGCCTGGCGAGTGCCAGACACGCCGCCACCAGACCGCCGATGAACAGGATGGCGCACCAGCCATGGACCGCGCCGTGCCAGCTCTCGGTGGCCGCGGTTCCGGGCGGGTAGCCCGCGCCGGGATCCGGCCGGAACAGGCCGGAACCGAGCAGCCCGATGCCGACCAGCAGCAGCAGGGTCGCGCCCGTACGGTACGGGCCGGTCCGGCGCAGCCCGGCCGCGAACGCGATCGTGAGCATCCCGAACACCAGGAAGTTCGCCACCTGCACCCAGCCCCCGGGGCCCAGCGTGAGCAGGCTGACCGGCACCTGGGCGGCGTCATAGCCCGGCCGCAGCGCCCCGGCGATCAGGAAGACCGCGACGAACACGGGCCCGCCGGCCACGCCGCAGGCGAGCAGCACCGTGGTCGTTCCGCTGCCCCGGGGTGTCAGTGCGGGCCGGAGCCGGCTCAATGCGGGGGCTCCTTGGCGAGCGCGCCGTGGCAGGCGACGATGTAGCGGCGCAGGTCGTCGGCCTCCTCGGCGGTCAGCGAGGACAGCATCCGGTCCTCCGCGGCCTGTATATCGTCGCGGACCTGGTCGAGGAGCGCGCGGCCGGTGTCGCTCAGCCGCAGCACGCGCCGGCGCCGGTCGACGGCGTCAGGTGCGCGGACGACCAGGCCGCGCTCCTCGAGGGCCCCGACCATGTCGGCCGCGCTCTGGTCGGTGACGAAGGAGTTGCGGGCCAGCTCGGCGGTGCTCAGGCCGGAGCGGCGCTCGAGGATGGTCAGCGCCGTGTACTGCACCGGCGTGATCGACACCGGGCGCAGGACCTCGTCCATCTGGGCGCGGACGGCCAGCTCCAACTGTTTGACCAGATACAGCAGGGTCGGCCGCGCGCGGGGGCGGGCCGTCCCGGACACGGCAGGCCTTGTCACCGGCCCATCGTCCCAGACGCGGGCCCGACCAGGTGCTCCACCGTGGTCGTCGGAGACCGCGCCCGCGACCGAAGATATATACAGGAAACCTGTACGCCAATGGTGATGCGTGGCACAGTGCACACGTCCGGCGGCACGTCGGCCGCACCGTCACTGGAGGCTCGATGACGACCGTCCCCTCGGCCACCGCACCCCCGCCGCGCGGCGCCGTCCACACCCCCTTCCTGGCGCCCGGCACCCGCGTCGCCACCGCCTTCGCCGTCCTCGTGGCCCAGATGGGCCTGGCGATCCCCGCGGTGCTCAACGGGCTGTTCCAGGGGGATCTGCACACCACCTCCGCCCAGTTGACCTGGATCTCCGACGCGTTCCTCGTCCCCGTCACGCTGCTTGAGCTCACGTTCGGCGTGCTGGGCGACCTGTTCGGGCGTAAGCGGCTGCTCATCGGCGGCAGCCTGCTCATGGCGGTCGGCGAGGTCATCAGCGTCCTCACGCCCGGGGTGGCGGCCTCCAACCACGCCGCGATCGCGGTGCTGTGGATCGGCCAGGCGCTCACGGGCGTCGGCGCCGCCGTGCTGTTCCCCACCTCGCTGGCGATGGTCGCCGCCGGCACCCACACGGTCCGCGACCGCGCCCGCGGCATCTCCTTCTGGGCCGCGGCGCTGTCCACCGGCGCCTTCCTCTCCCCGCTGCTGGGCGGGCTGGTCACCAAGCTGTCGTGGGGCGGCGACCCCGAGGCCGTCTGGCGCTGGGCCTTCGTCCTGGTCGCAGGCCTCGCCGTGATCAGCACGCTCATCGCGTTCACCGCGCACAACTCCTCCGCACCCGAAGGGCGCTCGCTGGACTGGCCCGGTCAGGTGACCGTCGCGGTCGCGCTGTTCGCCCTGCTGTTCGCCGTCATCCAGGGTTCGACCAGCGGCTGGTCGGACGGCTGGGTCGTCGGCGGCTTCATCGCGGCCGTGGTCTTCTTCGCGCTGTTCCTGCTCGTCGAGCGCCGCTCGCCGGCGCCGCTGCTGCGGTTGGACCTGTTCCGCAGCCGGCCGTTCGCGGTCAACTCGGTCGTCACGGTCGTCGGCATGTTCGCCTTCCTGGGCACCGCCTACGCCACGAGCATCCGGCTCTCGGCCATCCAGGGGTTCAGCCCCTTGAAGACCTCGATCGCCTTCGTGCTGCTGCAGGGCTTCGCGCTGGTCCTCATGCCGCTGACGGCGAAGGTCATCCACTCCTACAACCCGCGCTGGGGCCTCGGCGCCGGGTTCCTGCTCATCGGCGTCGGCGACCTGTGGATCGCCACCCGCTCGGTCGCCGACATGTCCCTGGGCGTCATCATTACGCCGCTGGTCCTCATCGGGGTGGGCTTCGCGTTCGCGCTGTCCGGCGTCACGGCCATCGCGGTCAACACGGTGCCCAACCACCTGGCCGGCATGGCCTCGGGCACCACGAGCCAGTTGCGCGACTTCGGCTTCACCCTCGGCCCGGCGGTCATCGGCGCCATCGCGCTGAGCAGCGCGGCCGTGCACATGCAGAACGCGATCGCCGGGAACCCGGGCCTCCAGCACGCGCTCGCCGGATTCGCCAAGAGCGCGCCGCCGCCGGTCGTGGGCGCCGTGGAGTCCGGCCCCCTCGGCGCGAACGCCATCCCGGGCAACCCGCTCAAGGACGTCGCCTTCCACGCCCTCGACCACGCCTACTCGCTGGGCTACGTCGTCTGCGGCGTCGCCGCCCTCGTCGCCGCGGCGCTCGCCGCCGTCGCGCTCGGCGGCACCGCCAACCGCCCGCTCGTGACGCAGGAGTCCCTCGAGGACTAGCCCGGTCGCCGCGGCCCGGCACCCGCCTAGGCGGGGGAGCCGTACTTGGCGGCGGCGGCGTTGGCCGCCGGGCAGTTGCCCGCGGGGCGGCCGCATGCCTCGAGGTCGCATCTGCGGCAGATCCAGGCCCCACCGTCCTTGTGCCGTACGACCTGGGCCATGACGCGGCCGAGCAGGTCGTGGAAGGTGCGCGTCTCGGCGGCGGAGAAGCCGGTCAGCAGCCCGGCCAGGTAGCGGGTGCGCTGCGCGGCGATGCGCTGTGCCGCCCGCCGCCCGGCGGGGGTGAGCCGGACCGCGCGGGTGCGCCCGTCGGGCCCGGATCCGCGTTCGGCGAGCCCGGCGGCGGTGAGGCGGTCGACCAGGCGCACCGCGCCGGAATGGGTGACGCCCAGCACGCGGCGCAGTTGGTCCAGCGTGGGCCGGTCGAGGAACTGGTCGAGCGCCGAGAGCGCCGCCGCCGCGGAGTCCGCACGCCCGCCGGCCGGGAACGCGTCGGCCGGGAGCTGATCGGCTACGGCGAGCGCCAGCGCCCCCAGGACGTTCGCCGCGGCGGCGCGATCGGCGCTCACCCCAGCTCGTAGGTCAGCGTCAGCGGCATGAACGGGTAGTCGGCGTGGGTCGAGACGCTCTCGCACGTGCCGCTGATGCCGGTCAGCCCGCCGGTCCCCGAGCCGGGGACGACCGTCATGCGCCCGCTGGCCGTCGTGCCGTCGTAGGTCCCTTCGCCCTGGAGCACGAAACCGCCGGTACGCCCCGCCAGTGTCGCGGTCAGCCGCATCACGGTCACGTAGCTGCTGGTGCCGTCCGGACGGTAGTACGCGAGCATGCCCGACGAGCCCGACGCCAGCCCGTCTTCGCCGTCGGTGAGCCGCACCTGCGCGCGCGTGATCCTGGTCGTGTCGTCCAGCTCCTCCAACGCCGACTCGTCCCAGCCGGCGATGCGGAGCTTCGTCGCCAAAGTCGTCATGCCAGCAACATATGACTGAGTCACACATATTTCAAGGCCGACGGCCGTGCGTCCGTGCCCGGTACGGAGTGGGTCAGGTGAGGCCGATGCTGCGCTGCTCGGTGCGGGTGCCGCGCCAGATGCCGGGGGCGAGGCGCTCGATGGCCGCGGCGATGGTCTGCGCGGCGCGGGGCTGGTCGCCGAGGGGGATGACGTAGCGGGGGCCGTCGGCGAACTTCGCCATCGTGGGGTAGCGGGTGCCGAAGTCCGCGGCCTTCGGCTCCAGGATGACGCGGACGCCGTGGCGGTCGCCGGTGCTGCGGGTCTGGTAGACGCGCGTCTCGATGGAGACGGCGGAGAGGTCAGGCCAGGCGACGGTGAACGACTCTTCGGTGGGGTCGTCCCAGGTGAAGCCGCGGCTGTCGAGGCGGATGCGGCGCCTGCGGATCATGACCGGGCCGCCGAGGACCAGGGCCAGCGCGATCAGGACGAACGGCGCGCCGACGGCGGCGACGGCGATCCGCTGGCCGGTGGGCGCCGGGCCGCCGCCGAACGCGGCGACCATGGCGCTCACGCCGAAGAACGCGGCCAGCACCGCGCCGACCAGGCCCTGCCGGGCCAGCCGGCGGCTGACGTTCACCGTCACGGCCGGCTCGGCGCGCGGCGGCACGATCTCGGTATCCATCCCGGGCGCGGTCAGCAGGACGGCCCACGGCTCCCGCTCCGCGCGCGGCCAGATGTCCGGCGCGGCCGCGCGCAGGGCCGCGACGACGCCGCGCCGCCGCGGCAGCCGGGCGACCAGCGGTCCGGCCCCGTCTCCCGACAGGGACACGAGCCCCGGCCCGAACGTCGCCGGGTCGGCGCCCGCGGACGGGTACACGACCAGGACCAGGCCGCGCGAGTCGTCGGCGGACCGGTCGTCGCACACGCCGAGTGCGGTGATGCCGGACCACGTGACGCCGAATCCGTGGCCCTTCTTGCTGTCGTCGGCGACGCCGTCCGGGCCGGCGGTGAGCGTACGGGGCCACAGCAGGCTGCGCCAGCCGAGGAGGCGCAGCCCGTCGAACAGGCACAGCAGCGCGCCGAGGACGATCAGCAGAACGTCGCCGACGGCGCCCGCCAGCCCGAACGCGCCCACGAGGATGAGCCCGACGCCCAGGATCGCGATGTTCACCGCGAGCGTGAGCTGATCGAGCCGGGTCTCCCAGCCGAGCCGGACGGTACGTGTCACAGCCGAGGAGCCTACGCGGTCAACGGCGACCCGGTGAGGAGCAGGAGCTTGCCGTGGGCGTGGCCGCCCTGGCTGATCTCGAGCGCCGTCCGCCACTCGTCGAGGGGGAGGGTCCGGGCGATCGGCACCGTGAACCGGCCGTCGGCGGCCAGCCGCGCGAACTCGGGGAAGGCGGCGAAGCGTTCGTCGTCGCCGTGCGTCGCGGGGTCTTCGTGGAAGCTGTCGCGTACGCCGAGCTCCGGTGCGGCTGCGGCATCGGAGCAGGTCAGAACCTGCTTGGGGTCGCCGCCGGCGATCTGGACGAGGTCGGGCAGCGCGCCGTTTGGGGGCGCGGTGTCGAAGACCACGTCGACCGGGCCGGCGCTGACGGCCCGGACCCGGTCGGCGAGGCCGGCGCCGTAGCCGACCACCGTGGCCCCGAGGGCGCGCAGCCGCTCGGCGTAGGTGTCCCCGGCGGTGGCGATCACCCGGGCGCCGCGGACGAGGGCGATCTGCACGGCCGCGTAGCCGATGGTGGTCCCGGCGCCGTTGATCAGGATCGTGCGGCCGGCGGACAGGCCGAGCCGCGCGAGGTGCCAGGAGGCGGTGCTCAGCGCCATCGGGAGCGCGGCGGCCTCGGTGAGGTCCAGGCCGTCGGGGACGGCGAACCAGTGATCCATGACGGCGCGGTCCGCCGCGCCGGCGCTGGGCTGCCCGGCGAAGTCGGCGGTGCCGAACACGAGGTCGCCGGCCTTGACGTCCGTGACGCCGTCGCCGACGGCCTCGACCGTGCCCGAGACGTCGCACCCGATCCCCCTGGGCAACCGCCCGGCGAACAGGCCGCGGCACAGGGCCAAGTCGGCGGGTGCCAGCCCGCAGGCGTGGACGGCGACGCGGATGCGGCCGGGCCCCGGCGTCGGTACGGGCGCGGTCTCCAGGCGCAGGACGGCCGCGGGCTCGCCGTACTCGTGGAAGCGCACGGTCCGCATGGTCCCGTTCGTGGAGGCGGTGTCGGCCATTGGCGTGTCCTCGGCTTTCTGTACGGAAGGGGACGCGACCCGATAAAGTGGATCGTGTTCCGATTAGCCGAGTGTAGCGTAAGTGGAGCGTGATCCGTTTTGAGCGACGCCGAGACCGCGGGATTGCGAGCCGACGCAGCCCGCAACCGGGACACGCTCCTGGCGGCGGCCACGCGCGCCTTCGCGGAATCCGAGTCGGAACCCTCGATGCGCGCCGTCGCCCGCAGCGCCGGCGTCGGGATCGCGACCCTCTACCGGCACTTCCCGACCCGCGAGTCGCTTGTCGACGCCGTCTACCGCGACCAGGTGCAGCGCCTCACGCGCGGGGCCGACGACCTGCTGCGGCGGGTGCCCCCGGCGGAGGCGATGCGCCGCTGGATGGACCTCTTCGGCGCGTGGCTCGTCACCAAGCACGGCATGGTCGACACCCTGCTCGCCATGATCGACACGGGCGAGATCTCCTACGCCGAGAGCCGCGAGAAGCTCCTCGCGGCGATCACCGCCATCCTCGACGCCGGCCGCGCCGCCGGCGACCTGCGCGCCGACGTCAGCGCCGAGGACATCGCCGCCGCCCTCATCGGCATCTTCACCGTCGCCGGCCGGCCCGAGCAGCGCGCCCAGCTCACGCGGCTCCTCGACCTCCTCATGGACGGCCTCAGCGCCCGATGATCAGCGGCCCGCCGGGAGGTGGTAGTGGCGGAGGCAGGCGGCGGCGAGGCGTTCGCCGTCGCCGGTCTCCGCCGCCACGACCAGTTCGAGGTGGCGTTCGGCCTGGATGGTGCCGTCCGTGGGCTGGTGGCGGTTGAGCGTCACCAGGAGGGGGCCGAGCAGTGACTCCTGGTTGCGCCAGGCCTGGTGGAGCCAGCGCTGGTCGGCGAGCACCATGAGCTCGCCGTGGAACGCGCGGTCGAGGCCGAGGAACCGGTCGAGCTCGTCGGGGTAGCGCAGGGCGCGCATCTGCTCGGCCAGCTCGCGCAGCCGGTCGAGCACCCGGGGTGGGGGCGGCGCGGTGAGCCGGCGGGCGGCGTGCGCCTCCAGGAGCCCGAACACCTCGCAGATCTCCTCGGTGTCGCGGTCGTCGAACGCGCGCACCCGGTGCCCGCGGTGCGGCACCTCCTCCAGCAGCCCGCCCGCGGCCAGGCGTTGCAGGGCCTCCCGTATGGTGCTGCGGCCCACGCCCAGCTCACGCGCCAACCGGACCTCGGTGAGCTGCTCGCCCACCGGCAGCGTCTCCATGATGATCGCCAGCCGGAGCTGCCCGACCACCTGGTCGACCAGCGTGCGCGCGGCCGGCGGCGCCAGTTCCCAGCGGGACCCCATCGTGCCCTCCTCGTCCGTGGTTCTGGGGTTGACAGTACGCCAGGTCACGGGAGATTGTCAGACACGCAGACAATGGAGGTGCCATGGCATCCGCATCTTCTTTGCAGGGCAGCCGGACGGCCGTGTTCGCCGGCGGCTTCGGCAATCTCGTCGAGTGGTACGACTGGGGCGTCTTCGGCCTGCTGGCACCGGTGTTCGCCACGCAGTTCTTCCCGTCGGAGGACCCCACCGCCGCGCTGCTGTCGACGCTGTTGACGTTCGCCCTGGGGTTCCTGGTCCGGCCGCTCGGCGGCATCGTCCTGTCGCCGATCGCCGACCGGGTGGGCCGCCGGACGATGCTCACGGTGACCGTGCTGCTGATGGGCGGCGGCAGCCTGCTGATCGCCGTCACGCCCTCGTACGCCACGATCGGCGTCGCCGCGCCGCTGATCCTCTTCCTGGCGCGTTGCGTGCAGGGGCTGTCCGCCGGCGCGGAGTTCGGCGCCAGCTCCGCGTTCGTCGTCGAGCACGCCCGGCCGGACCGGCGCGGGTTCATCGGGTCGATGCAGTTGGTCAGCGTCGGGCTCGGCACGCTGCTCGCCAGCGGTGTGTCGTCGTGGATCACCGGTTCGCTCGGCGCCGCCGCCGCCGGCGACTGGGGCTGGCGGATCGCGTTCGGGCTGGGTGCGCTGCTGTCCCTGGTCGGGCTGGTGCTGCGGCTGGTCGCGGACGAGACGCCGGCGTTCGAGACGGCGCAGGAGAAGGGGCGCGTGACACGCCGCCCGCTGCGGGAGGCGATCAGGGAGCACCCGGGTGCGCTGCTGCGCGTCATCGGCATGAGCCTCGGCGGCACGGTCTGCTTCTACCTCTGGACCACTTATCTGCCGACGTACGCGCACCTCGCGGGCGGGCTACCGCTGTCGACCGCGCTCGCGATCAACACGGCCTGCCTCGGGCTGTTCGTGGTCCTGCTCCCGCTGATCGGGTGGGCGTCGGACGTGTGGTTCGGCCGGAAGCCGCCGATGGTGGTGCAGGCGATCGGGTTCGTGGTGCTCGCGTTCCCGTTGTTCGCGCTGGCCGGCGGCGGAAGCCTCGCCGGCTACGTCGTCGCCAACGTCGTCGGCGTCGTCCTGCTCGCCGGTCTCGAGGCGAACCTGGCGGCCGCGTACTGCGAGCAGTTCCCGGTGCACCTGCGGGTCACCGGCATCGGTGTGCCGTACGCGATCGCGACCGCGCTGTTCGGCGGCACGGCGCCGCTGCTCACCACGGCGCTGGCCGGCCACGGCAAGGCGATCTGGGTGGCGGGCTACATCATCGTGCTCCAGCTCGTGTCGGTCGTGACGTTCGTGCGGATGCCGGAGACCAGCGAACGGCACAGGTCCGGCGCCGCGATCGACCAGGAGGTGCCGTCGTGAGCGGGCCGTTCCGCGTGCGGACGGCCGCCGGCGACCGCGTCCTCGAACCGGACGCCGGCTACACGCTGCCGCACGAGCATCTGGTGTGCGACCTGCGGGCCCGCTGGTGGGGCGCGGGCGACGCGTGGACGCTCGATCCGCCCGGCTCCGGGGTCGCGATGGAGGCGCTCGACGAGCTGCGGCACCGGCCGCAGGCCACGATCCGCGAGAACCTGGTGCTCTCCGACTGGTATCTCGCGGCCACCGAGCTGCGGCACGTACGCGACACCGGCGGCGGGGTCGTCGTCGACGTCACCGTCGAGGGCCTTTTCCCCGAGCCGCGGCTGAGCAGGCGCGCGGCGGAGCTCGCCGGCCTGCACGCCGTGGTGGCGCTGGGCCGGTACCTCCCGGCGTCGCTGTCGCCCGCCGAACGCGACGAGCCGGTCGAGTCGCTCGTCGACCGCTGGACCGGCCAGGCCGAGAACGGCGTGGACGGGTGCGCGATCGGGGTCATCGGGGAGCTGGGCGTCGGCCCGGACCTGAGCGACGTGGAGCGGCGCACGCTGGTCGCCGGCGGGCGGGTCGCCGCCGCCACCGGACTGGCCGTCAACGTGCACGTCGAGCCCGGCTCGCCGCGCGCCCACGAGGCGCTCGACATCCTCGCCGGAACCGGCGCCGACCTCGGCAGGGTCGCGGTCAGCCATGTGGACGCCGCGCCGGACACCGCGGCGCTGACCAGGCTGCTCGACCGGGGCTGCTACGCCGAGTTCGACCTGTTCGGGCGGGCGCCGGCGTACCGCTTCGAGGGCCGGTACTCCGCCGACGACGAGACCCGCGTCGACGTGCTGTGCGAGCTGGCCGACCGCGGCTACGCGGACCGCCTGCTGCTGTCCCAGGACATCTGCATGCGGCACGCCCTGCTGCACTACGGCGGCTACGGATACGCGCACCTCGCCCGGCACGTCCTGCCCGTCCTCACCGAACGGCTCGGCGCCGCCGCCGTACGGAAGATGACCCGCGTCAACCCCCTCCGTTTCCTCGCCATCGACTAGCCACATGCAGGGAGCAGCCCGTGCCGGAAACCCGGACGTTCACCATCGACACGCTTCCCGGCGCCGCGCCGCTCGACGTCCCGTACGCCGAGGTACGCGGCGAGCGCGACGGCCCGCGTCTCACCGTGGTGGCGGGCGTGCACGGCACCGAGTACACGTCCATCGCCGCCGTACGTGAGTTCGTCCAGGCGCTGGACCCCGCGGCGCTCGCCGGCTCGGTGACGGCCGTGCCGGTCATGAACCCGCCCGCGTTCTGGGCGCGTTCGCCGTTCGTCGTCCCCGTCGACGGCAAGAACCTGAACCGGAGCTTCCCCGGCGACCCCGGCGGCGGCTACACCGACGTGCTCGCGCACCGGCTGTTCCAGCGGTTCGCCACCGGCACCGACTACCTGCTCGACCTGCACGCCGGCGACCTGCCCGAGGCGCTCGAGCCGTTCACGATCTACGACGAGTCGCCGGTGGAGGAGGCGGCCCGCGGCCTCGCCGCCGCGTACGGGCTGGGCCACGTCGTGCGGCAGGCCGCCGCCGGCCGTACGGTCGGCGGCAGCACCAGCGCGGCCGCGGCCGACGCCGGAATCCCGGCCATCATCGCCGAGGCGGGGCAGAACGGCGTGCTCGACCGCGCGTCGGTGGAGCTGCACCGCGCCGGGCTGGCGAACGTCCTCGCCCACCTGGGCATGACCGGCGGCACCGTCCCGGCCGCGAGCCCGGAGGAGCACCCGGGCTGGGAATGGCTGCGCACCCCGGTCGACGGCTGGTGGGAGCCCGCGGTCGCCACGGGCGAGCGCGTCGCCGCCGGCGACCGCCTCGGCGTGGTCAGCGGGCTGCTCGGCGGGGTCGCGCACGAGGTCGTCGCGCCGGTCGCCGGCGTGCCGCTGTTCCTCACGTCGAGCCCCGCCGTCGTCGAGGACGGGCTCCTCCTGGGCCTGGCGCGGCAGGCCGGCGCCTGACCGCTGGTCGGGGCGTCAGCGCAGGACGGGGCGGTGGCGGGCGGCCAGGATGTCGCGGCTGATCACCATGCGCTGGGTCTCGGTGGTGCCCTCGCCGATGCGGCGGATGCGCAGCTCGCGGTACCAGCGTTCGAGGGGCAGGTCCTTGGTGACGCCGTAGCCGCCGTGGATCTGGATGCAGCGGTCGACGACGCGGCCGGCCGCCTCGGAGGCGAGGATCTTCGCGACCGCGGCCTCCGTGCGGAACGGCCGGCCGCGGTCGGCGAGGTCGGCGGCGTGCAGCACGGCCAGGGTGGCGGTGCGCAGGTCCATCTCGTTGTCCACCAGCATCCACTGGATGCCCTCGTGCTCGGCCAAGGTCTTCTTGAAGACCGAGCGCTGCGGTGCGTACTCGACGGCCATCTCGTGCGCCCGGTACGCCGGGCCGAGGCAGCCGGCCGAGTAGACGACCCGCTGCCGGGTGAGCAGCTCGTTGGCCACCCCGAAGCCCTTGTTCAGCTCGCCGAGCATGTTCTCCGCGGGCACCCGCGCGTCGTCGAAGTGCAGCTCGGTGGCGTAGTGCCCGGAGCGCAGCGTGTGGATGACGCGGCGTACGGCGAAGCCCGGCGTGTCGGCGTCGAGGATGAAGCAGGTGAGCCCGTCGCGGCCGTCCTCCAGCGATCCCGTACGGGCGAAGACGAGCCCGTAGTCGGCGGTGTCGGCGCCGCTGATGAACACCTTCGAGCCGTTGAGCACCCAGGCGTCGCCGTCCCGTACGGCCCGTGTGCGCACGGACCGGCCCGGGTCGCTGCCGCCCGAGGGCTCGGTCAGCGCGAAGAACCCGGACTTCTCGCCGCGCAGCGTGGGGTAGAGGTACTTCTCCTTCTGCTGGTCCGTGGCGCCGAACAACTGCGCGAGGCCGGCGGCGCTGCCGAAGACGCCGTAGCACGGGGTGTACAGGCCGGCGCGGTGCTGGGACATCTCGATCGCGAGCAGGCTGGTGGTCACCGTGCCGATGTCCGGTCCGCCGAGCTCGGCCGGCGCGCCCAGGTTGAACAGGCCCATCTGCTTGGTCTCGGCGGCCAGCCGCTCGTGGTCGGCCTCGGGCAGCTCGCTGGCGTCGGGGTCGAGGTCGTCCTCGAGCGGCACGATGCGCTCGCGGACGAACCGGCGCACGGTCTCGATCAGGCTCTGCTGCTCATACGACAGGGACAGATCCATGGGGACTCCTTCTCAGCGGTTCAGGCGGGGCGGATGCGGCCGGCCGCGATGCCGACGAGCTCGCTGTACCGGGACAGGTACTGGACGGTGACCTCGTAGCGGAACCGGTGGCCGGCGCCGAGCTCGGTGAGCCGGTCGGCCAGCTCCGAGCGCAGCCCGAACCGGCTCCGGCCGCCCGCGTAGCCGGTCGCGACGACCTCGTCGGACGCGCCGGCGATCTCGTACACCCCGGTCTGGCCGGGCAGCCGCGCGACGTTCTCGTCGGTCAGGTCGGTCCACGGCTTGGTCATCCGGACGCTCATCGCGCCGCCTCCTCGGGAAGGATCTCGGCGGGGATGTCGGCGTACCGGCTGCGCACGTACTCGCCGAGCCCCTTGGCCTGCGGGTCCTGCCGCGACGACGCGGCGACGCCCTCGCCGAGCAGCCCGCGCACCACGAAGTTCACCGCGCGGAGGTTCGGCAGCTCGTAGCGGGAGATCTCCAGCCCGGCGGCCTCCGGCAGCAGCTCGCGCAGGCGCGCCTCGGTCAGGTACGCGCGCAGCCAGGCGTACCCGTCGTCCGTCCGCGCCCAGAGGCCGACGTTGGCGTTGCCGCCCTTGTCGCCGGACCGGGCGCCGGCGACCGTGCCGAGCGGCAGGTGCCGCGTCGCGCCGGTGGAGGCCGGCGGCGGGGGAGCGGCCGCGGGCTCCACCGGTGCGCTGGGGGCGGGCCCGGTCGGCGGGTGCGGCACCTCGACGCGCGCCCCGTCCGGCCGGACGACGGTCTGGGTGACCACGCCGCTGGGCACGATCGCCGGCCAGTACACGCCGTACTCCGCGGCGCGGCGGTCGGCGCGCTCGGAGAACAGGCCCGGGTAGTTGGACAGGCTCAGGCTGGTGGACGCGTCGAAGAACCGCCGGCCGACCTTGTCCGGATCGGGGTCCTTGACGGTGACGGTGAAGCGCGCGGCCGCCTCGGCGTTCAGCGCGGCGTCCACGTGGTCCGTACGGACCAGCGCCGTCTCCACGCGGCCGAACTGGTCGCGGCCGCCGAGGCCGTCGAACAGCGCGTCCTCCGCGAACGTCGCCTTGGCCTCAATGTTCAACCCGGTGAGCAGGAACGTCACGGAGTTGCGGTAGCCGCCGCGGTAGTTGATGGACACCTTGTACGTGCCGGGCGCCGGCTCGCCGCGGGTGCCGGTGACCGCGACCCGGTCCGGGCCCTCCTGCGCCAGCCGTACGGTGTCGAACCGGGTCACGACGTCGGGGTTGCGGTACGCCGGCGCGTCGATCTCGTACAGGAGCTGCGCCGTGACGGTCTCGGGCGTCACCATGCCGGCGGTGCCCGGGTGCTTGGTGATCACGCAGCTCCCGTCGGGGTGCATCTCGGCGATCGGGAAGCCGGGGCGTACGGGGTCGGGGATCTCGGTGAAGAACGAGAAGTTGCCGCCGGTGGCCTGCGGGCCGCACTCGATGATGTGCCCGGCCGTCACCGCGCCGGCCAGCCGGTCCCAGTCGTCGGGCCTCCAGCCGAACGCCCACGCGGCCGGGCCGACGACCACCGAGGCGTCGGTGACGCGCGGGCAGATCACGATGTCGGCGTCCGCGTTCAGCGCCTCGACGATGCCCCACGCGCCGAGGTACGCGTTGGCGGTGACCGGCTCGACGCCCGCGTCGGCCAGCCGCGTGCCGGTGTCGAGGTTGGCCAGGTCGTGCCCGTCGCGTTGCAGCTCGGGGAGGCGGGGCAGCAGGTCGTCGCCCTCGATGTGCGCGATCCGGGGCGTGCGGCCGACCTCCGACGCCAGCTTCTCCAGTTCGCGCGCCAGCCCGGCGGGGTTCAGGCCGCCGGCGTTCACCACGATCTTCGTGCCGCGGTCCAGGCACGTGGTCAGGACGTCGCGCATCTGGGTGAGCAGCGACACGGCGTAGCCGCGCGAGGCGTCGCGCTGCTGGTTCTTCCACAGCACGAGCATGGTCAGCTCGGCCAGGTAGTCGCCGGTCAGCACGTCGATCGGGCCGCCGTCGACCATCTCGCGCGCCGCGGTGATCCGGTCGCCGTAGAAGCCGGAGCAGTTCGCGATCCGCAGCGGCGTCGTCCTCGTCATTCGCCCTTCCCTCCGTGCCGTGTCGTCTGCACGCTCGACCGTTGCAAGGGGGCCCGGTGCGCGCCGTCGACGCGCACGGTCTCCCCGTTCAGGTAGCCCGTCGCCGTGGTCGCCACCGACAGCACGACCTCGGCGATCTCCTCCGGCTCGGCGATGTGCCCGCCGGGCAGCTCCGCCTCGACCTTGGCCCGCTCCCCGGGATCGGAGAACCGGGAGCCCTCCGTCCGTACGGCGCCCGGCGCCACCCCGTTGACCTGGATGCCGTGCGGCGCCCATTCGACGGCGAGCGTCTGGGTCAGGCTGTTCAGGGCGGCCTTCGCGGCCGCGTAGTGCGCCCCGCCGACGTGCGGGTGGTAGGCGGCGGTGGAGCTGACGTTGAGGACGCGGCCGTCGCCCTGGCGCCGGAAGTACGGGAAGGCCGCGCGGCAGCACAGGAACGCCGTGGTCAGGTTGGTGTCGATCACCGTGCGCCAGCCGTTCGGCGAGATGTCCTCCGCCTTGGCGAAGAACAATCCGGCCGCGTTGTTGACCAGCAGGTCGATCCGTCCGTACGTGTCGGCGGTCTCCGCCATCAGCGCGTCGGCCTGGCCGGCGTCGCGCAGGTCGGCCTGGATGCCGTGGACCGTTCCACCCGCCTCGGTGATCTCGTCGAGCACCGGCGCCAGGTTCGCCCGGGTCCGGCTGTTCACCACCACGCGGGCGCCCTGCCGCGCGGCGGACACGGCGATGGCGCGCCCGATGCCCTGTGCGCTTCCGGTCACGATCACCACGGCGTCGCGCAGGCCGTCTTGGGGGAATGTCACGTCGCTCCCGTTCCGAAGTAGGCGGCGGCGAGTACGGCCTCCGACCGCAGGTCGTCCTGGCCGAGCGTGGCGCCGGGGCGGCCCTCGCGGAGCACGATCGCCGCCGAGCACAGCCGCTCGATCAGGCTGCTGTTCTGTTCGGCAAGCAGCACGCCGATGCCGTCGGCGGCGATGTCGGCGATGAGGTCGCCGAGCCGGTGCACCGCCGCCGGGGACAGCCCGAGGGTGGGCTCGTCCATCAGGATGTAGCGCGGGCTGCCGATGAGCACGCGGGCGATCGCCAGCATCTGCTGCTCGCCGCCGCTGAGCCCCGAGGCCGGCAGCCGCTCGCGTTCGGCCAGCACGGGGAACCGCTCGTACACCGGCGCGAGCACCGCCCGGGTGAGCCGGATGCCGGTGCCGAGCGCGGCGACCTGGAGGTTGTCGCGGACCGACAGCGTGCCGAACACCTGGCGGTTCTCCGGGACGGTGGCCACCCCGGCGGCCACCCGGCGCCGCGGCGGCGCCGTCGTGAGGTCCGCGCCGTCGCAGCGCACGGTGCCGCCCCACGGCGGCAGCATGCCGGACAGGCAGCGGACGAGCGTGGACTTGCCCGCGCCGTTCTGCCCGATGACGCCCAGGATCTGCCCCGCGTCGAGCTCGAACGACACGCCGTCCACCGCGGCGAACGGCCGCTCGTATCCGGTGCTGAGCCGGCTCACCTCAATCGTCATCGGGCTCCCTCCCGAGGAAGCTGCGCACGACGGCCGGGTCGGCCATGACCTCGGCCGCCTCGCCCGTCCGTACGACCAGGCCGTGGTCGAGGACGGTCAGCGTGGAACAGATCCGCTGGACGAACGCCACGTCGTGCTCGACCAGCACCACGGCCGTTCCGGTGCGCGCGGTGTGGAAGGCGCTCAGCCGTTCGGCGAAGTCCGCGCGCTCGTGCGGGCTCAGGCCCGCGGCGGGCTCGTCGAGCAGCAGCAGGTCGGGTTCGGCCAGCAGCGCGCGGACGATCTCCGCGACCTTGCGCACCCCGTACGGGACGGTGGGCGGGTACGCGTCGGCGTAGCCGGCGACGCCCCACTCCGCCAGCAGGTCCCGTGCCCGCTTCCGGCGCGCGGACTCCTTCCGTACGTTCCGGGGTCCGAGCATCGCGTTCTCCTCCAGCGTCAGCGACGCCGCGAGCTGGAGGTTCTGGAACGTGCGCGCGATGCCGCGGCGGCGCCCGCTGCCGACCGGCGCGGCCGTGATGGTCGCGCCGCGGTACGCGATGCGCCCCGTGGACGGCGTGTAGTGCCCGGCCACGCAGTTGAGCAGCGACGACTTGCCCGAGCCGTTCGGGCCCACCACGCCGTGCGCGGCGCCGCGCGCCAGCCGCAATGACACGCCGTCGAGCGCGGCGACGGCGCCGAACCGTTTCGTGACGTCCTCGACGACCAGCAGCGGATCACTCATCGGCCGCCTCCTTCCGGGCCGGGCGCAGCCGTGCGCCCAGCAGTTCCAGCGACGGGTACAGGCCGATGCGCGCCAGGGCCACGACCGCGGCGAGCACCACGCCGAACGTGAGGATGCTGCCGCCGCCGGGGATGTCGGACAGCAATTGCGGCACGGCGCCGGCCAGCAGCCCGCCGATCCACGCACCGGGGACGCTGCGCGCGCCGCCGACCATGCTGCCGACGAAGATGAACAGCGAGACCTGGAAGGTGAACTCGTCCGGGCTCAGGTAGCCGACGATGTGCCCGTACAGCACGCCGGACAGCCCGCCGAGCGCCCCGCAGGCGCCCCAGGCCAGCATGGCCACGGCCCAGGCCCGCACACCGAAGCCGCGCGCCGCCGGACCGGCCTCGGCGTGGGTGAGCAGCAGCCGGCCGGCCCGGCCGCGCAGCGCGACCAGCACGAGCAGCGCGCACACCACGAAGATGCCGGTCACGACGTACGTGTCGGCGAGCCCGCCGAGTCCGGCCGGGATGCCGCCGGACGTCGGGACGTACATGCCGTCCGAGCCGCCGGTCCACGCCTCGGCGTAGCGGATGACGTCCGGCGCCGCCCACGCGAGGCCCAGCGTGGCCAGCGCGAGCTGGTGGCCGTGCACCCGGGCGGCGGGGATGGACAGCAGCGCCCCGATGACGGCGCCGGCGGCGATGCCGATCAGCCCGGCGAGCCACAGCGGCAGGCCGTGCGCCAGCGCGATCGCGCTCGCGTACGCGCCCACGGCCAGGAAGGCGCCGCCGGCCAGGTTGGCCTCGCCGAGGTAGCCGACGATGAGGTTGTTGCCGAGCACCGAGAGCGCGAACGCGGTGCCGAGGGCGAACGCGTAGCCGATGTACGGGCCGCCGCCGAGCTCGGCCGCGAGCGGCGCGAGCGCCAGGGCGGCCAGCAGCACGGCGGTGCGCGAGGTGAACAGCCGGCGCCGCGCCGCCGCGGTCGCGCTCATACCCGCACCACCGGGCGGCGCCCGAGCAGGCCGGTCGGCCGGATCGCCAGCACGACGAGCATGAACGCCGCGACGGCGATCAGCACGAGCTTGGACGACGCGAACACGGACACGGCGTTCTGGAGGACGCCCACGAGGACGCCGCAGACGAGCGCGCCCACGACGCTCTCGAACCCGCCGGCGACCACGACGGCGAAGCCGTAGACGACCAGCACCTCCATGCTGGTGGGCTGAAGTGAGTAGATCGGCGCGACGAACAGCCCGGCGACACCGGCGAGCGCGCCCGCCAGCACCCACGCCAGCGTGCGCAGCCGCGTCACCGGCACCCCGAGCAGCCGCGTGGCCTCGGCGTTCTCGTTCAGCGCCCGCATCGACGTGCCCGTACGCGTGCGGTCGAAGAACAGGTACAGCGCGAGGAACACCACGACGCAGACGGCGACGACGACCACGTCGCTGACGCGGATGCTCACCCCGCCGATCCGGGTGAGGCCGCCCTCGGCGACCGCAGGGAACGTCCGCACGCTCTGCCCGACGACCACGCCCTCCAGGCCCTGGAGGATCAGCCCGGCGGAGATCGTCAGCACGATCAGGTCGAGTACCGGTCTGCGCCGGAACAGCCGGCTGCCGATCACGGTGCCGAGCAGCGCGGACAGCGCGGCCGAGGCCGCGATGGCCACCACGGCGGCGACCGCGTACGGGGCGCCGAGCCGCAGCGCGCCGTACGCGCAGAACAACCCGACCGCCGCCACGTCGCCGTGCGCGAAGTTGATCACGCCGGTGGTCCGGTAGATCACCACGAGCCCCGCCCCGGTGATCGCGTAGATCGCCCCCATGACGATTCCGGTGATCAGTACCTGTGCGGCCAGCATCAGCCCCACCGCCTTCCGACTACGGTTTCGTGAGCGGCACCGGCGGCAGCACGGTGGGCTTCGTCCACGGTTTGAAGGTCGAGCCGACGAGCTTGTAGACGCGCTCCTCGGAGTTGCCCAGGTGGGAGCCGTGGCTCCAGGACAGGCCGTGCACGTAGGGGTTGTCGACGCGCAGGGAGTCCGCGGCGGCGCGGATGTTGTCCTTGGTCGGCGGCCGGCCGTTCGCCGTCGCCTTCTTCACGACCTGCGCGCACACGGTGGCCAGGCTCCAGCCCTGGAGCACGTTGGAGTCGAACGCGTCGCTGGGGAAGTACCTCCTGGTCGCCGTGCGGGCCAGCGCGGCCGGCGGGTCGGTGGTCGCGACGATCCAGTTCTCCCAGTACGACCGGCCGGAGATCAGCCCGTTCGTCAGCGCGACGGTGCTGGAGTCGGCCGCGAAGAACGGGCCGCCGATGACCGGGTCGAACCCGATCTGGTGGGCGTTCTTCACCAGCAGCGACAGGGGTACGGCGACCGCCCACACGATCGTGAAGTCCGGCTTGGCCGCCTGGAGCTTCGACGCCTCGGCGGTCAGGTCGGTGGAGGTCCGCGAGATCGGCAGGGCGGCCACGAGCTTCTTGCCGAGCCTGTTCACCTCGTACTTCACGCCGTCGACGGCCGGGCCGCCCACGTCGTCGTCCTCGTAGGCGACCGCGATCCGCTGGGCGTGCAGCTTCTGCACGGCGAACCGGACCAGGTTGGCGGTCTCCCGTTCGTACGGCGGCACCACGCCGAACTGGGTGGACGACGTCGGGGTGAACAGCGCGGTCGCGCCGGTGGCCGGCGCGATGTTGGGCACCTTCTGCACCCCGAGGTACGGCTTGACCGCCAGGTTCTCCGGCGAGCCCACGGCCGAGCACATCATCTGCGCCTGGTCGCGCAGCACGAGCTGCCGCACCGCCGCGGGGGACTTCGACGGGTCGTACTGGTCGTCGGCGCGGCTGACCTCGATCCGCCTGCCGTTGATGCCGCCGTTCCTGGCGTTGAGCATCCGGAAGTACGCCTCGGCGCCGTCGTTGATGCTGCGCTGCGCGGCGAAGGCACCGGACGCGGGGCCCGATATGCCGATGTTGATCGTGTTGCCGGACGCGCGGCTGCCGCATCCGGCGAGGGTCAGGATTCCGATCGTGGCGAGTACGGCACAGCACCGTGCGGGGATTTTCACGGTGGTTCCTTTGGGGGAGGGGATCGGGTCAGTCGTCGTCGAGTGGGAGGTCGTCGGGGAGCTGCCAGTCCGCCACCTGTTCGGTGTAGGCGTGCACGTGCTTGAGCATGCGGCGCATCGCCGCGTCGGGATCGCCGCCGCGTATCGCGTCGAGGATGCGCTCGTGTGCGTGCAGGACCTGGGGTCTGACCTCGGCGCTCTTGCGCGACGACTGGGTGATGCCGAGCTCGATCCCGCGGCCGATGGCCGACATGAACGCGCTCAGCAGCTCGTTGTGGCTCGCCTCCGCGATGGCGAGGTGCCAGGCGGCGTTGGCCTCGGTGAAGTCGGCCTGGCGGATCCGCTTGACCGACATCCGGTCGTGCAGCCGGCCCAGGGTCTCCAGGTCGGCGTCGGTGCGCGCCCGGGCGGCCAGCCGCGCGCACATCGGCTCGATCGCCTCGCGGGTCTCGAGCAGCGAGGCGAAGCTCATTTTCCGGCCGCGGATGAACACGTCCAGGGACCGGACGACGTCGTCGACGTGCGGTAGCTGCACGACGCTGCCGCCCTTGGCGCCCGGCCGCGACGTGATGAGCCCCGCCGCCTGGAGGAGCCGAAGGGCCTCGCGCACGGTGCTGCGGCCCAGGCCGGTCTGCTCGGCCAGCTCGCGTTCCGTGGGCATCACCGTCCCCTCGCTGAGCTGCCCGTCGAGGATCGCGGTGCGAATCCGCTCGGCCAGCAGGCTGGACGCGGTCTGGTTCACGACCGGCCCGAAGACCCGGTCTGCGTTCATCGGTGCTCCTGAGGTGTCGGGGCCACTCCAGCCCAGCCCCATTATGTCTGTCAAGACCTATTGTCAGACCAAAAGACCAGATCTACCCTCAAGGTCATCCCCGCGTCGACTGGAGACCTCCGCGATGACACGAGCGCTCGACGGGCTGCTGGTCCTGGACCTCGGGCAGATCTACAACGGGCCCTACTGCGGCATGCTGCTCGCCCACCTCGGCGCCGAGGTGATCAAGGTCGAGTCCCCGGCCGGCGACCCGACGCGATGGCGGGCCGCGGGCGAGGAGTCCTATCCGTTCCTGATGCTCAACGGCAACAAGCACGGCCTGCGGCTGAACCTCAAGGACGAGGCCGGGCGCGCGCTGTTCCTGCGGCTCGCCGAGCGTGCCGACGTCGTCGTCGAGAACTTCGGGCCCGGCGTGATCGAGCGCCTCGGCCTCGGGCACGCCGCGCTGTCCGAGGTCAACCCGCGGATCATCCTCGCGTCCGGCAAGGGCTTCGGCAACGACGGGCCGTACCGCGACTATCCGGCGATGGACATCACGATCCAGGCGATGACCGGCGTCATGGAGATCAACGGCTTCCCTGACAGCCCGCCGGTGAAGGCCGGCATCGCCCCCGCCGACTTCGCCGGCGGCACCCACCTGCTCGCGGCCATCCTCGCCGCGCTGTACCAGCGGGAGCGGACCGGCCAGGGCCAGCATGTCGAGGTGTCCATGCAGGACGCGCTGCTGCCCACGCTGACCTCGAACCTCGGCGGCTACTACTCCTCCGGCGGCACGCTCCCGGAGCGTACGGGCAACCGGCACGGCGGGCTCTCGGTCTGCCCGTACAACGTCTATCCGACCGCCGACGGCTGGGTGTCCGTCCTGTGCGTGACCGACCGCCATTGGGAGCGGTTCTGTGCCGTGATGGACCGCCCCGACCTGTGGGAGCGCACCGAGCTGCGCACGACCGTGGGCCGCAGCGCGCACATGGACGAGGTGGACGGGATCGTCGGCGAATGGACCGCCCGGCTCCCGAAGGCCGAGGCGTTCCGGCTGCTGCGCGAGGCGGGCATCCCGGCGGCGCCGCTGCTGCGCCTGGCCGAGGTGGCCCACGACCCGCACATCCGCCACCGCGGCATGCTGCGCGACGTGGAGCACCCGACCATGGGCACGGTCACCACGTTCGGCACGCCGCTGCGGATGTCGCGGTCCGAACCCGTCGCGTCCACCGCCGCGCCGCTGCACGGCCAGCACTCCCGCGACGTGCTGCGCCGCCACCTCGACCTGACCGACGCCGAACTGGACCGGCTGGCCGCCGACCAGGTGATCTAGGAGAACGATGAGCGTAGACGAGAGGCTGCTCGCCGACATCCGGGCGAACATCGGGGTCACGCAGCGCACCGACCTCGGGGAGATCACCGCGCTGCACATCCGCCGGTACGCCCTGGCCGTCGGCGAGGAGAACCCGCTGCACACCGACGCCGAGCACGCCAGGTCGCTCGGCTACCCGGACGTCGTCGCGCCGCCGAACATGCTGCCGTCGGTCATCGAGTGGGGCGTCGGGCATCCCGAAGCCGAGCTGAACACTGACGGGACGACCGGCGAGCACCTGTACGGGGTGGACACGTCGAGCGTCCGCACGATGGGCGGCGGCGAGACCATGACGTTCCACCGGCTCGTCGTCGCCGGCTCGCGGGTGACCCAGACGACCACGCTGACCGACGCGACCCTGCGCGAGGCGCGGACCGGCCCGATGATCATCGTCGGCTACCGGAACCAGTACCACGACGAGCACGGCACGGAGCTGATGACCTGTGACCGCACGATGCTGCTGCGCTGAGGAGATGCGATGAGCGACCGATACGCGGCGATCAGCGTCGGCGACGAGCTGCCGGAACAGGTGCACCGGCCCAGCCACGTGCAACTGTTCCGCTACAGCGCGGCAACCTGGAACAGCCACCGCATCCACTACGACACCGCGTACGCGCGGGTCGAGGGCTATCCCGACGTGCTCGTCCACTCCCACCTGCACGGCGCGTTCCTCACCCGCCTGTGCACCGACTGGATGGGCCCGACCGGCCGGCTGGTCAGCCTTTCGCTCCAGGTCAAGCGGTTCGCGACGCCGGAGCACACGCTGACCTGCCGCGGCCGGGTCGTCGGCAAACAGATCGCGGACGGAGAGGGACGGATCACCGTGGACATCGAGGAAGTACGCGACGACGGCACGGTCTGCGCCCCGGGCCAGGCCGTCATCGGGTTCCCGCTCGAGGCGACCGCATGACCGGCGGGCAGGTGCGCTACGAGGTCCGCGGCCACGTGGCGGAGGTCGTCATCGACGACCCGGCCAAGCGCAACGCGCTGTCCGCGCCGGTCGTCGCGGGGCTGCACGCGGCCCTGGACCGCGCCGCCGCCGACGCGGCCGTCCGCGTCGTCACGCTCACCGCGGTCGGCCACGTCTTCTGCGCGGGCGCCGACCTGAAGGACGAGCCGCGGAACGCCGGCGACTCCGACGTGCGCGCGCTGCGCGCCACGAAGCTGTTCGGCGCGCTGCTCGACTGCCCCAAACCGCTCGTGGCCAGGGTCAACGGCCACGCGCGCGCCGCCGGCGTCGGCCTGGTCGGCGCCTGCGACATCGCGATCGCCACGGAGGAGGCGACCTTCGCGATCAACGAGGTACGGGTGGGCCTGCTGCCCGCCACGGTCGCCGTGCCCCTGGCCACCCGGATGGCCCCGTCGGCGATGCGCCGCTACGCCCTGACCGGCGAGACGTTCACCGCCGCCGACGCCGTACGCGCCGGCCTGCTCGACGACGCCGTGGCCGCGGCCGGCCTCGACGCGGCGGTGGCGGCGGTCACCGATCACTTCGGCGCGTGCGAACCCGACGTCCTCCAGCGCGTCAAGCCGTTCTTCGCCGCCGTGGCCCGGACGACCCGCGAACAGGCCGCCGACCTGGCCCTGGCCGAGTCGCAGCGCGCCTTCGCGTCGCCGACCGCCGCCGAAGGCCGCCGCGCCTTCCGCGAGCGCCGCCCGCCGGCGTGGAGCACGTGACCTGCGGCTAGTCGTCGACGCGTTCGAACTGCGCCGCCTGCATCCGGTACATCGCGGCGTACTCGCCGTCGGTCTCCATCAGCGCGTCGTGCGTGCCCTCCTCGGCGACCCGGCCGTCCTTCAGCAGGTAGATGCGGTCGGCGCGGGAGATCGACGCGAGCCGGTGGGTGATGAGGATGACCGTACGGCCCTGCGCGGCCAGCTCGATGACGCGGTTGAAGACGGCGATCTCCGCGCGCGGGTCGAGCGCCGAGGTCGGCTCGTCGAAGACGAGGACGGAGGCGTCCCGGTACCAGGCGCGGGCCAGGCCGATGCGCTGCCACTGGCCGCCGGACAGCATCGTGCCGCCGAAGAACTCCCGGGCCAGCAGCGCGTCCCAGCCGTCGTCGAGCCGGTCGACGACCTCGTCGGCGCCGGTCGCCTCGGCGGCCGCGCGCAGCCGGTCGCCGGTGGGCGTGTCCCGCGCGCGGCCGATCGTCACGTTGACGCGCGCGGTGAACGGCCACTGCACGCAGTTCTGCGTCATCAGCGCGACCTGGTCGCACAGCGTCGCCCGGTCGTACCGGCCGGTGGGCACCCCGTTCCAGGCGACCTCGCCGCCGGACGGCAGGTACAACCCGGTGAGCAGCTTGATGAGCGTGGACTTGCCGGAGCCGTTCTCGCCGGCGAACGCGACCACCTCGCCGCGGCGGATCGTCACGTCCACGCCGTCCAGCGCGGGCCGTGCCGCGCCCGGGTAGGTGAACCGCAGGTCGCGGGTCGCGATCGTGGCGGGCGGGCGGCGCAGTCTGTGCCCGTAGCCGGCGGGGGGCATCAGGGCGTCGGCCTTGCGGCAGGCCTCGTGCCAGTCGGTGACGTACAGGGCGTCCTCGAAGAGCTGCTGGCTCTGCGCCAGGAACGCGGTGACGCTCATCGTGCTGCCGCGGATCGCGAAGCCCGCGGTCGCGGCGACGGCCAGCGGGATGTAGCCGACGGCGGTGAGCGCGATCAGCACGCCGTAGCTGAGCATCGCCGCGCCGCCCGCCGCGGTTCCGGCCAGGAGCTTGACCCGCGACTCGTGGTCCGCCAGCCGCGTCTCCTCCGCCACCGACGTCGCGGACATCCGCGCGTACTGGTCGAGCAGGAACCGCTGCGCCCCGTGCACCCGCACCTCCTCCGCGAAGTCGCGGTGGGTCAGGCACATGATCAGCATTTCCAACTGGCGGAACAGCGACATGCGGCGGCGCATCGACAGGTGCCGTACGCCCGCCGTGCGCGCCACCGCCCACGCCTTCGGGACCACCGCGACGAACAGCAGCGGCACCAGGCTCGGTTCGAGCACGGCCAGCACCGACCCCGCGGTCGCCACCGAGATCAGGCCGTTGAACATCGCGACGGCCCGGTCGTTGACCCGCTGCGCGGCGTCCGTGCCCCGGCGGCCCGCGGACAGCAGGTCGTTGAACTCCGCGTCCTCGATCGCGCTCAGCTCCACGTACGCGGCGCGCCGCAGCAGGGTGTGCAGCGCCGTACGGGCCACCTGCGGGCCGAGCCGGCCGGCGTACCGCGCGCTGGCCGCGTCGCAGGTGCCGCGCACCGCGGACGCGCCCACCAGCACGGCGACGGCGGGGAGCGCGGCGACCAGGCCGGCCGCGCTCCCGGTCGAGCCCAGCAGGCCGGCGAGCACGCTCCGCATCGCCATGTACGTCGCGGCGGTGGCCACCCCGATGAGGAGCTGGGACGCGATCACGACCACGAACGCGGACCGGTCGGCGGACCAGCTCAGCCGGGCGGTCATCGCGACCACCCGCGGGAGCCGGCGGATCTTGGCCCGCCGGGTGGCCCGGCCGCCGGCCTGGGCGCGGTCCTCCTGGACGAACCGGATGCCGCGCCCGAACAGCGGGTCCCGCCCGGCCGCGGGCGCGGCCGGGTCGGGGACCCCGACCGGTTCTCCCATGGAGAGCCGGTTCACCGTGTCAGCACGCGCACGGGCTGCCCGTCGCGCCGGCGCACGTGAACGCGCAGGTGGCACACGTGTAGCACGTGGCGCACTCGGTCGGGCCGCCCGAAGGGGCGCATCCGAGCTGGCTGTCCGTCGCCATGCGGACGATGCCCGGCGCCCCGCCCGGCTGCGGCCGGAACACCGACTCCCAGCCGTTCGCCACGCCGCCGACCTGCAGGTCGAGGTCGAACTCACCCATGCTTCCACCCTTTCTTCGTCGTGACCTGGTGGTCACGTACGGGCACAATAGCCACGATCAGGCCGGTCAACATCGCGTTGTCCGGCCGGTCACCGAGGGGTCGCCCCGGTGAAGGCGAGCGTTCCTGACCAGCGGGCGCCGTCGGCCGGGTCCGGGTCGGCCGCGGTGAGAAGGGCGAGCGCCACGCCGGGCGCGCCGCTCAGCAGGCCCGGACCGTCGGTCACCGTGCCGGCGTTCTCGACGTCCCGGTAGCCGAGCGGCGCGTCGTCGTCGTACGCCGCGAGCAGGGCGTCGAGCAGCCGGTCCGCCGCGGACGCCAGCCGAGGCGACGCGGACGCCAGCGACGCCGTGATCACGTAGAGCCCCGCGCGGCCGTGGCACAGCGTCGGGGACGGCGGCGCCCCGGGGACCACGTTCCGCAGCGTCCGCTCGCACGCCGCCTCCAGGGCCGCGACGGCGGTCCGTACGTACGCGGGCTCCCCCAGGACCGTGCCGGCCGACCACAGCACCCGGGCCACGCCCGGCGTGCCGTAGCACCAGCCGTCGTGCGGCCGCAGGTGGGCGCGGGTGCGTGCGGCGCCGTCCGCGCCGAGGAGCACCCGGTACGGCCAGTACGGCCCGCCCTCGCCCCCCTCGATGAGCCGGGCCGACAGCCACGCGGCGCCGCCGCCCAGCGCGTCGTCCAGTTCCGCGGGCGGCGCGCCGCCCGTGCGTACGCGCCGGGCGCGGAGCGCGAGCAGCGCGGCCAGCACGCCCGGGTAGCCGTGCGCCACGCCGCAGTCCACGTAGCCGTCCGGCGCGAGCCCGGCCAGTTCGGCCGAGAGCAGGCGCGCGGGCAGCGCCAGGCGCGGCGTGCCGCGTTCGTCCCGCCCGGCCAGCCGCGTGAGCAGCCGCTCCAGGTCGCCCAGCGCCTCCTCGACCGGCGGCGTGCTCGGCCGCCCGGCCAGGTACAGCGCCCACCCGGCCGCGCCGGAGACCACGTCGTACGCCGGCACCGGAACGGGGTCGTCGGACGCGGCCATCAGCCGCGCCCTTGCGCCCGCCTGCCGCGCGATCCGCTCGTCCAGGCCGGTCAGCAGGCCGGTGTACCGGCGCCCGCCCTTGCTGGCGAGCGCGGCCGCGAACGCGACACCGCACGCGCCGTCGAACAGCCCGAGGGACGTCGCGCCGGGCAGCGCCTGCACGGCGGCGGCCAGCCTCCCGTGCGCGAGCGTGTCCAGGCCCCGCCCCGGATCGGCCTGGTCGGCGGCGGCGAACACGGCGGCCAGGCCCGCGGCGCCGTACGCCACGGACTCCGCGCGCCACACGTTGACCTCCGGATACGCGGTCTGCGCCGCGCTGCGCTCGATCGCACGGCGCAGCCGCGCGTCGTCGCCGAGGCGCGTGGTGATCTCCCGGATGACGCGGCGCGCGCGAACCGGCGGCGCGTCCGTACGGACGGCCACCGGTTCGGGCGTCGGCCACAGCTCTGCCACGGTCAGCGGATCAGCAGGCGCACGGGCTGCCGGTGGCGCCGGGGCCGCAGGTCACGCACGTGCCGCAGTTCGTCACGCCGATGCCCGTCGGGGCGCACCCCAGCGGGTAGGACGGGCCCGTCGACAGGCCCACGGCGTCCGGCGCCGCCGCGGGCTGCGGGCGGAACACCGACTCCCATCCGAATGCCTGGCCACCGACCTGGAGGTCAAGGTCGAACTCGCCCATGCGCGCTGCCTTTCGCCGCTGCCCGGCCGGCCCCGTGGCGGCCCGTGGCAGGTGACTCTGGGGTCACGTCCGCGCAGCTTAGCGAGGGTCTGTCCGGTCGGCGCCGACGATTCGAAGATCCGTGAAATGTCTGTTCCGATGCCGGGTTGCTGTCACACTTCTCGACGTGGTGAGTCGTTCTCGCCGGTCAGACCGGCCGGACAGGGGTGGCGGCCTCGCCGTGGCGGACGTGACGCTCGCCCGTCTGTCGCTGCTTCCCGAGGGCTATCCACTGCCCTCGCCGCCGGCGGACCCGGGCGAGGCCGGCCAGGCGCTGGACTACCTGCGGCGGGTCGCGGCCGACCCCGTGCTGCGCGAGGCGATCGCGGTGTCCAGCGCGACCCTGGCGGGCACCCTCGACAAGATCACCGAGGGCGCGCCCCCGAAGGCGGCCAAGCTGCGGCGCGCGGCCAACGCGACCATGCGGTACCTCTCCCGGATGACCCACAGGGCGACACCGTTCGGGCTGCTCGCGGGCGTGGCGCCGGTACGGTTCGACGAGCGGCCGAAGGTCGGCGTGGGCACCGGCCACGGCAAGACGGCACGCGCCGACTACGCCTGGCTCGACACGGTCCTGCGCCCCCTGCGCACCGACCCCGCGGTGCTCCCGCATCTGCACGTCGTGGCCAACGACCTGTGCCGGGTCCGCGACGGACGGCTCGTGCTGCCGTACGGGACGACCGCCGAGGAGCGGCCCGCCCACCAGGAGCCCGAGCGCACCGTGCGGAACACCGGCGCGGTCGCGTTCACCCTGGAGGCCGCGCGCGCCCCGGTCCGCTTCCCCGACCTGCTCGACGCGCTCGCCGCCCGCCACCCCGAGGTCGACCCGGCGGTGATCGGGCGGAGCCTGGTGGGCCTGATCGAGCAGGAGTTTTTGCTCACCGACCTGATGCCGCCGCCCACCGCGGCCGACCCGATCCGGCACGCGCTGGACCGGCTGGCCCCGAGCGGCCACCCGGTCGGCGTGGCGCTCGCCGAGGTCGCCGCCGCGCTCGACGCGTACGCGGCGCGGCCCATCGGCCAGGGCGCCGCCGAGTGGCGCCGGGCCACCGCGGCGATGCGCGACCTCCACCCGGCCGACAACCTCGTCCAGGTCGACCTGCGCGTCGACGCCGACATCACGCTGCCCGAATCCGTGCGCGCGGAGTTCGCCGCCGCGGCGGCCACGGCGTACCGGCTGTTCCCGGCCGGGCACGACACCGGCGACCGGCTCTCCGGGTTCCGCGACGCGTTCGTCGAGCGGTACGGCTTCCACACGCTCGTACCGGTGCGGGAGCTGCTCGACCCCGTCACCGGCCTCGGCCCGCCCGACGCGCATCGCGGCACGCCCGCGGCCGGGACCACCGCGCGCGACCGGGCGCTGAGCGCGCTCGCGCAGGAGGCCGCGGCCGCCGGGCGGCGGGAGATCGTGCTGGACGACGCCCTGGTCGACCGGCTCGCCGAACGCGACGGGCCGCCGGACCCGGACGCCTACGCCGAGGTCTGCGCCGAGGTGCTGGCCCGCGACGAGGACGCGCTGCGCTCCGGCGACTTCCGGCTGGCGCTCACGGGCAGCTCCGGCGCCCGTATCGGCGCCCTGTACGGCCGCTTCCTGCACGTCCTCCCCGAGCTGGCCGAGTCCGTTGCCGGGCAGATCGCCGCCGCGCTCGACGGGCCGGACGACGCGGTCCCCGCCCAGGTCGGCACCGTGCTGTGGCACTCGCGGATGCGCAACGTCAAGCAGGTGCCGCCGCTGAGCGGGACGGCCATCTCGGCGGGCGGCGCGCTGAACGTCCCCGGCTCCGGCCACGCCTCGGTCGCCACCCTGGACGACGTCGCCCTGACCGTGGACCGCGCGAGCGGCCGCATCCGCGTGGTCCGGCCGAGCACCGGCCGCGACCTCGTGCCGTTCGCGCCGCACGCGCTGTCCCTGGCGTACGGGCTGCCGCCGGTCGTCCGGCTGCTCATCGAGATCGGCATGCTCCGCGCCAAGCCGTGGCCGCTGTGGCACTGGGGCGCCGCGGAGGCGCTGCCGTACCTGCCGCGCGTACGGCGCGGCCGCACCGTGCTGTCCGGTGCGCGCTGGCGCCCCGACGCGGAGCTGGCCGGCAGCGGCCTCGACTGGCCGGCGTGGCGGGCGCGCTGGGAGGGGTGGCGCGCGCGGTGGCGCGTGCCCGACGTGGTGTACGCGGTCACGTCGGACAACCGGGTCCTCACCGACCTGACCGCCGAGGGCGAGTTGCGGATGCTCCGCGCCGAGCTCGACCGCCGGCCGAACACGGTTCTGGTGGAGCGTGCCGATGACGGGGGGTACGGCCGCGGGTGGATCGGCGGGCACGCCTGCGAGGTGGTGTTCGCCGTCGGGGCCGCCCGCGCGACCGCTCCGGCCGCGCCGGCGCGGCGCCCGTCGTACCGCCGGGTGCCCGAGATCGTGCACGACCCGGGCGGCGAGTGGCTCTTCGCCAAGATCGCCGTGCCGCTCGCGCTGCACGACCGGGTGCTGACCGGCCACCTCCCGGGGTTCGCCGAGCGCGTACGGCCGTTCACCGACCACTGGTTCTTCATGCGGTACACCGACGAGGAGCTGGGCGACCACCTGCGGCTCCGGTTCCACGGCGAGCCGCGGGCGCTGTGGGGGGACCTGCTCGGCGCCCTGCACGACTGGGTGGCCGGGCTGCGCGCGGCCGGCCTGGCCGGGGCGTTCACGATCGCGGCGTACCGGCCCGAGACCGCGCGCTACGGCGGGCCCGCGGCCATCGCGGACGCCGAGCGCCTGTTCGCCGCGGACTCCGCGGCGGCGTTGCGGCAGTTGGCGCTGCGTACGGCCGGGGAGCTCGACCCGCCCCTTGAGCTGATCGTCGCGGCCAACCATCTGGACCTGCTCGTACACCTGATGCCGGACGACTGGCGCCGGTGGCTGCTGGACACCTATCCCAAGGACGACTACCACCCGGCGTTCCAGGCCCAGCGCCGCCGGGCCGTCGCACTGCTCGACCCGGCCGATGACTGGGCGGCGCTGCGCGGGGTGCGCGGCGGCGCGCCGCTGGCCGACGCCTGGCGCGACCGGGCCCCGTACGTCCGCGCGTACGGCGACCGGGTGCGGCGGCTCGCCGGCGCGGACCAGACCCATCCGTTCGTGTCGCTGCTGCACCTGTCCCACAACCGGCACGCCGGCATCGACGTCGATGCCGAGCGGTCGACGTACGCGATCCTGCGCGGCACCGCCCAGGCCCACGTGGACCGGGAGCGGCACACCCCATGACGACCGGCACCGACCTCGCCGCGGAGGCCGCCGGCATCGCCGGCGTCCTCGCCGAGCGGCTGTCCGACCCGGAGCGCGTCGCGGCGGCCACCCGCGCGTCGGCCCGCGTCAACGCCGCGGCCGGCGGCGCGTACGTCGAGCTGTGGGCGCCGGCCAACCTGACCGACGGCAACGCCGGCGTCGCCCAACTGTTCGCCGAGCTCGGCCGCGACGGCGACCGCGAGGCGCGCGCGCGTACGCACGCCCACCTGAGCGCGGCGATCGGCGCCCCCGAGGCCGTCCCGAACCCGGGCCTGTACCGGGGCGTCCCGGCGATCGCCTACGCCGCGCACCGGGCGGGCACCGGCACCGGCGACTTCGCCACGATGTCCGGCCAGCTCGACGCCGTCCTGGCCGAGGGCGCGACCCGGACGGCGGACCAGGGCCTGGCGCTGCTGCGCGGCGGCGCGCCGATCACGTCCTGGCGCTACTACGACGTCGTCGTCGGGACCAGCGGCATCGGGCGGCTGCTGCTCGCCCGGCACACCCGCACCGGCGGCGCGGCGGTCACCGCCGCGCTGCGGGCGGTCCTCGGCCTGCTCGTCGCCACCGCCACCGGCGCGGACGTCGACGCCGGCGGCTTCACCGTGCCGGCCTGGTGGAGCACGGAGACGTTCCTCGGCCTGCCCGACGCGCCCGGCCACCTGAACCTGGGGCTCGCGCACGGCGTCGGCGGGCCGCTCGCGCTGCTCTCCCTCGCCTGGTCGGCGGGCGTCCGCGTGCCGGGGCAGGACGCGGCCATCGCGGCCATCGCCGACCTGCTCGGGTCCTGGCGGCGTACGGACGCGTACGGCCCGTACTGGGCGTACTGCGCCGCCACCGGCGTGGACCGCGACTGGTGGCAGAGCCCGCCGCACCGGACGCGCGACGCCTGGTGCTACGGCGCGCTCGGCCTGGCCCGCGCGCTGCACCTGGCCGGGAACGCGCTCGGCCGTGCGGACTGGACCGCGCAGGCCGTCGCCGCCGCGCGCGGTGCCGTGGCCGCCATGGACCGGGGGCTGGTCACCGACCACAGCCTGTGCCACGGCTGGGCCGGCATCCTCCGCATCGTGCAGCGCATGGCCGCCGACTCCGCCGATCCCGTACTGGAGGCCGCCGTTACCCCGCTGGCCGGGCGGCTGATCGCCGGGTACGACCCGGCCGCCCCCTTCGGCTACCGCTACACGGCCCCCGACTTCCCCCTCGGCGCCGACCGCCCCGGCTACCTGGAGGGCGCGGCGGGCATCGCGCTCGCCCTGCGCTCGTTCGCGGCCGGCGAGCGTCCCGTCACCGGCCCCGCCGCCACCGACTGGGACGCCGCCCTGCTCATCGCCTGACCACCCCCTCAGAAAGAAGGATCCATTGATGAAGACCAGACGCTTGGCGCTCGGACTGGCGTTCGCGGCCGCCCTCGGCCTCGCGCAGCCGGTCGCGGCCTCCGCCGAGACGGCCCCGGCGACCGTCACCGCGGCCTCCGGTTGCGGCGCGGAGTGGTGCTCCGGCGGCTTCTACCGGCACCCCCTCACCTGCTCCTCCGAGGGCGAGTGGTTCCTCACCAGCACCAACGAGGGCTGGCGCCGGTACACCTGCCGCTACAACTCCACCATCGACCCGCACTACCACCTCTGGCTCTCCCAGAGCCCGACCGGCAACGACGCCCCCTGGGGCTAGCCCTCCCGCACCAGGCCCGCGCCGTCCGCGGTGAGGTCCTGCGGTCGGATCGGTATGCGGCGGATGTCGGCCGCCGTGGCGGCGCGGACCGCGGCGGCTACGGCGGCGGGGACCGAGAGCATGGGCGGCTCGCCGACGCCGGTCAGGCCGTACGGGGAGTCGGGGCGGGGGTACTCGAGGACGTCCAGGTGGTGGGCGCCGATGTCGGCGGCGGTGGGGATGAGGTAGTCGGTGAAGCCGGGGTTGAGGATGCGGCCGTCGCGGACCTGGATCTCCTCCATGATCGCCAGGCCCAGGCCCTGCACGATGCCGCCGTGCATCTGGCCGCGCACCGCGAGCGGGTTGACGGCCGTGCCGACGTCCTGGGCGCAGGCGACCTCGACGACCTCGATCGTGCCCAGCTCGGCGTCCACGTCGACGGTGACGCGGTGGGCGGCGAAGGCGTACGCGACGTGCGCGTCGCCCTGGCCGTCCTCGTCCAGCGGCGCGGTGGCGCGGTGCCGGAAGACCGCGGTCCTGTCGATCCCGGCGCCGACCAGGTCGGCAAGCGGCACGGCGCCGTCCGGGGTGTGCACCGCGCCGTCCTCCAGGCGCAGGGCGTCCGCGGCGTGGCCGGTGCGGGCCGCGGCGCGGACGAGCAGCTCGTCGCGGATGAGCCGGCAGGCCTGCCGGACCGCGCCGCCGGACATCCACGTCTGCCGCGAGGCCGAGGACGTCCCGGCGTCGCCGACGGTGGTGTCGCCGGGCGGCACCTCGACGTCGGCGACGCCCAGCTCGGTCCTGGCGATCTGCTGCTGCACGGTCACCAGGCCCTGGCCGACCTCGGCCGCCGCGGTGCGCACCTCCGCGGCGGGCCGGCCGTCCGGGCGCGGGAACAGCCGTACGCGGGCCGTGCCGTAGTCGTCGACCCCGGCGGACTTGCAGATGTTCTTGACCGACAGCGCGTAGCCGACGCCGCGTACGGTCGGGGCGTCGTCGTCGCGCGGCGGGGCCGGGGACCGGGCGGCCACCCGGTCGAGCAGCTCGGCGACGGGCGCGGGCCCGTCGACGCGCTGGCCGGTGGCCATCGTGGACCCGGTGGTGACGGCGTTGCGGCGGCGCAGCTCGACCGGGTCCATGCCGAGGGCGCCGGCGAGCCGGTCCATCTGCGACTCGTACGCGAAGCACACCTGGATGGCGCCGAAGCCGCGCATCGCGCCGCACGGCGGGTTGTTGGTGTAGACCGCGCGGGCGTCGACGCGCACGGCCGGCACGGCGTACGGCCCGGCGGCGAAGCATCCGGCGTTGCCGACCACCGCGGGCGACGTCGAGGCGTACGCGCCGCCGTCGAGCAGGATGTCGGCCTCGACGGCGAGCAGCCGCCCGTCGCGGGTGGCGGTGTGGGTGTAGCGCATGCGGGCCGGGTGGCGGTGCACGTGCCCGACGAAGGACTCGCGCCGCGGGTAGCTCATCGCGACGGGCCGCCCGGTACGCAGGGCCAGCAGCGCGGCGTGCGCCTGGACGCTGAGGTCCTCCCGGCCGCCGAACGCGCCGCCGACACCGGCGAGGGTGAGCCGCAGCCGTTCGGGCGGCAGCGCGAGCACGCCGGCGAGCTGGTCGCGGTCGATGTGCAGCCACTGCGTGGAACAGCGCAGGTGGATGCCGCCGTCGGGGGTGGGCTCGGCCAGGCAGGACTCCGGCCCGAGGAACGCCTGGTCCTGCATGCCGACGCGGTACTCGCCGCTGACCCGGACCAGGTCCGGATCGGTCGGCGGGGGGCCGCCGTGCCGCAGCCGGAGGTGCCGTACGAGGTTGCCGCCGGGATGCAGCGCCGCGGTCGCGGGATCGGCGGCGGTCTCGGGATCGGTGACCGCGTCGAGGACGGCGAAGTCGACCACGACGGCCTCCGCGGCGCGGCGGGCGGTCGCCGGGCTGGTCGCGGCGACCACGGCGACGGGCTCCCCGGCGTACCTGACCACGTCGCCGGCCAGGACGGGCTGGTCGCGGCGTTCGAGCCCGAAGCGGTTGGCGCCGGGGATGTCGTCGGCGGTCAGCACGGCCAGGACGCCGGGCATCGCCAGCGCGGGCGCGATGTCCACATGCCGGATGCGGGCGTACGGGTGCGGGCTGCGCAGCGTGGCGCCGTACATCATCCCCGGCACATGCAGGTCGGAGGAGAACGCGAACGCGCCCCGTACCTTGGCCGGGCCGTCCGGGCGCGCGGCTGCCGCGCCGACGCCGAGGCCCGCGCCGGTGGCCACGCGCGGTGTTTCGGAGGTCAGGCTCATCGCGTGAGGTCCTTCCTGCGCCGCGCGGCCAGCGCGACGGCCTCGAAGACGCCGTGGTAGCCGGTGCAGCGGCACAGGTTGCCGGCGAGCGCCTCGCGGATCTGCTCGGGGCCGGGCTCGGGATTCCGGCCGAGGAGGTCGTGCACGGCGACGACCAGGCCCGGCGTGCAGAATCCGCACTGCACGGCGCCGCAGTCGAGGAAGGCCTGCTGGATGGTGTCCAGCTCGCCGTTGGCCGGGCTCAGCCCCTCGATGGTGGTGACGGCGCGGCCGTGCACCTGCCGCGCGGGCACCAGGCAGGAGCACGCGGTACGCCCGTCGAGCGCCACCAGGCACGAGCCGCACTCGCCCTGCTCGCACGCGTTCTTCGTACCGCGCAGGCCGCAGCGCTCGCGCAGCGCGGTCAGCAGGCTCTCGCCCGGCGGCACCTCGTTCAGCGCGACCTCGGTCCCGTTGACGGTGAATCTCAGCATGGACGGCTTCCCTGTCGGTTCCAGTGCCGCGTCCAGGCGCGGCGGGCGCACCGCGCCACCAGCACGGCCACCACGCGGAGGCGGTGGTCGGCGGTGCCGCGCAGGTCGTCGATCGGTGCGGCGTCGCCGGCGGCGCGGCGTCCCAGCTCGGCCCACCACCGCGGGTCCGGCGACGTGCCGCCGGACCAGTCGAGCGCGTCGTGGCCGAAGGCCTCCGCCGTACGGGCGCGCCGCGGGGTGGGGGCGACGGACCCGAGCGCGATGCCGAGCCGGCGGCGCGCCGGGTCGATCCGTACGGCCGCGGCGGCGACGGAGATGACCATCGCCTGGCGGGTGCCGGTCTTGGCGAACGCCTCCCCGGTGGCCGTCGCCGCGTGCACCGCGGTGACCAGCTCGTCCGGGGCGAGCGCGCTGCGGCCGGGGCCGAGGAAGAACGCCTCGCCGGGCACGCGCCGGACCCCGCGGACCGACGCGACCTCGATGACCGCGTCGCCGGCCAGCATCGGCGGCAGGGTGTCCCCGGCCGGCGAGGCGGTGGCGATGTTGCCGCCGAGGGTGGCGCGGTGGCGGATGGGCGGCGAGCCGACCAGGCGCGCCGCGGCGGCCAGGGCCGGCAGGTGCCCGGTGAGCTCGTCGGCCACCCGGGTCAGCGGCAGCCCCGCGCCGATGCGCACCCGGTCGCCGTCCAGGTCCCATCCGCTGAGCTCGGCGACGTCGCTGACGTCGATGACCTGGTCGAGCCCGCGGCGGCCCTCGTTGACCGCGACCATCACGTCCGTGCCGCCGGCGACGACGGTCGCGTACGGCCGCGCGGCCCGCAGGGACAGCGCGTCGGACAGCGACGCGGGCTTGGCGTAGTCGGCGTCCGCGGTCACGCCGGGCTCCCCTCGGCCACGGGCTCCGCGGCGGGCTGTTCGCGCAGCCCGACCGCGGCCACCGCCGACACCACCGCGACCACGCTCATGTACGCCGCGATCGCCACCCACGTGCCGGTAGCCGACAGCAGGCCGGTCGCGATCAACGGCGCGACGGCGCTGCTGATGACGGTGCCCAGGGTGTAGCCGAGCGACAGCCCGCTGTAGCGCACCGTCGAGGGGAACACCTGGGCGAAGAACGTGGGCATCACGCCGTAGTTGGCGGCGTACGGGATGAACAGCAGCACGAACCCGGCCAGCATCCCGGCGAACGAACGGGTCTGGAGCAGCAGGAACCACACGGGGGACAGCACCGCCATGCCCACCGCGCCCACGATGAAGATGCGCTTGCGGCTCACCCGGTCCGACAGCGCGCCGAACGCCGGGATGGCCACGATCGTCAGCACGTTGACCAGCAGCACCAGCGTGAGCATCGTGCCGCTGGACATCCCGAGGGCGTCGGTGCCGTACGTCAGCACGTACACGGTGCCCACGTAGAACACCACCCCGGCCCCGGCGTAGGACAGCATCATCAGCAGCGCCAGCCGCCAGTGCCGGGTGAGGACCTCCCGCAGCGGCGTCCGCCGGGTCTGGCCCCGGGCGGCGGCGCGGGCGAACTCGGGGCTCTCGCTGATGCGCAGCCGCACCACGAGGCACGCGCCGAGGAGGATCACGCTCAGCCAGAACGGGACCCGCCATCCCCAGGACAGCAGCGCCTCCTGGGAGAGCCCGGAGATGCTCAGGAACGCGAGGTTGGCCAGCAGCAGCCCCCATCCCGCGCCGGTGTTGACCAGCGCGCCGAACAGGCCGCGCCGTCCGGGCCTGGCGTGCTCGACGCTCATCAGCACGGCGCCGCCGTACTCGCCGCCCAGCGACAGGCCCTGCAGGACCCGCAGCACCACCAGCAGCAGCGGCGCGGCGATGCCGATCGCGGCGTGCGAGGGCAGCAGCCCGATGCCCAGCGTCGAGCAGCCCATCAGCGCCAGCGTGGTGATCAGGACCGGCTTGCGTCCCAGGCGGTCGCCGAGCAGCCCGAAGATCGCGCCGCCGATCGGGCGGGTCAGGAACGCCACGGCGAACGTCGACAGCGACAGCAGGACGCCCACCCGCGGGTCGGCGTCGGGGAAGAACACCTTGGGGAACACCAGCGCGGCCGCGGTGCCGTAGATGAAGAACTCGTACCACTCGATGGCCGTGCCCAGCAGGCTGGCCGCGACCACCCGTACGGGATGGCCGCCGGTGAGCGTCGTGGAGGTGTGGTCGGTCATAGCGGCGGCCTCTCGCTGGTACCCAGGTAGCGCACGACCGCGTCGTGCACGATGTCGGCCTCGTCCCGCAGCGCCGCGAGGGCGAGGTGGTCGTCGCCGAGCAGGCCGCCCGCGTCGGGCACCCCGAACATGACCGTCGGGATGCCGCGCGCGGCCGGGCCGCCCGCGTCGAAGGTTCCGCCGTACACGCCGTGGCCGACCTCGCCGAGGCGCGCGCGGATCGCGTCCTCCAGCGGCGCCAGCACACCGCGCCGCCCGGCGTCGAGCAGGTACGGCAGCATGGCCACGCCCTCGGTGACGGTCATCGCGCACCCCTGCGGCGCGTCGCCGAGCAGGCGCCGCAGGCCGGCCGCCAGGTCGCCGGTGGCCGCGCCCGGCGACGTGCCCGGCAGCAGCCGGCGGTCCACCGTGACGCGCGCCCGCTCGGGCAGGGTGTGCGGGGCCAGCGGGTCGTAGCGCACCAGGTACGGGACGACCTGCTCGGCGCCCAGCTCGGGATGGGTGCGGGCGGCGGCCGCGCGGTCGAGCTCGCGCAGCGCGGCGACCACGTCGGCGGCCGCGTCGATCACCCGGCCCGTCGCGGGCGGCGACGACGAGTGCGTGGCCCGGCCGTCCAGGTCCACGTGGACGTCGACCCGGCCCCGGTTGCCCACGGTGAGCGCGAAGTCCGTACAGAACAGCTCGACGACCAGGTCCGGGGTCTCCGGCAGCGCGTCGAGGATCGCGGTGGAGCAGGCGTGGCTCGAACGGCCCTCGTTGTTGACGCACAGCCACAGCGACCCGCGGGCGATGCCGCCGGCCGCGCCGAGCCGCCGCAGCAGGTCCAGCAGCACCGCCTGGTGCGCCTTGTTCTGCGTGACCCCCTGCCCGTACACGGCGGGCTCCTCCGCGCCGGGCGGCACCCGGAGGTCGCCGGACCACGGATCGGCCATCTCGTTGTGGTGCTGGGTGGGGGTGTACGCCATGAACAGCAGCGCCGGACCGGGCGCGGCGCCTTTGACGTGCGCCGCGTACTGCTCGAGCGGCAGGTCGACGAGCCGCGCCCCGGGGACGTCCCCGGCCAGGGCCGCGAACCGCGGGCGCAGCACCCGGTGGTACGCCCGCAGGATCGGGTCGTCCGGCGCGATCAGCGTCTCCGCGCCCGGCGGCACCGCCGACGGCACACGGGCCAGCGCCCGCAGGTCCTCGACCAGCTCGTCCGCGCTCACGCCGCCGCCCGCGGCGTCAGCGCCTGCAGGCCGGCCAGGACCTGCTCGCCGAAACCCGTGATCAGGTCGGCCGGCAGCGTGTAGTTGCCGACGTGGCGCAGGTAGAACCCGGTCGCGCCCGCGTCGACCGCGCGCTGGGCCCGGTCCAGGATCTCCTCGGCGGTGCCGAACAGGCAGAACGTACGGGCGAAGCGTACGGCCATCTCGTCGGTGACGTACTGCGAAGAGTGGGCGATCGCCTCCTCCCAGTCCTCGGCGTGCACCATGTCCGGGTACACGTCGGGTACGGGCGGGGGCGGCGGCAGCTCGATCCCGGCGAGCCGCAGGAAGTCCTGCGCGCCGATCGTGGCCATGTGCAGGCAGATCGGCTTGAGCACCCGGGCGTCGCGCTCGATGTCGTCGGTCAGCGCGCAGAACGCCCCGACGGTCACGTCCGGCATCGCGCGCCCCGCCCCGCGGGCGCCCTCGGCGACCGCGCCCACCGTGCCGGCCAGGGTCTCCGGGGACACCCCGGCCAGGGTCAGCACGCCGTCGGCGACCTCGCCGGCCAGCCGCAGCGTCTTGGGGCCCGACGCCGCGAGGTGGACCGGCACCGTGCCGGTCGTGCCCTGCAGGTGCACCCGCCGGCCGTTGACGTCGACGGTGCCGCCGCCGAGCAGCCCGCGCACCTCGGCGATCCCGGCGCGCATCTGCGCCCGGGTGCTCGGCGACAGGCCGATCGGCTTCACCGAGCTGTCGCCGGTGCCCAGCCCGAGCCAGACGCGTCCCGGTGCGAGCTCCGCGACGGTGTTGACCGCCGAGGCGACCACGCTGGGGAAGCGGGTCGCGACGTTGGTCACCGCGGAGGCGAGCGTGATCCGCTCCGTACGGGTCGCCGCCAGCCCCATCGCGACCCACACGTCGCGCCAGAGCAGTTGGGAGTCCGCGATCCACGCGGTGTCGAACCCGAGCCGCTCGGCCCGTACGACCTCGTCGGCCACCGTGGCGACGGACATCGCCGGCGGGAACCGGACACCTACTCGCACCTTGGAAGTCATGACGGGCACAGTAGTAAGATGTCCGACATCTCACAAGGGTGGTAGTGTTCCGGCGTGAGCAGATCCGGATCAGCGCCCCCGGAACGCCCCGCGGGGGCGGGCACTCCGTACGCGGCGCTCGCGCGGCGGCCCGTCACCGAGGTGATCACCGAGATGATCACCGAGCGGATCCGCTCGGGCGAGCTGCGCCCGGGCGACAAGCTCCCGGCCGAGCCGGAGCTGGCCCGCCAGTTCCAGGTGGGCCGCGGATCCGTCCGCGAGGCCATCCGCACACTTCACACGCTCGGCGTGCTCCAGGTGGTCCGCGGCCGTGGCACGTTCGTCGCCGAGCCCATGAGCCAGCCGCACTCCGACCAGTTCGTCGGCCTGAGCTCGGCGAGCGGGCCCGAGCTCGCCGAGATCCTCGAGGTGCGGATCGGCCTGGAGTCCGCGGCCGTCTCGCTGGCCTGTGTGCGGGCCACCAAGGACGACCTCGCCGAGATGCGCAAGCGCGTCGCCGAGCACGAGGCCGCCGCCGAGCGGGGCGACGTCCACGCGGAGTGCCGCACCGACGAGGACTTCCACGACTCCCTGCTGCGCGCCGCGCACAACCAGAACCTGCACGCGATGTACCGCATGATCGTGCCGCAGATGTCGGACTTCCGGCTGGAGACCCTCAAGCTCGAACGCTCCAGCCAGCGGTTCGTGCCCGGCCACCGCGACATCGTCAACGGAATCGTGGCCCGCTCCCCGCAGGAGAGCCGCAACGCGGTCGCCCGCCACATCGCCGCCCTCTACCGCGAGCTGCGCACGGCGGTCGAGGAGTCCGGTTCGTCGCCCCGCGAGATGCTCGACTTCCCCGAGCTGATCGCCGGCTTCACCTCCGACCCGGAAGCCGGCGGGTAGCGGCGCCGCCCTGGCCCGGCTGCGGCCGGGGGTCAGTCGCGGTTGCGGAGTTCGGTGTTGATGCGGTGGGCCTCTTCGAGCTGGTCTTCGAGGATGATGATGCGGCAGGCGGCGTCGACGGGGGTGCCGTGGTCGACGAGGTCGCGGGCGCGGGCGGCGAGGCGGAGCTGGTAGCGGGAGTAGCGGCGGTGGCCGCCGGCGGAGCGCTGTGGGGCGATGAGTTTCGCTTCGTCGAGGCTGCGCAGGAAGCCGGGGGTGGTGCCGAGCATCTCGGCGGCGCGGCCCATGGTGTAGGCGGGGTAGTCGTCGTCGTCGAACTTGTCCGCCGGCGGTGTGTCGGCGGCGGTTTCGCCGGTGTGCTGCTCAGGTCGTGTGTCCATCGCTTCTCTACATGACGAGGGCCCCGGCGTTGTGCACGCCGGGGCCCTGGGTTGGGGCTAGCACACCGTTCGCCGAACACGTCGGCGAATCATTTCCGCACGGGCCACCGGAGGTGGCCGACTGTGCGGGGATCGCGTAAGCGTGACCGAAGACCACCACCTTCCGTTCCGATGGGCCTGCGGTTCCCGCGCGGCGAGGTACAGCCAGCGGCGGGCGATCCGACCGGGTGCGCGCCGTCCCCTTTCTCTCGATCTTCCTCAATCCCTTTCCTGCCATCCGCCGGAGCCCCTTCCGTTACCGGCCCCGGCACGCCTGGCGTCCTGCACATCATCTCGCGGGCAGTTCGTCATCTCCCGCGCCGCACTGACTTTCTCTTTCCTGCCAACGAGGGAAACAGTACCGGCATCGGACGCGAATGTCTACCTCGGCCACCACAGATTTTCTGTGATCCGTTCATGAAACAGTCGCCGAACCCACCGGCCGTCGGTCCAGGAGGATCAGGGGGACGGTGAGGGCGGCCAGGGCGGCGCCGATCACGCAGACCGACGTGAGTGCGGCGCCGTGGGTGAGGGTGCCGGCGGCGAGCGCGGGGGTGATGCTGATGCCCAGTTGGAAGGCCGAGACCGTGGTGGCGCCGGCGAGGGTGGGGGCGTCGGCGGCGATGGCGAAGACCCGCGCGTACTGGGCGGGGTTGAGGAAGAACGCGGCGGCGCCGAGGAGGAGGACCGCCGGCACCAGCACCGCGGGCTGGCGGATCGTCGCCGCGATGACCAGGGACAGCACCGCGATCGCGACGGCACCGGTCACCAGCGCGGCGTGGGGGCGGCGGTCGGAGACGCGGCCGCCGGCGGACAGGCCGGCGAAGGCGCCCACACCGAAGAGCGCGAGGATCGCCGGTATCCACACCTGTGGAATCTCGGTGACGGTGGTGAGCATCGCGGCCAGGTAGTTGTACGTGATCATGTACGCGGCGGTGGTCAGGATCGTGATCGCGTAGATGCCCCACAGCGCCGGCCTGCGCATCGCGACGAGCTCACGGCGGACGCTCGGCGCTGCGGCCGGTGCCGTGCCCGTACCGGCGCGTGCGGTGGCGGGGAGGCCGAGGGCGCAGGCGATGACGCCGACGGCGGTGAGGGCCGCGACCGCGAGGAAGCCGCCGCGCCACTGGGTGAAGTGGCTGAGCAGCGTGCCCGCCGGGCCGCCCGCCACCATCGCCACGCTGAGGCCGCTGACCACGACGCCGGAGGCGCGGGCGTTCCGATCCGGTGTCACCAGGCCGATCGCGGTCACCGACGCGATCGCGAAGAAGCCCGCGTACGCGACGCCCATCACCACCCGGGCGACCAGCAGCACCCGGTAGTCGCCGAGGAGACCCACGATCAGGCTGACCGCGAAGACCGCCTGGGTGACGGCCAGCGCGGTGCGCCGCGGCCAGCGCAGGCTCAGCAGGGCGAAGGGCGGGCCGCCGACCACGACGCCGAGCGCGAACGCGGTGATCAGGAACCCCGCCGACGGGAGGTCCACACGCAGGTCGGCGGCGACCTCGGGCAGCACACCGGCCAGCAGGAACTCCGAGCTGCCCATCGCGAACAGGCTGAAGCCGAGCAGGTACACGCCAAAGGGCAGCCGGCCGTACGCGGCCCCTCCGTCGGCGGCCACCGTGTCGCGAAGCGGCTTCGGTGCCGCTCCGCTCCTCGTGTCGTCCATTCCGATCACCTCCACCGGGAGGATCGGCGTACGCGCCCGGTTTCGACAAACATCCTTGCCGTTTCCGGGACGCCTCGACTTGACTGTGCCCATGGACGGACAACCGAGCGTCGGCGCCGTGCTCGACCAGATCGCGCCGCGGCTGCGCGCCGCGCGCAAGAAGAAGGGCGTCAGCCTCGCGGACCTCGAACGCGCCACGGGCATCTCGACCAGCACCCTGTCGCGGTTGGAGTCGGCGCGGCGTAAGCCGAGCCTCGAACTCCTCCTGCCGATCACGGCCGCGCTCGGCATCCCCCTGGACGAGATCGTCGCGGCGCCGCGGGTGGTCGATCCGCGTGTGCCGCAGGAGCCCGCACGCAAGGACGGCCGGGTGCTGATCCCGCTGTCCCGGCAGCAGGGCGAGCCGCGCGCGTACAAGATGGTCATCCCGGCGCACGACGAGCGGCCGCTGCCGCGCACCCACACGGGGTACGAATGGCTCTTCGTGCTGCACGGCAGGCTGCGGCTCGTGCTGGGCGGTCAGGAGTTCGTCATGGGCGCGGGTGAGGCCGCCGAGTTCGACTGCCAGGTCCCGCACTGGTTCGGCGCCGCCGGGCGCGGGCGCGTCGAGATCGTCAGCATGTTCGGGAAGCAGGGCGAGCGCATCCATTTCCGCACCCGGGGGCGGTGACCGGCCGGCTCGCGGCTAGCGGAGGCCGAGGAGGGCGGCCGTGCGGAGGCCCGCGTGGAGTTCCAGGCGTACGCGGCCGTCGGAGAGGTCGGCGGCGGTGAGGTCGCGCACCCGGGCCAGGCGGTAGTACAGGGTGCTGCGGTGGATCGTCAGGGCGCGGGCGGTGGCCTGGGCGTCGCCGGCGTGGTCGAGGTACGCCTCCAGGGTGGCGGCCAGGGTGCCCGCGCGGTCGGTGGCGAGGAGCGTGCGCACGGCGGGGGGCAGGTCGGCGGCGCTCATGGTGTCCAGGGGGAGGCGCGCGAGGAGGCGTTCGACGCCCAGCGCGGCCCACGCGGCCACCGGGGTGGCGGTGGCGCGCCGCGCGGCGTCCAGCGCGACGAGCGCCTCCCGGTACGAGGTGTGCAGATCCGCGAGCCCCTCCCGTACGCCCCCGATCCCCGTGCCCACCCCGGCCTCCGCCCCGAGCGCCCCCGCCACGGGCAGGGCGCGCGCGTCCGCGTCGATGCCGGGACACGCGAGCACCAGCGCCGCGTGCGGGACGGCGCCGGGTCGCGGGGGGTCGATGAGGGTCCAGGGGAGGCGGGACGGGCTGTATGTGAGGGCGCGGGTGAGGGCGTTCGCGAGGTGGACGCGGGGGTCCGCGGCCGCGCCGGGGGCGGGGGACACGACGGCGATCGTGTAGGCGGGGCTGGCGGGGACGGCGGCCGATTCCCGGAGGGCCTGGGCGGCCGCCGGGTCCGCGGCCAGGAGGAGGGACCGGAGGAGGGCGCTCGTGCGGGCGTGGTCGCGGTCCTCGTCCAGGCGGCGGGTGGCCAGGGCTTCGGCCAGGGCGGGGGCGGCGGCGGACAGGGCGGCGGCGTCCTCGGCGGGGATGGGCGCGTCCTGGGGGCCGTCGTCGATGTAGCTGAGGTAGCCGACCAGGCGGTCGCGGTGGTGGACGGGGTGGATGACGCGGCCGCGCGCGCCGGTGAGCGGGGGGATGCGGACCGGGGCGTGCGCCTGGTTGGCGCCGGAGTCGCGGATCATCGCGGCGGCCGTCGGGCTCGCGTGGCGCGCCAGGACGTTCAGCCGGCGCGCCTCGTCGGACGTGCGGTCGTCCGCGGTGAAGTCGACCATCACGAGGTCCACGTCGTACAGCACGACCGCGCGCCGCAGCCGCCGGGCCAGCGTTTCGAGGGTGTCCCGCAGCGCCACCGCGCACCACCTCCATGACCGGGGCTTTCCGACACCGTGTCGGAATCGCGGGCCTCAGGTTAGGGCACCGTGCCGGACGACCCGCCCCCGGTGCCGCCCGTACGTTCTCGGGCATCGGGAACCGAGCGGCTGGGAGAAGAGCTGAATGGACATCACCGGTGCCGCTGGCGCGATGACCGGCGACCGCTTCCGTGCGAGCCTCGACGACGGCCGCGAGGTGTGGCTGGCGGGCGAGAAGGTCAAGAACGTCGCGGAGCACCCCGCGTTCCGCGGCACCGTGGCGGAGTTCGCGCGGCTGTACGACCGGCAGCACGACGCGGACGTCCGTGACGCGATGACGTTCGTCTCCCCGGAGACCGGCAACCGGGTGAGCTGGTCGTACCACCTGCCGCGGAACGCCGGCGACCTGCGCCGCAAGTTCGCCAACACCGAGCTGTGGATGCGGGAGAGCTGGGGCCAGCTCGGCCGCGCGCCGGACTTCATGGCCAACGTCGCGGTCGGCCTGCACGACTTCCGCGCCGAGCTGGACGCCAACCGCGACGGGTTCGGCCGCAACGCGGTCGCGTACCACCGGTACGCCATGGAGCACGACCTCCCGCTGACCCACGCGCTCGGCGACCCGCAGATCGACCGCAGCACCACCGCCCTGGAGGACCCCAGCCTGGCGTTGCGCGTGGTCGGGGAGAACGACAACGGCGTCGTGCTGCGCGGCGCGAAGCAGCTCGCCACGCTGGCGCCGTTCGCGCAGGAGGTGCTGGTCTACCTCAACGGCGTCTCGGCGCTGCGCGGCGCGGAGGAGTTCGTCATCTGGTTCGCGCTGCCGATGAACGCGCGCGGCCTGAAGATCCTCTGCCGCGAGCCGCTGGGCGACTACGGCCACGGGCACAGCCACCCGTTCGCGCGCCGCTACGACGAGCAGGACGCCATGCTGTTCTTCGACGACGTGGTCATCCCGTGGGAACGCGTGTTCCTGCTGCACGACGGGATGCTGGCGCTGCGCGGGCTCGGCCGGATCAACGCGTGGAGCAACCAGTCCACGCACATCCGCTTCCACCAGCGGCTGCGCACGTTCATCGGGGTCGCGGCGCTGATGGCCCAGTCGATCGGCGTGGAGGGGTTCCGCGGCATCCAGGAGAACCTGGGAGAGCTCGCCTCCTACGCCGACACGGTGAAGCTGGCCATCGACGGCGCGGAGGCCGGCGCGTACGCCACCCCCGGCGGCCTGGTGGCCCCGGCCGAGTCGTACGGCCTCGGCTGCTTCTCCGCGCAGATCTCCGGCCGCGTCGTGGAGATCGTCCGCCAGATCGGCGCGTCCGGCATCCTCATGCAGCCCAGCGAGGCGGACCTGGCCAACCCGGAGCTGCGGCCGTACCTGGAGACGTACATGCGCGGCAAGGACATCGGCGTGGACCAGAAGTCGCGGCTGTTCCGGGTCGCCTGGGACCTGATCGGCGACGGGTTCGGCAGCCGCCAGGAGCTGTACGAGTACCTGCACCGCGGCGACCTGGCCGCCGGGCGGACACGGATGTACAAGCGCTACGACCGGTCCGACGTCGACGCGCGCCTGCGCGCGCTCATCGACGCGCCCCTGCCGTCCTGACCCGGAGGAATCCCATGATCATCGACGTGCACGGCCACGTCAGCGCGCCGGCCGGACTGTACGCGTACAAGGCGAACATCCTCGCCCACCGGGGCGCGCACGGCCGCGGCGGCAGCCGCCTCAGCGACGACGACCTGCGCGCCGCGCTGCACGAGCCCAACCCCAGCTTCGGCGGCATTTCGCACATGGCGCACATCGACGGCGCGGGCGTGGACGTGCAGCTCATCTCGCCGCGCCCGTACGCCATGATGCACAGCGAGCAGGGCAAGCTCGTCCAGTGGTTCACCGAGGAGACCAACGACGTCATCGGCCGGGTCCGCGACCTCTACCCGGACCGGTTCCGCGGCGTCGCGGGCCTGCCGCAGAGCCCCGAGCTCGACGTCGCCGCGTGGGCCGGTGAGCTGCGCCGCGCGGTCACCGACCTCGGGTTCGTCGGCTGCCTGCTGAACCCCGACCCGTACGAGGGCACCGCCGTGCCGCCGGCGCTGGGCGAGCGGTACTGGTACCCGCTGTACGAGGCGCTGTGCGAGCTGGACGTCCCGGCGATCATCCACGGCGCCGGATGCCGGCCGCCCACGCGGGAGCCGTACAGCCTGCACTTCATCCAGGAGGAGACGGTCGCGATCTGGAGCCTCCTGTCGTCGTCCGTGCTCACCGACTTCCCCGGCCTGAAGGTCGTCGTGTGCCATGGCGGCGGCGCGATCCCGTACCAGGTGGGCCGGTTCCTGCCCGCGGACGTGCGCGGCGCGGGCGAGCCGTACATGGACCGGCTGCGCCGGCTGTGGTTCGACACCTGCCTGTACACCCGGGACGCCATCGACCTGCTGCTGCGCACAGCCGGCGTGGACCGATGCCTGTTCGGCACGGAGAAGCCCGGCACCGGCTCGCAGCGCGACCCGGCGACCGGCCGCTGGTTCGACGACATCCACCTGCTGATCGGGGAGATCGACTGGCTCTCCGACGCGGACCGTACGCGCCTGATGTCCGGCAACGCGGCCGCCCTGTTCGGCATCGGGGAGCGCTGATGGCCGAGATCGTCGTCGGCATCGGCAGCTCGCACGGGCCGCAGTTGAAGATGCCGCCCGAGCGGTGGTCCGAGCGCGGCCGGTTCGACCGGGGCAACACGGCGCTGGTCTACCAGGGCCGCGACCACACGTTCGCCGAGCTGGCGGCGGCGCGTACGGACTTCTCGGCCGAGTGCGCCCCCGAGGCGCAGCGCGCGCGGTACGACGCGTGCATGGCGGCGCTGCGGCGGCTCGGCGAGGTCGTCCGCGCCGCGCGGCCGGACGTGCTGGTGATCGTCAGCAGCGACCACAAGGAGATCTACGGCGACGAGCTGCTGCCGCCGTTCGCCGTGTACTGGGGCGACGGCGTCGACCACGTGCCGTTCACCGGGGAGCACCTGGCCGCGATGGCGCCCGGGCTCGCGGCGGCGGCCACCGGCGACGTGCCGTCCAAGCCGATGAGGCGGCCCTGCCACCCGGGGCTCGCCCGGCACCTGATCACGGAGTCGGCGCGGGGCGGGTACGACGCCGCCGCGTCGCGGAACCTGCCGCCGGGCCGCTACGGCAACCACGGCATCCCGCACGGCTGGGGCTTCGTCTACCAGGCGATCCTCGGCGAGGACTGCGCGATCCCGATGGTCCCCGTCTTCGTGAACACGTTCTGGGACCCGACGCCGCCGGACGCGGCGCGCTGCCACGGCTTCGGGCGGGCGCTCGGCGCGGCCGTCGCGTCGTACGGGGAGGACCTCCGCGTCGGCGTGGTCGCCTCCGGCGGCCTGTCGCACTTCGTGATCGACGAGGACCTGGACCGCGCGTTCCTCGACGCCCTGCGTACGAACGACGCGGCGCGGCTGGGCGGCATCGACGCCCAGGTCATGCGGTCGGGCACGTCCGAGCTGCGGAACTGGATCACGGTGGCGGGGGCGATGTCCGGCACCGGCCTGCGCGCCGAGGTGGTCGACTACCAGCCCTGCTACCGCACCGAGGCGGGCACCGGCAACGCCATGGGCTTCGTCGCGTGGACGGCGGACGCGGCATGAGCGGCCTGGTCGCGCGGCTGCGGGCGCTGGACGCCTGCGCGGTCTCCGACGCGCTCGACACGCTGGGCCTGCCCGGCGCGGTCACCGGACTCGGCCCGCTGTGGCCGGTGGACCGTACGGTCGCCGGGCGGGTCCGCACGATCCGGGTGGCGCCCAAAGAGGGCGACCGGCCGGGCACGCACATCGGCACGCCCGCCGTGGCGGACGCGCGCGACGGTGACGTGATCGTCATCGACAACCGCGGCCGTACGGACGTGTCCTGCTGGGGCGGCATCCTCACGGTCGCGGCGCGGCAGGCCGGGGTCGCCGGGGTGATCGTCGACGGCGCGTGCCGCGACATCGCGGAGAGCCACGAGCTGGGCCTCCCGGTGTTCGGCCGCGCGGTGGTGCCGGTCAGCGCCCGCGGCCGCATCGTCCAGGACGCCATGGACGTCCCGGTCACGATCGCCGGCCACCTGGTCCACCCGGGCGCGTACGTGGTCGCGGACCGCAGCGGAATCGCGTTCGTCCCGGCCGACCCCGCGTCCGCCGAGCGGGTGATCGCGCTGGCCGAGCGGATCGCGGAGCGGGAGGCGCGCATGATCGCGGCCGTACGCGACGGGCGGCCGGTCACCGAGGTCATGCATGACAGCGCGTTCCCGAGACCGGACGAGGAGACCACGTGAGCGACTTCGATCCGCGGTTCGCCGGGCTGTCGGCGGCCACGATCTCCGACGCGCTCGACCGGCTCGGCCGCCCCGGCGGGCTGCTCGGCATCGCGCCGCTGGCCGGCGGCCAGGCCATGGTGGGCCGGGCGTTCACCGTCCGGTACGTCACCGCGGGGAACCCGCCCGGCACGGTCGGCGACTACCTCGACGACGTGCCGCCCGGCCACGTGGTCGCCCTGGACAACGGCGGCCGTACGGACGCCACCGTGTGGGGCGACATCCTCACCGCCGTGGCCCACCAGAAGGGCGTGGCCGGCACCGTCATCGACGGCGTCTGCCGCGACACCCGCCGCGCGCTCGGCCTCGGCTACCCGGTCTACAGCCGCGGCCGCTACATGCGGACGGGCAAGGACCGCGTCGAGGTGTCGGACGTGGGCGCCCCCGTGAGCATCGGCGGCACCCAGGTGCGCGCCGGCGACCTGCTGATCGGCGACGACGACGGCGTCGTGGCCGTGCCGCGCGCCGACGAGGGCCGCGTCCTGGAGATCGCGCTGGAGATCGCCGGCCGCGAGGAGGAGATCCTCGCCGACGCGCTCGCCGGCGCCACGATCGCCGAGGCCCGCGCCCGCCACGGCTACCACCTGCTGCAACGTACGGACAACTCGGACCGGTAAGCGCAGTCAGTGAAGGAGACGGCCATGGCCGCGTCGCCCACCTCCGCGGACCTCTTCCGGCACGCCGCCGGGCGTTTCGCCTCCGGCGTCACCGTCGTCACCACCCGGGTCGGCGGCGAGATCTACGGCATCACCTGCTCGGCGTTCGCGTCGCTGTCGCTGGACCCGCCGCTGGTCACGGCGTCGGTGAACGCGTACAGCCCGCTGCTTGACCACGTACGGGGGTCGCGCTGCTTCGCGGTGAGCGTCCTGGCCCGGAGCCAGCGGCACGTGTCGCAGTACTTCGCGACCCGCGACCGGGGCAGCGCGCCGGACTTCGGCGCCATCGGCACCCGCACCGTGGAGACCGGCGCGCCGGTGATCGACGGCTGCCTGAGCTACTTCGACTGCCGCCTGTACGACGTGCTGCCCGGCGGCGACCACCGCATCCTCGTCGGCGACGTGACCGCGTCCGGGCACGACGCGGCCGCATCGGGCCCGCTGCTCTACTACGCGGGCGGCTACCGCGAACTGCACACCGCGAGATAGGGGACCACGCATGGAGCTGCTCGACCCCGGCCGCTGGACCGGACGGGTCCTCTCCGGGACCTGGCGCGTGCCGCACGGCGGCGCGCTCCCGATCACCGCGCCGGCCACCGGCGCGACGATCGGCACGGCCGGGCGCGCGGACGCGACCGACATCGCGGACGCCACCGCGCGCGCCGCCGCCGCACAGCCCGCGTGGGCCGCGACCGGTCCCCGCGACCGGGCCGCCGTCCTCGACCGGGCCGCGGCGGTCCTCGACACGTACCGGGCGGAGATCGTGGCCTGGAGCATGCGGGAGACCGGTGCCGTACGCGCCAAGGCGGCGCACGAGATCGGCCTGGCGATCGGGGAGCTGCGCGCCGCGTCCGCGCTGGCCACCGGGTCGCAGGGCGAGCTGCTGCCGGGCGTGGACGCGGCCCAGTACGGGATGGCGCGCCGGGTGCCGATCGGTGTCGCCGGGGTGATCGCGCCGTGGAACGCGCCGCTGATGCTCGGCATCCGCGCGGTCGCGCCGGCGCTCGCGCTCGGCAACGCGGTGGTGCTGAAACCCGACCCGCAGACGCCGGTGACCGGCGGGTTCGTGCTGGCCCTCGCGCTGGCCGAGGCGGGGCTGCCGTCCGATGTCCTGCACGTCCTGCCCGGCGGCGCGGACGCGGGTGAGGCGCTGGTCGCGTCGCCGCACACGTCCGTGCTGTCGTTCACCGGCTCCACGGCCGCCGGGCGGAGGGTCGGCGCGGTGGCCGGCGGCCTGCTCAAACGGGTCGTGCTGGAGCTCGGCGGCAACAACGCGCACATCGTGCTCGACGACGCCGACGTGTCCGCGGCGGTGAACAACGGCATGTGGGGCGCGTTCACGCACAACGGCCAGATCTGCATGGCCGCCGGGCGCCACCTGGTGCACGAGTCGGTGGCCGAGGAGTACGTACGGCTGCTCACCGAGCGCACGGCCGCGCTGAAGGTGGGCGACCCGTGCGCCGACGACGCCGTACGGATCGGGCCGCTGATCAACGAGCGCCAGGTCGCGCGGGTGCACGGGATCGTGACGGCGACGGTCGCCGCGGGGGCGCGGGCGCGGACCGGCGGCACGTACGACGGGCCGTACTACCGGCCCACCGTGCTGTCGGGCGTGCGCCCCGGGATGCGCGCGTTCGACGAGGAGGTCTTCGGCCCCGTCGCCCCGGTCACCACGTTCACCAGCGACGACGAGGCGGTGGAGCTGGCCAACGCGACGGAGTACGGGCTGTCCGCGGCCGTGCAGACGCGCGCGACGGGGCGCGGGCAGGCGCTCGCGCGGCGGCTGCGCGTCGGCATGGCGCACGTCAACGGCCAGCCGATCGGCGACGCGCCGCACCTGCCGATGGGCGGGATGGGCGCGTCAGGGAACGGCGGGAGGTACGGCGGACGGTGGAACCTGGACGAGTTCACGTACTGGCAGTGGCTCTCGGTGCGCGATGAACCGCTCGCGTATCCGATCTGAGGGCGGTGGCCGCGCCGGCGCGGCCACGCCTCACGACTTCGCGGCCGCGCGCTTGGCCCGCCGGTCGTCCTTGTGGTGGGTGACCAGCGCGACGTGCTCGGACATCTTCGCGGCGGCCGCGTCGCCGTCGCCCGCGGCGATGGCGTCGAGGATCTGGCCGTGCATCCGGGCCACCCGCACGGCCACCTGGTGGGAGGTGTGCTCCTCGAACTTCGCGTGCTGCACCGTGCGCAGCGCGCGGACGTACGCCAGGATCGCCTTGTTCCGCGCGGCCTCGGCCACCGCGGAGTGGAAGTCGAGCGCGAGGTCGGTGAACGCGGGCGGGTCGTCGACGCTGGCCCGCTGCTCGGAGACGATCGCGCGCAACCGGTCGAGGTCGTCGGTGGTGGCGCGCTCGGCGGCGAGGCGGGCCAGGAACGGCTCGACGGCGCTCATCGCCTCCGCGAGCTCCTCCCAGGTCAGGCCCATGAGGTGGAGCTGGACGGACAGGGCGTCGGTGTGCCGGGCGGGATCGGCGTCGGCCACCCGCAGCCCGCCGCGCGCGCCGACGCGTACGGCCACGACGCCCTGCGCCTCGAGCGCGCGGATCGCGTCGCGGATCGTGATGCGGCTGACGCCGAACCGCTCGGCGAGCTCGGTCTCGGTGCCCAGCCAGTCGCCCGGTTTCATGCCGTCGAAGAACGCGGCCTTGACCTGGTCGACGACCTCCTCGGAGGCGCGTCCTCCACGGACCGGGCGCCAGTTCCCCGTCTGTTCGCTACCGGCGTCCGTACGTCGGCTCATCGCATGCCCCATTCGGCGGGTTCGAATGTAAAATGTTTCAATTTTACTTTAGTTGACATCGGGCCTGTGCGTTTCTAAGTTCTCAATATCTAACTATAATACATTTGGGTTCTCCTCACGCCCCCATCCTCCTCAGGAGCGGCCATGGCGCACGTCACGATCACCGGGCTGACCAAGGCGTACGACGACGGCGTCACGGCCGTCGACGACGTCGACCTCACCATCGCCGACGGCGAGTTCCTGACCCTGCTCGGCCCCAGCGGCTGCGGCAAGACCACCACGCTGCGATGCCTGGCCGGGCTGGAGGAGCCCACCGGGGGCGAGATCACCATCGGCGACAACGTGGTCGCGGCGCCCGGCCGGGGCCTGTTCGTCCCGCCCGAGCGGCGCGGCACGGGCATGGTCTTCCAGAACTACGCCCTGTGGCCGCACATGTCCGTCAAGGCCAACGTCGCGTACCCCGTCAAGCTGGCCAGGACGCCGCGGGTGGACATCGACGCCCGGGTCGCGGAGATGCTGGCCGCCGTTGGCCTCGGCGACAAGGGCGACCGGCTCGCCACGCAGCTCTCCGGCGGCCAGCAGCAGCGGGTCGCGCTGGCCCGCGCGATGGCCAACCATCCGCGGCTGCTGCTGTTCGACGAGCCGCTGTCCAACCTCGACGCCAAGCTGCGCGCGTCTATGCGTACGGAGATCCGCAACCTGCACCGCGAGATCGGCACCACGGCCGTGTACGTCACGCACGACCAGGAAGAGGCCATGGTGCTCTCGGACCGGATCGTCGTGATGAGCGGCGGCCGCATCCAGCAGGTCGGCGCGCCGCGGGAGATCTACACCGCCCCGGCGACCCGGTTCGTCGCCGATTTCGTCGGCTACGAGAACATCATCGCCGGCACGGTAGCCGACCGCGACGGCACCCGCATCGCCGTACGCCCCACCACCGGCGGCCCCCTGATCTGGGCCGAAGCCGACGCCCTCCCCGAGGGCACCGAGGTCGAGGTGGCCTTCCGCGCCGCCCACCTCCGCATCGGCACCGACGCGACGGGCGCGAACGCCTTCAAGGGCACGGTCACCGAGTCCACGTACCTGGGCAGCCGCACCGACCTGGTCATCGACGCCGGCGACGGCCTCCTCCTGCGGGGCTACGTAGACGACGCCGACCTGATCCGCATGTCCGGAGCGGCCCCGTCGAAGGGCGAACCCATCACGGTCACCCTCCCCCCGTCCCACGTAACAACCCTCCAAGAGCCCTAACCCCGGCCCCCCACCCCTCCCGTCACGTCCGCCCCCACCCGGCCCTCCCCCAACCCCAGCCCTTCATCCCAGCCCAGCCCAGCCCTTCACCCCAGCCCAGCCCTTCACCCCAGCCCAGCCCTTCACCCCAGCCCAGCCCTTCACCCCAGCCCAGCCCTTCACCCCA